>CAJTCH010000242.1 GCA_910574715.1 Lachnospiraceae bacterium | reverse complement strand
GGTGATCTCGAACTTCAAGAGATCCATGCTCTCATTTGCTTTACAGCGCTGTTCTTCTATGGTGTAGGTATCATAAGGAAGCGCGCCCTTGGAATCATTTGGCTTGGATGTCCCAAACCAGATTCCGTCTTCGGAAGTCTTCCCCTGGTTGGTGTTGTGAGTGTGCTTATTCCATTTGGAAGCAGTGCTGGCGTAACCGTTTTTGTCGGTAACAATCGTGTGGCTTTCTCCGGTTGTAACAGAGGTGATAGAAAACGGGATATCAGAAAGCCGTTTCTGCTCTCCATCAGCGACCTTGACGA
>CAJTCH010000241.1 GCA_910574715.1 Lachnospiraceae bacterium | reverse complement strand
CTAAACCAACTGTTGATAATGTCAATATCCACCTCAACTATTTCAGAGATTTCTTTAGTCGAATATCCTTTCATTTTCATATTAATAGCAGCTTTTTTTGCTCTGCTCATTTCCCCGATTTCTTTGCCGATTTTTTCGCCAATTTCATCCCCGATTTCTTTGCCACGTTGTTCAACTTTATCTAATACTTCACACATATTTTTCGGTTCATCTCCTTCCTCTATAACATTTGCCGCTTCTTCAAAGCGGTTATCCTGCGTCAATACAGACATTAATTGCAGAACTTCTTTTACATGTTTCAT
>CAJTCH010000240.1 GCA_910574715.1 Lachnospiraceae bacterium | reverse complement strand
ATACGGTGAGGCTGCATTTCTCTGCAATCTCCTGATAGGTGTAGCCGTCCGCTTTCAGACGGACCACTTCCTGTTCTTTCGGGGTGATATAGGCAAGCAGCTTGACCAACAGTTTCTGGTTATCCAGAGTTTCCTCCGCCCTTTGCATCTGGTTGGGGAGAAGCGTGTCAATGGACAGATATTCCTCCTCTAAGGGACCGGTAACAGCCGAACGCTTCCCGTGGCTCCAGTAGGTATATTCATTGATGAGGCAGTCATTCATGTTGCGCCATGCAATGGTACTGAAGGCATAATCGGCTAATCTGGGTTTCTCC
>CAJTCH010000239.1 GCA_910574715.1 Lachnospiraceae bacterium | reverse complement strand
GGAGGTTCTGCCGGATTTTCAGGATGATCAGTCTTAGCACCATCCGGATTCTTCTGTCCCGGAAGGGGCGTGAAATCCGTAATGGTCATCATGAAGAGCTTCAGATGCCCGTACCGGTCCAGGGAAATATCTGCAAAGTTATAATCTCCCGTATGGAAGGTCCGGATGCGGATGATGTCACAGCTTAACAGGGACTCTGCCTTGATAGGCCGGGTATACTCCCAGGATGCATCCGGGTAAGCTGCCTTAATCTTATCCGTGACCTGGTAACTGATCTGCCGGATCAGCAGCGTCTCCATGTCAAAGAAAGGGGGGG
>CAJTCH010000238.1 GCA_910574715.1 Lachnospiraceae bacterium | reverse complement strand
ACTTCAATTGGGTATTCGTCATTACTTCGATTACATCTACCGCTCTTCTCTCCACTTCTTTGAACCGCTCCTCATTTTCTCTCAGGATTCGATCCAACTCTTCTTTATTCTTCGAATACTTGATAAATAGCAGTACCTCCCGGAGACTGGACTGCAATTTCCCGATCTCTTCGTCCGACATCTGCGCCGGCGCGATTACATGCAGCTTATAATCGTTCAAACATGCCTTCACCTTCGGGTCGTCCACTTCCATCATTTCTAACAGGCTCCGCGGTCCCGTCCACTCGTCCGCACCAAAATATATGGTCACCGTTACCGACGG
>CAJTCH010000237.1 GCA_910574715.1 Lachnospiraceae bacterium | reverse complement strand
GACTTCCCTTTGATATAGTCCACGACTGCCGTCAATGTATTCGCCCTGATCTCATCCGCCATATCAAAAGAATGGTAGCGTCTCAGATCCTTATCACAATATGTCTTCCCATCGATCTCTACGATCTTGGGATCCATCCCATCAACCTTCAATCCTACAACGTACTGTAATGCTTCCCTTAATCCTTCCATCATCTTTCTTCTCCTCCTATGCTATGCTTTTCTTCTCATATCAACAATTCTCTCCCCCGAAGGCTTCTCACCTGCAGGCTCCAGGATCTCACCCGTATCCGCATCAAACGGCCGGCCATCTGCAGATACCTG
>CAJTCH010000236.1 GCA_910574715.1 Lachnospiraceae bacterium | reverse complement strand
TTTACAATTTAGAAATTCGTTGTCAGTAAGGAAGAGTACCAGATGTATTGTTCTGCATCATGCGGATGCGGAGAAATTCAGTGTATATCAATGTCATGCATGCCATTTAAATAATGGGTGGGCCGGCATCGGATACCATTATTACATTACAAAGGATGGTACGATCTGGGAAGGCCGGCCGGATAACACTGTCGGCGCCCATGCATCTGGCGGAAATTCGGATTCTATAGGGATCTGTTTTGAGGGTGATTATGATGTGGAGCGGACGATGCCGGATGCCCAGAAGAAAGCAGGTAAGGAACTGGTCGCACATCTGAAAGCTAAGTA
>CAJTCH010000235.1 GCA_910574715.1 Lachnospiraceae bacterium | reverse complement strand
CTACTGGGAAACCATCAACCGGTATCTGGAAAAAGTAGATCCGGAAAAATTGCAGGACATCTTAAACCGCCTTTGCAGCAGGCTTCTTTGCAGCCGGGTTTTTAAAAATATGCAAATCAGGGGCAAGTACTGGCAGGTGATCATAGATGGAACGCAGCTTTGCAGCAGCCGGAGGGAATTGGATGGGAAAAGCCTGCACCGGACCCATAACAGGGGGACGGAAAAAGAGTATCAGGAGAACTATTATTATGTGCTGGAAGCAAAGCTGGTACTGCATCCGAAAATCCTGATCAGTATTCAGACGGAATTTGTGGATAATGAAGAGGGAA
>CAJTCH010000234.1 GCA_910574715.1 Lachnospiraceae bacterium | reverse complement strand
CGCCGCAGGGTTCCCCCCAAGTCTTTGGCGGGCCGTGAGGAAGTATCTTTAAGCCCCCGCACCATCATCGCGCCCGGAACGCCATCTCCGGGTTTAAGGCTGGACGTAGATCGCTCGGATTGCCTGTCTGTCATCACCTCCTGCAAGCAACCGTCCTGGCGGCGCGCCTTTTCCGCTTCGATACGGGTTATGTACCTGTTATGCCGTATATTCAGTTGTCAAGCTGCAATGAGGGGCAAGAGGACTTGTCCCTTCAATGTGTAGGCATTGGGAAAGGCGATTTGTTAAGCCTTTTTCAAAAAAATCTTGATTTTATTTATTCGCTGTGTGATTGC
>CAJTCH010000233.1 GCA_910574715.1 Lachnospiraceae bacterium | reverse complement strand
TAAATCGCATTTACCAGGATCTGGCTTGCAAGCGTAGACTTCCCTTCACCAGGTTTCCCCGATATCAGCGCTACTCCACCGAAGGGAATTCCACCATAAAGCAGCCGGTCTAACTGCCGGATTCCTGTCTGAAGCTTCGGAAGCTTAAATATATCAACATTCTCCACCTCCGCCAGGTCGATCACACTCTTAATCGGAACTATTACCGCATTCTCCACACATTTCCTGACCTGATCCGCCCCATATTTCTGCAGGATCTCATTAGCGTCCTTGCATTCCTTGTAATCTTCTTCCCGCACATGCTTCACGGTACATCTCAAACGCTTCGACAATTCGT
>CAJTCH010000232.1 GCA_910574715.1 Lachnospiraceae bacterium | reverse complement strand
CTGAATATTCTAATGCTTGAGAGCCACCAATTTAAAGCTTCGGAGCCACTTGTAATTTAATGTTTGAGGGTCATCTAAGAATACTAGATATAGTATGTGCTATTTTATACCGCTTATTATATTGTTCCAGAATTGCTTTAGAACTGCAAGGGTAAATGCACTGCATTGCAGCCCTTGCAGTTCTAAAGCAATTCTGGTGTAGGGTAATCAAGCGGTTAAGGATAACCTTACTATGCCCGTGGTGTTACTACATATTGTGGTGGCTCTCAAGCATTAAAATATACAAAATCGGTGGCTCCGAAACTTTAAAACAGTGGCTCTCAAGCATTAGAATAATCA
>CAJTCH010000231.1 GCA_910574715.1 Lachnospiraceae bacterium | reverse complement strand
GATTGCAGGGATGTGGGGATGGCGGATGCAGAAATCGCATCGCCGGAAGAACGAAGGATTCTGAAGGAGAAGTATGGGATAGATTTTTAAGCAGTTAAGTGGAAATTTTGGTTGATCAGAGCGTAGGGAAGAATGCTTTTATCAATAGTATGGAAGAAAGGAAGGATAGGATATGAGACACGTGAATCTTGAAACACTGGCAAATGGCGCGTTCAGTGCACAAGTAAACCGGGCATTTAAGGAAGTGACGGAGAACATCCAGGATCCCAATACGGATGCCCTGGCAAAGCGGAAAGTTACGGTGACGATTACGTTTAAGCCAAACAAAGACAGGAATTTTGCTCC
>CAJTCH010000230.1 GCA_910574715.1 Lachnospiraceae bacterium | reverse complement strand
CTTTTTAGTTATAGCCTCCCCGGCGAAATCAATAAATAAGCGAATAATACTATTATCACTTGAATTCTTCCAATACCCAACAGGCTTTGCATTTGGATCGAGCATCAACCTTTCTACATGATTCATCACATCCCATGGACAATAAATATCAAAATCCCCAAAATGATATCCGTTATACCATTCTTTTATTACCGTTGTATAGTTCACCAGCCCTGCATCTTTTAGGAGTAAATCCACTTCATTCTGAGTGAATCCAAAATATTCATTTAATCTGGTATCCGAAATGGTATCTGGTACAAAATTATTGGTTCCCGTGAAGATGCTTTCTTTTGCAATTCTTAGACATCCGGT
>CAJTCH010000229.1 GCA_910574715.1 Lachnospiraceae bacterium | reverse complement strand
ACTCTCTAATCAAGCCACTTTTATCAATATAATAGTATCCATTTCTCCGAATATCCTCAAAGCCGGAGCGTCCGATTGGTATCTTCATTTCATTCATACCCGTGGCTTCCTTTCTTAAAATTACTATGGCTTTATTATACAGAGGAATATTCTGTTATTCAAGAATAATTGTCCAGAAGATCAATAAGATCAATTTATTATTTATGTGGATAGAAATACAATGTTAACAACTTAGTAGTGGCATGATATCACAATAGGATTAAGCTATTAAACCAATAATAGCAGATGATAGAAATGATTAAAATACACTGAAAAAAGGGCAGACTTTCCCCTTGGTTGCTATCAGCTGTTTTTT
>CAJTCH010000228.1 GCA_910574715.1 Lachnospiraceae bacterium | reverse complement strand
GGGCATCAGGAGGAAGAGAAAGCTTCCTGCAATCCCGGTGATTGCAATGCCGGCAATGACAGACCGGTCTATTGATTCTGGAGTAAAGAGCAGAGCCAGGAATAAAATAATGGCGACTGCTTTTATCATTTTGATACTTTTGTGTTCTACTTTTCTTGTTTTCATTTGGAGTTCCTTTCATATAAATAAATTACGTTTAAAGATGATTTGCAAAAAAGGAACTGCTGTGTTCAAACGTAAACACGCAATTCCTTTCGTGAAGTGATCTGCAGGAGCGGCTGTCGCTGGCAGGCTCCATAACCGGGTAATTCTGAAGTTATGCAGTGAAGGGAAGCTGTGAGGCCATGCCTTCCGGG
>CAJTCH010000227.1 GCA_910574715.1 Lachnospiraceae bacterium | reverse complement strand
ATAGTAATCCATCCATTCTTTAGTGATAGAATTATTATGCACCGACTACAATAAAAAAGCAATATTTATTCATTGTTATTTCAGCAATGCTGTACTAGCCAGAATGCGGTAAACGTCAAACCCATTCAAAGCTCGTAAGGCACTGCCCTCTGGCGCAACACCTTATGTCAATGCTTTGACTGACACTCAAGTTGCCCGTCGTTATTATTATATTACAACGGACATGAAAATATGTCAATCCGAACTTCCGGGCAGCTCTGACGCTTAAATTTATACTTACACTCTTAGAGTACATTGGATTTTATTTTCTCATTTTGCTTTATCAACGCAATCTTATTTAAGCCATAAAATCCCTGTATTCTGCTTTTTT
>CAJTCH010000226.1 GCA_910574715.1 Lachnospiraceae bacterium | reverse complement strand
ATACTGTTCGTGCCATATTCCACCGTTACTTCTGAGATTCCCCGTTCCAGATTCCGGTCTGTCTGGAAGCTGCAGGCTTCTTCGGCACCAACGGTCCAGCCGGAACCGCCTCCGCCCATTCCGTCCAGATTCCGGATCTGCATATCCATTACATACCAGTCATTGACACAGATCACTCCCAGGTCATCCCTTCCCCGGAACATGCTCATCAGGCTCCGGTTATGGTTTCCGCACAGATAACACTCTGCCGGATCCGAAAGCGTGCTGGCTGCCGGAGGCTGTTCCTGTTTTTCCCATGTCCTCCCCGTTTCCTGTTCTTCAGCCGGAAACTCCGGTCTCTTAACCTCTGCTAAAGCTCCTCCAAAATACATCCC
>CAJTCH010000225.1 GCA_910574715.1 Lachnospiraceae bacterium | reverse complement strand
ACTACGGATTCCCTGCCGCCCCTCGGTTCTTATTTTGACTTCATGGACAGGCTCTGGACTGCACCGCCAACGGACTTATATACGCGGGACAAACTGCTTCCGGCTTCCTGGAACACCAAAAAGCCGGATAAGCCCAAAGGTAAAAAACAGAAAGCACAGGAGGCAAAGCCCAAAATCACAGAATCTATCGAAAAACGGCTCATGAGCGGGATGGATATCCCTTTTAACTTTGAAGGGCGGCTGCAGCACTTCTTCTATCACGTGGCTGTCCTGCCTTCCATGGAATCCGGTCTCATACCAAGGGAACACCTTACGGTTTCCGGAGACGGCACCGCCGTGCATACCCATGCCTGCCCACGCGGGCACCACAGGGTTGG
>CAJTCH010000224.1 GCA_910574715.1 Lachnospiraceae bacterium | reverse complement strand
TATGTATGAACCCAGATAAGGAGAAAACTTAAAATTGTGTTTAAGACAGCAGACATAATAAGGTGGAGAGAATAATCTTATTTGGAGGAATTACAAAATGGCAAAATCATTTTTTGAGGAAATGGGCGGCAGATACGAAAAGCAGGGAGATTATCTAATTCCATGTATAGCTTTACCAGCCGAAGAAGAACAGCTGATAGGCACATGGGGACAGCGGCACTTGGACTATCTGAAACAGTACCGTAAGGTTACATACACCAATCTTCTCACAAGCGGCAGGCTGAATACATACCTTGCCGACATTGACAGGCAGGCGCAGGAACGCTTGGAATGGCTCGTAGAGGGCATGAAACAGGCACAAGGCATAACGGAACAGCTAAAGGCTGAAAATGCGTTAGAATGGA
>CAJTCH010000223.1 GCA_910574715.1 Lachnospiraceae bacterium | reverse complement strand
CCGCAAAACGGCGGTTATCAGAATCCTGCCGGTGCTGCACAGGGAGGCGCATATCCTGCCAATGGAAATGCTGCCGGAAACGGCAACTATCCGGGCGGCAGTAATCCCTCTGGAGGAAGCTATCCAAATGGTGGCAATGGCAATGCAGGCGCGAACTATCCGAATAACGGAAATGGCTCTGCAGGTGCCAACTATCCGAATAACGGGAATGGTACTGCAGGCACCAGCTATCCGAATGGAGGCAGCAACATGGGCAACAGCCCGCAGCCTGCGAACGGAGGAGCCCCGCAAGGCGGTTCTTACCAGGCAAACGCCCCTGCACAGAATGGTTCGTCTAGAAACCAGATGTACCAGCAGCAGAGAGGGAATGCCCAGTACGGCCAGACACCGCCGCAGGGCGGATTT
>CAJTCH010000222.1 GCA_910574715.1 Lachnospiraceae bacterium | reverse complement strand
TAGGTTTATTAAAGTTACCCTTTTTTACATCAACTGTTTGAAAAAAACTTTTTTAACATTTTTCATTTTAACTATTGACATTTCTTAGCTGGACTTTTTTGCGCAAAAAAACAACACCTGCAGCACCCGTACCGTAATCAGATTTACGCGCGGCGCGCCACATGTGTCGTTGATTTGTAAGCGATGAATAATCTAGCGTTTTTACAAGTCCCGAAATCTGTGCGATAATCTCTTTAACTGGAGAAGCATCTCCCCATTTCCCGGTTTTTGTATTCAGGGCATGTTGACTATCACCTGAATCCGTGAACTTCGTTTAAAGTAATACTTTGGCATGCTTCTAAAATTCAATATCTTGATATATATCGGCTAAGATATGGTGCTCACCGAATAGGTGGATAATTATTGCCTTTTT
>CAJTCH010000221.1 GCA_910574715.1 Lachnospiraceae bacterium | reverse complement strand
ATTAATTGGCCTTTTTCTGAGTAATCAGAAAAAGGCCGCACATTTTGAGGTACTTGTCAAGTAATAATTAAAAAATTTGGGTTACTGGTAGAAAAAAAGAATTCGGACATAATATCCGAATTCTCGTTAAGTAAATGACATTGATTCACACCCCAATGTCATTTAGTTAGTAGCCTTGAATCACCCCGGCATTTGACATGTGAAGTTATCATTTCTATGATTTATGGGAGATTTCTGACATTATCGGACAAAATGATATAATTAGAATATTTTAGAGTATGACTCTAAGACAGATGTAATCTGTCTGAAAATAGTGTATTATGTTATTGCTTTCTCAAAACATAAAAATAGAACGATGTATTTTGATTTTGGGCATAAACATTGAGCCTGACGATTTGGCAGACTTGAGAAAAAGT
>CAJTCH010000220.1 GCA_910574715.1 Lachnospiraceae bacterium | reverse complement strand
AAGATCCTGGAGATTGAACCTATCAACTTCCTGTTAAGAAGCGCCAGAGAACAGCAGAGCATCATTTACAGCTTTATTTCTTATTTAAAGATCAGCCCTGTGAAGCTCCAGATTAAGATGATCTCCAAGAAAGCGGATATTAACCGGCACTTAGAGCAGTCTGCAAGAGAGCTGGAACGGAAATCTGACCCCAGATGCCGGGAACTCCAACGGGACTATATTCAGTTTGTCCGGCATTTAAGCTCCAGGGAAGCGGTATCCCGCCGCTTTTTTCTTATCTTTGAGTATGAGCCGTTCAATGTAAACCGGAAGACAGAAGAAAAAGAAATCCTGGCGGCACTCGAAACGGCGGCGCAGACGGCAAAGACCTTTCTCTATCAGTGCGGCAACGATATAGTCCCGCACGAAAATGAGGATGAGTTTACCAC
>CAJTCH010000219.1 GCA_910574715.1 Lachnospiraceae bacterium | reverse complement strand
CATGTAAACCGGTCTTCTGATATGTACCCCATGCAAACATTTTCTTATGGCTACCGCAATTAAATCTTCGCTCTCTCGCTTTAATTTTGCGGCCTTATACCGATTTGCGCGTTCAGCCGAGATATATTCATTTAAACCCGGAAGTCTGCCCGGAATAACTAATAAATATTCCACGGCCCCTCCTTTCCGCTGGCAGTCCGCACTCTGCCAGCAAGCCGACAAACGCTACATATTGTACAGTTACATTCGTGCGGATGAATCATAATCAATAGTTACCTCGTGATACAATCCCTCAAAAGAGAAGATGCCTATATTATGCAATCACTGTAATGTGGTATCTCTCCAGTTCTTCAGCAAGCCCAGATTCCAGATATCCCTTGATCCGCTTCATGGCCGCATTCTTCCAAAGTCCGCCATCCGCTTCCACCA
>CAJTCH010000218.1 GCA_910574715.1 Lachnospiraceae bacterium | reverse complement strand
GGTAACTGTATTTTACCATAAGCGGAGAGAAAATTTATATAAATAAAAGTAAGAAACTCAGTAAAATCAATGGGTTTGGGTATTTAACAAATACCTAAATGAATATAATATTAAGGAGAATCCAGATAAATTTACTATAAAAATTTTGTGAAGCAATATTAAAAAGTTGTCTATTGATAATAAATCAGTTAGGGCAAGACTGCAGAATCCCAAACGGAGTAGTCTTGTCTTTTTTTGTCGATATTTTTCATGCGATTCGACTAGATTCAACATTGATTTTTAGAATTATCTGATATAATGCATATATTGATTATAATAACCCAAAAGTCGTATAATATGCACTAAAAAACTTAGTGCATAGACATCCCCAATTTCTCAAGATATAGAGCATCCCGCGCGGTAATCTCTGTGTTCCATCGTTTGTTACGCAGTTC
>CAJTCH010000217.1 GCA_910574715.1 Lachnospiraceae bacterium | reverse complement strand
ACAACTATTTTTTCGCACCACCATAAAAGAGAGGAGGTTTTACTATGAAGCAAGAATAAAAATCAGAAGAAAAGAGGTTAGGGAACACCTGGAACAGTTGAACCTTGCATGTGAATTAGCCAAGCTAATCCGGCATTTTTTCCCAGATCTTTTACCCCTGTTAAAACAGATTCCAGATCCCAGAAACCAGAGCTATATTACCTATCCTGCTGTGTTACTTCTTATGACCCGTATCCTTTCTTCTCTATTTTACATCAGCAGTATGAGGAAAACAAGTGAAGAATTCAATTCCAGTGAAATGATCAAAAACATCTGGCATCTATCCGGGGAGGAACAGACCGTGGAGGAGCTTCCCTACTGGGAAACCATCAACCGGTATCTGGAAAAAGTAGATCCGGAAAAATTGCAGGACATCTTAAACCGCCTTTGCAGCAGGCTTCTTTGCAGCCGGG
>CAJTCH010000216.1 GCA_910574715.1 Lachnospiraceae bacterium | reverse complement strand
TTAATGAAACATTCTAAATCCCCCAGCAGAGCTGGGGAGACTAGCAGACGCAAGTGGCGATAAACAGAGTACCAGAATATCCCCCGTTGTATAATAGGTGCAGGTCTGGCAAACCGCACAAAACACAACGGAGGTATATTCATGGACACTCAAAGTTTATCACATAGTCGCTATAATTGCACGTATCACATAGTATTTATCCCGAAATATCGTAGGAAAGTGATGTTTGGGGATTTGAGAAAAGAGGTAGGCGAAGCCATTAGCAAGGTATGCAAGATGGAAGGAGTCACAATTATCAAGGCAGCAACGCTGCCGGATCATGTGCATATGTACGTGTCGATTCCGCCCAAGGAGAGCGTGTCGAAGGTAGTGGGTAGGATTAAGGGGAAGAGTAGCCTTATGCTTTTCGACAGACATCCGGAGTATAGAGACCGGTATAACCGTCACTTCTGGGCAAG
>CAJTCH010000215.1 GCA_910574715.1 Lachnospiraceae bacterium | reverse complement strand
TATCCCGGCAGAAGGGAAGGATTTTTATGAAATTTGTTAAAGATTTAGACGAAACATTCCGTTTACTGGCTCAGTGCTGCGGAGGTTCAGTATATACATCAATTGGCACAGATGCAGAAGGCGTTGAAATTGCAGTCCCTATGTTTACAGTAGGGAAATCACAAGATGAAGAAAGGAGTTTAGAAGCATGAATTTACAGGAAGATTTGAGAGTCAATATGTTCAGTTCGGTAGAAGGATTTGCAGGTACGTCTTTAGGTGAGGCATTTGACAGCTACATAAAGAGATTTGGTGTACATAACATTCACTTCATATGTTCGTTAACTTATAATCTCGGGAAGATGCATGGAAAGCGTGAAGAGCGTGCCAGGAGAAAGCTTCATGAGCGTTAAGATCAGGATCTCATTCACTGAGGATGAAGAGCTTGCCGGAGTGATCCGGCTTCTCTCCCCGGCTCTAAAGTC
>CAJTCH010000214.1 GCA_910574715.1 Lachnospiraceae bacterium | reverse complement strand
CCGGCCGCAAGCAGCGCAACTACAGCAACTAATCCAACCATTACGCCAATAGCCAGCGGTCCCGCGTTTGCCAGGCTGACAGCTGCAGTTGTCAATAAGAGCATTCCGGCTCCAGCCAAAACCACAGCCCCGCCAAACGCAAGAAGCCCCGCTGCTCCGGCGGTCAGAGCCGGTGCGACAGACTTCGCAACAACCATCAGTGCTCCCAACGCAACAACCATCCCCAATAAGACGCCCGCCGCTGCCGGCCCTGACTCCGCAATCTGTACCGCAGAATAGGCCAGAATCCCAAGACCAGCTGCTGCTAATGCGATTCCCACACCCATTGCCATAAAAGCGGCTGCAGACTTTAACATACCTGCGCCGGAATCAGCGCTGGCCGAACCCACCGCCTTCTGCCCTGCCGCAATTCCAAACAGTTTTCCCGCAAGTGCGGATATGCCTTTCCCCGCAAGACCGAGAATAGC
>CAJTCH010000213.1 GCA_910574715.1 Lachnospiraceae bacterium | reverse complement strand
GGTTACAAGCTGTTTCTGTTCATAACTCATGATTCCATCCATGGTATCCCTCCTTTTTATCCGGCCATACCAAGCGGTATGTGGTTATTCTGTAGAACTTTGGAAGCTTCCTGTATCAGCTGGTCGCACATATAGTCACTGAAATTCCCGATATGTGCCTGACGGGTCTGCAGACAGAATTTATCGCCAATCCACCGGTAAGCCTCCTCGCGGCTGAAAATTCCCTTTCTCCAAAGCTGGTCGAAAATCTGATGGGCCTGGATGCGTTTCTTACGGAGCGTGCGGTTCGCCAGAGAGCCTTTCGGCAGGGATGTCCCCTGATGGACTCCTACATAGGAGTCACAGGCCGGATAGTGGCTGCATACATAGACCTTTCCACCGGATGAGTTATGGCCATATACATAGGAAGCATCTTTTAAGATTGCAGGACTGCCGCAGTAGGGGCAGCGTATTGTCTGTTTTTTCATAAATGTTCACCTCT
>CAJTCH010000212.1 GCA_910574715.1 Lachnospiraceae bacterium | reverse complement strand
CGTTTTTCGATAGATTCTGTGATTTTGGGCTTTGCCTCCTGTGCTTTCTGTTTTTTGCCTTTGGGCTTATCCGGCTTTTTGGTGTTCCAGGAAGCCGGAAGCAGTTTGTCCCGCGCATATAAGTCCGTTGGCGGTGCAGTCCAGAGCCTGTCCATGAAGTCAAAATAAGAACCGAGGGGCGGCAGGGAATCCGTAGTGCAGCCGATGAGAGCGGCAAGGAGGCGGTCATGTTTGAGCCTGTCGACCCAAAGGGTAAGGGATAGCTTGGCCAAACCTTCTGAAAATAGAAGAAAGAAAAGGATAAAAGACCTTAAGATTTGTGGCTGGTTCTTAGCGGGCCTGCCAGTGTTGGAGTAAAAGGGCAGAAGGAACTCCATGGCCTTATCGGTATCGAAAAGGCGGAGTTTCTGCCATGGTTTCCAAAGCTCCGTATGGAGCCGGACTCTTTCAGAGGAATCGAAATGGACTTTGGATTCGTTGAGAAAGTA
>CAJTCH010000211.1 GCA_910574715.1 Lachnospiraceae bacterium | reverse complement strand
ATAGTAATCCATCCATTCTTTAGTGATAGAATTATTATGCACCGACTACAATAAAAAAGCAATATTTATTCATTGTTATTTCAGCAATGCTGTACTAGTGTACCATTGATTCAAACCAATGAGAATCTTACAAAGGCAAATGCAATAGTGAATCAAATAACTTCATTATCAGGGCTTTTAGCACCATTTTTGGCAGGGCTTTTTTATAGCATATTTGGAAAAGAATATTTTCATTATATCATGTTCCTGTGTACGGTATGTTTTTTATTAGCTGCTAGTGTTGAATTGCACTTAACTATACCATTACAGATTGTTGGACGGCGAATTGAGGGAGACATAAACGGCAAATTATTTTTCCAACCTTTTTCGCATTGACTGCGCAGTGCTGTCTACAAATGCATAATACCGCCGAAAATGCAGCACGCTGTTGGTATAGCTTTTCTTTCGAAATCGAAAGGCCATGAATCCCATTATGAGATCCATAGCCACATGATGTA
>CAJTCH010000210.1 GCA_910574715.1 Lachnospiraceae bacterium | reverse complement strand
GTAAGCGATGAATAACCTACCGGTTTTACATATTCTAAAATCTGTGGGATAATCTTTTTGACTGACAAGTGAATGATGTGATTCAAGATTTGTTTATAATCAAGTTCTTAATGAACCGAAGTATATAAGAATTATAAGTTCAAAACTGGAAAGGCTCCATAGAATCCTGGAACTATAAACGAATATAGCTTTTTATCAGTGATTATTTTTTCATCACAAATAAGGGGCAGCTATCAGAACGGTATCTGCCCCCGGTTCTCCGGTGTTTCTGTTTCCGTGTCCATCACCTTGGAACATCGTTCCTTTATAAAGTCGTTCCACGGCATCATTGCTTCCACACCTGCGGGCTCCTGTCTATAGTCCGGCATGTAAAGCAACAGTGTGTAAAGGTATTGGAACACGTTTAGGTTGTTCGCTTTTGCCGTTTCTACCAGGCTGTAGATGATGGCGCTCGATCTCGCTCCATTCACGGTATCGTGGAAAAGGAAGTTCTTTCTCCCGGTCGCAT
>CAJTCH010000209.1 GCA_910574715.1 Lachnospiraceae bacterium | reverse complement strand
GCAAATGAAACAGGCTTTAGCCTGCAAGCGACTTTCAGTCGCAAAAAGTGGTCTTTAGACCACAACAACCCACCGTCTTCAGACGGTGGTAGTTGAGTTCCGCACTATCCCAGAAATGATCCCCTTTGGCAGAACCCGTATTCTGGATGATGACATCCGAAAACACTTGCGCCATAGTCTCTTGGCCGTCAATCTCCATCAGACAGTTCCATGCATCGGAGTTCTCTGGATTTACAAGGTTAAAGCATCTCACAGTATAGCCCTCATTTTCCAGATAACCAGCCATGCTTTCGTACAGTTCACTTTTTGGATCAGTGATAATTAAGCTTTCCCCAACTCCGCCATTTTTTCCGCGTGCGACACACTGGAAGATCATATTACGTGCAAATGCCCTGGACTTCATCAGCTCTGACGCTTAAAAAAAAATTAATAAAAAAACCTCCCATTTTATGGGAAGATGCGCGATAATAGAAGTAACCAGACAACTATTTTTTCGCACCACCATAAAAGAGAGGAGGT
>CAJTCH010000208.1 GCA_910574715.1 Lachnospiraceae bacterium | reverse complement strand
ACACCGTGGAGAGAACGCTTTACTATGCCCACTGCGGCATAAAGCTATTTTATTTTTACTATTGCAAGGCTTATAAAATCGTAATGATAAGCAGTTTTAGGTTGCGAAGTATGAGGATATATATTCTTATTATTATGAATTGTAAGTAATAGAATTGATGAAAAATCTGATCATAAAGGACAGTAATCATATTTTATAAAAAGGGGCAGTTTTTATAAAAATTGCCCCTTTTCTGTATTCTGATAAGCGTTTTGCGACAGTTCAATAAAAATTCTGGTACTTTCTTTCCGGTCATTTTTGTGATAACCAAATACACAGCGTATTCTTTCCGGACAGTCAAAAGGAATCCATGCAAATTCTCCATTATGATCGTTTGTAAATCCCGGGGCGATGCAGATCCCCTTCTGGGCCGCAATATAGGAAAGGGTTGTGTTCAGATTGGAGCACTCTCGGAAACTCAATAGAGAATAAGCAGGAAAGGGTTGATTTTCAGAAATGAGAGGGATAAGGGATGGATGATTATGGGGCTTGAGCAGTCCAGAGA
>CAJTCH010000207.1 GCA_910574715.1 Lachnospiraceae bacterium | reverse complement strand
GTTACTTTTCACACCCACGCCATCTGTATAATAAAGAAAAGGTTGCTGCTTTGGCGTTAAGCTTTAGCAACAACCTTTTCCTGTTTTAGTTTGGGCGGGCGTTTCCGTTCATATATTTCTGTTATCTTCTGATATACATCTACATTTTGTGCGCGTAACAAATAGACTATGCTTAAGCCATTACAAATATCGTTTAAACTTTCTTGGCTCCGCAGAGTAATTGCCTGCTTCTGTTTTCGTTTATAGACTCTTGCCAATCTTTCACATAGGGAATTATTGGCTGGAACCCGTTTATCATGCAGGAACAATAATTCACTTTCTTTATATTCCCTTAACCGGAGAAATAGATTATACCCTTCCCTATAATACTCAGTCGGCGGCTCATCCTGATATTCTTTCTCCGCCTTGTTCAGGATTTCGTCATACCTTTTCTCGAATCCCTCAACAATTATCGGATCAAGTTCTTTCTCCCCCAACCCATTTCGGTAATGCAGCATCTCCTGGAACAATCCGTGCATCTCCTTGTTCCATTCCAGCTGCGGCTCATTCTGCTCGCT
>CAJTCH010000206.1 GCA_910574715.1 Lachnospiraceae bacterium | reverse complement strand
ATTAAAATATTGCACAAAATTCGCCCATAAAAACCAGCATATTTACTATTGACATAAGCTCCAAAAAATGCGGCGCAGCCCTTGTTTATATTACTTTTTTAAGGGGGCTGCATCGTATGAATTTAATTCAAATCTTAGTCGATATTATCTGTAACACATTACTTGATCCACATGTCCTTGAACGGGCCAGAAACAGAAAAGGGGCTTTTACACGCAATTGCGGGAAACTTCCCTATTGGACATTGATCAAACTGTTATTAAGAAATTCCAAGAAAACTATTTCTTCATCACTGGATGAATTCTTTACCGAATTGCGGCATATATCAGGAATTCCAATCTCTGATACTGTGAAATGTTCCCAACAGGCTTTCAGCAAGGCCCGTTCCGGCATTGATCACTCTATTTTCAAAGAATGCTTCGAACGTGTACTTGACTTCCTTTGCAACAGGGATTCCCTGGATTTCCATTCACGTTTCATGGGTGTATGGGGACGGCAGATCATTGCTGTTGACGGCTCTAAAATACCTCTTCCTAACCGTAAGACTCTTCTTGATAAATACGGCAGCATAGGGAGAGGC
>CAJTCH010000205.1 GCA_910574715.1 Lachnospiraceae bacterium | reverse complement strand
TTCATCTCGATCACATCCCTGACCGAATACCTCCCCATATCCAGATCCCCGGATATCACAAGCGTCGCCTCATTAAAATCCGTCATATAATTCGCCGTGTCCGACTGGGCAGCATCATACAGATCGATCAAAGACGCCACATCCTCATATCCCCCCTGCCGGTATCTGTCCGGAGAATACTCCGTAATCGGAACGTCTCCCCAGTAATGCGGTTCCCGTCCCTCTTCTTCCTGTACCATCACACTCAAAGAACACGGTCTGTAAGTAATGATATCTGCATCAGTATAAACGATCACCCTTGTCCGCTCCTCCGTTCCCGTCCAATACTTCGGATATCTGACCGCAAAAAGCGGCGTCCTCTCCACATCCAGTCCATAGCAGACAAACGTTTCAAACACATTGCTGATGACAGAACAATCCTCGTCATCCTGGTTCCGGTACTGCAGCTCATACGCCCGTCCATATTTCCGGAAATCCCGCCACAGCTCACTGTCCAAAGCTTCAATATCATTCCGCCGGTCATACTCCCTGACAAGCTCATTGATCCGCTCATTGTCACTGGCTTTCTTGATCGGAATCCCAG
>CAJTCH010000204.1 GCA_910574715.1 Lachnospiraceae bacterium | reverse complement strand
CTTTATTGAACAGTACAATCTTACAGCACACCCATTTAAGTGGACATATGCTGGGATACCATTAGCAATTTAATCACTGATATTTAAGCAATGATGTACTAGCGTTTTTACAAGTCTCGAAATCTGTGCGATAATCTCTTTAACTGGAGAAGCATTTCCCCATTTCCCGGTTTTTGTATTCAGGGCATGTTGACTGTCAAATCATTCGATTGCTCTATGCACGCTTACTCCAAATAGATTAGGAAGAGGTGAGCTTTCATGGCTCAGAAACGTATCAAACGTACAGATCGGGAATGGTTCGATCTGATCAAGGATTGTAAGACCAGCAGCTTGAAAGTCAAAATCTGGTGTGAACAGTATGTCGTAAAAGCAGTAGAGAAGGCAAAAATGTCCAAGGAGGAATCCGATATACCGATTGCTCTCTACATTCTAACAGCTTAAGCAACAAGATAGGTAATTCCTTACTGGCTGTAAGGGAGATTAACCATAAATATATTGTAGTAGGAGCTTCCTGTATAATATAAAGTGTAAAGGGAGTTGATAAAAAAAGATACCTCGTATATAGTTGGATTATTACTGACCAGCCAGTTGGTAAAATCCAAAAACACAAGAGG
>CAJTCH010000203.1 GCA_910574715.1 Lachnospiraceae bacterium | reverse complement strand
TGTCGACTATTCCGACAAATGAACTATGCCGATATTTTTGAATAAGACCAGATACATCGGCTTTTTCTTGTGAAATATCGGCATAGTTTTTCTTGGATTTTCTTGAGATTTATGTCACGCTTATCGTATATCAAACTTTATTGCAAAAGAGGAGGTAAGCGATTGATTGACAGATCTAAACTGCCGCTGAACGAGATAGCGGTAAAAATTTTAAAGCAGATGGAAGATGCCAGCTTTAGTCCTGGGACGATAGGCTTGTATCGAGGTTTCTTTAACAGGCTGAACAAATTGGCCCACACCATGGGCAAATCTGTGTATGACGATGAACTGGCGCAAAGTTTTATAAGCGATACTGCTTATAAAAAGGATGGCGGTTACTGCCACTCCCGATATCTTTATCATGTCCGTTGTATCCGTTTTATAGAATCATTTATTAATAACGGGATTGTAGACTTCAGTATCACACAGCCACTTCCCCCAAAAGAACTTAAGAGCAAAGAGTTCCGGTCATTAAGACTGGCGGTATCACTCTATTTATGGTACTGGTATGCCAGGAACATTATACGCCGACAAGCGTCGGTTCGCATATAACTGGATTACGGAGATTTGTGCAGGCTTATCCAGCGCTGGATGGATATG
>CAJTCH010000202.1 GCA_910574715.1 Lachnospiraceae bacterium | reverse complement strand
GGAGAATATATGGATGCTGATACAGACACAGAAAAGTATGGCATCATCCGCTGTATATTTGATTTTGCCGTATCTCACCGGGTGTGTGACAAAAAGGGTAGCGGGGAATCAAATCTACGTACAACTCCAAGAAAAGTCAAACATCATTACAATAACAAGACTACACACTAATACCATTTAAGAAAGGTGGTGGTGCCAGTTTCTTTATATTCTACAATACAAACGCCATATCTAAAAAAACAGCTGATAGCAACCAAGGGGAAAGTCTGCCCTTTTTTCAGTGTATTTTAATCATTTCTATCATCTGCTATTATTGGTTTAATAGCTTAATCCTATTGTGATATCATGCCACTACTAAGTTGTTAACATTGATTTAATAATTAATATGTTTACCCGAAATAGGCTCTGGACCAGGTCCTATCCAAATTGGAAAACCTCTTTTTCCGTAATCGCGTGCATAAATCTTAGTCCCATCCTTCAAAGTAATGGACGCTCTTATGATATACATACGCTCCCCTCCTTTCAACAGCTCTGACGCTTAAAAAAAAATTAATAAAAAAACCTCCCATTTTATGGGAAGATGCGCGATAATAGAAGTAACCAGACAACTATTTTTTCGCACCACCATAAAAGAGAGGAGGT
>CAJTCH010000201.1 GCA_910574715.1 Lachnospiraceae bacterium | reverse complement strand
TTTTATGGTGGTGCGAAAAAATAGTTGTCTGGTTACTTCTATTATCGCGCATCTTCCCATAAAATGGGAGGTTTTTTTATTAATTTTTTTTTAAGCGTCAGAGCTGTTTTTCGGTGTACTAGAAAGGAAGTAGTGGAAACGATACAGTTCAAGTTGCAGTACCACAAAGACAAAGAGCGGGCAGAACAGGTAAAGCAAATAAAAGGTTGGTAAAAAATGACTCGGGTGTGTAAAATAATCTGTGTAAATCATCACAGATTATTCGACACATCCATTTTTGTATAATGGATAATGAATTCGACAATACTGTGATTAGTTGGAAAAAATTGGTAGAAAAATTTTAGGAGGAAACAACTATGTCACAGGAAATTGACTATCAGGCAGAAATAGCAAAATGCAACACGATGGAAGATATTACAGGTCCGAATGGGTTGATACAGAAAGTAATAAAGGATGCCGTGGAGCAGGTACTCCGTAAGGAAGTAAATGAGTATATTGCGGATGCAAAGGAGAATGGAAACAGGGTATCTAAAAATGGAAGTAGCTCTAAAACAATCAAAACAGCTTATGGAAAGATTGGAATTGACGTGCCGCGGACACGGGAACCAGGGTTTGAGCCGGAGATCATAAAGAACCGTACAGT
>CAJTCH010000200.1 GCA_910574715.1 Lachnospiraceae bacterium | reverse complement strand
GACTGCTCAAGCCCCATAATCATCCATCCCTTATCCCTCTCATTTCTGAAAATCAACCCTTTCCTGCTTATTCTCTATTGAGTTTCCGAGAGTGCTCTCCATGACCTCCAACAGCTTATCCAGACAAGTCTGGCATAAATGCTCTTGCACCTTCTTTACATCAAATATACTGTTCGTGCCATATTCCACCGTTACTTCTGAGATTCCCCGTTCCAGATTCCGGTCTGTCTGGAAGCTGCAGGCTTCTTCGGCACCAACGGTCCAGCCGGAACCGCCTCCGCCCATTCCGTCCAGATTCCGGATCTGCATATCCATTACATACCAGTCATTGACACAGATCACTCCCAGGTCATCCCTTCCCCGGAACATGCTCATCAGGCTCCGGTTATGGTTTCCGCACAGATAACACTCTGCCGGATCCGAAAGCGTGCTGGCTGCCGGAGGCTGTTCCTGTTTTTCCCATGTCCTCCCCGTTTCCTGTTCTTCAGCCGGAAACTCCGGTCTCTTAACCTCTGCTAAAGCTCCTCCAAAATACATCCCGAGCGGTCTCGGAAACTCTTTAAGCCCGAATTTCCGCTCTTTTTTCATGTTCTTCTTTTTTGCTTTCCTCCATATCCCGGAAAACATTTTTGTTAAATTTTCAAAAAAGTATTGACATATAA
>CAJTCH010000199.1 GCA_910574715.1 Lachnospiraceae bacterium | reverse complement strand
AATTAAGCAGAACGATGGCACAGGTATTAGATTCCCGCCCCTAATTCATCAAAGGAGAGTACAGATGAATCCATTTGAATATACAAGTGCATTACAGTACAAAGTGAAATCACTGGCACAGCAGGTCGCTGAATTTAAATCCGGCGAGAGATACCGGAAATTAGAAGAAAAATATAAGAGTATTATTCGGAAACTTGAAAAAAATATCCGGGAATTAAAACGAGAATTAGCACAGGCACGTAAGGAGATCCGGTCTGTCCGGAATCAATGGATGGAAGCAAATGATGATCTTTACCACGAATGCCAGAAAGAACTTGACAGGAAGGACCGTCTCATTGCAAAGCTCAAAAAAGAGAATCTGGAAGTTGTTCGCCAGAGAGATGAAGCATTAGATAAATGCCGTGATATAAGACAGGAATTCTACAGGGTAGGGGCGGAACTGGAAGAAGAAAAAGGCCTGAACCAAAAACTGACTGCGCAGGTCAATATGGATTTTGAGAATTCATCCATCCCCTCTTCCCAGCAGAAACCCGGCAGGAAAAAAATCCCGAACAGCCGGGTAAAAACTGACCGGAAACCAGGCGGACAGCCAGGCCAGGCCATGCCGGACACCGCAGGAAGCTCCATGCCGTAACAGAGACACATGAAATCCCTGCGCCTGCAAAATACCTGGATAAAGAGAATTATTATGAGACAGGAAAAA
>CAJTCH010000198.1 GCA_910574715.1 Lachnospiraceae bacterium | reverse complement strand
AGGGACTGTGCAAAAGGAATGAATGTCTCTCCATTTGTCCATCCACCAGTCATCATGCGGTATCCAAGACGGGTCTTATGATCATTATGGTCAAAAACCCTGGCACATCATTCGGTTCCCTTTCCGCCGGTCCGCGCATATAAAGAATCATCAAAAATCAGAGCATTGATATGTTTGTCTGTGGTCTGTGACTCTATATCTAAAATGACATTTTTTGCTGTTTCCAATTGCAGCCTTTCCCAGTTAGCTCCGGGAAGCTTATCAAAACGGTAAAATGTGTCTTGCTTATAATCCCGGAAGAATGTGTCCGTCTTAAACATCAGATACGCACTTGCAGGGGCAAAACACACGAGAAGTTTGTCGATAAGCAGATCCTTGGCACTCACAACTTTCTCAAGGACGGGTGATTGTTTCAGATCACCCAGCAGACGGGAAATCGGGTTATCAAAGTATGTCATCCCGCTGTTGACAAAAATGTCATCGACCATTTTTATGACACCACATTTCCTAAGAAGGGGACGACCAATGTACTTATCAAAAAAATTTTCAATACTATCTAAGAGTTGTTTGCTATTATCAAAGATTTCTGCTATGCTATTCATGGTATAAGCCTCCGTTTTTAAATGGTTTTCGGCTAATTCCATTATAACAAAAACAGAGTGCTTATACCTTTTTATTTTTGATTTTCTCTGTATTTTCAACTAACACAGCACAAATTCAGGTTGCGAAGTATGAG
>CAJTCH010000197.1 GCA_910574715.1 Lachnospiraceae bacterium | reverse complement strand
GTAAACGCAACCTGGATCTTCTTACACTCCATGTTCCGGATGGCAGAAGACCGGTAACTCGGATAATTCCCGAACCAATAGAAGGTCACCTTATCCCCTTCCTTACGGATGTCATTGTGCCCCCTTCCATGATTAAACGGATTCGCACTGTCTGAACTGGACGGAGCAAACGAGATCGACCGCACGATCTTCCCATTCAGCCAGAACTCCAGACACGCTGTATTCCCCGTCATATCCGACTTAAACAGGCTGTACCCGCAGATCACCTTATTATCCCCCGTCAGGAACGCAATGGACTGCTCCGCCGTCTGCCCCATCAGGCCCGTCTCAAACCAATGGTTCAGATAACAGTAGAAGTTCTTCGCCCCCGCATGCCCCTCCGAGTCCGCCGGAACCGTCAGCGTCTTCATGGCCCCGATCCACTTCCCCGCACTGACCGTCCCCGTCGACCGAAGACGCAGGCAGGGTTTCCCGCCGATAGTCTCCGTCACCAGGGAACCGCCCATCACATGATTCGGATGCATATAGTTCGTTCCAGGATCATCCGGCAGGGCAGACAGATCCGACAGCCTCACAAGCTTCTCATTCTGCTTATAATTCTCCCAGTCCGTCTCCTCCACACGTCCATACTGCATCACGCCATACTGCGACACAATACCCAGATACCCGTTCTCATGCTTATGAACGATCTCATAGCTCACCGGGACAGACTCCGTGCCCCGGTTCACGATCACAGCCTCCAGAATCCCCTCCGCATTCGGCGAAGC
>CAJTCH010000196.1 GCA_910574715.1 Lachnospiraceae bacterium | reverse complement strand
ATCGTATTAGTGGTTATAAATAAAGAAAGGCACAGGGAATCCCGTGCCAATTAAAAGAAACACTATATGTTGTAGTTGCTTGAGTTAGGTTGTTAACATTGAAAAATAAAGTACAAAAGCATAAAGAAGAGCACGGACAACTTCAGGCTGCTTTAGCAGCAAATCGAACCTACCGGCTTTAGCCAGTAGTGGTTCAGTTTTCCTTATCTGTACAAAATAATCCGCAACAATGCGAAAATCACTCTTGAACATCCTTGTCTGTTCTTCTGTCAGAAAAGCAACCTCAAACAGATTGATCTTAAAATCATTCACGAATGGCTTCATATCATCGGTAGGATGCTCCATCATATCCGAATACTCTTATCGGCATGTCACTTTCTGGTTCAGTCTCATTCTCAAGGCCAAAGAGCGATATACGGATGTTATGTTTCCGCCAGTACTTTGCAGTATCCCGTTCTTGCTCACGAAGCTTCCCATCTGTCTTATAGATTGATCTCATGACAGCCTGCTCCAGTTCTTCTTCTTTTACTACTTCTTTGCCACCAAAAAATAACACGTTGATGATATCAGCAAATACATCGTTGTAGGATTCCAGAGTTTTTTCTGTCATATCTTTTTCCGCCATACACAAACCTCCTCGATAATTTGACAGAAAGCATAACTTCCTAGTACAGCATTGCCGAAATAACAATGAATAAATATTGCTTTTTTATTGTAGTCGGTGCATAATAATTCTATCACTAAAGAATGGATGGATTACTATGCGAAGGAAAACAATTGAT
>CAJTCH010000195.1 GCA_910574715.1 Lachnospiraceae bacterium | reverse complement strand
TCTCTACATTCTAACAGCTTAAGCAACAAGATGGGTAATTCCTTACTGGCTGTAAGGGAGATTAACCATAAATATATTGTAGTAGAAAGGAGAAAATGTTATCCACAAGAAATACCTGAGGACAAAATATTATTAACATTTTGTCCTCAAACATATCATTTACTGTGGATAAAAATTTTTTCAATTTCAGCACATTTACCAACACTTTCTAAAAAGCCTATTACTGGCGTGGGTGTGAAAAGTAACACCCAACGCCAAAACAAGTTTGATTATTGAATAAAAGCTTTACACCTAAATCACCAATTGCTATAATAAAACCAATGTTAACAACTTAGTAGTGGCATGATATCACAATAGGATTAAGCTATTAAACCGTAAGTAGGAAATAATCCGTACCTGTTCATAAATCTACGCATTTGGTAAAATATTCCTTAAAGATGAATAGAGATTCATCCGTACTTTGACAAAAAAATCCACCTAACAGTTTCTGCTAAGTGGATGTCCCCTCTGGTCGTTTGGTACGACAGTTTTCCGGTATTGTTTCTGACCAGGGCAATAGTGGAAGAAGGTCTTCTTTTGTCGGAAATGGAGCCAAATCTTTCATCTTTTCCAATATGTAGGTCAGATAATTATAGGGCTTGAGTCCGTTTAGGATCGCCGTTTCTGTTATGCTGTATACGGTTGCGCTGGCCTCTGCTCCTTTGATACTCTTAGAAAACAGCCAGTTGCGGCGTCCTACCGCAAAGTTCTTAATGGCTCTCTCAGCGGCCGTATTGTCGATACTCAAATGTCCGTCATCCAAGTATCTTCTTAGGTATTGTTC
>CAJTCH010000194.1 GCA_910574715.1 Lachnospiraceae bacterium | reverse complement strand
ATTAATTGGCCTTTTTCTGAGTAATCAGAAAAAGGCCGCACATTTTGAGGTACTTGTCAAGTAATAATTAAAAAATTTGGGTTACTGGTAGAAAAAAAGAATTCGGACATAATATCCGAATTCTCGTTAAGTAAATGACATTGGGTGTGAAAAGTAACGATTTATCTACAGAACCCTAATTCCTTCAACCTTATTATTCACAATTTTCAAAAAATACCTAAAATATAAGGAATTCCATTCCTTTTTACTGTACTGTATAGATATATTGTATAAATCTCTGCAAGAATTCCATATCCCGGAATATCTCTGTTCTGTCGGAGAGTATGCGGAAGAAGCGATCTGCCTTGAAAAAAGCGGATCAGATTGGACCGTCTACAGCGGAGAACGGGGACAAAACACAATCTTAAGCCCCATGCTGATTGCAGAAACGCTTGTCTGGATGTTCTGTCCAGAATCACCGAAACTACTGATGAGGAAAAAAGAATTCGCCAATTTTTTGATTATTTTATCGTTCCATCCACGGGAACTGAAGAACAATTATGTACTAACTCGTTGCTTCGCGTAAAACAAGAGGTTGCCGGAAACATATAAGAATTCCCCGGCTCCCCCTTATATGTCAAGAATATTTTCCGGATCCCCCCTCTTATTGTGTTACCATTCACAGCCATTTTAATTTCTGATGTTTAATGAATTCCCATTGTGGCTTTTTTATTGGCATAATGCACTGTTTTTGGTGGTTTTATTTATTAATAAATATAGCCACTACATATTGACTTTTTGTAGTGGTTGTAATATAATATATATAGCCACTATTGAAAGGAGAAACC
>CAJTCH010000193.1:0-803 GCA_910574715.1 Lachnospiraceae bacterium | reverse complement strand
CAAATCACGGCCATCGGCTCAACCACCAGCTCTGCTGGTGGCCTGGATAAGCCCCTCCGGGGCCTGTTGTGTTTCCGCCTAAAGGCGGTCTGACAAACCCTGTTCATTATGTTACTGGTGGCCGCTTAAAAGCGGCTCTGTTGTACTTACTTTGAGGGCTCTCCTTCCAGTCGATCCCTCTCATACTGCTCTTTGATATACTTTGTTATCGTTTCTTCATTTACATTACCGACTGTCTCGCAATAATACCCTCTTGCCCAGAAGTGACGGTTATACCGGTCTCTATACTCCGGATGTCTGTCGAAAAGCATAAGGCTACTCTTCCCCTTAATCCTACCCACTACCTTCGACACGCTCTCCTTGGGCGGAATCGACACGTACATATGCACATGATCCGGCAGCGTTGCTGCCTTGATAATTGTGACTCCTTCCATCTTGCATACCTTGCTAATGGCTTCGCCTACCTCTTTTCTCAAATCCCCAAACATCACTTTCCTACGATATTTCGGGATAAATACTATGTGATACGTGCAATTATAGCGACTATGTGATAAACTTTGAGTGTCCATGAATATACCTCCGTTGTGTTTTGTGCGGTTTGCCAGACCTGCACCTATTATACAACGGGGGATATTCTGGTACTCTGTTTATCGCCACTTGCGTCTGCTAGTCTCCCCAGCTCTGCTGGGGGATTTAGAATGTTTCATTAAAGACCATGAACCGCCAGTTTGGCTTCTACATGAAGCACAAGACTGCCATGAAAAACAATCTGATCGGCCTTCTTGACCAAACTTATCCCGGTG
>CAJTCH010000192.1 GCA_910574715.1 Lachnospiraceae bacterium | reverse complement strand
GGGCGCGTTTGGTGACTGGCGTATATGGTCACCAAACGCGCCGCACATTTTGACTTATATGTCAATACTTTTTTGAAAATTTAACAAAAATGTTTTCCGGGATATAGAGGAAAGCAAAAAAGAAGAACATGAAAAAAGAGCGGAAATTCGGGCTCAAAGAGTTTCCGAGACCGCTCGGTGTATGGATTGGAGGTAAATAAAGGATGATAGGGGGGGGCTTAGATGGTATGGAAATGAAGAAACTTCCGATTGGGATTGAATTTTTTGACAGGTTTAAAAAGGAGAATTTTTATTATGTTGACAAAACCGGTCTCATCCGGGATCTGTTGAGGGCACGGGGAAGCGTTAATCTGTTTACCAGACCCAGGCGGTTTGGGAAGAGCCTGAATATGGATATGTTGAAAACCTTTTTTGAAATCGGAACGGATAAGACCCTGTTCGAAGGGTTGGAGATTTCAAAAGAAACAGAACTTTGTGAGCAGTACATGGGGAAATATCCGGTCATTTCCATAAGCCTGAAAGATGTGGAAGGAACAGATTTCCAGATTGCATATGATATGCTGGGAAGTGTGATCAGTGAAGAGGCCGGCCGGTTCGGTTTTTTGTTAGAGAGTGATAAATTGGACCAATATGAGAAGGATAAACTGATTCATATCATAAAGGGAGATTTCGAAAAAGCATTTGTTCTTCATAGCAGCCTGCGGCTTTTAACGCAGCTTCTTTATAACCTAATCTCCCGAAAAAATTATACACAGATTGACTGTATGATAGTATGAATCCATTGAAAATACGGGGTTTTTAGGCGCTCCCTCTTTACAAATATGTGTATAAGTTTTATAATATAAG
>CAJTCH010000191.1 GCA_910574715.1 Lachnospiraceae bacterium | reverse complement strand
CCTCTCAGGTCGGCTACTGATCGTCGGCTTGGTGGGCCGTTACCCCGCCAACTACCTAATCAGACGCGGGCCCATCTTACACCACCGGAGTTTTTACCACTGTACCATGCAGTACTGTGGTCTTATGCGGTATTAGCAGTCATTTCTAACTGTTATCCCCCTGTGTAAGGCAGGTTGCCCACGCGTTACTCACCCGTCCGCCGCTCAGTCACAAGAATCCTCATCCGAAGAATCAGATTCAAGCGCTTCGCTCGACTTGCATGTGTTAGGCACGCCGCCAGCGTTCATCCTGAGCCAGGATCAAACTCTCGTCTAAAAAGCTTAGGTTTGGTTTTACACAAGCCTTAGCGTTTAGACGCTTCGCAATTCTCAGCGAGATATTCTCAAGCTTAGAACTGTCGAAGCATCCTTCAAGTCCAATCCGAGTCAAGAAAAATGCTCGCTTTTCTTTTCCCGTTTACTTTACTGTTTTAAGGTTGACATCTTTCGATGTCTCGTTCTGAATTTTTCTCTTACAAGAAATTTTCAGGGATGTTGTCTATTGTTTAATTATCAAGGTTCTTTGTTGTTATCTCATGCGACAGCTATATCAGATTATCACACTGTTCGACATTTGTCAACAACTTTTTTCATTTTTTTATTCCTTTTTATTTACCGTCTTCTGCTGAATTATCTCTCAACCGACAGCCATATTAGATTACCATATCTGACAAAACTTGTCAACAACTTTTTATACTTTTTTCAACTATTTGTTACAATTCACACCCAATGTCATTTACTTAACTTCTAATAATAATGTGATCTGTTGTTTTCGACCAGATTTTCTATCAACTTAAGAAAAAGAGGGGGGATTTCTATTCCCAAATGCAGATGGAATGCTGTAAAATGGGGAGTACTCCC
>CAJTCH010000190.1 GCA_910574715.1 Lachnospiraceae bacterium | reverse complement strand
GTGTTTGGCGCGGAGGCGGAGTTTGTGCCGGTGCTTGCGGATGATTATTCTTTGGAACGGCTTGTGATGAATGTGTACCGGGAGCATGACGGGGAGAATCAGGGGATCGGTAAGGACAGGCGGGATATGACGCTTCGATATGGGGTGAATGTGAAGGGGATCCGGAAGTCTTCGGACATCACGGGGCTGTATACGGCGATCCTGCCGGTGGGGACGGATAATCTGATGATCTCGGCGCTTGATAAGACGGAGCTTGACGCGGACGGAAGGGTGGAATACCGGTCTGCGCCTGGGGATGGATGTATCCGTGCGGTGCAGGCGATGGAGCGTTTTCCGTCGAATCTTAAGACGGATGACCGGTATATATTGAAGCGGTGGTCTTATGATACGGCCAATGTGAATGTGCTGTATGGGCAGGCTCTTGCTGAGCTTAAGAAGGTGTGTGTGCCGCAGGTGAGTTATGAGGTGGACGGCTTTTTTGATACGGAGATGGGGGACACGGTGGTGGTGACGGATGAGGAGTTTGTACCGGCGCTGTATCTGGAGGCGCGGGTGACGGAGCAGGTCAGGAGTCTTACGGATCCGGCGCAGAATAAGACGACGTTTGATAATTTTCATGAGTTGAAATCTCAGGTGGATACGTCGCTTCTGGATAAGATGAATCAGCTGATCCGGGAGTATAAGGTCTATGCCTGTGTGATCTCTACGGATAACGGGATCGTGTTTAAGAACGGGGAAGGGACTACGACGCTGACGGCGAATGTGAGGGATGCGGGAGCGGATGTGGCGGATATGTTTACGATCGTGTGGATGAAGGACGGTGTGGAGCTTGCGGTCGGGAAGAGTATTGTGGTGAATGCGGGAGATGTTTCTGGGAAGGCGGTCTATGGGTTTGAAGCCAGGGATGCAGGCGGGGGTGTCCGGGGATCGTATGAGGTTACGGTGAGTAATGTAGTGGATGGTGCTGCCGGGGAGAAGGGCGATCCGGGTGATAAAGGAGATAAGGG
>CAJTCH010000189.1 GCA_910574715.1 Lachnospiraceae bacterium | reverse complement strand
CTTGCAGGGGAATTTAGTTCCCGATGGATTTGGTACAAGATACCGTATATGTGCATTATAGCACGTGCATCTACGAATAGGATGATTCTTTTTGCTTTTTGGTTTGATTGCAGCCGTAGGCTGCGGTATGGTATAATATATATAAAATGATGCTTTTGTTATAAAGGGAATAGGTTAACTGCCATGAAAATAAATGTGTTATCTTATGCTTTGACCGTGGAAGAATGCGGGTCTTTCAATAAAGCCTCGTCAAAATTATATATTTCTCAGCCTAATTTAAGCTTAGCAATCCAATCACTGGAGAAAGAACTGGGTTACCCTGTTTTTAACCGGACTAACCAAGGGGTTCAGCTTACGGAAAAGGGGAAGGAATTTATCATTTTCGCAAAGAATATTTTGAATAATTATGAGAAAATGATGACAGTGAGAGACAGGTTTGAAAAACTACAGTATCATATTGTAACAGCAGCTTCGAGCATTCTCGAAGAACCGTTTTATACTCTATGTATGGAATATCAAGAATATCCGCGTTTTCAGTTCAGCATGACACATAACACAGCAATGCCGCTTCTGGAAGAAGTCTATAAAGGAACCTGTGAATTGGGGGTGCTGCTTTACTCGAATGGGCAAAAGGTGGAAATCAACGAGCTGACTGTTAAATATCATCTGGCTATGAAGCATGTCAAAACGGTTTTATGTAATATTAATTTCCGGGAAGGACATCCCGCTTTGGAGGAGACGTTCAAATTTGAAAAATTATGGAATTATCCATTTGTAGATTATACGGGCAGCGGTTTTTCTTCTTACCATGAGATCGGCGGTGCCAATATAATCAATCCGGCCAGGATTATTTATGTGGATGAGCGGGAACTGCGCTGTCGGCTTGTTTCAAGGACTAATGCATACCGCAGCCTACGGCTGCAATCAAACCTAAAAGCAAAAAAGCAAAAAGAATCATCCTATTCGTAGATGCACGTGCTATAATGCACATATACGGTATCTTGTACCAAATCCATCGGGAACTAAATTCCCCTGCAAGCATTCATACG
>CAJTCH010000188.1 GCA_910574715.1 Lachnospiraceae bacterium | reverse complement strand
GGCTGGATAGTAGTTTGATTCAAAGTGTATGATTATCGAAAACAATATTTTATTGGCATGAAATTGGTACAAAGAGTGCCTCATATTTCTTATTTACCGATTTCATTTTATTTTTAGGTTAGGTTCACGGATTCAGGGAATAGTCAATGCTTTTCTTCTATCAGAATCCGTATTGTGAGATTGCTTTAGTTCCTTCATTACATTATCTGATACATTTGTCCGTATATATCCATCCTCAACAGCAACCGTCAAAATTTGATGTAGAACTGTATGTATACCGTCTACGGTAGATATTTTTAAATTCCTTTGGTCTACTAACAGATTATAGAAACGCTTTATATCAGATTTCTTAAGGATCTGTATCCTCAGCCTTCCTATTTCATTACGCATAAATGTTTCATACATATAACAATAATTCTGGAATGTATTATCCTTTAAACCACGTTTCATATTACGCCAGAGTTCAAATATATCATTAACTGTCACATTCTGAGCCTCTGCCCGTATTCCGTCAAGTTTATCTTTTAGGATGGCCTCCTCTTTCTCACGCAATTCCTCTAATGTGCTTGCGGTTACACTGTGCCGCTTTCCATTACGAGTTGTCCAGCGATATACATAATATCCGTCCGCCCTTTGTATCTCACCTTTCCTTAACACTCTATGCCGCTTATCAAGTCGCTTCGCCATGATTTTTCTCCTTTCTGTTGTTAATCTTAAGGGCTATGCAAATCACCGCATAGCCCCATCCCTAAACGTTAGATAGAATACGCACTTTCAAGATATGCTTCCAGCTTTTTGCGTTTGAACATTCGTTTTGTCCCATTCCAGAGTACAAATTCACAGTGTTCGTCTGCACTGATATCCCTGAGCTTCTGCGTACCAATTCCCGTATAGGCGGCTGCTTCCTCCAACGTCAAAGTGGATTTTTCCCAAATAGGAACCTCACGTTTCATCTTTTTCTCTTCCTATTCTGTCAAGCCTAAATTTATTGATTTTATAGGCTTTGACGATTTTATTTACCTCAAAAACAGAGCCGGGAGTGATGGATATCGTTGTATCATGTACCGAA
>CAJTCH010000187.1 GCA_910574715.1 Lachnospiraceae bacterium | reverse complement strand
AATCGTATTAGTGGTTATAAATAAAGAAAGGCACAGGGAATCCCGTGCCAATTAAAAGAAACACTATATGTTGTAGTTGCTTGAGTTAGGTTGTTAACATTGATATTCTTATTTTATCTCTGTTTCCTTTTGTAAGATAATTGGGATTAAGTCTTTTCTTCTCCGCTCTCAATAAAATCTTCCGGGGCATTCAGAATATCCCCCAATCCTTCTGCTTGTACAATCCCTGACTTGATTCCAATGCTGCTAACGGCACGATCTTCTCTTTCATACCAGCTTCCGGATATACCTGATGCATAGAATTATACACCTGTTTGGTATTTTGATAATAACCAGCCCATCTCTCGTAACAAATACAAAATAACACCCCGAACTTAACACTGCCTCTACAAAAACCTTCGAATATAAAAACCTTTCTTGTTCATCCACAAACACAACTGAAGCCATTAACATTTGAAGCCGAAGAATTGCTGCCTCCTCCCCTGACAGAACAACCCATCTCTTATCACGTATAATTTCCGTTCCCAGTCCAGTCCTGCCAGATAAATAATCGCCAATTATCTGAACTAAAGTTGTCTTACCTCTGGCACTGTTCCCTAAACTATTTCCACCTCCTGGAACTCCATTAAAAATCTATATATTCATGAATCACACGACCACTATTTTTAATACATATGTCAAAGGGCTCCTCAAATTCCATCTCATATCCAAGCCTGACTGTAAGATCTTGTCTTTTCCCTATCTCTAAGATCCATTTCGCACAATTATTCCCACAAGCAGATGCATTTACAATGAGATCAGGTTCTTTGTACATGATAATGAGAGCTTTTACACTGCCCGATAGCCTCTCCAGAGCAATGATACCAAGTACGGGACTGTTAATGGCATGGGCTGATTCTACCACTGAACTGTCTACATCCAAGACCATCTCTTTCACCAACTCATCCTCAAACCATTCATCTTCTTAATTATATCTCATACTTCGCAACCTGAATTTGTGCTGTGTTAGTTGAAAATACAGAGAAAATCAAAAATAAAAAGGTATAAGCACTCTGTTTTTGTTATAATGGAATTAGCCGAAAACCATTTAAAAACGGAGG
>CAJTCH010000186.1 GCA_910574715.1 Lachnospiraceae bacterium | reverse complement strand
ACTGGAGACAGGTGGTGCATGGTTGTCGTCAGCTCGTGTCGTGAGATGTTGGGTTAAGTCCCGCAACGAGCGCAACCCTTATCTTTAGTAGCCAGCATGTAAGGTGGGCACTCTAGAGAGACTGCCAGGGACAACCTGGAGGAAGGTGGGGATGACGTCAAATCATCATGCCCCTTATGACCAGGGCTACACACGTGCTACAATGGCGTAAACAAAGGGAAGCGAGCATGCGAATGTGAGCAAATCCCAAAAATAACGTCTCAGTTCGGATTGTAGTCTGCAACTCGACTACATGAAGCTGGAATCGCTAGTAATCGCGAATCAGAATGTCGCGGTGAATACGTTCCCGGGTCTTGTACACACCGCCCGTCACACCATGGGAGTCAGTAACGCCCGAAGCCGGTGACCCAACCAATCGGAGGGAGCCGTCGAAGGTGGGACCGATAACTGGGGTGAAGTCGTAACAAGGTAGCCGTATCGGAAGGTGCGGCTGGATCACCTCCTTTCTAAGGAAAAGAAGTAAGGGAATGTTGTCTATTGTTTAGTTATCAAGGTGAGGAAGAAGAAGTTGATGATTCTGTCAAAAGGATCATTGGCAATGTCTGGTGGCGATGCGCTTAGGGGAAACACCCGTACCCATCCCGAACACGATGGTTAAGCCCTAAGCGGCCGATGGTACTGCATTGGAGACGGTGTGGGAGAGCAGGTGGCTGCCAGACTATAAAAATCTTAGCAGGAGTATCCGAAAGATCCGAGGGATTTTCACATAGATACGGGCATGGATGAGCTACATCTCATCGGCGCCAACCCAATCAGCAGGGCAGTGCTGTTTCGATACTACAGAATACTAAGTTTATAGAAAAGCTTACTAAGTATTCTGCATGCGTCGCACGTAAGAGTCTAAAAAAGACTCTAAGTGCTCACCGCGATGGTTTTACCAGTGATTAGAGATTTGAAATGGAATGAGTTAGATCTGTGAAGAACATCATCAAGCGTTCAGGTTTCTAATGACTGATAAAATTTCAGTCAACATGTACCTTGAAAACCGCATACAAGAAATAAATGAAATGATGAAGATATTAATATCTAATTCAAGACATCCGAGGTAATACTTCGAAGAAAACGAAG
>CAJTCH010000185.1 GCA_910574715.1 Lachnospiraceae bacterium | reverse complement strand
TCTTGATTGCTTGGTAACAGGGTCATAGTGGGGAGTAGATTCGTAAACCCGGGTCTTTCCTGATTTTTTATCGAAGTGTTTAACAATAGTAGGCATAACGGTTTCTCCTTTCAATAGTGGCTGTATATATTATATTACAACCACTACAAAAAAGTCAACATGTAGTGGCTATATTTATTAATAAATAAAACCACCAAAAACAGTGCATTATGCCAATAAAAAAGCCACAATGGGAATTCATTAAACATCAGAAATTAAAATGGCTGTGAATGGTAACTGATCTTTACCACGAATGTCAGAAAGAACTTGACAGGAAAGACCGTCTCATTGCAAAGCTCAAAAAAGAGAATCTGGAAGTTGTTCGCCAGAGAGATGAAGCATTAGATAAATGCCGTGATATGAGACGGGAATTCTACCGGGTAGGGGCGGAACTGGAAAAAGAAAAAGGCCTGAACCAAAAACTGACTGCGCAGGTCAATATGGATTTTGAGAATTCCTCCATCCCCTCTTCCCAGCAGAAACCCGGCAGGAAAAAAATCCCGAACAGCCGGGTAAAAACTGACCGGACACCAGGCGGACAGCCAGGACATGCCGGACACCGCAGGAAGCTCCATGCCGTAACAGAGACACATGAAATCCCTGCGCCTGCAAAATACCTGGATAGCAGCCGACTGAGTATTATAGGGAAGGGTATAATCTATTTCTCCGGTTAAGGGAATATAAAGAAAGTGAATTATTGTTCCTGCATGATAAACGGGTTCCAGCCAATAATTCCCTATGTGAAAGAGTGGCAAGAGTCTATAAACGAAAACAGAAGCAGGCAATTACTCTGCGAAGCCAAGAAAGTTTAAACGATATTTGTGATGGCTTGAGCATAGTCTATTTGTTACGCTCACGGAATGTAGATGTATATCAGAAGATATCAGAAATATATGAAAGGAAACGCCCGCCCAAAATAAAACAGGAAAAGGTTGTTGCTAAAGATTAACACCAAAGCAGCAACCTTTTCTTTATTATACAGATGGCGTGGGTGTGAAACAATGTCATTTACTTAACTTCTAATAATAATGTGATCTGTTGTTTTCGACCAGATTTTCTATCAACTTAAGAAAAAGAGGGGGGATTTCTATTCCCAAATGCAGATGGAATGCTGTAAAATGGGGAGTACTCCC
>CAJTCH010000184.1 GCA_910574715.1 Lachnospiraceae bacterium | reverse complement strand
AAAGATTATATATCGGACAGAGAGATATTCTCAGACGTATTTAACTATTATATATATGGCGGACGACAGGTGATCACACCGGAACAGTTAGAAGAACGGGATCCCACAGAGATCGCGCTTCCCTACGGAGCGGATGGAGCGGCAGTGCCGGTACAGAAATTCCGGGACGCGCAGAAGTTATGTGCGGTAATGACAGATAGGAAACTGGAATATGTGATCTGCGGAGCGGAAGCGCAAGCGAGAATCCACAATGCGATGGCAGTCCGGAATAATCTCTACGATGCATTGGAATATGCCGGACAGGTGAGTGAAGCAGCAAAATCCCATCGCAAAGCGATGCAGAAGGAGAGAGCGCAGAAACAAGAATCAGGTGAAGAGAATACAGGGCAAGAAAGTACAGAAGAAGGGAAGAAAACACCGGATTCCCACGAGTTCTTAAGTGGGTTCTGGAATGGCGACAGATTAATCCCGTCGGTAACGGTGACCATATATTTTGGTGCGGACGAGTGGACGGGACCGCGGAGCCTGTTAGAAATGATGGAAGTGGACGACCCGAAGGTGAAGGCGTGTTTGAATGATTATAAGCTGCATGTGATCGCGCCGGCACAGATGCCGGACGAAGAAATCGGGAAATTGCAGTCCAGTCTCCGGGAGGTACTGCTATTTATCAAGTATTCGAAGAATAAAGAAGAGTTGGATCGAATCCTGAGAGAAAATAAGGTGCGGTTCAAAGAAGTGGAGAGAAGGGCGGTAGATGTAATTGAAGTAATTACGAATACCCAGCTGAAATATGAAGAAAGAGAGGGGAAAGTAGACATGTGTCAAGCAATCCGAGAGATGAGAATAGATGCAGAAAGAGAAGGAGAGTTAAGGGGAGAATTAAGGGGTGAGCGGAAAGGCGAACTGAAAAAAGCCCAAGAAGCCGCCAGAAACTTTTATAATTTGGGAATAGAAGTAGAGAAAATCGCGCAGGGCTTAGGCTATGCCGTTGAAACGGTCAAAGGCTGGGTAGGCCTAAGACCGGAAAGAAATTAGAGAGTTTTCACGCGGAAGGATAGAAAGGCGGTAGGAGTCAATTGAAGGCAGACACAATTACCAAAGATTATATATCGGACAGAGAGATATTCTCAGACGTATTTAACTATTATATATATGGCGGACGACAGGTGATCA
>CAJTCH010000183.1 GCA_910574715.1 Lachnospiraceae bacterium | reverse complement strand
CCAGCAGGATCCATTCATAACTACAGAGAATTGAGAGGTGGTGGTATGCCAAGAGCCAGAAGCCCTAAGCGAGATGAGGCATATAGGATATGGCTTGACTCGGGCGGAAAGAAGAAGTTAAAAGACATCGCTTCTGATCTCGGAGTATCAGAGACCCAGATCAGGAAGTGGAAGAATTTAGATAAATGGAATGGTAACGTTACTAATCAGTCGAAAGGTAACGTTACCAAACGGAAAAGGGGCGGACAGCCGGGTAATCACAATGCCACAGGTCCGCCTGGGAATAAGAATGCAGAAAAATACGGTTTCTTCTCGAAGTATCTTCCAGAAGAGACCGTTTCTATTATTCAGGAGATGCCGACAGATCCGTTGGATATCCTATGGCATGAGATACAGATCGCTTATGCCGCTATTATCCGGGCGCAGCAGATCATGTATGTCAAGGATAAAAGCGATAAGACCGTTGAGAAGGTGGAGAAAAAGGATGGCAATGTAATTGGGGAGAGGTGGGAAGTACAGCAGGCCTGGGATAAGCATGCGAATTTCCTGAAAGCTCAGGCCAGAGCAATGTCGGACCTGCGCGGGAGTATCCGGCAGTATGATGAACTGCTGCACAAGCGTTGGGATCTCGCCACAGATGAACAGAAAGCCCGGATCGAGGCTCTGAGAGCGAAAGTTAAGGATAATGGCCAGGTGTCGGCGGAAGATAAGGTGAAGAAGCTGTTTGAAGCGATCGGAGGCGCATTGGATGATGAAGTTGGAGCTGAGTAAGGCGTATTCTCCAAAGCAGATAGAAGTGCTGAAAGCTTGCAGAGCTTCAGATTGGTTTATGCTGATTAATCATGGTGCGAAGAGAAGTGGTAAGACGCAGGTTGATAATGACCTGTTTCTTCAGGAACTGATCCGGGTGAGGGGGATCGCCAATAAACTGGGGATCGATACGCCGCAGTATATCCTTGCAGGGTATTCTCTGGGGAATATTCAGGATAACATCCTTACGGAACTGTCGAACAAATACGGGTTTGAATTTCGGTTCGACAAGTATAATAACTTTACCCTGTTTGGTGTAAAGGTAGTGCAGACCAGTCATGGCTCCATCAGTGGACTGGGGCGGATCCGTGGTATGACGTCTTTTGGAGCATACATTAATGAGGCTTCGTTGGCGAATCAGGAAGT
>CAJTCH010000182.1 GCA_910574715.1 Lachnospiraceae bacterium | reverse complement strand
ATTAATTGGCCTTTTTCTGAGTAATCAGAAAAAGGCCGCACATTTTGAGGTACTTGTCAAGTAATAATTAAAAAATTTGGGTTACTGGTAGAAAAAAAGAATTCGGACATAATATCCGAATTCTCGTTAAGTAAATGACATTGATTCACATCCGCATCTATCACAATGCCTGGGCGGTTCTTCTTTGATTTCCTTGCGCCCTTCCGCTTCATCCCGACATCCACACCGCTCACCCGGATCCAGATGATCCCCGCAGTCAGGGCAGATATATCCGTACATCAGCAGTCCTCCCAATCTTCATCCGCATCGTCTTCACTCTCACAGTCCTCATCCTTCTTTGGCAGCGGAATACCCAGTATCGCCGACAACCCCTCTTTATCAATGAAACGGTCTTTAGTTCTGATAATGTACTCAACTGCTTTCAGTTTCGCAGCCATTTCAATGTAATCCCGGTTGAATCCTAAAGACTTCGCTAACCGCTGATTTCCCTCACGTAACGTTTTATTTTCTTCCCGCAGACGGTTGTTTTCGTTCTGCATCTGCGTAATCTTTGCTTCATCCATTTCCTGTTATCCTCCTTCACAATCTCTATGCCTCGCCCAAACACTTCCTTAACCTTTGCGTCACTGGTGAATGTTTGATTTCCTCCGCAAGCTCTGGATTTTTCCTCAATAAACGTTCAGCTTCCTCACTTACCTCCGCATCTGTTTTCTTTACAGTGTCGAGGATGAATTCAAAAAACTCATTCCCCTGCTCTTCTCCCAAGTTCTCACAAAAAACCTCTCTTACTCCCCTTGCGGCAACTGTAAGCTCCATAGCTATCTGTTCTGGGATTCCATCAATCTTGAGGGACGTTCCAAAATCTTCTACATTTATCATTTACAACCTCCACTTTTTCCGCTATAATAGCGGTAGTTACTCATATGAGCGCTTAAGGTTGCCGCCTTTTACAAGCGCTCTTTTTTGTTATCTTACGAAAGAACATGCCCCGCTTCTCAAGATACCTGGCAGTGCGCCCGATCACATAGCCTATCGTTACAGTGACTACGCCTGCCAGTACCCATCCCGCATGCCGGGCCGGAGACATACCAACCAAGATACTTAAGGACATCCACACCGCCCAGAGCATCCCGATTCGGATGATGTGGATTGCTGCCTTCCGCAGGATCGGGCATAATCTCTTCCTTCTCTTGAAATTTTTCAACTTCATATCTCTGCGCACACCCTCCTTTCTACCTCTTCCAAATACATCATCGCCTCATCCATATCAAACTGTCGCCCAGCAAACTAAAGTTCCTATCTCCCGCACAAAAACATCGAATTAAAATCTCATCTTCTTAATACTGTCTATCAGAGCGCGCTGTAGGAAACGGCGCATTTTCCTCTTGACCATTCCTGCCTGTTCCGATATAGTTTTTTT
>CAJTCH010000181.1 GCA_910574715.1 Lachnospiraceae bacterium | reverse complement strand
GAGAAATCTACCCGGTAGACCCTCTCCCCAATACGGATCCGGTCAAATACCTTGTCATAATACGTCTGCAGCCGGATCACCTTACATCCCTGCCGGATCTCCCCGTAGACCAGGTTCAGGGTATCCGTTCCCACATCCGTCACATTCCCATAGCGCATATCCTCACTGACACCGTCCGGTCCGTAGTCACCGGAAGACTCCTCATACTCCCCTGGCTGTATCCTCTGAAAATATACCGGCACATCAAACCTCATAGAAACCGAAACCCTCCTCTCCTAGAATTCTGATTTCTGGCATCCAGCCACGCATTGATCTCATCCATAAACCCGGCAAAATCACTGCCGCTAAAATGCAGGTTCTCCCCTTCCACCACATTGATCGTCATACCCTCCGATCCAATACGGTTGAAGCGGATCACCGCAGCTTCCGTAATAATATGCTCCATCTCGGCAGGCGGGTCCAATCCGCCAAGCAAGACCTTAAGCCTTGCCTTGGCGGATTGGAGGATCCACAAAAGCTTATCATCCTGGGAAGCATCCTCCGGATCCATCCCAAGCAGCAGCTTCAAATCATTCAGCATCCCCTCCTGCTCTCCGACCATCTTACACATAGACCGTCTCCTACTCCTTCACCGTCACATCCGCCTTACCCGCATTCACCACACGATAAGAAGCGTCACACTCAGCAACCACGATCTCACTTCCCGCACCCGGCGTGATATCCGCTGCGCCATCCCAGGTCTTCCACCCCTTCACATTCTGGCCCTTTACCGGTACATCCATTTCATCCCCTACTTTATACTTGTAGGAATTCCCGCTCGTAAGCGCCGGAGTAACCGCAACCTTGGTATCCCCTGCCTTCGTTCCCGCAGCACTCGTTACCGTCAGCTTTCCTAACCCTCCGGAAGTCAGCTTCGCAAAAGCCTCGTCCTTCACGATCATAAAGCCCACATCCATCGTAACCCGAAGCGCTACTAATTCCTGCTCATACAGGTTCACCGGAGTACCATCCTCATTGGTAAGCGTAGACAACTGCGCCTCCTCCGAGATCTTATAAGACATCCCATAAGGGATCCCATAGTACATATAGTCAAAATCCCCCGCGTAGATAGTCCCCTTATCCAACGCCTTCAGATCCGCCACCGGCTGACCGTCAAGAGTATTGGCAGACCTGTCATACAGGCTCTCCACGATTACACCGTTCTCAATCCTGTGCGTATTCCTCAGCGTGCTCCGGTTCTTCTTCGTAGAGATAAACGCATTCACATCATAATCCTCATCCGTCAGCAAGTCTTCCATCTCCAGAATGTTATCATAATTCAAAACCCCATCAATCACATTCCCCGAAGCCTTGACCGACTTCTCAACCGCATGAAGGAACGGATTCTCCACATCAAGGATCGCCGCCGCATCAAACTTCTTATAGAACGCCTCCGCAATCT
>CAJTCH010000180.1 GCA_910574715.1 Lachnospiraceae bacterium | reverse complement strand
ATGGTTCTGTCAAAAGGATCGTTGGCAATGTCTGGTGGCGATGCGCTTAGGGGAAACACCCGTACCCATCCCGAACACGATGGTTAAGCCCTAAGCGGCCGATGGTACTGCATTGGAGACGGTGTGGGAGAGCAGGTGGCTGCCAGACTATAAAAATCTTAGTGAAGACATTCGAAGAATGGCTGAGGTTAGATTTTTAAGTCGTTCACTGAACGAATGTGAAGTGAACACACCTAATATCGTATAATGAAAGTGTTCGGAATATTTGACAGATGGCAGAAGCCATCAAAAAGTCCGAGGGATTTTCACATAGATACGGGCATGGATGAGCTACAACTCATCGGCGCCAACCCAATCAGCAGGGCAGTGCTGTTTCGATACTACAGAATACTAGGTTCGTAGAAAACCTCACGAAGTATTCTGCATGCGTCGCACGTAAGAGTCTAAAAAACAGACTCTAAGTGCTCACCGCGATGGTTTTACCAGTGATTAGAGATTTGAAATGAGAGGGAATGAAGTTCTAAAGCGGGGCTTTAGAACAACCTTCACACTAGATTCGTGAGGAACCTCATCAAGTGTTCAGGTTTCTAATGACTGATGAAGCATTCAGTCAACATGTACCTTGAAAACCGCATACAAGAAATAAATGAAATGATGAAGATATTAATATCTAATTCAAGACATCCGAGGTAATACTTCGAAGAAAACGAAGTAAAACAATTGACCTATAGCCAACGCCGGCAACGCTATGCCGGTGAGGATGAGCGGGACAATCCCGTTTCCGCGAGTCAGTTGGTCATGCAGAAAAGAGCATATGGTGGATGCCTTGGCACTAAGAGCCGATGAAAGACGTGATAAGCTGCGAAAAGCTTCGGGGAGGAGCACATATCCAACGATCCGGAGATATCTGAATGGGGAAACCCGGCGGAGAAGACCTCCGTCATCCTTACGCCAATCCATAACGTAAGGAAGGGAACCCGGTGAACTGAAACATCTAAGTAGCCGGAGGAAGAGAAAGAAACATCGATTTCCAAAGTAGCGGCGAGCGAAATGGAAAGAGCCCAAACCAGGGTGCATGCATCCTGGGGTTCGGACCGCATAATTGATTCATGAGTTTTAGCAGAACGGTTTTGGGAAAGCCGGCCAGAGAGGGTGAAAGCCCCGTAAGCGAAAAAACAAATGACATGGCGGGATCCAGAGTACCACGAGACACGTGGAACCTTGTGGGAATGAGCGGGGACCACCCCGTAAGGCTAAATACTCCTTAGTGACCGATAGCGCATAGTACTGTGAAGGAACGGTGAAAAGGACCCCGGGAGGGGAGTGAAAGAGAACCTGAAACCATATGTTTACAAGCTGTGGAACACCTATACAGGGTGAACCGCGTACTTTTTGTAGAACGGTCCGGCGAGTTGCGCTGGCCGGCGAGGTTAACTTCTAAAGGAAGGGAGCCGAAGGGAAACCAAGTCTTAAAAGGGCGTAAGCGATATCCCTGCGGGGATACCGCAAGAGTCGGTCGGAGCAGACCCGAAACCGGGTGATCTATCCATGTCCAGGATGAAGCTGCCGTAAAAGGCAATGGAGGTCCGAACCCACATCCGTTGAAAA
>CAJTCH010000179.1 GCA_910574715.1 Lachnospiraceae bacterium | reverse complement strand
CCTAACCCGGATAAACCGGAAAAGTTTTTTGCATTTCCTCCAAATTTCAAGTACAATAAAGAAAACTATTGGAGGATGTGTTCATGTTACTTACGGATAAATATGCTGACAAAATGAATGGTATCATCACTTGCTATGACCGTATGATCATCCAGGGCTATATCCCCGGATGGAGTTATGCGGAAGGTATGACCAGCTATTTAAAAGCCAACAACATCCGTATTTTTGATTTTTCTAGTTTCTCCCAGCCTCTTACGGAACAGGTTCGTGCCAATGCCCAGCGTATTGCAGATGAAAACGGCATCCAGATTGAGTTCATCCGGAAACTCCGGGCGTTCCGAAAAGATGACCGCATCCAGGAGATCATTCAGAAAACCGGTAAGTCTGAGGGGCTGATTCATATCTTTTCTGCCATGGAACAATGCAATACTTATAAGCCATGGCATGATAAAACAACCGGAAAAACATTCCTTAAGTTTGACCAAAGCAAATGTCTCCATTATTATTTTTATTTTATAGATAAAGAACTCGGCTTGTGTTATCTCCGGGTCCCCACCTGGGCTCCCTTCCGACTACAGTTCTACATGAACGGTCATAATCTTCTGGCCCATAAGCTGCAAAAGAAAGGGATCACTTACCGTATGCATGATAACGCCTTCCTTGAAATCTCAGATGTCGAAACTGCCCAGAAACTATCTGACAGAATCAACCCGGAAGGTCTCCATAAAATCCTGGATGTATTTGCAAAACGCTACTGTCCCATTGCGGAATCGCTCGGTCTCGGCTACACTTGGACAGTCCAACAGATTGAGTGCGCAACCGATATCATGTTCAAACAGGCCTGTGACCTGGAGCCCCTTTATGATGAGATCATCCGGACGGCAATCTTTACGGTAAAGCCGGATAACATCGCTGCATTCCTGGGACAGCGCATTACCTATAACTGTAAGAAAGAAGTCGGTACAAACTATAACCAGCGTATTCTCGGTACGAGAATCAAACACCATATGGGTGATGTATCAATTAAAATGTATGATAAATTTGGCTGTGTCTTACGGATAGAAAGTACTTGCAATGACATCGGGACTTTTCGTGTAAAACGGAAAGTGGAACACAGGGACGGCAGTTCCACAGAACAAAAAGCGCCTTTGAAAAAAAGTATTTATAGCCTGTATCAGTTATTCACAATCATGAAAGCCGCCAACTACCGGTATCTGGAATTCGTATCATCCTTTGATGACCACAGCGGCGGAAAGAAGAATCTTACAAAAGCAACAGAGGCTGTTAAGGAGAAAGGCCGTTCCTACCGTGGGCTGAACTTCTTTTCCCCAAAAGATCTGTTGGTACTGGAAGTGATCAGCCGGGGCGAATACATGACTTTTGGAATGCAGGGAAAGGATATCCGCCGCCATCTGGAGGATATCAGTCCGTCTGCCATGTCGAGAATTTTTAAGCGGCTCCGTCTCCATGGGATTATTGAACGGGTTCAAGGAACTTATAAGTATTTTACAACAGCTTACGGCAAAGAGGTCATTGCGGCAGGATTAACCGTTAGAAACCTTGTGCTTATACCAGCATTGGCATAAGTGTTTTTCTTATGCAGAAATTTTGCCATTTTGCGTCAAAAAATATTTATAAGTGGCCTAA
>CAJTCH010000178.1 GCA_910574715.1 Lachnospiraceae bacterium | reverse complement strand
GGTAAGCCACGCTTTCCATTATGCTGCGTTTTCTTCCTTTTTGCCTTCAAACTTCCGGAGCTTATTGCATAAGAACCGATGATATTTATTGATATTTCTACCTATCGCATACAGCATAAACTCTTTGTATACTTTTTCTGTCGAACGATGATTAAAGCGCCGGATATCATCATTTTCTTTGATATCACCAAAATGTCCTTCGGTTTGGATCGAGCGAATCTGGCGATTTAGGATGCCTTTCTCACTTTGGATATTTGCATGGGATTTTTCTTTTAATTCTTCCCAGCGCTCATTTATCTTCATGACTTTATTTTTATCGGCATCTTTTTCCGGATCATATTTATACAGACATTCCGCTTTATGCTCACAGCCACTGCAATCAGCGCATCCATACACTTCCAGTGTTTGAGTATATCCTTCCATTTCTTTTTCTTCTGTGCGGATATGTCTCAGTTCCCTGCCATCATGACAAACATAATAACGTTCATCTTCAAATATCCGGGTTGTCATGTTATAGTATTTTCCTATATTTTCTTTATAGGCGCGGGTCTTTCTTTGTTCATGATCCTGTAGTTTGATATAACTTTCTATGTTGTGTTCTTTTAGGAACAGTAAGTTCTTTTCACTGCAATAGCCGCTGTCTGCAGTCGTTTCCTTTAATATTTCACCAAAAGTATCGATGTGTTTTTCAATGACTGGAATCAGGGTGTTGTAATCCGTCCTGTCATTGCTTACATAAGCATGAATGATAAAGTAATTCTCTACAGCAATCTGAACATTATAAGCTGGTTTGAGCTGGCCATTCATCATGTGGTCATCTTTCATTCTCATGAAGGTTGCCTCTAAATCTGTTTTCGAATAGCTGTTACGCTCTTTCCCCATGATTTCAAAACTTTCTGCGTATTCCATGAGTCTTTTGCCACATGCTTCGAGTTCTTCGTAGAGCTGCTGGATTTCAGATTTTTTCCTGCCTTTTCCGTATACAAACCCGATGCCTTCACCATTTGCTATCGTTACTAAGTTTTTCTGAAGTTTTAACAGATCCAATGGAGAGCAGTTGTCGATTTCGATAATGCTGTTATTTGATATTTTTTTATGCTTTGTGAGTTTTCGTTTGCGGTTCTTTTCAATCACTTCCCGCACTTTGTCCATGCCTTCAATCATAAACATCTGCGCATTCCCAAAACCGTATTTTGTGTCATATCCGTTTTCTTCTAAGAATCTGTTGTACTTTGCATAAAGAGAATCAATGGTATCGAGCAGTCCTGCCAGATGGTAGTTGAGTGTTCCGCGCCATACAAAGGTATAACGGTTTGCGTTGGCTTCTATCTTTGTCCCGTCTATAAAGAGTGATTCTAACGTGATCAAACCTTCTTTTTTTAACCGCCGCAGCAATTGATAATTCAGGTCATCCAAAATCTCAGAAGTAAGTTTTTTGTTTATAAAATCATAAAAGGCATCTCTTTTAGGCTGTTCCCCCTGTGTGAGCCAGATAAATGCAAGGTCTCGTTTACAAAGTTCAACGATGCGGTCAATTTCACGAATGCCGCGCATGTTTGCATATGTCAGAACTCCATATTTCATGATTGGGTTAAACCCGTGTTTCCCCTTACCAGAATACTGTGCCAATAAAGCTGTAAAATCCATTTCCTCCATCACTTTTTTAAGGGTAAAGACCGGATCGTCATCAGGTAAACTCAATTCATAAAATTTAAAGTTGATTTTCTGTTGCCCTAATTCAAAAAATTCGTTATAATA
>CAJTCH010000177.1 GCA_910574715.1 Lachnospiraceae bacterium | reverse complement strand
ATCCAAATGCAAAGCCTGTTGGGTATTGGAAGAATTCAAGTGATAATAGTATTATTCGCTTATTTATTGATTTCGCCGGGGAGGCTATAACTAAAAAGTTTGAAACGCTGTTATCTGGAAGCTATGTGATTCAGAAAATAGAAGAAGATCTAACCTATAATGAATTATTATCTTCCGAAGATAATCTTTGGAGTATGCTTTATCTGACTGGATATCTGACCCCAGTTAGGCAGACTGAGCTAAATTATTCTCTTCCAGAGGGTTGTTTCGGATTAAAAATCCCCAACCGAGAAATAAAGGAGATATTTGAGACTACAGTAAGTAAATGGTTTCAGGAAAGTACACAAAAATGGAATCGAAAAGCGTTATTCGAGGCAGTCTGGACCGGGAATGCTGAGACCGTAACAAAAGAAATGACAAGATTACTTCGCAAGACCATTAGTTATTATGATTATCGAGAAGATTTCTATCATGCTTTTTTTGCCGGTATATTTGCCGGTGCAGGGTATGTTGTGGAATCGAACAGAGAACATGGAGAAGGGCGCAGCGATATTATTGTACAGGACTATTCTGGGGATCGTATGGCGATTTTTAAAGTTAAGTATGCAAGATCCCAAGAAGGACTGGAAAAGACTTGTTATGAGGCGATTACACAGATAGATAGCCGAATGTATGATGAAGAATTTCGGGAGGATTATTCGGTGATGATGTGTTATGGGATATCCTTTTATAAAAAACGTTGTTTGGTTCAATTGAAGAAATAGTTTGCATAGTAAAAGAGCATCCGCCAAAAGCGGAATGCTCTTTTCAATATCACACACAATAACAGACCTGTTATGTCATATCATATTACTTATTTTGTTTAGGGATAAGTTCCCCGTTGTTTGTAAAATATAGATTATTCGCCAGTCTTTGGTGAAGCCTTTCCAGAAACAGTACGTACAGTTTTGGTGGCATTTACACTCTGCTGTAATTTCTTTACGATAAGATCTGCGAGCTGATCTGCTGTAATATTTCCATTAGTATCTGGAGTTACAGTCGGTTGATCTGTAGGATCATTCGCTGGTGGAGTTACAATCGGTTTATCATTTGTTGGAGTAAATTTAATGATAGCAACTGGTGAGAATTTATTAAAGTCATGCGTTACATAAAAACCATTACTATCTAAGTCTACTTGAGCATCAGTTACTACCCAATAACCATCAATCTGGTGCATAATATGAACCCAATCACCCTTAGCTATTCCTTCGTGACCTGTCAGATCAAACCTTACAGTTACCGCATTATCTTCATCTACAGTTATTTTAGTTGGATCTACATCAATGTCTCTAACAAAAATGAAATCCATTCCGTTCAGATCCAAATCCTCTAATGTCTTTTTCTCAGCTTCTAATGACTTTATCTCATCATATTTAAGATCTCCATAGTTCTCATTTTCTTCTGGATCCAAAAGATCAGTGATTTCTTCAAGTCTATTGCCAAGATCCTTCTTGATATTTTTGTTGGCATCCTTACCGGTCCAAGTATCAAATCTGCCACCAGCTACTCCTGTATCTACAGGGCTATTAGTCTCTATACCTTCCAGTTTTTTGCCATTTTCATCAATTGCATACGTAGCATCGTCAGATCCTGGACTAGATGCTGCGAAAGCTGTTGTAGACATACCCAAGCAAAGCACACCGGCTAATGCAAGGGCTGTTAACTTTTTCATTTTCATATCCTTAATCAACGTCATCCATAATCATTTTCCATCCACTGTCAAAAAATTGAGAAACAACTTCCAAACAACTTTCTGCTTCTTCCTTTGAATACCCATTTTGA
>CAJTCH010000176.1 GCA_910574715.1 Lachnospiraceae bacterium | reverse complement strand
GTCTGGTTTCCTTCCTGGCCAAGGAAGTCATCAAACGATACCGCCCCTCCTTCTCCGCCATTTCCAGAACCGCCTCCGCCGCCATCGTCGTCATCGTCATCGTCGTCATCATCACCGCCAGAGCCGTCTCCATCAGCGCCACCGCCGTCTCCATCTTCAGCAAACAACTGCAGACCGCTATACGGAATGCCGCATCTCTTCTGCGCTCTCGACATCAGTATCCTCATTTTCCTACTGCACATCTCTGTTACCTCACTTTCTTTCATACTATCCGGACATAGTCCGGGAACTCATCGGCGATCATACAGGTGCCAATGAAAAAGGAATCCACCAGAGTTCTTGACTTCTCCGACAGATTCCCATACTGTATATCAGCCCTTCCGGGCGATATCCCATATTCAATTACATCCTCCGTCAGCCCCTCGACCGATCGGATCATAGTCTGACACAACGCCGTCACACCGGCGCACACTACATCCCGGCCAGGTTGGTCATAGCCAGAATGGCCGGTTACAGTAATCCTGTCCTTACGGACACTTACCTCAATCAATCAGCATTCCTCCTAAAATGGGCATAAGAAAACCACCTGCCGTAATGACTGGTGGTTAATCCATAAATTCAATTATTTGCCCTAACAAATCCCCTGCACCACTATCTATAAAATCCTGTTTTTCTTTGTCTGATGCCTTTTTGAACTCTTCCTCTAATCTTTTGTTCAGCAATAACCACTCATCATCTGAATGTTCTCCAAATAGAATGAGATCTTCAAGTTCTTTTAACTCACTTTTCACTGCCTCTCCTCATCTTTCTTACCAATTTCTTTAATGCCAAAGCTTTCAGAGAACCATATTCATCAGCCAAATCCAAAAGCCATTGTTCCCTCTTATCCATATCTACATTAAATAAATCTACTGCAAAGTCATAGTCTGAATCATACTTCCCCAGCAATTCGTTATACTTTCTTAATGGATCCACATACTTTGCATACGTTGCTCGATATGCAACACCTTCCTTTTTGCAAATTTCTTCAGCAAGTAATTCGCACGCTCCCTCCTCAAATCCTAAATCTTTTTTTGACTTCTTTGACATCCAACTACTGGAACGTGTATGCAAATGCTCATGAAGTATTGTTTTAATACCAGCATCATTTCTCAGCCAAATATCTCCATTTGCTTTCGTTCGCCCGAGTGCTGTTGGCAATTTTCTGTCATCTACTACTGTCGTAATACCGCTCCATTTACTATCTCGCACCCCAAGTGTGTTCAGAAAGTTATTTACTTGCAATGACTGTTCCAGAAGATTATCAGATAAATTGTTCAAGTCAGTAAATACGTCACCTCTGTCTTCTGGTTCTATTATATCACTTTCGCCATGACTTTCCAACCATTTTTCAACCTCTTCCCTGTCCACATACGCTGCCGTACTGCACCGGCAACGCGGATGCATCGGCGGCGCATTCTCCCCGGGCATCATATCCTCTGTTCTAAAATGCTTCCCATCAATCGCCTTGCAGATCTTGCATGCAGTCTCCAGCGCAATAAACTCATACCTGTCATATCCATTCCGTTCAAACGATCTCTTCTGAGCTTCCGTCTGAACCCTTGCAAGCTCCGTCTGCATCAGCCGCTCCGCGTCAGACCTCCGTACTCCAAACAGCTTCACGAGATGCCTGGCCAACACCCTGGGATGCTTCCCCTGAATCAATCCTACCTGCAGAAGCTTAGACAATTCCGCCTTCATCATATCTTGGTACATCCAGATTCGGTCAGAAAAACTAGCATTGTGAAAAGACGCATTCACGATCGCATGTGCCGCCTTCTCATTATTCCCTACCGTATTCCCCAGGATCCCCGCCTGCCTCTCAAACTCATCCAGCGTCCGCTTTGTCAATATCCGGTCGAAATACTTCTGCAACTCATTAAACCCGTCAACCAGTTCCAACCCGATGTTCGCTTTCAGCATCTCCAGACGGTTGATCTTCATCGTAGCATTATAAAGGCGCATCTCCTCATTCGCCACATCAGAAAAATCCTTTTCCTTCACATACTTGGCAGCCT
>CAJTCH010000175.1:1055-2111 GCA_910574715.1 Lachnospiraceae bacterium | reverse complement strand
GCAAATGAAACAGGCTTTAGCCTGCAAGCGACTTTCAGTCGCAAAAAGTGGTCTTTAGACCACAACAACCCACCGTCTTCAGACGGTGGTAGTTGAGTCGTATTAGTGGTTATAAATAAAGAAAGGCACAGGGAATCCCGTGCCAATTAAAAGAAACACTATATGTTGTAGTTGCTTGAGTTAGGTTGTTAACATTGGATTATAAAGGACATCAGGTAAATCTGGCAGAGTATGGAGAAAGCGGGGAGCATATCTGCAAAAAGGGCAGGAAAAAGGGAAAAGCAGAAACGATCCGGAAAGAATTCTGGTTTCTCACAGATCTGCCAATCACCAGAAAAAATGTGGCAGGACTGGTGGAGCGCGGAAGGATGAGATGGAGAATCGAGAATGATGGGTTTAACGCGCAGAAAAGGCAGGGATACCATCTGGAACACCAGTACAGCAGGAATTATCAGGCACTGAAAAACCATTATTATCTGATCCAGATTGGGCACATGATCAGCCAGATCATGGAGGCTTGGGAAAAAATATGGAAAAAGGTAAAGCAGAGTAGGGAGCAAAAGCACAGGAGGATACTGGAATCCATGAAAGAGACTCCATTGAGAGAATACAAGGAAGATGTTCCTGCTGTAGATTTCTTTTACATTCAGTTTTTTCTCCTCGCCTGTTGCGGGATCTCTCCAGATATATTTCGTGCTGTTCTTTTTGATCATCGCTATGACATCTGTTCCTATCCCCTTGAGCGCAGCCAGCTGGGATGGACTGGAAAACCATGTGTCAAACAGGACATAATCGAATGGTATCCCTGCTTTGTGTGCCTGCTTTACCATATGTTGGACAACAAGGGTTCCCTTTGTTTTTGCCATTGCCCGGCGCTTTCCGCGTAGTGTACGGCAATCGATTCGGACATTGGGTCCAACCATTTGTTTCTCATCGCGCGTTGACAAAAGGGACTGTGCAAAAGGAATGAATGTCTCTCCATTTGTCCATCCACCAGTCATCATGCGGTATCCAAGACGGGTCTTATGATCATTATGGTCAAAAACCCTGGCACAT
>CAJTCH010000175.1:0-982 GCA_910574715.1 Lachnospiraceae bacterium | reverse complement strand
AAAGCAGAAACGATCCGGAAAGAATTCTGGTTTCTCACAGATCTGCCAATCACCAGAAAAAATGTGGCAGGACTGGTGGAGCGCGGAAGGATGAGATGGAGAATCGAGAATGATGGGTTTAACGCGCAGAAAAGGCAGGGATACCATCTGGAACACCAGTACAGCAGGAATTATCAGGCACTGAAAAACCATTATTATCTGATCCAGATTGGGCACATGATCAGCCAGATCATGGAGGCTTGGGAAAAAATATGGAAAAAGGTAAAGCAGAGTAGGGAGCAAAAGCACAGGAGGATACTGGAATCCATGAAAGAGACTCCATTGAGAGAATACAAGGAAGAGATCGCTAAAAAGATACAAATACGGTTGATATAGAGGACCATGTGGAAAGGTGGTGAAGGAGCAGATAACAACAAAAGTTAAAAAAGCAGAATACAGGGATTTTATGGCTTAAATAAGATTGCGTTGATAAAGCAAAATGAGAAAATAAAATCCAATGTACTCTGAGAGTGTAAGTATAAATTTAAGCGTCAGAGCTGCGTATTACTTTGCTGACTTGACAACAAAGAGAAAACTGGTTACAATAAATCTGATATAACTATGCAAGAGGTGAGTACGATGTTGTTCGGAAAATTTTGTATTGACTTCGGCTCCACACAAGTTTATACCACGAAACATTGTGCGGAGCCTTTTCGGAAAGTTGATCTATAAAGCGGAAAGGCCAAGGCAGAGATAGACTGTCTTTGGTTTTTATACCCTTTTACCGGATCAACGATAGATAATTGACTGTTTAGGCCACAGACAATGTTTTGTTTGTGGCCTTTTGTTATGCTCATTTATAAGTGACTATGCAAAGGGCGCACGATATAGTGTGCCCTTTCTTTTGGTAGTGTCAAGTAATCTATGAAAAAATGAGCTGAAAAAAATAGGCTCAAATGAACCTTGAAAACTGCAGATATTGATTCCGAAAAGCTCTCCGAGG
>CAJTCH010000174.1 GCA_910574715.1 Lachnospiraceae bacterium | reverse complement strand
GTATCTCTATTTTTTCCCTTTTCTAAACTTGAAGATATAGGGTTGACCTAAAGGTTTCGCCTTAAGGCGAGGGTTTTAACCCCATTATACAGACAATAAAAGATCCTTTGAGGACTGGCTGAATAGCGGAGCTAATTAAAAAAGGAGAAAACGTATGGCTACGATTATTAAACGTAAGAAGAAATATTCTGTTGTTTACTATTATGAGGATGAAAAGGGAGAGAAAAAGCAAAAGTGGGAAACATATAATACACCTGCAGAAGCCAAGAAGCGAAAAGTTGAAATTGAGTCAGAACAAATAAACGGAACATTTATTCCACCAAAGGATATTAAAGTAAAAGATTTCTTATATGATTTCATCAAAATTTATGGCAGTGCTCACTGGGCACTATCTACCTACGAGTCAAATTGTGCACTGATAGCAAATTACATCAATCCGATCATTGGGGATTTACCAATACAAAGTATCACTCCAAAAGTAGTTGATGAATACTATCAGACCCTTAAAAAGACAAAATCAGTGGTGAAAAGAAATATGAAACCAAGATCTGAATATGTAACATCTGGTGTTATTAACAGTGTCCACAAAGTTTTAAGGTGTGCTTTTGATCAGGCTGTAAAATGGGAGATGATCTCAAGGAATCCGTTTCCAATGGCTAATCGTCCAAAGACCAATTACAAGAAAAGAGAGATTTGGGATGCTGAAATGATTCGTACTGCTCTGGATGGCTGCAAAGAACCAAAATTATATATAGCCATGAATCTGGCATTTGCATGTTCTTTGCGTTTGGGTGAGATCATTGGCCTTCAGTGGGACAATGTTCACATCTCAGATGCTGATATAGCTGCTGATGATGCACATGTGATTATTATGCAGGAACTTTCAAGAGTATCCAAGGATGCAAGACAGTTTATGGATGAAAAAGATATTATTCAGGTCTTTCCTTCTATGATGAATGGAACCAGCACCAATTTGATATTAAAAACCCCTAAAACTGAATCCAGCGTCCGTAAGGTATGGCTTCCTAAAACAGTTGCCTATATTTTGAGAAAATGGAAAGAAGAACAGGAAGAGGTAAAATCGTTCTTTGGCGATGAATATTACGACTATAACCTGGTCGTTGCTTTACCCAATGGCAGACCATGCGAATCCAGAGTTATAGAGAAGGAATTTAATAAGTTAAAAGAAAAACTAAACCTTCCCAATGTTGTTTTTCATTCTCTCAGACATTCAAGTACGACTTACAAATTGAAATTAAACAAAGGGGATATTAAGGCAACACAGGGCGATACCGGACATGCACAGATTGATATGATTACAGATATATATGCACATATTCTTGATGAAGATCGAAAGGTCAATGCCCAAAGGTTTTAAGAGGCTTTTTATGCTAATTGTGATCTGCGGAAAATCACTCCGCCTGAAGAAGAGAAATTGGCGCCAGAGGTAACAAATATTGTACAACTGCTTCAGGACTCCCCTGAATTAACATCTATGCTGAGTAATTTAATTGCACAAGCTGGAACAAAGGCGAATTGAATTATCAAGATTACCTTATTAGCAGATTTTTGGCTAATATTTCTTATTAGCAGGCTATTAGCAACTGTTCGAATCCTTAAAATAATAGTTCGTCCACCAATTAGCAGGATATTCACTAAATATGCATTTAGAATTTTTACAATTTGAATCATGCATATGTGATTTTTCAAAAAGAGAAAGTGCCGGAAATCCTTGATTTCCAGCACCCTTAGCGTCCCTGAGACGATTTGAACGTCCGACCCTTCGCTTAGGAGGCGAATGCTCTATCCCCTGAGCTACAGAGACACTTTGTATATTATAACAGTTTATCCAACTGATATAACCTCTCTATTCAATTTGGATGAACGTATCAATACTTGTTTATTATACTTCAACCAAAATAAATTGTCAACAACTTCTCTACTTTCTCAGCTCTGACGCTTAAAAAAAGTTACTTTTCACACCCAATGTCATTTACTTAACGAGAATTCGGATATTATGTCCGAATTCTTTTTTTCTACCAGTAACCCAAATTTTTTAATTATTACTTGACAAGTACCTCAAAATGTGCGGCCTTTTTCTGATTACTCAGAAAAAGGCCAATTAAT
>CAJTCH010000173.1 GCA_910574715.1 Lachnospiraceae bacterium | reverse complement strand
TGACACAGCCTGATGAGCATGAAGCATATATGGTGAATTCAGAACAATTGAAAGAGCTTGTAGTGAATTTCTTTTATACAGAAGTTCTGTAAATACAAAAGATTTTAGGAATTAGGAGGATGAACCCATGGATTATGAGAATCCCGAACATAGGAGAGGAAGAAGGAGCAAATCTTCCGGAAAAACCGGATTGGTTGTAGCAATTATAGCAATCGTAGTCATATTAGTGGGAGCGGGGATTGGATTCTTTGTACATACTTCCAATCAGGAGAAAAAAATCGCGACAGCAGAAAAAGCTAAGAAAGCCAATCCCGAGGAGACACAGGAATCCTATGAAAAATTGAAAGAACAGGTAGCTGTCGACGCAGATGACCCAATGTTCCGGAAAATCGATTTTGCAGCTGCACAGGAAATGAATCCGGATGTATATGCATGGATTTGGATACCTGGAACGAATATTGATTATCCGATTCTGCAAAGCGAGACCGAGGACGATGCATATTATCTAAACCATACAATAGAGAAGAAGGAAGGTCTTCCGGGAACGATATATACGGAAAAATACAATGGAAAAGAGTTTGCCAGTCCAGTTACCGTAGTATACGGACACAACATGAAAAATGGCAGTATGTTTGCAGATCTTCATAAATATGAGGATAAAACGTTCTTTGATACAAACCCGTATATCTATATTTATACACCAACTAGAACATTAAAATATCACATATTTGCGGCAACACCTTTTGATGATCGATATTTACTTGGTAGCTATGATTTTTCGTCTGAAACTGAATTTACGGAATATTTGGATCAATTAAGGAGCACGATCAATGGAAATGTAAATATGGATGTCAATGTAGTACATCAAACAGGTATTTTGACACTTTCAACCTGCATCGCTGATTCGTCAAATGAAAGATTTTTGGTTAACGCAACTTGGGAAGAATAATTGATAGGGATATTAAGGCCAACAAAGCTTTAATATATAGTCACACAACGTAACAGAAAATATGGAAGGAGAAAATAAGAACATGAAAATGAAGAAATTAGCAGCCCTTGCATTAGCTGGTGTGCTTTGCATGGGAATGTCCACAGTTGCTCTTGCAGCACCTAGTGTAGGCCCCGAAGATGCATACAGTGCTACCAATAAGGATGGAGATAATGTAAAATTAGATCCAAGTCCAATCAAGGAAATTGAACAAATTGGTTTCCGTGGTACAGATTACGATGGATGGAACGCTGCAGATCCAGAGAAAGCCAGTGATGCGGTTAAAGACACTCTTAAGAGAGGTTCTGTCAATATAGAGGCAGAAATAGTTCGTTTAAAAGAGAGCGGTGAACCTGACGTTGAAGGAAAGATTGCTCGCTTACAGGCTCAGAAAGCAGCAGTGGATCAGTTGGCTAACTCAGATGTTTTAATTGAAATCGCTGATCTTGTTGACCTGGATGTTGCAGAAGATCCGAATGGAGATACTGTTCCTGTAGATGCAAGAAATCCTTTAAAAGTTAGATTTGTTTTAAATAAGAGATTGAAGGATTTAGAGGTAGGTCAGGCTATTCGTATTATGCACAAGGTCGATGGTCTTTGGCAGGTATATGAAGGTGAAGTAAAATGGGATTCAGATAAATCTGAATTTTATGTAGAGCATGAGTTTACAAGTCTGTCACCCGTTGCTATTTTAAGAATTAACTCTGATGGTTCTACTCAGGTAGTACCTCCAACAGATATTCCAGGAGACTCACAGGTTCCGAACGTAACTCCGGATGCAAATGGAAATATTACAGCCGATCAGCTTGCAGACTTGATTGCACAGAGATTACGTGCAAATAATGCAGGAATTGAGCGTACTTCCAGTACTTCTGGCAGATCACCAAAAACAGGTGAATAAGTAATCTATAGATTACTAAAAAGGGGAAACTTACCCTCTATTAAAATAAGTAATATGATATGATATGACATAACAGGTCTGTTATTGTGTGTGATATTGAAAAGGGCATTCCGCTTTTGGCGGATGCTCTTTTACTATATTTCTATCCAATGTTAACAACCTAACTCAAGCAACTACAACATATAGTGTTTCTTTTAATTGGCACGGGATTCCCTGTGCCTTTCTTTATTTATAACCACTAATACGATT
>CAJTCH010000172.1 GCA_910574715.1 Lachnospiraceae bacterium | reverse complement strand
AAATGAAAACTGTCCGTAGTGTCAGTATAAATGGAACACGAAAAAAATACACAACGGAACTTACGCCATTTCAAAAAGACATATATGAGTTATATGGGCTGACACCTTAAACATGTGTATAATTTGAACGGGATTTTAGGTTATAAATATTATGGAATCCCCGTAATTGTTTTGATCGACGAGTATGATGTTCCGTTGGATAAAGCATACCAGGACGGTTTCTATGAAGAGATGACCAGGCTGATTCGGGCTTTATTCAGTCAGGTTTTTAAGACGAATAAGAATTTACATTTCGCAGTTATAACGGGGTGTCTGCGGATCGCGAGGGAGAGTATTTTTACCGGGTTAAATAATTTCAAGGTAAGGACGATATCGGATGTTCGTTATGCGGAATATTTTGGCTTTACAACGGATGAGGTTCGGGAACTGCTCTGCTATTATGGGCTGGAAGATAAGTTTGAGATGATGAAGGAGTGGTATGACGGATATCGTTTCGGGCAGATAGATATATATTGTCCATGGGATGTGCTGAATCAGTGTGATAAGTTTCTCGAAACAGGGGATGCACAGATGGAGGCGCATTGGGAAAATAGCAGCAGTAATACGATTGTGCAGAATATTCTTGAGAACGCGACCGAAACTACGAAAAGTCAGATAGAATCTTTGATTTCTGGGGAAAGGGTGGAGAAAGCCTTGATTCCGGAATTGACATATACAGATCTTGACAATAAAGACCAGGATGTGAGACAGACATATCTTTGGAGCGTACTCTATGCAACGGGTTATCTGACAGATGCTGGGAAGCCTGAGCATGGGATCCACAAGTTTATAATTCCGAACCTGGAAGTACGGGGAATATATGAGAAGCGAATCCGATCTTGGTTTAAGGTAAAGATTACAAGTGATATATCCAGGTGGAAAAGCTTCTGCAAGGCTTTGGAAACGGGAAATTATAAGGAAGTACAGCGGTTATTGATTGCTTTTATGTCTGAATCTATCAGCATTAGGGATACTTATGTGAGAAAGGATATGAAGGAAAATTTTTACCATGGGATGTTGTTGGGACTTTTGCAGGCAGAAGGGAGATGGAATGTCGGGTCTAATGTAGAATCAGGGGTTGGATATGCGGATATCAGATTGGAGATTCCGGTGGAGAAGACGGGATGCGTGATTGAGGTTAAGTATGCCGAGGGCGGTAAGTACGGTCAGGCCTGTGAGGAAGCGATGCGGCAGATTGAAATGAATGGATGTGCCGAAGTCTTGAAACAGGATGGGATGCAGACGATTCATAAGTATGCAATCGCATGTTACAAGAAGAGCTGTGAGGTGGTGTATGGATTGGAGGTAAACAGGGGGAATAATTCATAAAAATTATCAACTGTACGGTTGGAAAAATTACAGAAATCAACGAAAAAGGTGCATGGAAAGTATTATCTACAGTCCATGCACCTTTTCTTTCTATATTATCTTGTTCAGCCCATCTTCGGGTATGTTATCAAAAAATGAGAATTTTTATGAAAAAGAGATAAAAATCTATTACGAAAAAGTACACATTTTCGTAATAGAAAAATCCGTGTGAATTCTTAACCATTCTAATATACTATCGACAAGTAGTCAATAAACTTAACCCTCTTTTTTTGTGATATTTGCGTAAAAATTTGGTGTTAGTCAATAAATATGTTGGTCTAATCTCATTACAGTATTACCAGACGATAATTGCGTACATCATAGACACCATGCCAATAGCAACTGTTTCCAATATTGCACAATGAAAGAAACAGAGAAGTTGCTAAACCTCCTGCACACCGGAAAGCTATCGAAAATAGTGCATTGTAACGATTGAGATATTTTGTTGCCACTCCGCGGTAATGGTTGTATGTTTCCTTAATATAGGAATGCATGCTGTTCACTGTATTCAGATTAAACAGCTTCTTATTTTCTTCATGGTTTACATCCATAACCGTACAACCCGTCGCTGCCCCCCAGACTGTTATAGCTTCGAAGTCCATCTGTAAGTATTAGAGTCTCCTCGCAGATATGTGTGCCAAATATTTCATACAATTCCTTGCCAGATGGCTTTGCGCGGTTTACGGTCTCTGCTATTGCCTTGCCATCACGCTGGATACCTGTGCAGATTGCGATATATTCATTTGAAATTCCTCGTTTTGCTGCTGTAGCTCCATGCTTACGGGCAGTACGGTTCGCTTCCGTTGGAACGGTCTTTCCTTTATAGCAGTCAAGGACAAATGTTTCATCCAGTTCAGCGATACCAGAAAGAAGAACAGGCTCTT
>CAJTCH010000171.1 GCA_910574715.1 Lachnospiraceae bacterium | reverse complement strand
AACCACGCAGAAAAAGATGTGAGAAGGGGATTTTAAGACGAAAAACAGAAAGGAGAAAATGTTATCCACAAGAAATACCTGAGGACAAAATATTATTAACATTTTGTCCTCAAATGTATCATTTACTGTGGATAAAAATTTTTTCAATTTCAGCACATTTACCAACACTTTCTAAAAAGCATATTACTGGCGTGGGTGTGAAAAGTAACGATAGCAAGTGGAAAAATAAAAAAGCCGGAAAACCATCTTGTAGCGTCCGACATTTTCTGATAAAATATCCATACGGGGTACTGCCATAACGGGATAGGCGGTCAGTCCTTCTTCGCAGAGGGAGTATCCCTCTGACAACGGGTAAAACCGGGAAAGGAGGGATTGCTTATGAGTGACTATGAACTGCTGACGGTTGTTCTGATGATTCTTGGAATCATCGTTTCGATTTTGATAGCGTACATAAACCACACAAAAAAGTAACCGCCCTCGGCCAAAGGATGCGGTTACTTTTTTAGAAACCAATTTCTAAGGGCTGACCGTCTATCGGCAGTATTCCCTTTTGTATTTTCATTGTAACAGATTCCCCCGCATCTGTCAAACGCTGCGGAGCGTTCCGTTGAAATCATTCTATACTTGAGTTACTTTTCACACCCACGCCATCTGCAAAATAAAGAAAAGGTTGCTGCTTTGGCGTTAAGCTTTAGCAACAACCTTTTCCTGTTTTATTTTGGGCGGGCGTTTCCGTTCATATATTTCTGATATCTTCTGATATACATCTACATTTTGTGAGCGTAACAAATAGACTATGCTTAAGCCATTACAAATATCGTTTAAACTTTCTTGGCTCCGCAGAGTAATTGCCTGCTTCTGTTTTCGTTTGTAGACTCTTGCCAATCTTTCACATAGGGAATTATTGGCTGGAACCCGTTTGTCATGCAGGAACAATAATTCACTTTCTTTATATTCCCTTAACCGGAGAAATAGATTATACCCTTCCCTATAATACTCAGTTGGCGGCTCATCCTGATATTCTTTCTCCGCCTTGTTCAGGATTTCATCATACCTTTTCTCGAATCCCTCAACAATTATCGGATCAAGTTCTTTCTCCCCCAACCCATTTCGGTAATGCAGCATCTCCTGGAACAATCCGTGCATCTCCTTGTTCCATTCCAGCTGCGGCTCATTCTGCTCGCTGCCGATCAGATAGCGGCAGTCATGCTGGGTACACTCCTGATGTTTTGTTCCATAACGGTAAAATGTCTTGTCATGGTCATGCAAGACAATCCCAACATAATTCTCAAGCGGCGTTCCTTCTATTCCTTTATGCCCTTTTTTCTCCCTGCCTATATAAAGTGCCACATCTGCGATCGGGGATGCAAGTATAAGGACCTGCGCACTGTGCCCATTTACAGATGCGTTTGTAAAATCTGCATTCATGACCGGAGACTGCATTAGTTTCTTTATAATCTCTTTTTTCTCTTCCGCTGTTTTCTCTGAAAATTCCCTGGTAAGACCATTGATCATGCCGTCGGACAGTTCGATCTCGCCTTTTGTCAATTCTGAGATTAGCTTTCTTATTTTTCCATGGGATACGTTGCATTCATTGCTCAGGAGAAAGGCAAGTGCTTTCACCGTCCCGTCATAGTTCACTTCATTGATATATCCTTCTGGAAATGGAGCATGTACACGGGCTCCGGTTCTTTTGTCACGGTATTCCTTTGTCGTATATTCCATGACCGCTACAGACATCTGGATGACCACTTTCTGTTTCCGAATGATTTTTCCTGTCTCATAATAATTCTCTTTATCCAGGTATTTTGCAGGCGCAGGGATTTCATGTGTCTCTGTTACGGCATGGAGCTTCCTGCGGTGTCCGGCATGGCCTGGCTGTCCGCCTGGTTTCCGGTCAGTTTTTACCCGGCTGTTCGGGATTTTTTTCCTGCCGGGTTTCTGCTGGGAAGAGGGGATGGATGAATTCTCAAAATCCATATTGACCTGCGCAGTCAGTTTTTGGTTCAGGCCTTTTTCTTCTTCCAGTTCCGCCCCTACCCGGTAGAATTCCCGTCTCATATCACGGTATTTATCTAATGCTTCATCTCTCTGGCGAACAACTTCCAGATTCTCTTTTTTGAGCTTTGCAATGAGACGGTCTTTCCTGTCAAGTTCTTTCTGACATTCGTGGTAAAGATCATCATTTGCTTCCATCCATTGCTTCCGGACAGACCGGATTTCCTTACGTGCCTGTGCTAATTCTTGTTTTAATTCCCGGATATTTTTTTCAAGTTTCCGAATAATACTCTTATATTCTTCTTCTAATTTCCGGTATCTCTCGCCGGATTTAAATTCGGCGATCTGCTGTGCCAGTGATTTCACTTTGTACTGTAATGCACTTGT
>CAJTCH010000170.1 GCA_910574715.1 Lachnospiraceae bacterium | reverse complement strand
AATCGTATTCTGATAAATTGTTTTTACTTCTATATTCGGTATACGCGCTCGTAAAAAGATAGAAGATTCCTTAAAATACTCACTCTCTTTTGTAAGATACCCTGTAAAATAAAGAAAATTCCATAAGTTCTCACCATTACTGTGCATATCCCCATAGGTAACTTCTTCATGAACCTGAATATCTAAAATGCCGCCAACTAAAAGTGTTTCTATCTGTCCTTTCGTTTCCCTGTCTGCCCTGGCTATCAAATCCTTTATAATGTCATTGGAACTGGTGTTAATCCAATATGGATGCGGATATGCTTCTACATCTGAATATAAATCATATAAAAATTTAATCACACTCCAAGGGTTATAAACTTCCGTATCTCCAAACAAATACCCGTCATACCATTCTTTCATTGTCGAAAAACGACTTTCCACTTCATAGTAAGACATCATCTGAAGAACTTCTTGCTCTGTAAAGCCAAAATGCTCACTGTATTTTTTATCAAGCACCGATATAATATTGAGATGATTCAATCCGGTAAATATACTCTCCTTTGAAATCCTCAGACACCCCGTAATAACCGCAAATTGTAAATACTGGTTCGTCTTTAACGCCGCTTCAAACAATGAACGGATAAATCCAACCATCTTTTCATAAAAACCTCTAAAATATGCATTTTCTAAAGGCACATCATACTCGTCAATTAGAATGACGGTATTCCTGCCTGTAATTTTATACATACATCTGCTAAATAATTTTAACGAACCTCTGACCTGTTTTTCATCCGCTTCTTCGTCTGCAATTCGCATATATTGTTCATATTCCTTTTGAGTAAGCTTATCTTTTCCTGTTTCAACCACACTTCTATGTCTGTCAAACTCAGATGCTATTTCAACCTGCAGCGTATAATAAGCATTTTCAAAATCTTCCTGTTTGGCCGATTTTAATGTCAGATTTATTACAGGGTACATTCCTATCTGTCCTGTATATTTTTCTCCGGCATCCATAATCTTCATCCCCTGGAAGAGTTCTTTATTCTGCTCATTTTTTACTTTGTCTCCTGTATCCTCAAAAAAATATCGGAGCATGCTTAAATTCAGTGTTTTTCCAAAACGCCTGGGTCTGGTGAACAGATTCACCTCCCCTTTTAAATCCAATAACTCCTTGACAAGCATAGTCTTATCTATATAGTAATAATTCTCTTTTACAATCTTCTCGAAGTTATCTACACCCACCGGCAATGGTTTCTTCATCATCATCCCTCCAACATCATATGCCCTTTTCCACATTATACCCTATCTCCCTCTGTTTCACAATCCGTTTCCATTGAACAGCAACAAAGCCATCTCCTGAATACTGCTGTATCCCCAGAGATGGCTTATGATATCTATTTGATTCTCCATATTAACCGTTCTATTTTGTTACAACCGTATGTATCATACTCTTACTTACCCCAAACGCCTTCGCAGTCTGTCTCACCGTCGCCTTATTTTCAATGATATAATACGCAATCTCTACTGCCCTTTCCTCGATATAATCCTTCATTTATTTACCCCTGCACTCATTGTTTTTACAATGTATGCAGAGGTTGATTTTCATATTCCTTTTTTCACTAAAACAGCCCAAACAGCGATAACAGATTAAAAAGCAACTTTCAAATTATACAACCATTAAAAGCGGTTTTAAAGCAATTTTTAATGTTTCTGGTTTTTCATCATAAATCAAATCATTGACCTTTATTAAAAAAGAATCTGATAAATACTTATAAAAAACAATCCCTAAAAGATAGTCTTTATACGTAATATATCTGCTCCGCTCCATAATACGCTAATCAAATCTTTACTGTTTTCCTGCTCCGCCATTATATTATCCTCCATACTATGTCTACTATTTTGTTCTAATCTTGTCCTTTCCCAAACCGCACCTCGCAATCCTTTCGGAAAAATGATATCCCATAACAATCAATCTTACGATATCCTTCCGCACGCAGTTCTTCCATATATCTTTTATCATATATTTGCTGCAACGCCTTTTCTGCATTATTTTCCAAATCAGCGATCGAACCAGATACTTTCAATTCTAAAACGAATGACCTCCCCCGCAGGGATGGGCTTTTCACCATTATGTCTGAACGCCCATTCCCGGTTTCACGGTTAGATTGCACCAGATAATTCTCGCTCTGGCTCAATATACCTGTCAGAAATCCATGATAAAAATTTTCCGCACTATCATAAAAACTAATGGTACGAAAGAGCTGACCATTTAATATATCCGCCATCTTCTGGGCATCCCCCTCTTCCATTGCCAGATACAGATCATGAAAATCTTCTTTCTTTATAACAGCTTTCGTCCAATTCAGAATCGTATTCTGATAAATTGTTTTTACTTCTATATTCGGTATACGCGCTCGTAAAAAGATAGAAGATTCCTTAAAATACTCACTCTCTTTTGTAAGAT
>CAJTCH010000169.1 GCA_910574715.1 Lachnospiraceae bacterium | reverse complement strand
ACCTCCTCTCTTTTATGGTGGTGCGAAAAAATAGTTGTCTGGTTACTTCTATTATCGCGCATCTTCCCATAAAATGGGAGGTTTTTTTATTAATTTTTTTTTAAGCGTCAGAGCTGACAATAACAAGACTACACACTAATACCATTTAAGAAAGGTGGTGGTGCCAGTTTCTTTATATTCTACAATACAAACGCCATATCTAAAAAACAGCTGATAGCAACCAAGGGGAAAGTCTGCCCTTTTTTCAGTGTATTTTAATCATTTCTATCATCTGCTATTATTGGTTTAATAGCTTAATCCTATTGTGATATCATGCCACTACTAAGTTGTTAACATTGATTGATAAACGCCATCTTCTTTGAAGAACTATCCGAGCGGGAAGTCGGATTGCGGTTAGGCATAACGCAGAGCGTTGTTAACAAACGAAAAGCCAAAATCCTTGCGAAGCTGAGAAAGATAATGGAAAACAAAATTTAAGGCGTTCAGCCCCCTTGTTTTTTCCTTTGGGAAAATGAGGGGGCTTTTGTCTGCCCTCTCAATCAATTCTGATTGGAGGAAATAAGGATGGCATACAACCACGGGCGGGAGGACAGGAAATGGCGCATCTGGAAAGAAGCCGAGGAAAAGGTTCTGCGTGAGTGCGGCGTTGATGAAGCAACCATTGAGCAAATCCGCACAGACGACAGGGCAGATTTTAATTCCAACAGGCGGTTTTACCGATGGGCGAGCGACTTCGGCGAATATCTTGAGGACATGGCGGACAGGGAGAAGCAGGCAGAGATAATGTCTGTTTCTGATTTACTGCACGAGATTGAGAGCGAAACTCTGTACCTTGCCTTAATCACGGTGGACAGGCGCACGTTACAAATCGTCCTGCTGAAAATGCAGGGTTACTCCACAAAAGAAATTGCCCCGCTTGTGCATTTGACGGCAGGGGCTGTCTATGCGAGATTGGCTCATTTGCGTAAGAAGCTGCGGAAAATCTTATAATGGTGTAGTCTGGTTTTCTATGAGATGTTGAGTGAGAGGTTATAGTCTTCTCACTCACTCATTCTTTATATATGGTATTTCCCTATATGTTCTCTAATGGAATTATACAGAAGTCTTTTTCCCAGAGCATAATGTGAGGTATATAGCGGTCAATGACGGCGTGGATACCTTGAATAAATCGGCGATGGACATCACCCCATTCCGCAATATCCTAAACGAAATGTACTCTGCCGATGTGTCGGTCAAGATAAAATCGGCGTACCGAGCGAGATTCCAGCAGGGGAAATTTATGGGGACGTATGCACCCTATGGATATATCAAAGACCCTGCCGACCACAACCATCTGCTGATTGACGATAAGGTGGCGCACGTTGTAAGGGAGATATTTGACCTTGCATTAGCGGGAAATGGACTTGGAAAAATACGCAAGCACATCAACAGCCAGCACGTTTTACGCCCTGCCGCTTATGCGGCGGAGCAGGGAGCAACAGGCTATGAGAGATACTTTGAGGACAACGAAGAAAACCGTTATATCTGGAGTGAGAACAGCTTGAGGAATATTTTAAGAAGCCCTATCTATGCAGGAAACCTTGCAGGCTACAAGCGGATTGCCGCCAATATGAAAAGCAAGAAAAGACCGTCCAAGCTGCCAGAAGAATGGGAAGTGATACCCGACACCCATGAGGGCATAGTCACACAAGAAGAATTTGATACTGTCCAACAGCTTATGACGAGCCGCAGACGGGAAAAGAATAAGGGTGACTTTGAGAATATTTTTTCAGGTGTTATCAAGTGTGCGGACTGCGGCTATGCTCTGCGGGCGATGAGCGCAAACAGGAGGAAACGCCCCGACATTATCGACTGCGTACAATACACCTGTAATAATTATGGCAGGTATGGCAACGTCATGTGTACCGCACACGCCATTGAAGCGAGGGACTTATTCAACGCCGTCCTTGCCGATATTAACCGTTTTGCAGATATGGCGGTGAATGACGAGCGGGCGGTGAGGGCGATTGAGAAGCGGCTCACGGAAACAGACCAGAGCAAGGCAAAGGCAATGGAGAAAGAACGGAAGAAGCTGAACAAACGCCTTGCGGAGCTTGACAGGCTGTTTTCCTCTCTCTATGAGGATAAGGTCATGGAGCGTATCACCGAGCGGAATTTTGAGATGATGTCGGGGAAATACCAGAAAGAACAGTTTGAAATCGAAGCAAGACTGAAAGAAGTAACGGAAACGATTAACGAAAGCTACGAGAAATCGCAGGGAATCCGTGACTTCCTCTCCCTTATCCGCAACTATCAAGGTTTGAAAGAACTGGACGCAACAGTGATAAATGCACTGATAGACCCCTAAAGTAGGATAATACGTACTAAAAACCTTTTTCAATTGGTCATAACACCCTTTGAACCTTAAAAAAGTGCCGATTTTACGCCATTTTTGCTTGATTTTTATTTGAGTGTGTATTATAATA
>CAJTCH010000168.1 GCA_910574715.1 Lachnospiraceae bacterium | reverse complement strand
CTCCTAAAATTTTTCTACCAATTTTTTCCAACTAATCACAGTATTGTCGAATTCATTATCCATTATACAAAAATGGATGTGTCGAATAATCTGTGATGATTTACACAGATTATTTTACACACCCAAAAAGCCTCCTGGTAGTGCCAAGCACTTTGTGTGCTTGGTTTTTTCTATGTAAGAAGCAAATGCTTGTTACATCACTAATACTTCCTTAATTGACATTTTGCCGCTGCCAACGAAACGCCACATTTTATAGATATCTCTTCAGCAGTCATTCCTCCAATCAGATGGTGGGGAATTAATAATTCTCCACCAAATGCATATGCTTGCCATTCAGGATCTCTGAATGTTTCAATGCGTCTATTTTTCCCCACTCGAGCGAAACTAATATTTTCTTTTTCATGCTGCATCAAATGAAATAATTCATGTGCCATTGTCAATCTATCTCTTCCGCTTCACACTCTTTAGTATTTTCAAGATTAATTTTGATATCCTTCTTATTTTCATAAGCAGCTTTTTGCATACTAATAACTTCTTGATCACTTAAATCATACTCTTTTGAAATTCTTTCAACCCAAGAATCAGGTACTGCCCTTTTCCCATTTTCAACAGCCGACAAATACGCAACAGTTACACCCAGTTCGTCAGCCATATCCTTCAGTCTCAAGTCCTTTTCAATTCTGAGACTCCTAAGTTGCTTTCCAAACTTTGTCAACAGTTTGTTGAATTTATTAACAAACTGTTTTTCACTAAAAAGCCAATGCATAAGTATATATAATATTTTTTCAACCTCTATCTATGGGATAAAATTTGAGACAAAATTGAGACATTAGGACAGAAATGAGACATTAATAACCAATAAATTCATACAAATACGAATAAACTTATATGTACTTAAAAATCCCCGGAAACCTTATAAATACAAGGTTTCCGGGGATTCTTCTTACTGAGCGTGCCGGGGTTCGAACCCGGGACAACTTGATTAAAAGTCAAGTAATAAATTACTGAAATGTCCAATATTTGTGTATGATTTTAAAATATGTGCTATAAAATTGCTATAATGGGTTCTATCACAAAATATAATGCATGTCAAACATATAATAAATTTATGATAGCTTTATGATAGTATTGACTATGACAACCCGAGCAGCTTGCTCCACGTCTTCGGACCCACAATGCCGTCTGCAACAAGACCTTTTGCTTTCTGGTATGCCATAACTGCGGCCTTGGTCTTAACTCCAAAATCGCCGTCAACATTCCCGCAGTCAAAACCAAGAGAATTCAATTTGCGCTGCAGCCATCTGGTGATATTTCCAGAAGCACCCTTCTTGATCATCGGGCATCCTGCCAGCGTGATCGGCCCTGCTGTGTTATCGACCTTCTGAGCGCTAAATCCCTGCCGGTTGCATTCCGCCTGAAGCTCTGCGATAGATCCAGGAGCCTGGACTGGTACTTTATCGCTGACCGCTGTCACATGTATTACGCCGTTCGCTTTAACACCAGCGATCTCATCAAACAGGAAAAAACTGCCGGGACAGGTGGTCGGCGTGACGTCCTTGTGTTTCTTTACGGTCGATATGCCGTACTTAGCTTTCAGATGTGCGACCAGTTCCTTTCCTGCTTTCTTCTGGGCATCCGGCATCGTCCGCTCCACATCATAATCACCCTCAAAACAGATCCCTATAGAATCCGCATTCCCGCCGGACGCATGTGCGCCGACAGTGTTATCCGGCCGGCCTTCCCAGATCGTACCGTCCTTTGTGATGTAATAGTGGTATCCGATACCGGCCCAACCATTATTTAAATGGCATGCATGACATTGATATACACTGAATTTCTCCGCATCCGCATGATGCAGGACAATACATCTGGTACTCTTCCTTACTGATAACGAATTTCTAAATTGTAAACTTGCTTTCTGAATGTTCATATTCTACTCCTTCCTGCCGGGCTCTTGCGCCGGCGCAAAAAAAGAAAGCCCGTTCAAATCCTCGGACTCTCCAAATTTTACATTGCAATCTTATTCCATTTACTCTATAATACAGATAGGAAGAGATAACCGCCCACAAAGTGGTTAACCTCCCAGGTTGCTATATAAGCCTACCTGTAACCGGCCAAGTTAGCAAGGTAGGCTTATTATTTTCGCCTGTTGTTCCTACTATCTATGTAGGCAAGCAATGCGACGAGAAACGTTCCGAAAAGAATTAACAGTGTTAATACTTCGTATGTACTCATTCACATCACCTCCCCCTTTCGTATTTCCCATGATGGGATAACGCCGAATGGCGCAACGGCGATTGCCGTTTTGGAAAGGCGGGAGGCTGTCCACCTTGTAACACGATTATCTCTCTATCTATATTATCATTCTGCCCTTCTTCTGGCAATCTTTATTTTTTCCCCGGTAAACTACCATCCTTATCCAACAGATTCCGCATCATCTCATATAATCCCGTGCTGGCCAGACCAGAAATCATGCCGCCAAGCACAACCATTGCATTGATCCCGGT
>CAJTCH010000167.1 GCA_910574715.1 Lachnospiraceae bacterium | reverse complement strand
TGGATAAAATTAAAGTACAAAAGCATAAAGAAGAGCACGGACAACTTCAGGCTGCTTTAGCAGCAAATCGAACCTACCGGCTTTAGCCGGTAGTGGTTCAGTTTTTAGGTTAGGTTCACGGATTCAGGTAAAAGAATATCAGGATTGGATCTTAAACATAAAAATGCGGACACCAAAAACATGCAACCTTCGTCTGACTTCGCTGCGGTCATTTCTTGAATATGCGGCAAATGAACATCATGAGTTGATTGCCTTCTATATCAGTATCCGTGATATTAAAAATTCAAAGATTCCTGCAAAACCAATAGAATTCTTTGAGAAAAGCCAGATGAAAGCTATACTGGCAGCTCCGGACATCGGAACGAGGACAGGGAGAAGAAACCAGATGATGCTGGTTTTGATGTACGACAGTGCGGTAAGGATTTCAGAATTGTTGGAGTTAAAATTGGGAGACCTCCATCTTAAAGCAGAGATTCCATACATTACAGTCCATGGGAAAGGGGATAAATACCGGAATGTCCCACTAATGCAAAAAACATGACGGCATTTGAATCGGTATCTGGAAGAATTCCACGAAGGAACGAACAGTAAGCTACCTCTCTTTTATGCAACGACTTATGGTCAGAAACACCATTTATCTTCTGATACAGCAGAGAAGCTAATCAAAAACTGCTGTTTGGCGGCAGGAAGCAAAGGAATCAAAATGCCTGATTCGTGTCATTGTCATATGGTTAGAAAAACAAGGGCAATGGATCTTTATCAATCTGGTCTGCCTTTAGCACATATCCAACAATTACTCGGGCATGAAGAGATATCAACAACATCTGGTTTTTATGCTTTTGCAACATTAGATACTTTGGCACAATAGGGGGATGCTGCTTTTGCGGCGTCCCTTTTGTCGTTCTCTGGCAGGAATTTGTATTTTTTTAATAAACCATTTCGGGCGAACCACAAATTTGAAATGAACATGAAGTAAAGATTGCCTTTTTGATAATATTCTGATAAAATTAGGATAGAATAATGATGAGAAAGGAGCGATTAAGTATGATACAGATTCGGCCCGTTTCTGACCTTAGGAATAAATTCCCGGAGATTGAGACCATCGTAAACAATGGGGAGCCGGTCTACCTGACAAAGAACGGTTATGGTGCGATGGTAGTTTTAAGCCTGGAGGAGTATGCAAGCCTGACAGACAGTATTGAAATGAAACTTGATGAAGCTGACCGGCAGGCATCTATATCGGAAGAGAGGCTTTCCCATGAAACAGTCTTCCGTAATGCAAGGGGTGAGGTGCATGGAACATAAACCTTACCAGCTCCGGTATTTGCCGATATTTGAGAAGGATTTGATCAGTACGGCGAATTATATTACAAATGTTTTGAAAAATGAGGATGCAGCGCTTCGGCTGATTGATGATGTGGAGTCCGCTATCCTGGAAAGGCTGGATAATCCTGTTGCCTTTGAGCCATACCGTTCTGTAAAAAAGCGTGACCATCCTTATTATCGAATTTATGTGAGGAATTATGTTGTCTATTATGTGGTGATTGGTGACGTGATGGAGGTCCGGCGCCTGATATATGGTGCAAGGGATACCGACAGGCACTTATAACGAATACAGGGTTCAGGGCAGTTAGTCATTGATGATTAACTGCTTTTTCCATTTTTGAAATGAGAATTTTTAGAATTTGGAAGATATCCTGGAGTTATTCCCGTGGTGGATGTGTTCCGTAAAATTACAGAGGATATTTGATTATCATAGTTTAAGGGCTTTTATGATCTCGGTATTACGGAAACGCAGTCTCCGCAGGGAGTGGTAATCCGGCTGTATGACAAAGAGCGCTGCCTGTGCGATCTGATCAAAGACAGAAACCAGATTGAAAGGCAGCTGTATATCCAGGCAATCAAGGAATATTTCAAAAACCGGCCGGATGTCCATAAATTGCTGAAGTATGGAAAAACCTTCGGGATAGAAGAAAAAATAAGGACTTACATGGAGGTATTGTAATGAAAACACCGGAACAGCTAAAAAAATCCATGTGCTTTTGGATACGGTTGAGGAAATCTCAGAGCTGATTGATATAAATTGGAATTAGGAATAATAAGGAAATGCAAATCGCAAGTTAAGGAGATAAAAAAGCGTGAGAAAAATAAGTTTATTTATTGCAATGAGTCTTGACGGATATATTGCAGATAGTAAGGGCGGTGTTGGCTGGTTGAACGGACAAGGCATTGATGATGAGAATATAGATACCTATTCTGAGTTTGTAAAAACCATTGATACGATTTTAATGGGTTGGAATACTTATCATCAGGTTGCTACTGAACTTTCTCCCAAAGAGTGGATATATAACGAATTTACAACTTATGTTATCACACATAATGAGCATACTTCCTCTGAAAAAATCCGATTTGTAAACATAAATCCTGTTGATTTAGTAAAAAGGCTAAAAGAGGAAGACGGAAAAGATGTTTGGATATGTGGTGGAGCGAATCTTGTCGGACAGTTAGTAGATGAAGACTTAATTGATTATTACTCATACTTCGCAACCTGAATTTGTGCTGTGTTAGTTGAAAATACAGAGAAAATCAAAAATAAAAAGGTATAAGCACTCTGTTTTTGTTATAATGGAATTAGCCGAAAACCATTTAAAAACGGAGG
>CAJTCH010000166.1 GCA_910574715.1 Lachnospiraceae bacterium | reverse complement strand
CTCCTAAAATTTTTCTACCAATTTTTTCCAACTAATCACAGTATTGTCGAATTCATTATCCATTATACAAAAATGGATGTGTCGAATAATCTGTGATGATTTACACAGATTATTTTACACACCCGGAAGTTCTACTTCATTCATCCAGTCCTTCCCTTCCATCCAACCCGCGTCCATAAGCATAGAATCGATATATAGTTTTCTGGTTTTATATTCAGATAAATCAAGCGGCTTGGGAACATAAGTCTGCTGTTGTTCCTGCCTGCGGGCAGACAATTCCTCCTTCAATGAAGCATTTTCTGCAATCAATTTCTGTAAATCAAGCTCTTGTTTTGCAGACTTCTCCTGTTCTCTTGCTAATTCTGCTTTTGCAGCATTAGCCGCCTCTTTCGATTCCTTCGCTTTCTCAATTCGAGAAGTAATTATTGTTTTATCAAATGAATGTTCTTCATACTGATCCGAATAGCAATACGAAATGAAGTCCAGATATATAAACAGATTCTCAAGACAAAGCATTGCCTCGTCTCTTCCCAGTTTCTTATTATTGTGAGTTGCATTGTTCCCGCTTCTCCTTATATAATCCATGCGTTTCCACAAATCCAGTCCCACAATCTGCCTGTATTCCTCTGCATTCATAAGACTTTGCAGATTATCTTGATACGGTTTTTCAAGTTCAGCATCCACAGAATACATCCATTTAATTGCAAACTCCATCGCTCGGCGGCTATTGATAATACTAGCCTCCGGATCCATAAGAATAATCTTCTCCGCCGATATAGCAACATCTGCAAAGCTAGAAAATTTTGATTCATGTTTTAAGTAGTCAAAATTAGTTATCATAGAACACCTCCCCACAAATAATCCTTACAATCTATCTGCATTAATGCACTCTCTTTTCTGAGGTCGCACCTTCAATCTATTATATCACTTATTTTCCAAATAACATTCTAACAAATACGATGGATTTTCATAATACATACTGCTGTTATAATCATCAATTTTACTGCTGATAAATGAGTTATAAACCTTTAGCAACGCCTCAATAATGCCTATCTTTTCGCACTCTGCCACAGCCTTAATCAGCCTTTTATACACTTTACCAATATCCCAATACGATGGAATAGCGTATTTACACGCTGACACATTATCAAAATTCCCCATTTTAATTTCTGCTTTTCTGATAAAATCATCACTGACACGTTCTATATTATCACTATGATAAATATCTGCTAAATCATAGATCTTCGCAAGGTTCTTTTCCCCTAATGCATTGACGACCTCGGTTCTTGTATTTTTCGTCTTTCTCGCCATATAATCAATCAAACTGCATGTAAAGAACAAATCATTATCTTTTGCCGGTTCTCTCCCTACATTCCCCATTACAAAACCTCCTCAAAGCCTTTGTATTCAAGGCATTTTAACGCTCCCTTTGTACAGAAATTAATCTGATGCGTTGGATACTTGAATTTTGCCAATACCCAAAACTGCTCTCTTATAATGCTTCCATCCATGTAATCAGACACATAATTATAAATCTGATCATCTGCCATTGCCCCGATTACAATATCATATGCATGTTTCTTCCCACTTCTGCAATCAATGATAAAATCCAGCCATTCATCCGTCATTTCTCTAAATTCTTTTATTCCCGCGAGCAACAAGCCAAGCGGGCATGCTTGCATGCACATTTGGCGACTGCCGCGAGAGTCAAATGCCCCGTTGCTTACAGCGGGGTCTTTGACTTGCAAATCTGAATTCAAGCGTACATCATAGATAGACACAATTTTTGTATCATATCGTTTTGCCCACCGTTGTGCTTGCTCTTTAATAATTGTGCAATAAAATCCTTTTCCAAAATCCTTCGTATTTTTTGAACACGAATCTCAGGATTTTCAACTGGAGTATAGCCACCATGATAAACCATCATTCTTGCCAATTTCTCTCTACCGCTCTATCCAAAATATTCCTGCATTAAACTGTCAAATAATAGCTGTGTCTGATCTAATGCCTTTTGGACAGCAGCTTTTGATTTGTCTATTTCTCGCCAAAATGAAACAAAGTCCTTTTGGACATTTATACCAGGAACTTCTATTTGCAATTTCTTCAATATAACACCAGGAAGATGCGCAATAGTAGCCTTGCCTCCAACAATATCTTCAAAGTCGTTAAAATCACTGTGAATCTTAAACCACCAAGCCAAATACTCTGGAAGGATAATATTTTTATCGCATCTCACTCTATGAAGAGCCTTTTGGAAGTAACAATTTGGAACCTCATTATGCCATATAGCGCATCTGCCAACTTCACCGCCCTCTGTAATTAGCAAATCACCGTCTTTTAAAGAAAATTCTTCACGTTCAGCGTCAGTGAAATCCATTTCATGTAGTGCAGATAAATCAAATTCAAACCACTGAACATTAAAATTTGCCAAATACGGAAATGAATTTTTTTCAGTATTCCGTTTTGCATCAAGCATTTTTCCAAGTCTTGATGAACTTATGGCATCTAATGCATATATAGGCCATCCTTTGTCATTACATAATATATCTCCAAACATCTCGACAAATCGGGCTTTGATTAAGTCTTCTAATTTGATTAAAACTTTCCCAATTTACCGGACTATAGAATAGACCCGCAAACTCACCCAAAACTATATAATACATTCAAAAACTAGTTATTAAAAGCAATAATCCCTAAAAAATGGCCATTTTTAACCGTGCTACACCTGTTAATCCATTTAGATTTTTGTAAAATT
>CAJTCH010000165.1 GCA_910574715.1 Lachnospiraceae bacterium | reverse complement strand
GCCGAAATCTTCTCGGTCTAATCTTCCTAAAAACACATCAGAACATTGAAAGCGGTGTTGCAGCTCCGCTTTATTTGTCGATCCATCAAACCGACTGTGAATAGTAACAGCGGTTGGCGATTTTTTGCACAGAATCCCTTGACAGGGCACTTGAGGTGTGTTATCATTTACAAAGTTAGTAATAACTAACCCTTCGTTCTAAGAGAACCGTCCCTATAGGCAGGGATGATAGTAAAATGCTGAAAGGCATTTTTCTTTAATACTAGTAGTTAGTAATAACTAACCAGGAAAGGAGCATATGAATGAGCGTTGTAATCATAGGTGGGCATGAGAGGATGGAAAACCGGTACAAAGAAATCTGCAAAAAATACAGACATAAGACAAAAGTGTTTACAAAAATGAGGTCAGATTTAAGCCGCCAGATTGGTACACCGGATTTAGTGATTCTATTTACGGCAACGGCATCCCATAAAATGGTGCGCTGCGCAATTACAGAATCAGAACGTAGCAATGCGGTTCTGGAGCGTTCACATAGTAGCAGCGCAAGTGCGCTCATACATATACTGGAGGCTTATGCATAATTTTTTGAACAGGGAAAAGAAAAGTATTTCAGAAGAAGCGGTTGTGCTTCATTGTTCACCGACGATGGCAGGACTAAAAACGGGAAGCCTGTTTAGCTGCCCGGTAGAGGACAGTGAGATGCTGGCAGAGGGGATCCGTAGTTTGAATGGGCATCTTGTTCCTCGCGGCATACGTTTGGTTCCCTTGAGAGTTACAGGGCAGAGGGCGCTCATTTATATGTACCGCCCTGGAAGGTTGAAAAGGGATCTGAGTGACAGGACTGCAGAGAGGATTTTGTCAGAGCGGGATTATCCTGTTAAGCAGACGGAGAAATGTATTGTTGAACTGGTGCGCCGTTTGAATGGCGAGGAGGCATTCCCGCATGAAATAGGGCTATTCCTTGGCTACCCGCCAGAAGATGTGGATGCTTTTATAAAAAATGGTGCGGCGGGAGAAAAATGTATTGGGACGTGGAAAGTATATGGGGATGTAGAAACAGCGAAGTGCAAATTTGCACAGTACAAAAAATGCACCCGTCTATATTGTGAGGCATTCCAAAAATATCATTCGTTTGACAGGCTCATAGTGGGCTTATCATAAAAACAAATAACAAGAGACACCATGTGCATGTAGCGGGAGGTCTTGAAAAAACAGGCAGAGCGAAAGAAAGGATGGAATTATTTATGGGTAAGATTGCAGTGGTTTACTGGAGTGGTACAGGGAATACGGAGGCAATGGCAGTTGCTGTGGCAGAGGGCGCAAGAGAAAAAGGGGCAGAAGTTTTCCTGATGCAGTGCAGCGAGTTTGACGTGGCCAGGATGGATGAATTTAATGCAGTGGCTTTTGGCTGCCCATCAATGGGTTCGGAGCAGCTTGAGGAAGGTGAGTTTGAACCTATGTTTTCTTCCTGTGAGGCGAAACTGGGCGGCAAGAAGATTGGCCTATTTGGTTCTTACGGATGGGGAGATGGGGAATGGATGCGTACTTGGCAGGAGACCTGTGAAGCAGATGGGGCTGTGTTGGTGCAGAACCCGGTAATTTGCAATGAGGCTCCGGATGACGGGGCAGTGGCTGAATGCAGGGCTCTGGGTTCGGCGCTGGCGGACTGATGTGGGTGCGGAAAAGCTAAACTAAAAAATGTAAAATAAGTATATAAAAGTAAGCTGTTCCAGCGATAATAAGGGCAGCTTACTTTTATTTGTGGCTAACCTGATTCATGGGTGTGAATTGTGAGTAAAGTGAATAATGGGAAGAATAAGCAAAGTGAAAATCTGGTGTATGTAGATAGCCCTTATTGGATAAACATGGTAAAATCTTAGAAGAAACGAGGTAAATGATTATGGAAAAACAGTTTTATATCACAGAGGAAGAACGAGAGAAGTGTAAAAAGTGGTTGATGCGTTTGCGGAACTGTATGAAATCGCGGATATTGTGGTAGTTGATGTTGGGAGATACGGTTTTAAATGCTTATTTTATAAAAAGTGAGGAACTTGATTTTTGCAGAAAAATGGCGTATAATGCATATTGGTTAGTTATGACTAATCAAAAAGCTTGAAAGGTGGACGCCACATGAAAGAATTACAGTTCCACGACATATACTTCCTCGATCAGAAGAAAAAATGTGCCAATACTGTTGTACAGAAAAACGGTGAAAATGGTTCTGGAGAAATGCTGCGTTATGATGTGGCTCCGGGGATACAGATTACATACAATAACCTTAATATGGATTCTTGCTACAGCCCGATTATTCCTGAACAGGATTTCCTTCAGATTGACCATTGTCTGGAAGGGGGCTATGAATGCGAACTGGCGGGAGGAATCGTAAGTTTTTTAGGTGAGGGTGATTTGTCGGTAAGCAGCTTATGTAAAGGGCAGCAGTTATTTATCGGTTCAAGAATCCCTCTCAAGAAATATCGTGGGATAACGGTCCTTTTGGAAATGGAAATGGCGCAGGATACGCTGAATGCGGATTTCCGCCAGGCAGACATAAATTTAAGGAAAATAAAGGACATTCTGTGCGGCGAAGGGCGCTCATTATTGATAAAATCAAAACATGAGGTTGACCATATATTCGGCGAACTATATCATGTGGATGAAAGAATATGGTATCCTTATTTTTGGATTAAAGTGATTGAACTGCTGCTTTTTTAAGCCTGCTTGATGCCAGCTATGTGAAAAAGCCCCGGCAGTTTTCAGAAGAAGTCTCTAATGGGTGTTGGACGGCGAATTGAGGGAGACATAAACGGCAAATTATTTTTCCAACCTTTTTCGCATTGACTGCGCAGTGCTGTCTACAAATGCATAATACCGCCGAAAATGCAGCACGCTGTTGGTATAGCTTTTCTTTCGAAATCGAAAGGCCATGAATCCCATTATGAGATCCATAGCCACATGATGTA
>CAJTCH010000164.1 GCA_910574715.1 Lachnospiraceae bacterium | reverse complement strand
CGTGGAGAGAACGCTTTACTATGCCCACTGCGGCATAAAGCTATTTTATTTTTACTATTGCAAGGCTTATAAAATCGTAATGATAAGCAGTTTTAGGTTGCGAAGTATGAGGAGTTAAAGTGGAATAAATCTGCCAGAGGAGCTATTGACCAGATCCTGAATAAGAAGTATGCGAATGTTGCGGAGAATTTTGGAACAGATATCTTGCTGGTTGGGGTTAATTATGAGAAAGATGCTCCCCCTGGTAAGAGAAAGCACACGTGCAGCATCGTCAGATACGAGGTAAAATAGATAAATTGAGCAGATCGCAATGATAAAATGTTATCCTGTAGTTAAAATCAGTTTGTGTGGGGGAGTCACTTTGTGGCTCCCTTTTATGTTGCTCATCTCTAGTACACCGAATAATAAGTAACCAGCCATATAACTTGCCTGATTTTCCATCTGCGTCGTTGTTGTCAATCGGCGTAGCGCCGAATTCATTTCAAAGACCGCTTCATATGTTCTTTCAGATCATGGATAAATTTCTTTTCGCGGATACTGATCTGGTACGACTGCGATTTCATCAGATATACCCCTATATATTGGTCGAATTCCAACGGCAGGGCGATTACGCCGGCTCCCTTGTTGATAGATATGGAACTTTTCACGATAACAGAGATATATTGTCCGGTTTTGATCGTGTCGAACAGGCCTCCACGGTCAAAGATATAGGTAATGTTCTCCTCATCGTTCAGACCCAGAACATCCAGCCAGTCGGCGGCGTCAAAATTCTCATAAGTAACAATGTGTTGGTTTTGAAGATGCAGATAGGATATGGAATCCAGTTTCGCAAGTGGGTGGGATGTACTCATGATCACTTCCAACGGAATGTGGAGCCTAAGCGGTATCAGATCCATATTGTATCTGTTGGCGGTAAGCCTGTGGAAAGGCTCGCGGCTCTCGAAGCAGTAGAAGATAGCCATCCGGTATCTCTGTTCCACCACATCCTGTAGCACTTGGATCAATCCGGTCTCCTTGAAGATATCCCGGCAGCCCTGCGCCGGATTCTGATTCAGGAATTGAATAAAGGTCTGCATAAATAGGGCGGAATAGGTGCAGGAGACGGAGAGATTCTCATGGTGGTTGAACTGAGTGGGAATCTTCTGGATCTTCTTGTATTCGGATAAAATAATCTGCGCGGACTGTACAAAGCATTCACCTTCCTGTGTCAGTTCGATTCCCTTATTGCTGCGCGCGAAAAGAGAGAAGCCTAATTCTGTTTCCAAGGCACGGATCGAATGGCTGAGGCTTGACTGTGAGGTGAACAGATTTTTGGCGGCTTTGTTGATGGAGCCGCATTTCCAGATTTCCAGTACGCATTTCAGATTGTGAAAATTCATTAGATCATCTCCTCTATGGAGGTTAGTATTGATCGATTCTGTAAATATTAATATATAATTCCATATTATATAGTTTTTCTATAAGTATATCAATAGAATCGGGGTATGCGAATTCATTCATACTCTGGTTGATTCCTGTATAACCGTGTTTTAACTCTCCATGTTACAATTATAACAATAAAAGAGTCGACTCCAAGAATAAATATTATGGAGGTAATTGAATATGGCAGAAGTAAAACAACCGGCAAGTGCTTTATCATCACCGAGGTTTTGTAACATGGGGACATTTATGCGTATGACGAAGGTGGATTCCGCGAAGGGACTGGATTTTGCGATCGCGGGCGCGCCCTTTGACACGGCTAGTTCTTTCCGTTCAGGGTCACGATTCGGGCCGAATGCGATCCGTAACATTTCTGCTATGATGAAACCGAACAATGTAATTCTTCAGGTAAACATCATGGAGAACTTAAAAGGCGGAGATATTGGGGATTTTAATGTAACTCCGGGATATATCCATCCGACGTACGATGCGATCGAGGCGGGGGTTGCCGGGATCTTAGAAGAGAATGCGGTGCCGATCGTCCTGGGCGGGGATCATTCGATTACGCTGGCGGAACTGCGTGCGGTCGCGAAGAAATACGGTCCGGTTGCTCTGGTGCATTTTGATTCTCATTCCGATCTGTGCGACGAGGTATTCGGCCAGAAATATAACCACGGCACTCCGTTCAGACGTGCGATCGAGGAAGGCCTGATCGATCCGGCGCACTCGATCCAGATCGGTATGCGAGGTTCCTTATATGACCCGAATGAGCATAAGATGGCGGCGGATCTGGGGATGCTGCTGATCCCGGCCCATAAGGTGCGTGAGATGGGATTTGAGGCATTGATCAGGACGGCTATGGAGCGGGTAGGTGATAAACCGGTATTTCTGACTTTTGATATTGATTTTGTAGATCCTGCGTATGCACCGGGAACAGGAACGCCGGAAGTGGCGGGTTTCACTTCTTATGAGTCACTGTCGCTGGTGCGAGCCATCAAGGATATGAATTTTGTGGGATTTGATATCGTTGAGGTTCTGCCGGCATATGATTCCGGGGAGGTAACGGCATATCTTGCCGCAAATATCGTATTTGAATATCTGTCCATCCTTGCTGCAAAGAAAAAAGATTAACAGCACAGACGGAGGGCAGAATGGAAGAAAAGAAAAAAGTTATTCGTGTAGAAGAAGTCACAGATCCGGATATGATGTCCAAAGAGCTGGACAGCGTGGTTCTTGAAGGCGGCAATAAGACCAAAGGGATTATCCTGTTTCTTATATGTTCGATTATAGGAATTGCAGTATTCTTCGGACAGATAGAGGGAAGCACTATTTTCGGAATCATTTATAATGGATTCGTTGATCTGTTTGGGCAGGCGATATACTGGATTCTGTCGATTGTGATTACGGCAAATTTTATCTGTCACATATATTTTAAATGGTGTTAGTCAATAAATATGTTGGTCTAATCTCATTACAGTATTACCAGACGATAATTGCGTACATCATAGACACCATGCCAATAGCAACTGTTTCCAATATTGCACAATG
>CAJTCH010000163.1 GCA_910574715.1 Lachnospiraceae bacterium | reverse complement strand
CCTTAACCGGAAGAGATATCCGGCATGTAAGGTGTCTTCGATAAAAGAAAATAAATTTTTTGAAGCATATCCCCTATCGAAGACAAATATGGTGTATAATAGATTCGTCCGTGCTTTGCTTTTTATATTTTGCATATGCCTTATGGCAAGGGTACGTTCACCGACGCTCATGGGTTCGAGCTGTGCATCAAGGATGCGGTGATTCAGTACATCAAAAGCAACACTGGCAATGGCAGTGGGAGAGTTTTGGCCTCTCCCTATGCTGCCGTATTTATCAAGAAGAGTCTTACGGTTAGGAAGATGTATTTTAGAGCCGTCAACAGCAATGATCTGCCGTCCCCATACATCCATGAAACGTGAATGGAAATCCAGGGAATCCCTGTTGCAAAGGAAGTCAAGTACACGTTCGAAGCATTCTTTGAAAATAGAGTGATCAATGCCGGAACGGGCCTTGCTGAAAGCCTGTTGGGAACATTTCACAGTATCAGAGATTGGAATTCCTGATATATGCCGCAATTCGGTAAAGAATTCATCCAGTGATGAAGAAATAGTTTTCTTGGAATTTCTTAATAACAGTTTGATCAATGTCCAATAGGGAAGTTTCCCGCAATTGCGTGTAAAAGCCCCTTTTCTGTTTCTGGCCCGTTCAAGGACATGTGGATCAAGTAATGTGTTACAGATAATATCGACTAAGATTTGAATTAAATTCATACGATGCAGCCCCCATAAAAAAGTAATATAAACAAGGGCTGCGCCGCATTTTTTGGAGCTTATGTCAATAGTAAATATGCTGGTTTTTATGGGCGAATTTTGTACAATATTTTAATCGTATTAGTGGTTATAAATAAAGAAAGGCACAGGGAATCCCGTGCCAATTAAAAGAAACACTATATGTTGTAGTTGCTTGAGTTAGGTTGTTAACATTGATTATTAAATATTAAAAAAAGTGTATGTTGCTAACCAATACACTTTCTTGTAGAAAAGGAGAAAGTTTTATGGCAAAAACAAAATCAAGTACAAGAGGTGTACAGAATAAGAAAATCGTTGTGGTAAAAGGGTATAGAAAAAGTAATGGAACATATGTTGGCGGACATAGAAGGTCGACACCAAATTAATATTTTACAAAAGATAAGAGTCTTGCAAATTTTGCAAGGCTCTTATAATAATCAGAAATTCAACGCTTCATTCACGGCAGTTGCAGCATCTTCTTATTCCAGAATGATGTGGTTATACACTTTCAAGACAACCGCTTCAGTATCACCCATAAGCTGCGCGATTTTCTTGATTGAGATCTGGGGAATCTGATAACAGAGATTCGTACAATAGTTGTGACGGAACACATGAGCGGTTAAACCGGCAGTAGATTCACCTGACACAGCTTCTATCTCACGCAGGATCCTCTTCCACATCTTATCATAGCTGCTCTTCGTCATCGGATCCCAGTTGCGCATAGTAAATAGATAGGTATGTCCGCCGGATTTGAGATTGGCTATATATGCGGCAACTGTGTGATAGATCTTATCTGGGATCGGAACGGTTCTATAGCCATTATTTGTTTTTGGTTCTTTCTGTATGGGCTTTCCGCTTGTAAGATCATGAGCCTTATTGATGGATACTTCCTTTTTGGATAGGTTGAAGTCGAATATTGTAAGCGCTAGAGCCTCCTCACGCCTTAATCCACAGCCGTAAATTAGGTAGACGAATATTTTATCCTGTTCAAGGAAATCGGCCTTAAAAACGGCTTGTTTTTCAATACTGGTAAGTGCACGTTTTTCTTTTGCCTCGTATTTCACGGGTTCTACATTCCGGAATATATCTTCCATGACATTGGCAGGGAATAGCCGATCAGCGACGGCGGATCTCAGCACTTGTTTAAAAGTCAGCATGATTTGTTGCTGGATCTTCTTCTTGCCATCTGCATTGTTGAGCATGATCTGCAGGTGCATCCGATCAATGTCCTGTAGTTTCACATGATCAATACGGATGAAATGCTTTTCTATGATATTATCGTACATGGCTTTTGTGGCATTGCTGCGCTGGGCCTTATATACTTCTTTCCATTTGCGTGCATACTGGAAGAAAGTGATATCCACATTTCGGATATTCTTGCGATCGGTAACATTTGCTTTAAATTCGTTCACCATATCTTCCAGAGCCTTGCTGCTCTTCTTGGTTCTTAGATTCTTTCGATTCTTCTGGCCAGTGACGGGATTATAAGTGCCGTCCCATACCTTCGTCGAGAAATAGCCGTCAGCTCCCCGTGTGTATTTGGCTTTTGCCATATGATCATCCCCCTGTAAGATAAATAAGTATAAAAATAACACCTATACAGGTACTGGAGGATTGTGATATAATATTCTTGTTAAGGGAGTATTATATCAGATCCTCTGGACTGTATAGTATTCATGGAACCGTCTCAGAAATGGGGCGGTTTTATTTCTTTAGATTTGGAATAGTTTTTTATCGTCTATTTGTCTTAGATAATAAATCTGTAATGCGAATAACCAAGTCTGGATAGATGCAAACAGGGATTTCATCATCAAAACTATATTGATTAGAAAATTTCTCCTGTTCAAAATCGAAAACAGTGACAGTATTTTTCTGCGGGTTTATGATCCAGTATTCCCGGACACCTGCAGTACGGTATTTAAAAAGCTTAATTCCATAATCTCTTTGTGGATCAGAAGGTGAGGTTATTTCAATCACCCAGTCTGGAGAACCATTACAGCCTCGGTCATCTAATTTATTTTTATCGCATATGACACTAATGTCTGGTTCGATATAATTGTGATCATCTTTATTTAAAAATACTGCGAATGGGGCAGCGTAAACTTCACAATCACCTTTTTTTCTTTGTATCCCAAAAGTCGTATAATATGCACTAAAAAACTTAGTGCATAGACATCCCCAATTTCTCAAGATATAGAGCATCCCGCGCGGTAATCTCTGTGTTCCATCGTTTGTTACGCAGTTCGGACGA
>CAJTCH010000162.1 GCA_910574715.1 Lachnospiraceae bacterium | reverse complement strand
AAGAATTATGTCAATGAAGCGGATAATGTGGATCTGGGAGACTTTACGATCACATTTACGCCGAATCTGCCGAAGGCTGTTCTGGAGGAGTTGAAGGCTTTGGCGGATGCCGGTGCACAGTTCAGTCAGGAAACGTTATTGGAACTGGCTTCTTTTGTGGAGGATGCGCAGACGGAGATTGACAGGGTGAAGGAGGAGCAGGAGAGTTTGGATGATGATGCTGTTATGCGTCGTGCATTTGGCTTGATAAAGAAAAGGGATGGAGCTGATGTGAATGGACAGCAGGGAATATTGGAAGCACAGGGAGCGGGAGCAGCTGAAGCATAATATTACCGAGGAGACGGAATACCGAAAGTGTATCGGGGAGATCTATGATTATATGATGGACCAGATCCAGAGGGAGATCAATGGATTCTATGTGAAGTATGCGAAGAAGGAAGGGATCACGCTGTCGGAGGCTAGGAAGCGTGTTTCCAAGCTGGATATTGAAGAGTATGGGCGCAAGGCTGCCAAGTATGTGAAGGAAAAGGATTTTTCTGATGTGGCGAATGAGGAGATGCGCCTTTATAATGCTACGATGAAGATCAACCGTCTGGAGATGCTGAAAGCGAACATCGGGTTGGAACTGGTTGACGGGTTTAATGAGTTGCAGAAGTATTTCGACCGGGTATTGACGAAGAGGACGCTGGATGAGTTTGAGAGGCAGGCTGGGATTCTGGGGAATACGGTAGAGAATAATGAGAAAGCGGCGCATGCGATCGTGAATGCATCGTTTCACCATGCCGGGTTTTCAGATCGGATCTGGATGTACCAGGATATGATGAAGGCGGAGTTATCCAAACTTCTGCAGGTGGGGCTGATACAGGGTAGGCATCCCAAGGTGTTGGCCAGGCATCTGGTGAAGTTATTCGGGATACGGAGGTCTGATGCTGAGCGCCTGATGCAGACGGAGCTTGCAAGGGTTCAGACGGAAGCCCAGAAGAGATCGTTTGAACGGAATGGATATGACCGGTATGAGTTTATTGCGCTGGAGACCGCTTGTAAGATCTGCAAGGCGATTGATGGGAAGCATTTTAGAACAGAGGATATGATGCCCGGGGAGAATGCGCCGCCGATGCATCCGAACTGTCGGTGCAGTACGGCGGCGTATATGGATAGGGCTGAGTTTGAAAAGTGGCTGGATGAAAAGGCACATTCGGAAAAACGGGAAAGGTTGAGAAAACAAAGTGAATCTCTTGAAAAGAATACTGATTCTGATATAATTAGATTACCAAGATATAACGAAGTTGTTATCCCAAAAGCAAAATTTACACAATATGCCCTGAATCCTGATAAGGATCCTGATAAAGCGAGAGCTTTTGAAAGAGCGCTTGGCTATACTTCGGATAATGCAGATGAGTTGATTAAACAGATAAATGAAAGGCTGCCCGATTACGAAGCTGTTGAAAAGGGAGATCGTGGCTGGGGAATGACTTATGAGGTTGTTATGAACCTTGTAGGGCCAAATGGGAAGGCTGCAAAAGTTTTAACAGGATGGATAGATGATAAGAATAATGGGGAAATGCGATTGACTACGGTTCATATTGACCGATAAGGAGGCGCAGTGATGAAGATTGAGCTTTATGAAAAATACAAATTGAAAGATGGCAGAACAGGTTGGGCCGTAGATATTCTGGGGCATGGAGAAGCGAGTGTATTCGAACTTGATAAAAAAGGAATCGAAGATCGCATCATAACCGTGACGCAGGAAGAAGTGGATGAAAAAATCTCATAGCAAAGATGGAATCGATTTTCGTATAGAGGTATAAAATGCATTTGCGGTGGAAATATGCAGGTAGAAGAATTGGTAAGGAAAATTTATGATTTTAAAGGTAGCGAGAAGGAGTGGATGGAATTCTAAAAGGAGATTGAGAAGGAGACAGAAAACTTTTCAGAAGAAGAGAGCGCATACCTTACGGAATCAGAAGCAATGGAGTATTTGTTTACAATGTGTGATGGGATTAGATTTACAAGGAATGCAGTATGAAAAGCCACCAGTCATTATGGCCGGTGGTTTTATTATGCCCATTTTTAGGAGGGATTATGGTTATACCTGAAAGAATAAAGATTTTGTTCAAGGAATATCAGATAGAACAGCGGGAAGGACTGCACGATGGAGCAGATGATCTGTATGGCCAGATTTGCTATTTTGACGAAAAAATTCTTCTGAATTCCAGTTGCTCTGAGGATCAGAAGAAAGCGACCCTGATTCATGAAATAGTTCATGGGCTGGATGAAATGTACGGAATAGATCTGAAAGAAAAGCAGGTTGAGAAGCTTGGAAATGCATTTTATATGCTTCATAAGGAGAATCCAAATACCTTTGAAAGGGGTGATGTAGTTTGATTGAAGTGAGTGTCCGTAAGGACAGGATCACCGTAACCGGTCATTCTGGGTATGATGAACCAGGACGGGATGTGGTGTGTGCCGGTGTGACGGCACTGTGCCAGACTCTTATCAGATCCATTGAGAGTCTGACGGAGGATACAATTAAATACGAGATATCGCCCGGAAGGGCTGATATACAATGCGGGAATCTGTCGGAGAGTTCAAAGACTCTGGTGGATTCCTTTTTCATTGGTGTCTGTATGATTGCTGATGAATTCCCGGATCATGTCCGGATAGTATGAAAGAAAGTGAGGTAACAGAGATGTGCAGTAGGAAAATGAGGATACTGATGTCGAGAGCGCAGAAGAGATGCGGCATTCCGTATAGCGGTCTGCAGTTGTTTGCTGAAGATGGAGACGGCGGTGGCGCTGATGGAGACGGCTCTGGCGGTGATGGAGACGGCTCTGGCGGTGATGGAGACGGCTCTGGCGGTGATGATGACAACGATGACGACGATGGCGGCGGAGGCGGTTCTGGAAATGGCGGAGAAGGAGGGGCGGTATCGTTTGATGACTTCCTTGGCCAGGAAGGAAACCAGACAGAGTTTGATAAGCGTGTGCAGGCGGCTGTGGATGCAGCAGTGAAGCGCGAGCGGGAAGCATGGGAGGCCGCGGCGGATGATAAGGTGTCTGAGGCGGAGAAGCTGGCGAAG
>CAJTCH010000161.1 GCA_910574715.1 Lachnospiraceae bacterium | reverse complement strand
AAAAAAGCAGAATACAGGGATTTTATGGCTTAAATAAGATTGCGTTGATAAAGCAAAATGAGAAAATAAAATCCAATGTACTCTGAGAGTGTAAGTATAAATTTAAGCGTCAGAGCTGCTTTAAATGATTTAGACTTGCATTACATATCCAAGTTAGTATACAATGATGATAAAGAACGGAGCTTAAAGGTAAAGGAGAAAAGGGGAGAGCATATTCATGACAAAACTTCTGCCTATCGGAGTTGAAAATTTTGAGGATTTTTCACGCCAGAATTATTATTACATTGATAAGACAATGTTCATCTCTGAACTATTATATAACCGAGGGAAAGTAAATCTCTTTACCCGTCCGAGACGCTTTGGAAAAACTCTTATGATGAGTATGTTAAGAACATTCTTTGAAATCGGACGTGATCAAAGTATGTTCGACGGACTAAATATATTTCAAGAAAAAGAATTATGTGATAAATATATGGGCCAATTCCCCGTGATATCTATTACAATGAAAAGCATAGACGGAGATAATTATCAAGAAGCAATCGACGCATTACGCGCCATAATCGGAACAGAAGCTATGCGTTTCCAATTTCTTGAAGAAAGTAATATATTGACGGAAAATGAGAAAAAACGTTTTCGTGCACTGATAAATGTCAACGCGAAGGGTAAGTTTACAATGGAGGAGGACATTATATTAACAAGCCTTAAAGTCCTTTCCGACCTTCTGTCAAAATATTATAATCAACAGGTCATTATACTTATCGACGAGTATGATGTCCCTCTGGATAAGGCATTTCAAAATGATTACTATGATAAAATGGTCCGATTGATCCGGAATTTATTTGGCAATGTCTTAAAGACGAATGATAATCTCTATTTTGCAGTTATTACCGGGTGCTTGCGCATTTCCAAAGAGAGTATTTTTACTGGATTGAACAATCTGAATGTAATGACAGTTACAGATGAATATTTCAACGATGGTTTCGGTTTTACTGATAATGAGGTCGAGGAATTACTTGCTTACTACTGTCAGAAAGAAATGCTTGAAGTTATAAAAGATTGGTATGATGGCTATCAATTTGGTAATGTTTCGATTTATTGCCCTTGGGATGTTATAAAATATATACAAGCTTTGAAGAAAAATAGGAATGCGATTCCAGAAAATTACTGGGCGAATACCAGCGGGAATGATATGATTCGGCGGTTTATTGCGAAAGCTGATCAGACAACTCGAGATGAGATTGAGCAATTAATAGCTGGTAAGTCTATTTGTAAAGAAGTAAAGCAAGAATTGACATATAAGGAACTTGATGATAGCATTGAGAATCTTTGGAGTGTATTGCTGATGACCGGATACCTGACGATTTCGGAACGCATTTCTGCAAAAGATTATCGATTAAAAATACCAAATGCCGAGATCATGGATCTCTTTATTACACAGGTCAAAGATTGGTTTAAGGAAACATCAAGGGCTGATTTATCAAGAATAGAAACGTTCTGCATGGCTTTCCCCAATGGTGATGTTGCATTGATAAGAGAAATGCTGCATGATTATTTGTGGAATTCTATCAGCGTCCGGGATACGGCTGTAAGAATGAATATGAAAGAAAATTTTTATCATGGTATGGTCTTGGGGCTCTTACAGAGCCAAAGTGATTGGTTGATTCAATCAAATGCAGAGCTAGGTGAAGGCTACAGCGATATTTCAATTTGTATTCCGGGTAAGATTGGCGTCGTAATAGAGCTTAAATATGTAGAAGACGGTAATTTGGAAAAAGGGTGTGATGATGCACTGGCACAGATTGAAACCCGAAAATATGCTGCCGGTCTTCAGCATAAAGGGATGAAAAAAATAATAAAATATGGCATAGCATTTTGCGAAAAAGAATGTATGGTTGTGAAATCTTAGAAGTTGCAAGATACAACGAAACAGGCAATGCAATAAGATTATAATTAAAAAATCAAAGGGAGTCTACGTCACTTGAAAACTAGAAGAAGACTCCCTAAACAACTAATAAAATAAGCAATCTAATAACTACTTGTTTCTTGGATACCAAGTTCCCTTAAATTTAATCTTGCTATTTCGCCATTATATCAACACTATTTCACTAAACCAACTGTTGATAATGTCAATATCCACCTCAACTATTTCAGAGATTTCTTTAGTCGAATATCCTTTCATTTTCATATTAATAGCAGCTTTTTTTGCTCTGCTCATTTCCCCGATTTCTTTGCCGATTTTTTCGCCAATTTCATCCCCGATTTCTTTGCCACGTTGTTCAACTTTATCTAATACTTCACACATATTTTTCGGTTCATCTCCTTCCTCTATAACATTTGCCGCTTCTTCAAAGCGGTTATCCTGCGTCAATACAGACATTAATTGCAGAACTTCTTTTACATGTTTCATCTGTGTATCTGTCGGAATATAATCTTTATTGTCTGTATAATGGGGTTAAAACCCTCGCCTTAAGGCGAAACCTTTAGGTCAACCCTATATCTTCAAGTTTAGAAAACGGTAAAAATAGAGATACTAAACTTGAGGTGAAAATATGCAGCATTATAGAAAATCGTCACATTGTACGTATGACATTAAGTATCATTTGGTGTGGATTACAAAGTACAGAAAACCTGTGATTACAGGGAAGATAGCGATACGGACAAGAGAACTGATCCGAATCATCTGTCAAAGTAATGATGTGGAAATTTTGGCAGGGCATGTAGGAGCAGACCATATCCATATGCTGGTATCTGGTCCACCGCACTTGTCGGCAAGCAAATTGGTACAATATATCAAAGGGAATACATCCAGAAAGTTGCAAATGGAATATAAGGATTTGAATAAGCAATTCTGGGGACAGCATTTGTGGGCAAGAGGATATTTTGTGGCAAGTAGTGGAAATGTGACGGATGAAATCATCAGAGAGTATATCAAAAACCAAGATTTGCAGGAGAAAAACAAATCAGATAACTTCGAGATTGGATAAAAATAAAGCAATGTTAACAACTTAGTAGTGGCATGATATCACAATAGGATTAAGCTATTAAACCAATAATAGCAGATGATAGAAATGATTAAAATACACTGAAAAAAGGGCAGACTTTCCCCTTGGTTGCTATCAGCTGTTTTTT
>CAJTCH010000160.1:2600-3195 GCA_910574715.1 Lachnospiraceae bacterium | reverse complement strand
TGTCGACTATTCCGACAAATGAACTATGCCGATATTTTTGAATAAGACCAGATACATCGGCTTTTTCTTGTGAAATATCGGCATAGTTTTTCTTGGATTTTCTTGAGATTTATGTCACGCTTATCGTATATCAAACTTTATTGCAAAAGAGGAGGTAAGCGATTGATTGACAGATCTAAGCGATACTGCTTATAAAAAGGATGGCGGTTACTGCCACTCCCGATATCTTTATCATGTCCGTTGTATCCGTTTTATAGAATCATTTATTAATAACGGGATTGTAGACTTCAGTATCACACAGCCACTTCCCCCAAAAGAACTTAAGAGCAAAGAGTTCCGGTCATGTCATTCTCATTTTAAAACAATCCTGGAACAAGAGGGCTTAAAACCAAATACAATGAACGGATATCTGCGCTTTGTGTACTACTTTTTATCTTATCTCGAAGATAAGGGGTATACATCTTTAATTCAAGTTAAGACTGGCGATATCACTCTATTTATGGTACTGGTATGCCAGGAACATTATACGCCGACAAGCGTCGGTTCGCATATAACTGGATTACGGAGATTTGTGCAGGCTTATCCAGCGCTGGAT
>CAJTCH010000160.1:0-2592 GCA_910574715.1 Lachnospiraceae bacterium | reverse complement strand
TGAAGGCAAAATTTCTGCCAGAGACAGGGCAATTGCACTGATCGCTTTCCAAACCGGACTGCGTGCGGTTGATATCTGCAGACTGGAGTTAGGGGATATAGACTGGAAACATGACAGCATCAGTATAGATCAGGAAAAAACAGGGAAGCCTTTAACGATACCAATGCGCCCTGCCCTGGGGAATGCATTGATGGCATATCTGCTGGAGGAGCGCCCCGCATCTTCCTCGTCCTACGTCTTTTTACGTGCTGTGGCGCCATTTCGGCCGCTTACAGAACATTCCGGGATTTATAACATCTTACGGAAAATTTTATCTGAAGCAGGTATAGAACCAGATGGGCGGATCAGCGGCACAAGAATGACAAGACACAGCTATGCTTCCAGAATGCTCCGGAACGGAGTACCCTTACCAGTTATTTCAGAAGCTTTGGGGCACAGCAGCCCAGACAGTACCATGAGATATCTGTCAACAGACAGTAAGACCATGGCAATGTGCACCCTTCCTCTTCCGAAAGGAGGCCGGCCATGAATGACAGTTATAAAAGTATGGACAAATACCTAGAAGAGTTTTTGTTATATAAACACAGCCTCGGGTATAGTTATGTTACACACGCTCATTATCTGAAAAAATATGTTTCTTTTAGGAAAAACAATGAGCCTGAAAACATGATGGACAAAGAAAGTGTAGACCAGTATCTGGGTACGCTAAAAGACGCACCCGGCACACTCTACGGAACTGTGTGTGCAATGCGTGAATTCGGCAGATATCTGCGTAAACAGGGGATAGATGCTTATATACTTGCGCCTAAGACTGTCCATCAACTCACACCAGATCCACCGTATTTTTTTACAGCGGAAGAGATCGGACATTTTTTTGCTGCTGCAGATTCTGTCCGGCCCTTTTCCGGTTTTAGGGGGAGGGAATATATTATTCCGGCTATTTTCCGACTCATGTATTGCTGTGGGATCCGATGCAAGGAAGCCCGGATGCTCCGGTGCAAAAACGTTTTTCTTGAAAAAGGCTTTCTTGATATCATGTGGTCAAAAGGACCGAAAAACAGGCGGCTATATATAAGCCAGGAACTTGTTGATTACCTCATCCTGTATGACCGGAAAATTTCCGGCCTTTATCCTGGCAGGGAATACTTCTTTCCTGGTTATCGTGGCAGGTCATATGTTAGCAAGTGCTTTATTGCCAATAACTTTCGCAGATGCTGGGAACAGTCATATCCTGATTTTTCGGGTGTACAGTATCCCAGGGCTATTGACCTCCGGCATCATTTTGCATGGGCAAACATTAACAAGTGGGCTTCGGAAAGATTAGATGTAAATGTAATGCTGCCTTATTTAATGCGGTATATGGGGCATCAAACAGTAAAACAGACCCTGTACTACTTCCACTTTGTTCCGGATTTCTATCCCTCATACAGGGCATTGGCGGAATCATCTGACGATATACTTCCCGAGGTGCCGCAATGAAGAAAAACGTGTTTACAAACAGCAAGGTATTCTGGAATACTGCGCAAACATTTATCCATCATTATCTTCCTGGTATCCGCAAAGTAAGCAGACACACAGTTTCTTCCTATAAAGACGGGCTGAATTCATATATCTCTTACCTGGAAGAAGAGAAAGGGATCAAAAGAAAAAATATATGCTTTAGCCATTTAACCGAAACTTATGTAAAAGAATATCAGGATTGGATCTTAAACATAAAAATGCGGACACCAAAAACATGCAACCTTCGTCTGACTTCGCTGCGGTCATTTCTTGAATATGCGGCAAATGAACATCATGAGTTGATTGCCTTCTATATCAGTATCCGTAAAAATTCAAAGATTCCTGCAAAACCAATAGAATTCTTTGAGAAAAGCCAGATGAAAGCTATACTGGCAGCTCCGGACATCGGAACGAGGACAGGGAGAAGAAACCAGATGATGCTGGTTTTGATGTACGACAGTGCGGTAAGGATTTCAGAATTGTTGGAGTTAAAATTGGGAGATCTCCATCTTAAAGCAGAGATTCCATACATTACAGTCCATGGGAAAGGGGATAAATACCGGAATGTCCCACTAATGCAAAAAACATGCCGGCATTTGAATCGGTATCTGGAAGAATTCCACGAAGAAACGAACAGTAAGGTACCTCTCTTTTATGCAACGACCTATGGTCAGAAACACCATTTATCTTCTGATACAGCAGAGAAGCTAATCAAAAACTGCTGTTTGGCGGCAGGAAGCAAAGGAATCAAAATGCCTGATTCGTGTCATTGTCATATGGTTAGAAAAACAAGGGCAATGGATCTTTATCAATCTGGTCTGCCTTTAGCACATATCCAACAATTACTCGGGCATGAAGAGATATCAACAACATCTGGTTTTTATGCTTTTGCAACATTAGATACTTTGGCAAAGTCTATGGCTAAAACGGAAGGTTGTGATGATTTACCGGAAAAGAAATGGAAAGATCCAAATGTAATTAAAAAGCTCTATAGTCTATAGAAAAACTATGCCGATATTTCACAAGAAAAAGCCGATGTATCTGGTCTTATTCAAAAATATCGGCATAGTTCATTTGTCGGAATAGTCGACA
>CAJTCH010000159.1 GCA_910574715.1 Lachnospiraceae bacterium | reverse complement strand
TTTTTTTGGAACAAAAAAAAGAGAAAGAACACCAACCTCCTACAGTTTGTTCTTTCTCTCACACCAGCGTGCCTGCCATATACGGGATCATGTCCCACTCGTGAGGCTTTGGCACTACCGACATATACTATGATAAGAGAAAACTCCCTATTTTGCAAGCTGATCCATATAAAAACTTCATCAAAAGCACTATTTGAGTCTTTCATGGTTGGATTCCGCCCCCAGCTGCAGACCTGTCCCTTCTGCGGGGCAGCGGGCAGCTGCAAGATCCATGCCTATTATGACCGTTCCCTGGTGGATTTCATAGATGGCGCCCCTGTCCGACACAGCCTCTGCATCCTTCGCCTCATCTGNGGCGTTTCTCCATCACCCTTTCCCAACTGCACCGTTTTCTGGAACTCTTCCTGGTGCAGAAGGAAGAATGGCTCGGGGCACTTTCCTCTATGGAAGTCTCTTCCCTCTCCTTCCTGAAGACTCTGTTCTCCCAGCCCTCCTATTCTGATTTTGCTTCCGCCTTTGTCCGCCGTTTTGCAAAATCCTTCCTCCAGTCCCATAAAAATCCGGCGTCTTACTGCCAACAAGTGTTCGGTCCCTGAACTGCTTTTCCACGACCACACGACCAGGCATGGTCTCCCTGAGGGAACTCCTTTATAATGGCAGAAAACCATTTAAGGAGGATATTTTTATGGACAACAAACAAAAGAACCTTTCGGACGCTGCCGCCATGGCACAGTTCCGGCTTGCCCTCATCGCACCGGTCATCCATGGCCTTTATCCTGATGCGTCCAGAAATGCCTATTACCAACGCATCACCGAGAACCCGCTCACCCTGCCTGATGGTTCCGCCTTCCGCTACAGCCCCAAGACTATCAGCAAGTGGGTGTCTCTCTACCAGAACGGCGGCATCGATGCACTTATGCCCCGGGAACGCTCCGACAAGGGCGGCACACGGGTCCTGACGGATACAGCCATCGAGGAGATCTACCGGCTTAAGGAAGCTTTCCCAAGGCTTAACTCCACGCAGATCCACCGCCACCTTGTGGAAGAGGCGTTCATCCCTGCCTCTGTCAGCGTATGTGCTGTCCAGCGTTTTGTAAAGAAACATGACCTGAAATCGGCACGTAACCCGAACATGCGGGACAGGAAGGCTTTTGAAGAGGACGCCTTTGGGAAAATGTGGCAGGCTGATACCTGTTACCTTCCATATATCACAGAAGACGGCCTGCGCAGGCGGGTCTACTGCATCCTGATCATCGATGACCATTCCCGGTTCCTGGTGGGCGGCGGGCTCTTCTATAACGACTCAGCTTATAACTTCCAGAAAGTGCTTAAGGATGCTGTGGCTGCACATGGAATCCCTTCTAAGCTCTATGTCGATAACGGTTCCAGCTACTCGAACGGGCAGCTTTCCCTCATCTGCGGCTCCATCGGAACGGTCCTTTTACATACAAAAATCCGGGATGGCGCATCCAAGGCTAAGATAGAACGCCAGTTCCGGACACTCAAGGAAACCTGGCTCTATACCCTGGATCTGGATTCCTTAAGCTCCCTGGCACAGTTCAATGGACTCCTTAAGGATTACATGCGCTCCTATAATACTTCCCTCCATTCCGGCATCGGCACTACACCCCTTTCCCGTTACCAGCAGACCCGCGCTTCCATACGGACACCTGCGTCCAGGGAATGGCTGGAGGAATGTTTCCTGAACCGCATTACAAGGAAAGTGAATAAGGATTCTACCGTCTCCATCGACAAGGTATCCTATGATGTCCCTATGCAGTTTATCTCATCAAAAGTGGAGATCCGCTTCCTCCCGGATGACATGTCCTCCGCCTTCATCCTTTACGAAGGGGTGCATTATCCCATCCGCCCTACGGATAAGAATGAGAACTGCAGGACGAAGCGCAACAATACACCTGGCATCGACTACTCAAAGTTAGGGGGTGGCTGTTGATGTTCCGTTCTTACTATGGATTGTCTTTCAATCCTTTTGACAAACAGATGGCCCGGGAAAAAGACCGTTTCCTTTCCAGGGACATCTCTGAGATGCTCTCCCGGCTGGATTACCTCAAGGATACCAGGGGCATTGGTCTGTTCACGGCACGCCCGGGCATGGGGAAGTCTTTTGGACTCCGCTGTTTTGCAAAGGGGCTCAACCCGAACCTTTACCATATGGAGTACATCTGTCTTTCCACCGTAAGCGTCATGGAGTTCTACCGCCAGCTCTGCTCTGTACTGGGAGTAGAGCCTAGAGGCGGCAAACCCGGGATGTTCCGGGCCATACAGGAGCAGATCCTCTACCTTTACCGGGAAAAGAAGCAGCCCCTTCTTCTGGCCGTTGACGAGGCCCAGTACCTCTCCACAGGCATCCTGGAGGACATTAAGATGCTCATGAACTACGGCTATGACTCCCTGAACTGCTTTACGCTCATCCTGTGCGGGGAACCGCACCTGAACAATACCCTGCGCAAGCCTGTCCACGAAGCCCTGCGCCAGAGGATCACCGTGCATTACAACTTTACCGGGCTCACAGATTCAGAAGTGGCGCAGTATGTACTCCACAAGATCTCCTGTGCGGGAGGCTCTGCCTCCATCATAGAGCAGGCCGCCCTTTCCGCTGTCCACAGCCATTCCCAGGGGAATCCGCGTCTGGTGGATAACCTGATGACAAATGCCCTTACCCTTGGCGCACAGATGGAGAAGAAAGCAATTGACACGGAAGTCATACTTGCCTCCGTCAGCAGCCAGAATCTTGGATAGGGGGTGTTGTTTTTGGAATACAGATGTTTTTTCAGGGATGGTTCCCGCATAGAAACCTGGACAGGGGAGATTATCCTGCTGCGATGGCGGCCTGGATGGTATGAAGCTGAGATGAATGGACGGGGGACATACTTCCACATCCTGGCCGGAGTGCATAAATACGGAAACTACCTGTGCATCCCGAACCATGATGTGGGATGTGAACTATCCGATTTTTCTGATATTTTCTGGAATGAGGGGCGGATCAGCAATCTAATGCGGAAGGTAGATGCCGTAACTGTTGCTGCCGGTTTGGCTTATCTGCCGACTCTGGCTGACAAACAATAAAAAATCCAACTACATCATGTGGCTATGGATCTCATAATGGGATTCATGGCCTTTCGATTTCGAAAGAAAAGCTATACCAACAGCGTGCTGCATTTTCGGCGGTATTAT
>CAJTCH010000158.1 GCA_910574715.1 Lachnospiraceae bacterium | reverse complement strand
TTTATGGTGTTATATGCAAACATAACATGTTCTTTCATGCTCATTTTAGTTGGCCTCCGTGTGTATAAGATGATGATATCATTATACACCGACAGCGGGAAAAAGGCAATAATTATCCACCTATTCGGTGAGCACCATATCTTAGCCGATATATATCAAGATATTGAATTTTAGAAGCACACGCCTATGGGAGATACCGGAATGTATTTCTATCTTCTGCAGAACTGGCAGAACTCCAGACGGAACTCCCCACCCTCTGGGAACAGTATATTGAGCGGCTGTCCGAGTATATGGAATCCAGTGGAAAAGGATATAAAAACCATGCCGCCACAATCCGGCGCTGGGCGAACGCCGACAAAAAGAAAGAGGGATCGCCTGCCCGGAACCGGGATTACAGCGTAGAGGAAGGAGAAACCATATGATAGAGATTACCGCAGAAGTCCGGGCGGCCATTGACCGGGCCGCCGGGGATATGGAACTTGCCGGGGACGAATACATAGAACCGGCTGACGGGCTTATCCACTGTAAGAAATGCCGTGGCAGCCGCCAGACTGTTGTGCCCAGGTTCGGAGGCTCCGGCTATTTCATGCCCCGCGGCCTCTGCCCCTGCCAGCAAAAGGCGCAGGCGGAACGGAAAGCCATGGAGGAACAGAAGGAACGCATGGAGCGTATCAAACGCCGGAAGGCACAGGGGCTTCAGGACAGATACCTTTATGATTACACTTTTGCCAATGATAACGGCCAGAATCCCGTCATGGAGAAGGCACACGCCTATGTGGAGCATTGGAAGGAGGCATACCGGGACAATACCGGCCTTCTGCTCTTTGGTGACGTGGGAACCGGGAAATCCTTTTTTGCCGGCTGTATCGCCAATGCCCTGCTTGACCGTGACGTGCCGGTTCTGATGACAAATTTCCCGTCTATCCTGAACCGGCTGACCGGCATGTTTGCCGAGGACAGGGCGGCCTTTATCGCCAATCTGGACGATTACAGCCTGCTTATCATTGACGATTTAGGGGTGGAAAGGAATACCGAGTATGCCATGGAGCAGATGTTTACCGTCATTGACAGCCGGTATCGGAGTAAGAAGCCGCTGATTGTCACGACAAACCTGAAACTGGAAGAAATCAAGAACCCGCCAGACCTTGCCCACGCAAGGATTTATGACCGCATACTGGAACGGTGTGCGCCGGTTCTCTTTTCTGGAAAGAATTTCCGGGAGGAAGGAGCCAGGGCGACCAAAGCGGCGGCGAAAGAGATTGTGAAGAAGGGATAACATAAACTGATTGCATGAAAAGGAGAATTTATGGGCAGCGAGAAAATTACAGAGAACACTACCACCACAGCACCGGCTAAGGACGCTTCCGCACTGGTGAAGAAGATTGGCCGGACGACCTACATTGTGAGGATTCATTTCAGCAAGACCAGCAGGGAAACCATGAGCGACAAAATCAAGCGTATGCTGAAAAATGAGATACAGTAGATGTAAAAAAGCGATAACGGAAACAGGCCGGGAATCAGAAATGCGCTGGCTCCCGGCTTGTAAAATCAGGAGGTATATGGTAGTATGGAGATACGAAAACAGAAGGGAAAGCAGGTGGGAAGATTGACAGTGACGGAACAGATAGACCAGAAACATCAGGAAGATTTACAGAGGCTAAGAGGCTTTCGCCTGCTTGATGATGACTTCCTCACAAAGTGTTTTGAGGGAGATACGGCAAGCATAGAACTGGTATTGCAGATTGTACTGGAAAAGCCGGATTTAAAAGTACTGGACGTTCGCACCCAGGTATTTGTGGAGAATCTGCTGAACCGTTCAGTAAGGCTGGATATCCTGGCTACGGACAGCACAGGGGCGAAACTGAATGTGGAGGTACAGCGCTCCGACAAAGGAGCCGGGAGAAAAAGGGCAAGGTACAACAGCAGCATGATGGACGCAAACCTTTTGAAGAAAGGCGAGGACTTCGACAAGCTGCCGGAAACGTGGGTAATCTTTATCACAGAAAATGACGTAATGGGAAAAGGGCTGCCGCTCTATCCGGTTGAGCGGTGCTTTTTATGAACCGGGGAAAGATTTGAGGACGGTTCGCACATACTGTATGTAAACGGCGCTTACCGCAGCGATACGCCGATCGGGAAGTTAATGCATGAGTTCTCCTGCACAGACGCAGCGGATATGTACTATGGGACACTGGCGGACAGGGTGAGATTTTTCAAAGAGAGCAAGGAGGGAATAGAGATTATGTGCCGTGCTATGGAAGATATGAGGAATCAGACATTAAAAGAAGGAGCAATCAATTCCGCAAAGAGAATGTTGGCAGATGGGATTTTGACACTTGAAAAAATTGCGGAATATGCAGGACTTCCTCTTGACGAAGTAAAAAAATTGAAAGCAGAACGGACAGCATAGTAAGACCATAGGTCGGGAATCTAAAAACAGGTTCCCGGCCTTATTTTTTTGCCCTGAAATGTAAATTTTCTGTGAACTTGATTAAAAAGTCCTTTACAAAACGTTTCTGGCAAAACCGCGAAGTCGATTCTGATTTCCTGCGGCGCGCGGCTGGCGGTATTCGATATTGCCGAGCTGCGGGAGGTCACAGCCTATGACGAGCTGGAACTGGACACCCTGGGGGACAAAAAAACCGCCTTATTTCTCATTATGAGCGATACCGATGACAGCTTTAACTTCCTGATTTCCATGTGCTACACCAAGCTGTTTAATTTGCTCTGTGAAAAAGCGGACGATGTGTACGGCGGCAGGTTCCCTGTCCATGTGCGCTGCCTGATTGACGAGTGCGCCAACATCGGGCAGATTCCAAAGCTGGTAGCCACCATCCGAAGCCGGGAGATTTCCGCCTGTCTGGTATTGCAGGCGCAGTCCCAGTTAAAGGCCATTTACAAGGACAATGCCGACACCATCATCGGAAATATGGACACTTCCATCTTTCTGGGCGGCAAGGAACCCACCACCTTAAAGGAGTTAGCCGCCGCCCTGGGAAAAGAAACCATTGTGCGCCCGTTAGGGTGTATGCTATAAACCGCCTTTAGCAAGCGGTAGACAAAGATATCAAAGAAAGGAAGGTGAAAATTTACTCATACTTCGCAACCTGAATTTGTGCTGTGTTAGTTGAAAATACAGAGAAAATCAAAAATAAAAAGGTATAAGCACTCTGTTTTTGTTATAATGGAATTAGCCGAAAACCATTTAAAAACGGAGG
>CAJTCH010000157.1 GCA_910574715.1 Lachnospiraceae bacterium | reverse complement strand
CTTTATTGAACAGTACAATCTTACAGCACACCCATTTAAGTGGACATATGCTGGGATACCATTAGCAATTTAATCACTGATATTTAAGCAATGATGTACTAGCCTGATTTAATCATATCATGTAGGGGTGATATTTTCAATTGTAACACGTTAATAAACGTCGCTTTTATGGTAATAGAACAGTTCTTTTCGATACCTTTTTATCTGCTTTTTTAATAATATTCGTATAAATCCGTATATTTTCCCATTACTTGTCTTCAGAAATACATAGAAATCGGCATATTTCCACCTCATAAAACAATTCGATGTGGAAGACACTCCCGAAACCAGGAAGGAAGGCCTCTTTATTACATATAAAGGGAAAGAATATCAGTACAACGAGGATGTGATCAATTTCCTTTGTCTGGGGATCGATAACAGCACCCCGGTGGAGCAGGCCAACGAGATAAAGGGACAAGGGTTGGCGGATGCGATCATTCTGGTGAGTATTAATGTGGAGAGTGGGAAGATTAAGATATTGGCGGTGCCGAGAGATACTTACGTGCCAGTAAAAATGTACAATGACCAAGGGCAGTTCCTTGGCGAGAAGAACATGCAGCTCACCCTTCAGTATTATTACGGCAAGACAGCCAAAGACAGTTGCGAATTGATGGTAAATGCGGTTTCTAATCTGCTTTTTAAGGTTCCGATTCAACGTTACTGTGCAATCAACCTGGAAGCGATTCCTATCTTGAACGATGCAATCGGCGGGGTGGACGTCCAGGTATTGGGAGATGTCGAAGTCGGCGGTAAGCCTTATCATGCAGGAGATACCCTGCATTTGCAGGGGAAAATGGCAGAGGACTATATCCGGGACAGAAATACCGATCAATTTGCCAGCAGTATGGGCAGGTTGGAGCGACAGAAACAGTATATGACAAATTACTTCGCCACAGCAATGGCACAGGTAAAAAATGACCTGACACTTCCGGTTTCTATCTATCAGTCGTTACAGGGAAATATGTATACGAATATTTCGGTAGAAGATATCACCTATCTGGCGCCGGAAATGTTAGATGTAACGCTTACGGCAGAAGATATGTCAATGATCCCGGGAGAAGTGACACAGCCTGATGAGCATGAAGCATATATGGTGAATTCAGAACAATTGAAAGAGCTTGTAGTGAATTTCTTTTATACAGAAGTTCTGTAAATACAAAAGATTTTAGAATTTAGGAGGATGAACCAATGGGTTATGATAAGCCTGACCATAAGAATTATGTCAGGGGCAAAAAGAAGTCTTCCGGGAAAACCGGATTGCTTGTGGCGATTATTGCCATTGTAATTGTTGTAGCGGGAGCAGGGATTGGATTTTATGTATATTCATCCAATCAGCAGAAGAAATCTGCAACTGCAGAAAAAGCAAAGAAAGCTGATCCGGAAGAGACACAAGAATCATATGAAAAACTAAAAGAACAAGTAGCCGTGGATGCAGATGATCCGATGTTCAGAAAGATTGATTTTGCAGCTGCACAGGCAACAAATCCAGATGTGTATGCATGGATTTGGATACCGGGAACAAACATTGATTATCCGATTCTGCAGAGTGAGACAGAAGATGATGCGTATTATCTGAATCATACAATAGAGAAAAAGGAAGGTCTTCCCGGCACTATCTATACAGAAAAGTATAACGGGAAAGAATTTTCCAGTCCGGTTACCGTAGTTTATGGTCACAATATGAAGAATGGCAGCATGTTTGCAGACTTACACAAATTTGAAGATAAAGCTTTTTTTGACGCCAATCCTTATGTATATATCTACACACCGGAAAGAACTTTGAAATATCATATATTCGCGGCAACACCATTTGACGATCGGTATTTACTTGGAAGTTATAATTTTTCTTCTCAGGTTGATTTTGAAAAATATTTGGACGAATTGAGAAGTTCTATCAATGCCAATGTAAATATGGATGTAAATGTATTGCAGCAGACAGGCATTTTGACGCTGTCAACATGTATTGCTGATTCGCCCAATGAGAGATTTCTAGTAAATGCAACATGGGAAGAATAGAAATAATTAATGAGGGATATTAAGGCCAACAAAGCTTTAATATATAGTCACACAACGTAACAGAAAATATGGAAGGAGAAAATAAGGATATGAAAATGAAAAAGTTAACAGCCCTTGCATTAGCCGGTGTGCTTTGCTTGGGTATGTCTACAACAGCATTTGCATCAGCCAGCCCATTGCCGGAAGATGCTGTAACAGCAACTCAGGATGAAAAAGACGTAAACGTATATCAGTCTCCAATTGACACAGAGACAGGTACTTTTGCTGGATGGAACAGCAAAAAGCCAGAGAAAGTTGATGAGAGCGTTCGTTATACTCTTGAAGACAGACTTGACGAAATCAAGAAAGATTTAAGAGATGAAGATTCTTTAACAGGTGAGGAATTAAAGGCACTGAAAGAAGAGCAGACTACATTAAATGAATTATTAAGTTCAGATAAGAAGTTTGCGGTTGTAACTCTTGCTGATATCACTACAGATGCAGTTGTTGATGAGGAGAATCCTATCAATATCAAATTTAGCTTAAACGGAGATACTGCTTGGGAAGGTATCCAAAAAGGTGAAGTTGTTCGTATCTTACATCAGGTAAATGGTCAGATGATCGTACTTGAAGGTACAGTACAGTGGAATGAAAAAGATGGATTTTTCGTAGAGCAGGAATTCGATAGCCTGTCACCAATCGCTATCTTAAGATTCACAGATGCTGCTGCAAATGGTGACGATCAGAATGGTAATAATACACCTAACCCAACACCAAATCCTGGCGATGACACAACTGTAACCCCAGGTACAAATGGAAACATTACAGCAGATCAGCTTGCAGATCTGATTGTAAAGAAACTGCAGAACGCAGATGCATCAAAGGTTGTACGTGTTGTTTCTTCTAGCAAGGCTTCACCAAAGACTGGCGAGTAATCTATAGTTTATCAATAATAGGGAACTTAACCCTTAATAAAAATAAGTAATATGATATGACATAACAGGTCTGTTATTGTGTGTGATATTGAAAAGAGCATTCCGCTTCTAGCGGATGCTCTTTTACTAATATTTATCAATAAAAACTAGAGAAGTTTATAGCAAACGATCCTTTCAATTGAACCAAACAACGTTTTTTATAAAAGGATATCCCATAACACATCATCACAGAATAATCCTCCCGAAACTCTTCATCATACTTTCGGCTATCTATCTGTGTAATCGCCTCATAACAAGTCTTTTCCAGTCCTTCTTGGGATCTTGCATACTTAACTTTAAAAATCGCCATACGATCCCCA
>CAJTCH010000156.1 GCA_910574715.1 Lachnospiraceae bacterium | reverse complement strand
ATAAAAATGTCAATCCAAAACAAGAACATTTGTTCTTATTATCAATCTAAAAATTTCGACAAAAAAGAACGCCCCGCCGAAGCAAAGCGCCCTTTCTATGTGTGGGAGGAATCAGATAGCAATCATCCACTGATCTCAGTATATACTATAACATTTTGAAAACGAACAATGTGAACAAAACGAACAAACTTTATAAATCTCTCATAAAACGTTCAAATTCCATTCTTACGCTGTCCCCTGTAGCCTTCCGTCCGATCTTCGCCGCCGTCTGCTCCCACGTCATCTCTTCAAAGACTTTATACCGGATAATCCGCTGCATCCTGACCGGGATCGTCAGCATCCACTCTTCCACCTGCCTTTTGATCTCCTCTGCGTGCTCCCTCCGCTGCTCCAGAAGCTTCTCTTCCAGGCGGAGATTCCCGTCATCCTGATAAGTGAAGGTTGTGCCCTGGACTTTGAAATGCTGCTCCTGATAAGGAAACCTCGGGTTACTCCCCTTCACATTGGTCTGGATTACGGTCTTCCGTTTCTTCTTCAGACGCCGGATATCCTTCTCCGTCTCCTTAATCAGCTCGCAGGCATCTATGTAATCATTCAGAATCTTCTTGTCCAATCCCAATCTCCCCTTTTATATCGTACTCGTTCTTAGCCATATAGCCAATCACATCACACCGCTCATAAGCTTTCCGGACGAAGGCCTTCACCGCTTTAGCGTCCGGCTTCGTTCCTGCCATTTCCGCCAGACGGTGCCTGTGTTCCTGGCTGAGAGTATGACGGTCCTTATGCTGCTTCCTCACGCTGTCACTCCCCGCTTTACAATCTCCAGTGCACCAAGTGCACCGCAATTCTCACAGTCGATATCATCTGCATTAATATATCTGCAGTGATTTTGGTAACAGATATCACTGTGGGCATACTCTTCCAATTCCTTAATGACCTTATCTGAGTCATATGCGGCAGGTACTTGCATAATATAATTCTTGAAAGCACCTATCGCAGAAATCATACCGTCACATACATCTGCCGAAACAAATCCTTTTTTATTCTTTTCCGTGATGATATTCGTCTCCTGCTCTCTTAAGTAATCCATTACAAGACTTCTACTAATCAAATCATTACTCATGTTCTCTATCTCCTTCCTGATTCGTCGTTTTGCACACATCCCTGTCCCAGGTCTCCAGGATCTCCTTGATTACCTGGGTGCAGTATTCCTTATTCTCTCCCTTGCCCATCTGAATCACCCGTCTTTTCCTTTAGAACCCGTTTTAATGTACTCTACTGTTAAACACTGTGATTGCTATTGCCGCATTAAGTGCCGCCAGACACCCTTTGCACATCATAAGAGTTGTCCATCCCTGACCCGTTGTAGATACTTTTATCTCCCATATCTGAGTATCTGCTTCCTGCTGCTTTCCGCAGTCATTACAGACACCGTGCCGTTTACATTCTTGAATCTTTATCAAATCTACCTCCACTAACTTTCAGTTTAATCCAACCTCAACTCCATCTGTCCAGATTCATAATTCATCCAAACAACCTCTGTTCTTTTACTCCCCATCTCCGCATGGGACCTGAATTCTTTCCTTCTCCATCCAGCAAGCATATCGTCATACATCTCTGATGCATACCCCGAGATCATGATCTTTGCTTTACTGGTGATCGCTTTCTGCAGCATCTCCTCATGCCCTTCTTCTGTCATCTCATGTTTATATTGCTTCTGCTTTCCGCTCCTGGTCTCCAGAAGATACGGCGGATCCAGATACATGAACACATTTTCATAGTCGTATCTTTCAAGCAATTCCAAGGCCGGCGAATTTTCTATCTGAACCTTCCTCAACCGTTCGGCTACTTCAAGCACCCATTCCGGCAAACGATACCAGTTCCACAGTGCATACATCCGCTCTCTTCCCTGTACATCGTTCTTCCATCCGACCTTATAACCATTCGTTCGGAATCCGTGCCCCTGCCAGCATCGGACAAGGAACTGACACGCCTTATGGAACCGATCAGCGCCCAGCATCATTTCCGCTACCGGATCACTCTTGAACGCATCATCATACATCTGCCGGCTGTACGGCGTTGTCATCACCAGCCGCGCCAGCTTCTCCGGATCCGTTTGAATGCACTGGAAGAGATTCACCACATCCCAATCCAGATCATTGACCGTCTCTATGTCTGACGGGGATTTTCTGAAGAACATTGCCCCGCTGCCGAAATACGGTTCCAAGTAGGTATGATGATCCGGTATCAGTTCCACAAGCTTATCTGCAATCCTCCATTTACTCCCCGGATATTTCAAAACACGATTCAATCATCCACCTTCTTCACACCTTCCCCGGCATAAACCAATCTAGCTTCCGCCGTTTCACATATCCCCAAAACACTTTGTAGCTGCTGTACACCCTGAAATACTTCTCCACATATTCATACGTTGCTTTTATAGACATACCAGAAAATAAAAGCTCCTGAATCCGTGAGTAGTAAGGGTCAAATACGCTGCGTCCTGTTCTAATATCACTCATTTATTAATACCCACATCCATATCGATAGCATTCCCTCCGCTCTCATCGATTCACTCAGCTCGGAATAAACCACCAGGTTTTCTGATTCTTCCCATATCCTGTCGTTGATTGATCTACCTGCAGATCCCTCTTCGCCTTCATCAGATCCGCACGCTTGATCCCATTCGCTTCACTCTTTAGGATCACCTCTTCAGAATTCATACGGCCTCCGGCAAGCATACTTTTCAAAAATTCACAGGCTTTCTCGTGATCCGATCTCCCCAGATCCTTTAGACAGTCCTTTATCTTCTCTATCTGTACCGTGTTTGCATTCGCCTTCGCAAGTAATTTCTCGGTACTCCCCGCCAGCATATCCAACAGCTCTTCGATCGCACCAAGCTTATGAAAAATATTTTCGATTACCTTGACCTCTGCCGGCGATATGGTAGAATCCGCTTCTATAAGGCTTCCCGGTTCCAATCCCAGAAGGATACACATCACCTGCTCCACGCTTTTCGGCTGCTCCCGCGTCTTGGCCAGATTGCTGATATAAGACCTGCTCCTTCCAAGTTCCAGGCTGAACCCCTCCTTCGTCTTTCCATTCCTCGCGATCTCAGCGCATAACCTTCCATAATCAATCCTCACTTTTTCTATCATTACGTCTAATCCTCACCTTTTTCCTTCTCCCATAAATCATGTATCGTCTGCACCCGCGGAGCGAACCACAGGAGAAGATCAACAATGTCCGCCCTATTTCCATATTCAGACTCGATCTTCATTGACCGGTTATTATATTCATCCATATTATGATCCGTAAGATACTGGCTGAAATTCTTCGCACATGCATTATACATATCTTTCACCCGTTTAATTTTATC
>CAJTCH010000155.1 GCA_910574715.1 Lachnospiraceae bacterium | reverse complement strand
TGGTGTTAGTCAATAAATATGTTGGTCTAATCTCATTACAGTATTACCAGACGATAATTGCGTACATCATAGACACCATGCCAATAGCAACTGTTTCCAATATTGCACAATGAAAGAAACAGAGAAGTTGCTAAACCTCCTGCACACCGGAAAGCTATCGAAAATAGTGCATTGTAACGATTGAGATATTTTGTTGCCACTCCGCGGTAATGGTTGTATGTTTCCTTAATATAGGAATGCATGCTGTTCACTGTATTCAGATTAAACAGCTTCTTATTTTCTTCATGGTTTACATCCATAACCGTACAACCCGTCGCTGCCCCCAGACTGTTATAGCTTCGAAGTCCATCTGTAAGTATTAGAGTCTCCTCGCAGATATGTGTGCCAAATATTTCATACAATTCCTTGCCAGATGGCTTTGCGCGGTTTACGGTCTCTGCTATTGCCTTGCCATCACGCTGGATACCTGTGCAGATTGCGATATATTCATTTGAAATCCCTCGTTTTGCTGCTATAGCTCCATGCTTACGGGCAGTACGGTTCGCTTCCGTTGGAACGGTCTTTCCTTTATAGCAGTCAAGGACAAATGTTTCATCCAGTTCAGCGATACCAGAAAGAAGAACAGGCTCTTTTTCAAGCATGTCCTGAAGTGCCATAAGAACTTTATGCCTCATATTAAATGCTGTTTGATGAGAAAATCCGAACTTTTCAGCAGAGAAGTCCAGAGATGCACCAACCAGTGTGTCATGAATGAAATCGGCCCAAATGGATCGGCTAAAATGCGAATTGGCCGTCAGTGTACCGGTTGAGTATAGGTAGGTCTTTCCGCATTCATGACAATAGAAACGCTGTTTCCCATTTGCATGACCATACTTGATAACTTTTGAACTCTGACAGTACGGGCATTGGGGTCTGTCAGCTAGGCTTTGATTAACGGAAACGATCCCCATTACAAAGTTAATGATGCGTTCCAAGTCCGAGTTACATAGGTTTTTAATGCAATCAAACAGCGTATTGATTTTATCTTTCATATGATTATCACCTCAAAATTCATTAGATAATCATATGATACTACTTTGGGTGTCCCAAAATCTGGACACTCAGCAAGACCAACATATTTTTTGACTAACACCAAAATTTTATATCCTTATCTTCTCTTTAATAAGCTATCGTCAATTGGGTAAGTAATGAAATAATTGCTTTAGATGAATTTTCTGCAGCAATTTGCTGATACTCTTTTTTATGACTATCTTTATTGTATCCCCAATCACAAATTCCCTTAACCAATACCCAATCAACATTTTTTCTTGAACAGACAGACGCCATTCCTGCACTTTCCATATCTCCACCTATTATTTCAGGCTGATTTTCCTTTAGCTTATTTACATAACCTTTATTATCAAGTAAATCACTTCCAGAGGCAACCAAACCAAAATTAATTTTGTAGGCATCAATAGTAGCACCAATCACCTCAAACATTTGTACTAAACGTGCTGATGCGGGGGAAATAGGACCTCGAGGAGTAATTGTGCCATCTGGATTTACCCTATCAATATCATAGTCCCATACTTGTGTTGAAATTATCAAATCACCAATATTTTGTTTTCCCTTTTTCGCTCCCCATGCAATTCCACCCATTATAACAAAATCTGGAGCAAGGATTCTAATAGCTTCTTCAAGCGTTAAAATTGATCCACCCACTCCACTCTGACCCATTTGGCACTTTATCACATAGACAAGAGAGTCATTAATGACTGATGTAAAATATGATAAGTTTCCTAGCGAAGCACTGATGGGAGCAATAGATTTTAATGTTTTCAACATAACATCCAACTCCAGCTGTGTTGCTACAACCAACATTATTCTTGTTTGCATTTTTTCTATTCCTCCCATGTCAATGCCCAGTTTATTAATAAAATCATATAATCCAACGCAATCAATAATAAAATCATCAACTTTTTGAACTATATTGCCTCTTGCTCTGTATTTCTTGACTATAGATATAGCTTTATTTACATTCCCATTAAACATTTTTTCTAGAGAATGTACAACCCATTGAAGTATCATATGGAGAATTTTGTAATCCCGTCCTAATCGAAATTCCAATATATTCTCAAATCTATATTGAAATAATATATATAATGGCTTAAATAATTCAAAGAATAACTTATAATCTGTTCGAAAATTATTTTGGGCGAGGTAATCATAGCAATAAAATCCTGGGATACCTGTTATTATTGTGCCATCAAGAACATCCAAATATCTTGAAGTATATTGTGAACTAATACTTTCTTTTATATCAGAAATAATGCAATTATACTGATAATCATCTAGCGTTAACACATTATATTCATGTTGAATAGTTTCTTGAAAAAAACTAAAAGTTATTGCATTTTGTCGGTTCTTAACCAAAGATACTTGTAAGGAATCTTTAACTTCATCTGGAAAACTTTTTGTATTTGAAAAACGGTCAAAAATTTTTGTTCTTAAAATTGTTGTAGTATCATCTCTCAGGATGTATGTATCAATAGGCCAGAAACAGTCAGCATTAGCAAAATAACTTGAATACCTATTTTTATCGAAATCATATAAAGTTCTTCTGGATGCCATAAATTCATCAATATTTCTCATATTTGTTAGCATTCTAAGAAGTCCTAATTTTTCGCATTCAAAAGCCATTTTAATAGCAATAGGAAAAACTTCCAAGCTTTCATACATATGAGAAAATGATACATATAGTGGCATATCATCCGACATCAGCAAAGCTGTTGATAAAAGCAATTGGGCATCACTATCATTAAAACGCAACATTCTCCCCAAAGAATTTCTAAGTTCTCTATCGAAAAAGTGTAAATATATGTTATGTTCATCATATTTTAACATTTTAGATAGTATCCCCAATTGAAACATCAACATTATTAGCAGCATAAATTCCGCTGATTAAAGCGGCGATAATTCCTCTAAACTTAGCAGATAAATCTCCTGCAACCCAAATTTTCTCATTACTTATACGCAATGATTCCCACATGAATTCTGGATAGCTTCCGAAATACTCTATCTCCGGGCCATATATTTTTGTTTTATACCTTGCCGCTTTGCTTTTGATGATAAGTTTAAGTCTATCGAACATAATGTCATCAAAAGTATTCCCAATCAGAAATTCTCGATTATGATCATATTTCTCATTATAATCAAACACAAATTCCTCTTGCCTATTAAATAAAACTTTCCCAATTTACCGGACTATAGAATAGACCCGCAAACTCACCCAAAACTATATAATACATTCAAAAACTAGTTATTAAAAGCAATAATCCCTAAAAAATGGCCATTTTTAACCGTGCTACACCTGTTAATCCATTTAGATTTTTGTAAAATT
>CAJTCH010000154.1 GCA_910574715.1 Lachnospiraceae bacterium | reverse complement strand
ATACAGAGAACTGAAAGAAATGGAGAAGAATTACCAGGAGCGCGAAACACAGACTGGGAAGGAATGGTATGATTACGTGACAGATATAGATTATAAAGGACATCAGGTAAATCTGGCAGAGTATGGAGAAAGCGGGGAGCATATCTGCAAAAAGGGCAGGAAAAAGGGAAAAGCAGAAACGATCCGGAAAGAATTCTGGTTTCTCACAGATCTGCCAATCACCAGAAAAAATGTGGCAGGACTGGTGGAGCGCGGAAGGATGAGATGGAGAATCGAGAATGATGGGTTTAACGCGCAGAAAAGGCAGGGATACCATCTGGAACACCAGTACAGCAGGAATTATCAGGCACTGAAAAACCATTATTATCTGATCCAGATTGGGCACATGATCAGCCAGATCATGGAGGCTTGGGAAAAAATATGGAAAAGGGTAAGGCAGAGTAGGGAGCAAAAGCACAGGAGGATACTGGAATCCATGAAAGAGACTCCATTGAGAGAATACAAGGAAGAGATCGCTAAAAATACAGGGATTTTATGGCTTAAATAAGATTGCGTTGATAAAGCAAAATGAGAAAATAAAATCCAATGTACTCTGAGAGTGTAAGTATAAATTTAAGCGTCAGAGCTGCGGAACAGAAAATGAGATTGAAAAAGAAATGCTTCCGTGATATGATAAAGAAAAGGCAGGTGGTTAAGATGGAGGCGAAAAACCAGACGGACTTGAAAAAGAAAGAGACACTGGAAGCGATAGAAAAGTTAAGCCTTATGGACGATAACCTGATGACGCTGGTATTTGACAGGAATATTGAAGCTACGGAATTGCTGCTGAATGTCATTCTTGGGCGGGATGATTTAAAGGTGCTGGAAGTAGTAGGGCAGAGAGAATATAAAAATCCAATGCACGGCGGGCGCTCTATTACCATAGATATTTATGCAAGGGACGGGGATGGTAAGATTTATGATATCGAGGTCCAGCGTGCGCCAGCCGGGGCGGATGTCCGCAGGGCAAGGTTTCACAGCAGCATGATTGATATAAAAATGCTGAAAGCCGGACAGGAATTTAAAGAAATCCATGAATCTTATGCGATATTTATAACGGCAAGCGATGTTTTAGGCGCAGGACGTTCCTTATATCATGTCAACCGGGTGATTGAGGAGACGGGTAAATATTTTGGTGACGGTTCCCATATCATATACGTGAATGGAAGCTATAAGGATGATAGTGATCCGGTTGGCAGACTGATGCATGACTTTAGATGCGTAAGTTCTGTGGATATGTTTTATTCGGTGTTGGCCAGCCAGGTGAGATATTTCAAAGAGACGGAAGGAGGTCAGGAGATTATGTGTCAGGTATTTGAGGATTTAGCAGAGAAGTGGGCAAAAGAAAGGGTTACGGAGGAAAAAAAGGAGTCTGCTCGTCGAATGATTGCAAGAGGTAAATTGACAGTTGAAGAAATTGCAGAGGATGCCGACTTGCCGATTGAAGTTGTCAGGGATTTAGCGGGCCTGCAGTTAGCATAAGGATATTGGAAAAGTTCTGGTTCTATTTTGCTCTTCTGGTTCTGCTCTGGTTCTAAAAGTGATTAAAACGGTGTAGAAATAGAGCTTTTCTGTAGATTTGAAAGACGGAAAGGGGCAGAAAAAGACTGCAATATAGGGGAAAAGACGATATTGCGAGATGAGTCCGAATAAACAAAAATGCTTAGTAAATCCAGTGTTTATGCGGGTTTGCGGCATTTCAAAAGGTCTTTTGATAACAAATTGATAACAGTCGTTTGCGTTCGATTATTCTTACTGTCAAGTGGTTTGTTGGTGGGAGAATGATTTGCAAGAGGTTTGGACGGCTGGCATAAATCCATATTAGAAACGCCCTTAGCTGTGGGTAGGAACTCATGGCTAAGGGCGTTTTGTCGTGTTTTTTGATTAGTGAATTGGGGTGATGGTTAAAGCGGTTTTTCCATAATGTAATTCGTCAAGGGGAAGGGAACCGAATGATGTGCCAGGGTTTTTGACCATAATGATCATAAGACCCGTCTTGGATACCGCATGATGACTGGTGGATGGACAAATGGAGAGACATTCATTCCTTTTGCACAGTCCCTTTTGTCAACGCGCGATGAGAAACAAATGGTTGGACCCAATGTCCGAATCGATTGCCGTACACTACGCGGAAAGCGCCGGGCAATGGCAAAAACAAAGGGAACCCTTGTTGTCCAACATATGGTAAAGCAGGCACACAAAGCAGGGATACNGATGTCATAGCGATGATCAAAAAGAACAGCACGAAATATATCTGGAGAGATCCCGCAACAGGCGAGGAGAAAAAACTGAATGTAAAAGAAATCTACAGCAGGAACAAAAAGCGCAGGGGGCGTTCCAGATACCTCCTGTCTGTAGATATTATCATTCCTGACAGTACCGGGAATGCCATGAAGGCAAAACTGGTCTACGTACGGAATCACAGCAACCGCAAGGACTGGGTATGCTTTGTATGCACTGACATCCGTGCGTACACGATGCGCTGGAAAATTGAAACCTATTTTAAAATGTCAAAGAGCTATTTAAAACTTCGTACGGAATGCCACAGTACAAGCTATGATGCCATTACTTCACATATGGTAATCGTTGCAATACGGTACATGATACTGGCAATTGAGCGTTTCCAAAATACAGATAACAGAAGTCTGGAAGAACTGTTTTATGAGGTACAGCGGGATATCATAAATGAAATGATGGACTGTGCAATCATTCTCATTTTGGACATCATGCTGCAGAGTGTGAAACAGCATTTCAAAGCTTCGGATGAACAGATCAACGGACTGCTCTGTACATTTATCGGCAATCTCCCCACACCGTGGAGAGAACGCTTTACTATGCCCACTGCGGCATAAAGCTATTTTTTTTTTACTATTGCAAGGCTTATAAAATCGTAATGATAAGCAGTTTTAGGTTGCGAAGTATGAGAAATGATTAAAATACACTGAAAAAAGGGCAGACTTTCCCCTTGGTTGCTATCAGCTGTTTTTTTAGATATGGCGTTTGTATTGTAGAATATAAAGAAACTGGCACCACCACCTTTCTTAAATGGTATTAGTGTGTAGTCTTGTTATTGTAATGATGTTTGACTTTTCTTGGAGTTGTACGTAGATTTGATTCCCCGCTGCCCTTTTTGTCACGCACACGGTGAGATACGGCAAAATCAAATATACAGCGGATGATGCCATACTTTTCTGTGTCTGTATCAGCATCCATATATTCTCCTATATGACGGCTCAGGTATCCGACAAGCTCATTCATGTTTGTCATATATTTGTTCTGATTCCCTTTCTGGTTTATGGTGCTGTCAACAATGCCGTCCGTCTCCCGCTTTATGGCAAGAGCCAGGTTTGCAAGCAATA
>CAJTCH010000153.1 GCA_910574715.1 Lachnospiraceae bacterium | reverse complement strand
AAAAAAATAACTCTTTCATGCAAATTTATGGTATCTTTAAGTTGCTAAACTCACGAAAGATACAAACCACCTGAAAGAGTTATCTTGTATATGAGTTTACCATACTTTTCGGTGGTTGACCATATGCCTATGTTAGATTTTATGAATAAAATTTTATCCTGCTTTGAATCTTGTTTCTCACGAAAGGCGGCATTTCGCTGGTTTGTGATTATTACTGTGGGGCTAATGCTCCGTTCAGATAAACTTGGCGTCACATCTGTGATCCGCGATCTTGCCCTAAAGCCAGATTGTTATCTTTCTATGCTTCATTTCTTCCGTGCTTCTTCCTGGTCTCTAGAAGGAATACGGCAGTGTTGGTTTCAGACAGTCTTCCGTTTCCTTCCTTTATGCCAGGAAGATGGCTTCCATATCCTGGTGGGTGATGGGGTAAAGCAGTCAAAAGAAGGACGGCGCATTCCAGGAGTGAAAAAGCTTTGTCAGGAATCGGAAAACTCTGCAAAGCCCCAGTTTATCCATGGCCATATGTTCGGTGGACTGGGGATTCTTGCCGGATCCATTCATAGCCTGACCTGCATTCCACTGAGCATCCGGCTCCATGATGGTCTGCAAGAACTGCGCAATTGGGATTCCCCCTGTATTTCCAACGCCTCCCACGTGATACAGATGATAGAAGATGCTTATGAGGCAGCAAAGGTCTTTGGAGACTCTCTGCTCCTGCTTGACCGGTATTTTCTTTCCGTGCCGGCTCTTACAAGGCTTCGGGAACTTACCAAGGAAGGATCTATCCACATGGAGATCGTAACAAAAGCAAAACGTAACTGCATTGCTTATGAAAAACCCAGCGCCCGAAAACCTGGAAGGGGAAGGCCCGCAAAGAAAGGGAATGCCGTCCATCTGAAGGAAGTCTTCCATTCCCATAAGGAGAAGTTCCTTCAGACAGAGCTGGAACTTTATGGGAAGAAAGAAAAGATTCGCTATTACAGCATCGACCTGCTTTGGGGGCAGAAGCTGTATCAGGAACTGCGTTTTGTTCTGGTGGAATATAATGGGGTACAGAGCATTCTGGCTGGAACCAGCCTTTCCATAGAGCCCTTGTCCATGATTCGCTTATATAGCTATCGGTTCCGGATCGAATGTACTTTTCGGGAACTGAAGCAACAGCTGGGAGGCTTCTGTTACCATTTCTGGTCAAAGCATATGCCCAAGATTGATTATTATCGTAAAAAGACAGAACCAACTCCTCTTGAGCAAGTGACCGACAACTATTCGCGTAAAAAGATCATGGAAGCAATCCGTGCAATTGAAATGCATATGGCATTGTCATGTATTGCAATGGGGACAATTCAGGCCCTGGCAATCCAAGCAGAAGGAAAGCTTCGTTCCGAACAAATCCGCTACCAACGTACTCCGTCAAAAGGGAAGATATCGGAAGGTGCCATGATGTGTTATCTACGGAAATATATTTTTCATTTTATGGGTCAAAGTCCCGAATTACGCATAACACAATTAATTCAGGAAATGCAGGAAATGTCAGTAATTGATAAGGATTTACTGGCTTCTTAAGCATATAAACTTTTTACTGTCCAGGATATGTTAAGCGGTGCAGGTATACCCGTTTATACAACGACAGGTCATGGGGGCGGAATCCATTTGTTTGATAATTTTGTTTTGAAGAAATCTCTATTATCAGAACAGGAAATGCAGGATATTTTAATCGGTGTACAGAGCTTGTCTGCTGTTCAATATCCAGATACAGATGGAGTAATGTCAAAATTGAAGGCAACATTCCAGATAGCGGAATCTGACTGGATAGAAATTGATTTTTCACGATGGGGTAGTATTGTTGAAAAAGAAAAACAATATTTTGAAATGTTGAAACGTTCAATTTTAGGCAGACAGGAAATTCAGTTTCTGTATTATAATTCATTGGGAGAAGGTAGCCAGAGAAGGTGTCAGCCTTTAAAGCTGGTATACAAGGATAAAGCGTGGTATCTGTATGCGTATTGTTTAAAAAGAAATGATTATCGCCTGTTTCGTATTTCACGGATTAAAGAACTTCTGGTGACAGATCAATACTTTAAAAGCCATTCAGAAATGAAGGAGTCAGTATTTTCTTTGATGGAAGAAATGGGAAAGCCTATAACAATAGAATTGAGTTTTCCGAAGGAGGTTAGCTATCGGGTATACGATACATTTGAGGATGATGTAATAAAGTGGAATGGGCAGGAGATTAGGGTAAATGTCACTTTGCCGGAAACAGAATGGCTATATAGTTTTATTATGTCCTTTGGTAATCAAATATCAATATTGTATCCAATATCATTAAAGGAAAAGATAATAGAAAGATATAAAATTGCATTAAAACATTTCGAGGAGGATACAAGATGAATGTAAGAGAAGAATTACAAAAGTTAAATGTAGAGGGAGAAAAATTTCAATTTAATCATGTAGAAGTAAATCCGAAAATGATACAGGCAGTTATGATAAATGAGATTGTGCCTGCAGATCCAGAAGATGATTTTTATGGGGGAACAGAAGCTGCTTATTTATCAACAACGATTCCATTGTTTCAAAAAGCTGGGATACAGGTAAAAACCATTCAGAATATTTTGGATAGAGGAATTTATATTACAAATGCTGTAAAAATGCCAAAAACAGAATATACAGTGGCGAAGGAAAGCATAGAAAAAAGTTTGCCATATCTGGAGCGGGAACTGGCACTGTTTCCTAATGTAAAAGTTATCATGTTGATGGGAGATGTGGCAAAAAAAGCTTTTAATATGATTAGCAAGAAAGAAACAAGAAAAAATGCGGTTCCGAGCATTTCTACCTACAAATTACGGAGCAGTGAGATTTTTTATAAGGGTATCCGTATCATACCGTCCTATATCATGACAGGGCAGAATTTGTTGATTGAAAAATCTAAATTTGAAATGGCTGCTGAGGATATTGCTTCAATGTACAATTTGATAATGAAATAATTTCCAAGCCTGACACAAGATGTCAGGCTTGTTATTATATAATGCCCTGTGTGAGGTGGTCAATATGATTAAAAAAATATTTTCAAAAAATTTTATCTTTTTTTTGGCAGGGCAGACATTATCCATGTTTGGAACTAATATTATCAAATTTGCTATATCATTATACATATTGGAGGTAACTGCTTCCGCAGCTATATTTGGATGGATAACGGCTGCAAGTTATATTCCACCAATTATATTATCTCCCTTCGGTGGTATTTTAGCGGACAGAAAAAACAAAAAGAATCTTATGGTTGCTCTTGATGGTATTTATGGAATGATTACTTTGTTGATGGGAATTGCATTTCAAAGGCGGGAGGAATTTGGAATTGTAGCAGGACTTCTAATACTGTTATCTATAGTATCGGCTTTCGAGGCACCAGTTGTTCAATCTAGTACATCATTGCTTAAATATCAGTGATTAAATTGCTAATGGTATCCCAGCATATGTCCACTTAAATGGGTGTGCTGTAAGATTGTACTGTTCAATAAAG
>CAJTCH010000152.1 GCA_910574715.1 Lachnospiraceae bacterium | reverse complement strand
ATTAATTGGCCTTTTTCTGAGTAATCAGAAAAAGGCCGCACATTTTGAGGTACTTGTCAAGTAATAATTAAAAAATTTGGGTTACTGGTAGAAAAAAAGAATTCGGACATAATATCCGAATTCTCGTTAAGTAAATGACATTGGTTCAGAACGGTTAAGAAATGTCGGCGCTTTTCTGTTTTTCCGGCTGTCGGGTGTTTGGCTGCCCTAAAATCTTATCGACATTGGAGCAGACGGTATTCAACTCTTTTTGGTAATCCCGGTAGTAATGGTAGGCTTTCTGTGCCTCTTTTTTCTGTTGGAGCAGCTTTTCCTTTTCTGCTTTCAATAGCTTCATGGAGGGGAGTTTCCCGTCTGCTGACTGCCCTTTCAGGAATTTCCGTGCGGCTTCATAGAGTGCGATTTCCGTCGGATGCTCCTGCCGGAACTGCCCTTTGTTCTTTGCTTTCACAAACTTTTGGTAGACAGGTTTATTGGCGAGGTACTGGCCGGTGTAATGGATCTGCTCATTTACCTTCCGGAGATTATCTTCCACAGATTTTAAATTTTTTTTGGAAGTGGAAGCATGGTTCTTAATCTCTGAAAAGGAATTTCCAGGGAATCCTTGGTATCATATCCATTCTCCTGTATATAAGCGATCGTCTTAGCCATCTCTTTCTGGTTGGAAAGTTTCACTTTGTTAGCGTATGCGGCATTTTGCTGTGCCTTTACGCAGTCCTGCAGATTAACCACCAGACGCAAATCTGACTTGATAAACAGGATTGATATAGCTTCCCCTTGCAGTAGATTGGATGGATGGGGTGCAGACTTCTCCGATTCCGTATTATATTTTTCCATATCAACTGTTTTCTTTTTATTTTCTTTAGGCTCTGCATTTTCCTTAAACAGCTCCCGGAGGTAATCTTCTTCATAATGTGTGCCGAGCATCCTTCCAGTGATATACTTGTTCCGTTCCGGGTGAAGGTAGCTGAACCTGCCACGACTAACTTTCAGCTTGACATTATATTTTTCGAAAAGTAATTTCTGAAAATCTTCCTGGCTGCAGGAAATGGCTGCGGCATCTTCGATGGCAGACCGTAAGAAATCTTTCTGTGTTTGGAATACCATTTTTCGTGGTGTAAGCCCGTCTGCACGGAGCTGTCTGTTACGTTCATCCAGTTTCTTTTGCCCTCTTTGTCATGCGTGGTATTCCCGGTCTGTAATTTTCTTCCCTGCCGGGGCAAGCAGATCTATCTGGTGCAGATGTTCCCGGCAGCATATATCCATAAGTGACTGCTTTAAGTGGATCAGGTAATTTTTAGTAACATGATGCTTATACCCGGCATGGGAATCACAGGCCCGCTCCATAAAGTCCTGGCGTTCCACATCATATTTCCGTAAACTGTTGATTACGATATGCACGTGGATGTTGCCGCTCCCATTATGCCCGTCCATGTGGGTACAGACAAGAGCCTGATGTCCTGGGAAGTTTTTCTTTGCATATTCCATTCCGATCTGCTGTGCCTGTTTCCCGGTCAATCCATTTTCTGTGGCGTCCTTTGGATCGAAGCTGATGATGTAATGGTGGGATTTGATTTCATCATAGGATTCATTTTTGCGGTATAGGGCATTTAGTTCCCCGCACTCCATGTCGAACGTGAACGGATCACAGTTTATGCCATCCATGATATATTCCTTACGGGGAATCCATTCACCATTTTCATCAAGTATCGGTTTGTTGGTATCTTCATCATGTTCAAACATGAGATAACGCTGTATCTCTGCATAGTTAGCATTTTTACTCGCTATGTGTTTCAGGATTGCCATGAGTATGCCCTCCGGAAACCGCCTGGAAATCTCCCGCCATCTTCAAGACTTCAAATTTCATTTCATAGATTCTGGCCACGCTCTGGTCGATTGCCCTGCGCATTTCCTGTGAATGGATGCCGCCGCTGTTAAAGTGCCTTGCAATCTGGTTTAAATTGCTGCCAATTTTCCTAAACTCTGCAACCAGTTTTTTCAGTTCCGGCAGGTCTGCCACAATTTCATTTTCCTCTGTCGGTTCATAATATCTACAAGCGAAAATCCTATTGCTGCACATAAAAATCCATTTAGTGTGTGCAAAACTGTATCCCAATATAGGAAACGCATATAAAAAGAACGGATTTCACCTAATATTTCGGCCGAAAAAATAAAAATGAGGACAATGATTTCCAGTGGAGACGGAAATTCCACTTTTAAAGTCGCTTGAATTCCACTTGGTGTTATCATTAAGATAAGAGTTAAAATACATAAGAATGCATTTTCATAATTCTGGTGGAATATTTGGAGAATTAAGATTCCAAGAACAAGTAAGCGCAGTCCCAAATAAACGAAAAATGTATTTTTATGTTCTGTCAGCTCTGCAATGACAGCCTGATAGAATTTTCGTATTTTTCTTTTCATATATATTCTCTATTTTCATTTCCTTTTCTTTGTATGCAGCAAAATAATAAAATATAGTGTCAGGAGGATATGGAGAGTGATTATGCTGTGCATATCATCAGAACCCATTTTGATATATAGAAAAGGAAAGAGTATTAAAACCAAGATCCAGATAATACTAAAAAATATATTTATCATGGAATCCTCCTATCTATGCGGGTATGACTGTTAAGACGGCATTGATCATATCATATGTGTCTGTCTTTAAATATGCTCTATTTTATGTAATTCACTGTAAGGATAGATAGTCCAAGGATGGCAAGCACGATGCCAGTTGCACGGTTTAAAGATGCGGCGCTTGCTTTGTTTGCAAATTTGGCGGCAATCCTGGCCCATAGCAGGGTGGATGCGACACAAAAAACCAGACATCTCATATCCGGCATCCCGCCAATGGCAAAATGGCTGGCAGCGCCTGTGAAGGCCGTGAAAGCCATAATAAATACACTTGTTCCAACGGCTGTCTTTAATTCGTAGCCTAATACACTGGTTAAAAGCAGGAGCATCATCATCCCGCCGCCTGCGCCGATAAATCCGCAGATAAACCCAACGATGGTACCGCTTAGGATTGACTGGACAATACGTTTCCGGCTGTCAACGGCCTTCATAGATTCTTTTGTTGTCATAACAGGCCTTATGATAAACTTGATTCCGAGCAGTAATGTCATAAACACAGAAAAACTACCCATTGTAGTATTGGGAACCAGGCTTGCGGCGAAGCTTCCAACTAATGTAAATATTAAAACGGCAGCCATCATAACAATTCCATTTTTGATGTCAAGGTTTTTATTCTTCCCATAAGTGTATGCACTGACGGCGCTTGCCAGGACATCACTTGCCAATGCAATGCCGACAGCTTCATATGCAGGCAGTCCCAAAAAAGTGATCAGCATCGGGCTGATGACAGCGGCTGCGCTCATGCCTGCAAAGCCGGTTCCAAGCCCGGCTCCTATACCGGCAATAAAACAAATAAAAAATTGAAACATGGTTTTATATCCTTCCTATTCTGTCAAGCCTAAATTTATTGATTTTATAGGCTTTGACGATTTTATTTACCTCAAAAACAGAGCCGGGAGTGATGGATATCGTTGTATCATGTACCGAAC
>CAJTCH010000151.1 GCA_910574715.1 Lachnospiraceae bacterium | reverse complement strand
AAATGAAGCCCTCACATTGAACCTACTATCTTGCTAAAGATAGATTACAAACAAGCCCGCGCGGAACGAATGGGTTCCGCTTACGAGCGCACCGCAAACTCATCCGTTACAATCTTCCCCTTTAATAAGGGGTCATTTTCAAGAACCAAAACCGCATTATTGATCGTCCTGGCAATATTTCCCTTCCCATCATGAGTCAAACGCTTGACCCACTCCAGATCCGGATCCTGTCCGGTTTCTCCGCTTTCAGTGCTGCCCTGCAGATCAAACGCTTTCTGTGCCTGCTCAAACTTCTCCCGCGCGATCAGATCCGATACCGCCGGATCCGCAGCCGCCAGCTGGCTCATAAGCACAAATGACGGCAGCTTATTATTCGGCGTCCCCTCCTTCGCTTCCTGGTCTTTCTCTCCATACATATGAAGGCGTACCAGGTCAAACGCGTTGACCAGAAGCCCCGAACAGGGATCCGTGGCATGGTGGGAATACAGGAACAGATCTCCATCGTACACCACTGCCCCGCCTACGGTAGAACCGCCTGTATAGGTATATCTGCCCGCCATAGCCGTCTCTTCATACATACCCGGGATAAACTTCTCCATCGCCCGCACAATGTTATAGGTACGGCAGAAAGCACCAATAATCCCTCTTTTTACCGTCGGGTCTTCCTGTTTCGCAATCCTCCTTCGTTCTATTGCATCCGTCCCAGGGACCTGCGGCCACTGCGTTACGTCTTTCCAGGATCCGTACATTCCCAGGATCCCGTCCGTGCTGCAGAACCCGTTATCACATACTTCATATATGTATTCACTGTCACTGCAGCAGCTCGGCCAGTACATCAGACGGGACACATCAAACGTGGTCGGGTCACAGAACTCGATCCCGATCAGAGATGCCAGCTTCCTTGCCGCCGGTTCATATTCATCCGCTGTAGCTGTACGGTCTAACGGCACCACAAGACGAAGCCTGGGGGCATACCCGGAATGCTTTCTTGTGCTGTAAACCAATGCAGCACAGCCCAGAGCCCGGATCCTTCGGAGGATCTCATCTGTCTGCCCCGGAGGGATCTGGTCCATATCTAGCGTGATCAGATCCCTCCCTTCAGCATAGGCCGCCTTCCGGATATCATGGGTAAATGTACCTCCGACAAATCCGCCCACATCCTTTAACTCATCCTGCTTTACTTTTGGCATGGCAAGATACTCTTCCATCGTCTCCGGGCTTCTGACCGGAACACGAAGCCTTTCCGCAAATTCGGACCAGAAAATCTCCGTTCTCGGCCAGTGTTTAGTTTTCCTGGTACCGGCCATACTGATCCGGATCTTCCTGTTATTCTGCATCTTCCCGGTCCTCCTAATCTTTCATATAGTAAGCGCCCTCAAATCCCGCACCTTTCAACACCAAGCCCTGCGCCCAGGGAATCGGTTCCGCCATCAACGCGCAGATCTCTTCCACCGTTACACTCTGAGGGGCATCTATGATCACTTCATCGTGCACATGGAAAACGACTTGCAGTCCCCTGGCATGGATCCGCTTCAAGATCTCGGCCAAACAATCTCTCGCAATCGCCTGGACAATGTTCTCCGTCATCTTCCCGCCATAGGTTGATTCGATCCCCCATTTCTTATTTGTCCCCAGCCCGTAATAATGCACCGCAGGCCTTCCGAACTGGTTATCACTGATAAATGGCCTCGGATAGAATAGTTTCCTCCCGCTTGGCAGACGCACTGTAAGAAATGACTGTCCATACAACAGATCTCCTTCTAATGCAAAGATCAGTCCGGGAACCGCCTGCGGCTGTGCCGTCTGTACGCAGGCTATAGATGCCTGCTGCACCTTCCACCACAGATCCCGGATCCGCGGATTCGCATCTCTCCATCGCTGAACGATATCCAGTAATTCATCTTCCGATAATCCCATTTCCAATGCCCCCATCTGGATCAGTGCCGAAGTCCCGCCCTGGTATCCAAGGGCAAGCGTTGCAACCTTCCCCTTCTGTCTTAAACTGTATTCTGGATTCCCTTTTACAATCTTATCGATCGGGATATGGAACATCTGAGATGCGGTCGCTTCATATATCTTCCCGTGAGTAGCAAATACTTCATTTACCCACTGTTCTCCTGCAAGCCAGGCAATCACTCTCGCCTCAATGGCAGAAAAATCCGCGACCACAAATTTATTTCCTTCCGATGGGACAAATGCTGTCCGGATCAACTGCGAAAGAGTATCCGGTACATTTCCATACAGCAGCTTCAGCCCATCATAATTCCTTTTCTTCACCGCCTCCCTGGCATAATCCAAAGTCTTAATATAATTCCGCGGAAGGTTCTGCATCTGTACCAGGCGGCCTGACCATCTCCCTGTACGGTTCGCGCCATAATATTGTGTCAAGCCCCGGATTCGGTCATCCCCACATTTCGATACATCCATTGCCATATACTTCTTGATCGATGTCTTCCCTAATTGCTGACGGATCTCCAGCATCCGGTGCACATCTTTGGGATAATCCCTGCCAAGCATCTCCGATACTGTAGCCTTCTGCATATTAGGTACTTTGTCTCCCGTCTTTTCATAAATCCAGACTGACAATTGTTTCTCGCTGTTGGGATTCGCAAGACCCGTTAACCTGACTGCCTCCTCCGTTAGCTGTTGTTCACAGAAGCCATTGATAACAAGCGCTCCTTCCAACATCCCTGTATCGATCCTGACACCAAATGCATTCATAAGCACATCCATCTGCCAAAGACGTTCTTCCTCCGCCGGCATAGGAAACCGATCCAACCTCCTTAAGATCTCGTTTTCGGTCACAACATCCTGCATGCAATATTGCTTAAACAATTCCCACTTATCCGGGGCGTGCTTCGGCAAGTTCCACAATCTTCCTCCGTTCGTCCTGGTCGGTTTACAAGGTACACAGAAATATTTGATCAGGGCTTTTCCTATCGTAAGCTTTCGTTTATCCTGCGGCAGCCCGATCGCCTCTCCCGCCCGTTCAAGTCCTGCAGGGTATCCGCAGTAAAGCCCGTGGGCCATCGTGCATCTCCACTGCCCGACCGGGGTAACATACCCTGCCCGGTTCAGACAATACCATTCAAAAGCCGCGTTATAGGCATGCTTCACTACTTTGGGAGACTGCAGAGCTTCTCGTATCTCGCCGGGGATCTGTTCCCCCTGTGCCAGATCTATGATCCCAACCTCCTTTTCATCTGCTTTATATGCAAACAAGAGAATCCCGAAATCCGGGGACTGTGCATACTTGTACAGTCCCGCCTTTCCAATATCTACACTGCTCTTCGTCTCAATATCTATGCTCAAATGCTGCATACACTAAACCCTCTTTCATTAGGAAGGGTGCAAGCCCCCTCCACTACATCGGCATTCCCGTGATCGGATTGATCCTTCTTGGGGCTGACGCCTGCGGAGCATACGCTGCCGTTTGTGCTGCATAAGCTGCCGCCGTTGTTGGACGGCGAATTGAGGGAGACATAAACGGCAAATTATTTTTCCAACCTTTTTCGCATTGACTGCGCAGTGCTGTCTACAAATGCATAATACCGCCGAAAATGCAGCACGCTGTTGGTATAGCTTTTCTTTCGAAATCGAAAGGCCATGAATCCCATTATGAGATCCATAGCCACATGATGTA
>CAJTCH010000150.1 GCA_910574715.1 Lachnospiraceae bacterium | reverse complement strand
ATATTTTAATCGTATTAGTGGTTATAAATAAAGAAAGGCACAGGGAATCCCGTGCCAATTAAAAGAAACACTATATGTTGTAGTTGCTTGAGTTAGGTTGTTAACATTGCTTTCAAATCCACAAAACGCCATATACTGCCAAATACATATTACAGCTGTCCTTCGAGGAAAACATATCTGATATTAAGACAACTTATCTGTTCCCCTGCCTTTCTCTTTTATTCTGTTGCCCATTCCATGTTTTGCGACATCTTCTCCTTATTCTTTCATTGAGCATTCCGGAGGGCTCTGTTAAGCTATGGGTATACGATATTGGATTTCAAAAGGACTTCCGACAAAATAGTACAATAAGGAGAGAAATACAGATGAAAAAAGGATTATATGTCCCGGCATGCCACAAATATATCAGGAAAAGAGATGGTACTCCCGACCAGCAGCGCATATTCAACGTTGCAAAGTCTGCATTTAAAGCAAAATATCCTAATCAGAAATTAGAAGATAGGGAACTGATCAGTTTCTTAAAGGCGAACCATGTGATTCCGGAAGAAACGAAAGGGGAAGACTTGAATACGGAGCATCCGGAACTTTGTTTTACGATTATCTCCCAATATAAATGTAATTCAACCTGTCAATTATGTGCCTATTCTCCGCTCTTTAAAAACCAGTGGGAAATGCAGGAATCCATATTAATTGGTTATGCCCTGAGAAGCTGGAATAATTTACAGGCTCTCTTAGAATCCGGTCTTACCTGCCGCCACTTCCGGGCAATGATTCCCGTATCGGAAAAATCATCCGTCTCAGTAATACCTTTAAATCGGCTGGCTTTTGAATATATGGAAAAGGTGCCAAAATCACAATCGGATATGTTGTCCATCTCCGAAAATATCATCCATACCTTGAAACAGAATAATAAAAATAAGCTCTCTGCAGATGATTTTAAAATTGCAAAAAAATACCTTGATAATCTCTTCCTAAGTAATTATCATGCTTTGCCGCCGGAAAAGATTGAAAACATTTTGAAAAAATGCTTTCAGCTGCATTTCCGACCGGCTCCTGAGCCTTCAACACAACAGGAAAAACAGGAAGAAATTATGGAAGAAAGCCCTCTGCGCCTGGAGGGCCTGCTAGCAGGGAAATCTCTGACAACAGCGGGAAACAGAAATCCTCTGCAAGAAACTGCCAGTAAGAAAAAAATAACAGATGATAAGCGTGAAAAGGCAGTTCACACCTGCTATACGAAAGATATTTCATCTGTACTGATAAAACCAATTTCCGCTGCAGCTATGGAACGCCCTCCCCATATATGGCAGATAACCTATAAAGAGCTTCAAGATTTTCCGGCAGTAAACCTGGATACAGCAGACAAATGGCAGATGAGATTGTTTCTTGAAAAACTGCTAATGACGCCCTTGCTCCCTATGGAAACCTTGATAGATAATAAGGGTTCGTCATGGGTGCTTCTCTATGTTCAAGGCAAATTTTTTTATTATTCCAGCAGCAATCTGACCATATTAGATACCATACTGCCCTATATTGAAAAAAGTGCTTTCCGCAAAATCATTTGTTACGAGCCTTATCAATTGTATGAATACTTTTAAAAATGTGTGGCAGTGCCTTGATTAATGTAAGGTGGCAGTGAGAAAAAATAGCGGGGAAGAGCAAATGATGTTATATGTATACTTCATACTATAACATAAATGTAATACAAAAATCAGGATAACTGACCGTTTTGAGACATCTGGACAGCTCCTGATTTTTATATTTCTCCTACTATTTTAATTCATCGTAGACAAAACCGGCAATCAGTCCTTTTCTAATCGCTGAATCCTCTCTGCTCATACATATTTTATATGCCTCTTGATTGTCCATCCTATCTCTTTTCCATTCAAAATGACCCATTTCATACACAAAATACTCATCCTGACTCGTAGTAACCAGGAGCCTGCCACCATTTTTCAGCAGCATATAGAGATTCTGCATGATGAATTCCCGGTATGGATGGTAACACTGCTCATCAAAATATCTCAGTGAATATACCACTTCTATTTTGTCAGCATTCTCATCCCTGCAAAGCTTTAGAGCTGTTCCCTTTTTGGGCAAATCCTCAATAGACTCCGACATCCTCCTGAGAATATATAAGTGTTCCTTCGTCTCCTGATCCAAAATCTTATTATAGTTCGCTACTTCCCGAACAGTCTCAACCTCTTTCATAACGCGGATAATCCAAAAATCCTTTAAATCTTCTCCAGCCCAGTTCCATACATAAGGCTCTATTGTTTTCCAAAAGTCCATAATATCAAAGTAAAGCTCATTGGGTTGTGCTGCCTTTTCATCTTTAAAAAAGAACTGAAGACATTCCTCTTCCTCTGCCTCCTTCCTCAGTACGCTTGAAAAAAAAGCATCAACAGATTCAATCGCATTTCTTACGCTGTTAAAATCCGTTTCTCCACCTAATTTACCAGTAAATCTTCCCGTCAAATCCATATTAATGTCTCCTGTACCTTTCATATCTGCGCCACAAATTGGTTGAAATTATATCAGATACCAATATACGATTCCAGCAGTTCCTTCTAATTACCATTATTTACCATATAAAAAGCAAAATTTTCTTTCCATCTATTTCTTTCCGGATATTTCTTTCGGCAAGTTGCAAAAAACACCTCAGACACAGGTAAATACGGCAATCCCCGCTATTTAGCTTAATTAAACATATCTATATTTTTACATCACGATTTCCTATCATTCCGCCAACTGCAAACATATATCTGTCTTTTTATATGGTATACCTTTATATGAATACTTTCAATAAAAAATATAAAATATCTCTTATTTTCGGAACCTCATGGATAGATTTTATTGTTTTACTGCTTAAATAGCCCTTGTAAAATTATTACTGCTTATTTGCCTGTCATCTGCAAATTAAATTCCATGAATAAAATGTATTCTGTGATAGAACTATAACTCATAGAATGATTAACTTTATAATTTTATTATAATATAGTTTTACAAAGGTTACAATGTACAGAAATACTTATATCAAAGGAGTACCCCCATCCATGGAGCTTAATTTTAAAGCCATAGGTAAGAGAATCAAAATAGCAAGACTTAAAACCGATCTGACTCAGGAAATTATGGCAGAAAAGATAGGAGTTACACCTCAGCATGTCAGCAATATTGAAACCGGTAATTCCAGCGTCAGCCTGACAACGCTTATTGCTATAGCAAATCTTCTAAAAGTGTCGGTCGATGAGTTGATATGTGATACGGTATTGAAAACTAAATATGTATTTAGCAAAGAAGCAAATGAAATCTTTAGAGATTGTAATGAATATGAGATACGCGTTTTGGTAGAAATACTGAAAGCGGCGAAATATTCCATGCGTGATGTGAAAATGTTTGAGGCCAGAATAAAAAATAATGAATAAAATCGAAACAAAGCCGGCAGTAGGGAACTCCCTGCCTGCCGGCTTTGCTTATACCTCATCTTCCCAAATTTATTTTTCCTTTTCAGGCAGCAACGGTTTCACCCAGATTTCCATATACGCCATATCTTCTGCATCCCGGAAATACTTTCTCATACTTCGCAACCTAAAACTGCTTATCATTACGATTTTATAAGCCTTGCAATAGTAAAAATAAAATAGCTTTATGCCGCATTGGGCATAGTAAAGCGTTCTCTCC
>CAJTCH010000149.1 GCA_910574715.1 Lachnospiraceae bacterium | reverse complement strand
TACATCATGTGGCTATGGATCTCATAATGGGATTCATGGCCTTTCGATTTCGAAAGAAAAGCTATACCAACAGCGTGCTGCATTTTCGGCGGTATTATGCATTTGTAGACAGCACTGCGCAGTCAATGCGAAAAAGGTTGGAAAAATAATTTGCCGTTTATGTCTCCCTCAATTCGCCGTCCAACATCCAATAAGAACGGATGGAAATAGAAAAGGAACGTCATTTTAGGCGTTCCATAGTCTATGAAATATTCAATTTTTTTATGTTTCAATACTGATGTGTTTTTGTCATAAGTCGGCATATTGGGGTTAATCTCATATATCAAAGCTCAATCCGTAGTAGTAAATTAGAAGTATTTCAATAGTTCAAAATCCTTGAATATGCCTTAAAATCAATGTTTTTGTTGGATAGTTTAAGAAAATATTGTATATATGATATATCTTCTTTTCATCATTTTTATGTTATAACTATTGATTAAAAGGGTACAAAGAAGGGAAAGACTGGAAGATTCCAAAACAGGCTCTTATCAATTATGTGGCTTCCAAGAGCCATCTGTAATCACACTTTTATTAATCCTCACTTTTCATAATTGAAACTACATATTATAATTTAAAAATTCCAAGGGGCAGAATATCTTCTACCCCTTGGATATTTTCACTATTATCTCCATTGCCTGTTTGCTTCCTTAACAGAAGTTCATATAATACATTTTTTCATTCATCCCAATAATCTAAACTTTCCTGTGTAGTTGTAATGATTCCAAACAGCGTCCTTGCAAAATCCTCACGTTCATCGTAAATTTCCATAACATTTACCTGATTTCCCTCAATGTAATATAAGAAATAATTTTTGTGTGAATAAATGATATAATATTTTTCAAATTCCTTCTCAACGTCATACATCGTCTTTACAGGTATTCCAGTGTTTGAAAAAGCAAGCCTTATTTCAAACCCATTTATAACTTCCAAAAACTGCTTTTTACCTTTCTTTTCTCCACATAATTCTGTCAATTTTACTTTTAATACAGCTAACTTTTCTTGGACTATTGGAGAATAAACAATATCATACATATTATACCCCCAGATTTTCTCTGAGCCGCCTGGAACTAATACCTCCTTCAAGCTGCATTCGTTTCTCTGATTCTATCAAATCAGATTTTATTCTGTCCCACGCTACTTCTTTTTTTCTCCGCTTTGAATATTCTAACACATTGTCAACATAAACCTCAACCATACGATACTCATCATTCGATAAGGTATCTATTTTTTGAGTAAGTTCTGCCGTTATCATATAATTCCTTCTTTCTTAATTTAATCTCTTATCTCTATTACAACTTTCGTCATAGCTCTGGCATTCTAAAAGATATATTTCTCTTCCTATTCTGATTAGAAAATCTGAAATCTGTTCCTCTATCTTCTTGCTTCCATCTGCAGTTTCGTTTTCAGTCAGATACCCCTCTGAAAGTAAAATTTCCACTTTTACATCTTTATAATTCCTGTTAAAAACGTCAATGATAACAGGAACAAACAATCTCTTATCTTCATCTTCATTCTCTTAAATACATTATCATAATCCGGAGACTTTTCTGTATACATTTTCCTTACTAAGTATTATAGCAGAGAACTGTCTAAATTACACTAATGTTTTCTACAATATACTTCTTTCATAACCACATTCTAATTTTCTGTTGCAGTCTTTTCGACGAATTCTGTTCACTGATATGCTGAATCCGTATAGTCCATTTCGTTTTCTACCGTCTTTTTATATACTATATGTAGTATTTTCAAGCTTTATAACAACAATATATTGTATTCTCACAAATATCAATATGCTAGGACACAAAATACTCCACTGCGTTTTCCGGGAATACCTCCTTAAATTCTCCATATAACTGTGCCGCAAGTGTTTTATTATGAGCAATCACAAGCGTTGGTTTATTCAATTGGGCAATCACATTCGCCATCGTAAAGGTCTTCCCAGAACCCGTAACCCCTAGTAAAGTCTGGCATTGGTTGCCTTCCCTGAAGCCTTTGACCAGTGCTTCTATCGCCTGCGGCTGGTCTCCCGTAGGCTGGTATGGGGCATGCAGTTTGAATATATTCTGCTCATTTTTCATGGCCGAACCTCCTTACTATGTTCACTATCAGCCCGAAAATCTCCCTGATTTTCATTAAAATTCACGTCTCAGGGTATTGCAAAGAATAGCACAGAGAAGCCTGTATGGAACGCCTGAATATTCATTTTTTCTTCAGAACATTTGTTCTTTTCCAATTGTACCAAAAGACAACTATAAATACAAGAGGGAAAATAAAAAACTTTTTCCGGCAGGCATGTCCAAAAAAATCCGCAGAATAGATTTTATACCTATCCTGCGGATTCCGACACCTATTTTTCTAAAATTCTTTTGGTGTTAGTCAATAACTGTGTTGGTAACTCTGTTTGGCGGTTTATGCAATCACTTGAACCTCTATATTTATGAATATTTTGGGTTTACCAACATCTATATATAGTGCTATAAATGTTACCAACACACTTGTTGACTAACACCATTCTTTTTTATCTTACAAAAATGCCTTTACAATCTTTTCAGTAAGACTTCCTTATCATTTTCAGATATCTTTATAGCCGACATAGCCTGCTCTGCATTTTCCCTCTCCTCTTCTTTTCCTGTCTTGCTCCGCAAATCTTCCAAATTCCAATATTCTGGTCTTTTCTTCCGCCAGTTCCAGCCCGTATTTGGCAAACCTTTCCTCCAATCTCTGGCGGAACACCTCTGCCTCATACTTTCTCTGAAAACAGCATACAAAATCATCAGCATAACGTATCAGATAACTCTCTCCATTACACTGCCTATTTACAATCACATCAAACCAGTTATCCAGTACATAATGCAGGTATATATTTGCCAGTATTGGACTGGTGCCGTTCCCCTGCGGAGTACCTTTCTCACTGTCCAGATATTTGCCGTCTTCCATGATGGTACTATGTCAAGAAAAAGTACAAGTTAAAAGTGAACTTTTCTTACAACATTCCGTTTTTTTCATCCAGCCAATTTTTCCATCTTATTCAATTTCTGTTCATACACATTCTCATATTCGTTTGGTGATAGATATCCACAATGACTATGGATTCTTACCGTATTATAAAATGTCTCTATGGATTCAAATACCAATTTATAGGCATGTTCATAATTTTTTATTTTAAATCGATTCAGCCATTCTCTTTTGATCAATACATGAAATGATTCAATACAGGCATTATCCCATGGATACGTTTTTTTCGAATAACTTCTCTTCATTCCAACCGTTGCTTCTACATACTCCCTACACACATACTGGATCCCCGGTCTGTATGCAGAATTAATGGTTTCTCCTCATTCCTTCCTATTCTGTCAAGCCTAAATTTATTGATTTTATAGGCTTTGACGATTTTATTTACCTCAAAAACAGAGCCGGGAGTGATGGATATCGTTGTATCATGTACCGAACAGCTGATAAATGGGTATAGTTTTTAAAGCATCCCTTTTGGTTCGCTTTATAAAGGCTATTTTCCCTCTGATCAACTATGATGATGAACCTTCCGTGTCTAACCCTAAAGTAGGATAATATGTACTAAAAACCTCTTTCAATTGGTCATAACACCCTTTGAACCTTAAAAAAGTGCCGATTTTACGCCATTTTTGCTTGATTTTTATTTGAGTGTGTATTATAATA
>CAJTCH010000148.1 GCA_910574715.1 Lachnospiraceae bacterium | reverse complement strand
TACATCATGTGGCTATGGATCTCATAATGGGATTCATGGCCTTTCGATTTCGAAAGAAAAGCTATACCAACAGCGTGCTGCATTTTCGGCGGTATTATGCATTTGTAGACAGCACTGCGCAGTCAATGCGAAAAAGGTTGGAAAAATAATTTGCCGTTTATGTCTCCCTCAATTCGCCGTCCAACAGCCCCGCTGTCGAGGGCGTTTAAAAGCTCCGAGTATTCGAGGAACATCGCTTCCTTGTCCTCACGGCTAGCCACGGCGTAGTTGATGTCCTCAAATTTGAATGTCTTTGCGTATTTGTTCCTGCCCACGAGGAAAATGCCGTCCTCCCACATGGTCTTTAACGGGATGACCGCCTGCACCGATTTCGGCACAATGAATTTCTCCTTGTCCTGCTTAAACAGCGTTTTCAGCGTCTTAATCATGGTCTACCTCCTTACGCTTTCTTGATTTTTCATTCTTTTTTCTGGCTTTTTCAGCCTGTTTTCTACGTTCCCTTGCCGCCTTACGCCCTGCCCTCCTGCGTTTTTTCTTTTTCTTATCCTGCACGACGGGCAAGCCTTTCTCATGTGCGCCCAGTGCCTGCTTCACCGCTTCGTAATATAGATTCTCTGGGACAAATAAAATCTTCTTCGGCATCAGAAACTGAGATTTTATCCACGCCCACACAAACTGCTCGGCGGTCATGCCGTTGTACCTTACAAATCCCATGACTGCAAAGGGGGAAGCCCCCAATATGCACATCCAGCTCAATGTTTCCGTCCCGAACCTGCCACGGAGCAGGAATAACAAGCCGACCGCCACGCCGCAGGCAAGTACGGAAAACAGGAACTGCCGCATTGACAGCCCGAAGAACATGGATTCCGTGTAGTTGCGGATTTCCTTATTTATCTTGACTTCCATATCAGCACCGTTCCTCTCTGACATCCCCCGTCGAAATAAAGAGGATGCTGCGTTTCGGAATATATGCAAATCCAGAAATGGCATCCCCGATTTCAAATATCTCGTTATCGTCAGCTTTTTCAAATTTTCCGACCAATCCTTTTTCAACAGGCAGGTCATAGGCTTCGGAAGCCCCGATGACTTCTCCATTTAACAAATGGATATAATAATTCTGGCAATACTTCGTTTCTTTTTTCATTTCAATTTTCCTTTCCTGTTGGATAATTACAAGCCCATCATTTCCCTTACCACACGGTCTGCCATCTTGACCGCACCGACAAGGACGAGCATATTGAACACCAATTCCCCGATATATCCCCACACCATCGTGACCGCCGCCGCATCGGGGTTGACTACGGGCGGAGACGCCGCAAACACCGAGAAGATGATGCAGGCAAGCACGATAATCGCACCCTCTAGGCAGACGGCGGAGTAGCTCTTAATGAAGCTCTTTCCCACGCTCTGGCTCGGCTCTCCCGCAAACGAGGACAGCGGCACGGGGGCGATGGCGGTATAGAGATACAATTTAAAAAACCTGCCGTACACGGACATTATCATAATGAACGACAGCACCGTGATGAACAGCCCGCCTATCAGCGTGACCGCCCATAAAGGGATGCTCTCGAAAAAGCCGCAGTCCTCCACGGCTGTCACTATCTCTGTTGGCAAGACGGTCTTTTGTGCCGAGCCGAAGCCTGCGGCTTTCATAATGGCGGAAATCACGCCCTGCACGATTTTGAACAGAGCCATCATCAGCTCCAAGCCGTAAGTGACCGCACCTTTCGCAAGGGCGAAGCGGATGAACAGCTTCAAGGCGTGTTCGGGCTTCTTCACGCTTGCGAAGTCGCCGCAGGTACGCATCACGCCCACGACAAAGAACAGCACGAGCAGGGCAAGCCCGATAGCCTGCAACGCCCCGTGGATGTCAACGATGACTTTCCATATCGCACCGCCTTTGAAATTCTCTGGGGACTGGGTAATGAGCTGCCATATCTCGGCTAACTTCTCATTCCAAGTGTTAAGGGCGTTCTCCAAGTTCTGGACTACCCAGTTATCAGACACATAGACCACCTCCTGTTTTTTCTGGATAAATGTTCATCTGGACGTCAGACGCCACTTCATTTCCCCATACATCCCAACCGTCCGCTTTATTACGGGCAAACAGCTCCAATCTCGGCAAATCCCCCATAAGCTCAACGATTTTTTCCCTTGCTTCGTCGGGCTTCTGGCTATGCCCACGCAGAGGGCTGATAAGGAACTGATGCACACGGGCGGATTTCCTGCGGGGTTTCCCTTTTGTGGCAAGCAGGCAGATTTCCGCATTTCCCCTCGTCCAAAATCCCAGACCAAAAAACCATCCCTTTCCGCTTTTATTCTGCTTCAGCCAGACAAAGGCGACTGTCTTGTACTGGAATCCCCATGCCTTAATTACCTGCAACGCTTCCTGTAATTGTGGGAAAGTCGCCCATAAAAACAGCACGCAGTCGTCAGCCGCCACTTCCGCAATATTTAATTTGCAGATTTCGCCTACGCTCATGGTGCTGTAATGGTGTTCCGCAGCCCCAGAAAGATTTTTCTGGTCATAACGCCACGGCGGGTCAGCGTAAATGATGCCGTATTTTTTTATATTCTCGATAACTTCAACACCTCCATCCTTAGAATTGGACAGCGGGGCAAGTTCCGCAAGGCGGATCTGCCCCGTTATCTTGTCTTGTGTCAGTCTGCTATTTCAGTCTGTTTTGGATTAGCCTGTGATAAGGGTCAGAATCTCTTTTGCAAAGGTAATCACAACGCCGCCCGCAAGGGTCAGAAAGCCGTTCGCCCTCTGGGACGGGTCGTGGGATTTCAGCGACAAGCCGACCTGCACGATGCCGAAGCCGAGCATAATCATCCCGACCGCCCGTATCAGACCGAAAATGAAGTTGGAGAGGTTGTTGACAACGGCAATCGGGTCATTGGCAGCAAAGGCGGTAGTCGTTCCGAAAACCATGCAGAGTACAAGGGCTGCATACACGGCGAACACCTTTCTTGCCTTTCTGCCCATCGGCAGTTTCTGGGTTGCTTTCTTCTCGTTTTTCTTAAAAAGTTTCATAGGGTGATTCCTCCTTATAAATTGAATATTTCTTCCAAGTCCTCATCGGACAGAAGCTCATAGGAAGTGCTGACGGCTTCCACGCTTACGGTGTTCTTAGGAATATCCCCGTCAAACACAAGGGTTGCGACCGCCTGTGTCGGCTCGCCGTGGATATACGGCGGTTTCCCTCCGTCAGCAGTCAGTTTCACATTCGGGTGTTTTAAAATGTCATACTTTAAATCCATGACAGGGCGTTCCCCACGCACAAAAAGAAGTGCGTAGCGGTTGTCAAGCATACGCACTTCGTCTGGGGTTAAAAGCTCACGCCCCGAAATCTGATAGTTGGTCGAGTAATTCCCGCTCCGTCCAGAGCTTTTCCCGTAGGTGTTCGTGTCGATGGTCGCCTTACCTAAAAGCTCTGACACAAACTTATGGGTACTCTGCTCATTGCCGCCCAGATAGAGGAACTCATCGGCATTGCCGACAATGCTTTCCCACTGTTTCTCAAACAGTGCCTTGAGCTGTGCCAGATTTTGCAGGATAATCGAAACGGATACGCCCCTTGACCTCATAACCGACAGTATCTTGTCAAAGTCATCGGGCAAACTGACGTTGTAGGCTAAGAATCCGGCGCCTTACTGCCTCACGACAGCAGGTTTCCGAACCCTCGCCCCGGAACCGCACGTACACCTCTCGATGTATACGGCTCC
>CAJTCH010000147.1 GCA_910574715.1 Lachnospiraceae bacterium | reverse complement strand
CTTATATCTATACTTCGTTATCCACACAAAATGATACTTAATATCATATACGGTATGACTACTGCTCCTATATTCTGCCATTTCTACAGCACCTCCTATTGCTGTATTTTATCACAATTGCTACTGAAAGGAAATGCCGCTAAAGCTTGACCGCCTAAAAGGCGGTGGATTTAACCTTGCGCTTGGAAATTAAAATAAAATTCTCCTAAACCAAAGACAAGGATAATAACACCTTGGTATACAGCACAAATCAACAGTATCCTTAGTACAGTTTTTCTGTCAAAATGTTTTAAGCCTGTTTCTTTCAGGGTTTGTATCACTTTCTCTTTTCTGAAAACAGCAATAATCAGGAGTGGAAAGAAAACCAGAAACAGCCAGTTTGATAATTCGCTTATTATATCGACCTGATAGGCACAGCTTATGTAAGACAGCATAAAATAGAATATATACCATGATAAGCCGAGGATGAGTTCTTTTTTATTTTTAGACAAATGTTCTATTTCATCAGATTTCTGTTGTCCTGTTTCGGCCATTTTCTGTTTTCTGAATACAATGGCAATCAACAAGATTAATATTACTGAAAAAAACATAAAAATTACCTCCCAAAATTCGTATCAGGAACTCTTTTCTCACTTATAAATCCCGCATTTGCGACGAGGAAAACGCTTTCATCAGCGTTTCCCTAAATGGAACATATTACTTGGGGGCAGCTTCCTCGTTGAGGGGCTTATAGTTGCTGTCCATGTAGTTCTTTTTCCCGAAGGGAACGTAATTTTCATCCAGTAAAATCAAGTTCCCGTTTCCCAAATCAGGGAACTGCCGCGCAACCTCCTTGAGCACTTCCCATTCATCTTTTGTATTTTCTTTGTTGTCCTCCTCCACCTGTCTTAGCGCTTCTTGAACAGACTGCTGATCAGCCGTTCCCCAATAGAGGGGATGGGGCTGGAAGGAAGAATGGTAATCGCCGCCCTCATAGCAGAAAAAACAGGAGCAGGGGATTTTTTCAAATAGAATCTTTTGCGCCCCGTCAAGCTCTTTCACCTCCAGACAGTAGCACCCATTTACGGTTGCCGCGCTATCCCGCGCGGTCATGTTTGCGATTGCCATGATAGTAAGGGGTTCCGTTTTCACGATCATGCCGGGAACCAAAAGCCCCTCCTCGTACATTTCCCGTAAATACTCGTCAGAAAATTTTCCGACAGCCCGCCATAGGAAAAACAATGCAAGAAGGAAACAGATAATGGCGGGAATCCAGCTTTTAAACAAAGAAATTCCTGACATACATAGGAAGCACACGCAGATTATCGCGGAGCTTCGCCGCTTTTTGACGACGGCTTTTATTATTTCATCCTTTTGCCGTATCCGGCTCACATCTGCATGGATGCCGGATTTTACACTTGCCTCAAATTGTGAATAATCGACCATTTTTTCCTCCGTTTCTTACGTTTCTGTAGATTACTAATATTATATATATATATATATATTCAGTAAAAATCCGATAAAAACAATATACAATCCAGACCACTCAGGTTATTTCCCACTTGTGTGATATTACAGAAAACATCAAATAAAGAACAGCAACAGTAATGGCAATCATCCAATTCGTTATTTTTTTCTTCTTGGTTATTTCATTTGCTGATACTTTTACAACATCTGACAACAGACTTTCATATTCGTTATCAACGTTGTTTTCTGTTCTTTCGCCCTTGAATAATTCTGCTATGGAAATCCGCAGGGATGCAGCTAATGGTTCCATAAGAGATACATCTGGAAATCCGATACCTCGTTCCCATTTTGAAACAGCTGCGCTTGATACTCCCAATTCATTCGCTAAATCCTGCTGCGTGCGATTTTGTTCTTTCCTGATAGTGGCAATCAGACTGCCTGTTTTTTGAACGTTCAATATTTTCACCTTCTTTCCGATTTCATAATATCACAAGAAACACCATATTCAAGAAACGCTCCGTTGAAATGTGAAACGCTGCATTGGATTTATGCAAAAATAACTTCCCCTTTTACAATCCCCCTTGCACAAGCACGTATGTTATTTATTCTTCCTGTTCGTTCTATATTCAAACAAAACAAACTTGAAAGAAACTAAACGCGACAGCAATAAATTTTCTGTTTTTTTGAATCATAATTATCTTAAATATTAAATATTTTACCCATTATTATCTATTGGCCAAATAATTTTATTTTACCCAGTACAACTTCCCATTTGTCGCTCGCCATAACCTCCCGATAACTGTGATTTTTCACGAGCCTTTCGTCTCTGCGTCTTATGCGCCTGGCTCTGTGATGATGTGTTGTTCTGCTCGACAAATGGGAAGTTATCGCTTTCTGATAATCCAATCGTCATCTTGAGTTTTCCTTTCTGCAAAGTAACCGCAAGGCATATCCTTTAAGGTACTAACAGAGTTATCTAAATCAAAAACCCATTTTAAAGATACTAACTTTGCTTCATCTGTTTCGTGTGTTTCTCCGCATAGAAATTGCCACATTCCGTCATCTTCATCATGTGATACATATAGAATAGGTGCCTGACGCTTCAATATATGACAACAGATAATCGTAGCAGTATCGGGTGAATCATAAAAAGGAAATTCCATGTCTGTTACTCCTTTCAAATCTTGATTTTCCAGTATGTCAAACTGGAAGTTGTTTCTTTGTACATTCGCTATTTTATCATATTAGGAATGTATTTTGATGGTTTTGCAATAAATAACAAATATATTCCGCATATCAGTTTAACCATCGCATCTGCAATGCAAATAACTGAAACTGGTATGCCCGGAAAAATATAGCCCATTGTTACGATAACCATACATACAATCCCCAACACTACCATACTCCAACCATGTACAAAAAACCACAAGAAGAAATGTATTGATGTTGCCATCAGTACACCAAGCCATATCTGCCTCCAATGCCATCCGGGGATAAACGGGCCAGCAATACAAAACATTAATATGAACAACGTAGCAATCGAAAAATAAATTATCTTTATCTGCTTTTTAGAAATATCTCCTTGAGAAAGTTTTTCTCTCACTTTTTTGTTTACATTGACTCCAAAAAAGCAGGCATAATAACCTATCAGAAACACAAACGGATTAACAAAAAATTCACCGCCACAAATGACAGCTGCTATTAGTACTATTCCAATAAGAATCAACCATAAACCACATTGCTTTTTGTGGTTAAATTCCAATATTTCTTTCATTTCGTTCCTCCTGTAAATTTCAATTTTCCAGTCTAACTTCTTTTTCCAATTATACATGAAAACATGGGATTTTTCAATTCTCAAACTGTCTTTCCATCTTACTGTCTTTGCTTAGGTTTGAATGGGACTGCCGCTTATTACGGAAACGCTGTCATTCACCTATGAATAAATGATATCATTTTCAACAACTTCCCTTACACACGCCAAAATGTTATTCATCTTTTGAATCCATAAGAATTGATTTTTTGATTTCAACTGTTCTGTCACGCCTTGCCTGTCGGAATATTCCGTTGCCAGCCGAAAAAACGTTACTTTTCACACCCACGCCAGTAATAGGCTTTTTAGAAAGTGTTGGTAAATGTGCTGAAATTGAAAAAATTTTTATCCACAGTAAATGATACGTTTGAGGACAAAATGTTAATAATATTTTCTCCTCAGGTATTTCTTGTGGATAACATTTTCTCCTTTCTGTTTTTCGTCTTAAAATCCCCTTCTCACATCTTTTTCTGTGTGGTTTGATATCCATTTGTCTTGAAAAATCAACGATTTATCCCTGGCAAAATGACGAATACCAGATTTCCTTCATTCGCTTTTTTTCCAGATTTCTGCTATACTTTTTTTATTACAAGTGCGGAGGCAGCAATGAGTAAAGAAACATCACTTATAAAAAA
>CAJTCH010000146.1 GCA_910574715.1 Lachnospiraceae bacterium | reverse complement strand
ATAGAGGAAGAAAGAAAATAGCCTGTGCTTTGCAGGTTATTTTTATCTGAAAACAACAGGCACGCACTATAATACTGGAAATATATGGTAATACGGCAATATATGATGAAAATGCTGTTTGTGTTTGCTATACTGATTCTGATAGCGTTGGAACTATATCTATTAGAATTATGGAGGGAGTATGAGCAGAAACAAGGCAGTATTTGGAATCGGCATCCTGTGTTTTACTGCAGGGATGTATTTTGGAGGAGCTTTAGCAGAGGTTAAGAGACCGGAGTTTCCGGCTGAAGAACAGGAAACGGGGAGGACATGGGAAAAACAGGAACAGCCTCCGGCAGCCAGCACGCTTTCGGATCCGGCAGAGTGTTATCTGTGCGGAAACCATAACCGGAGCCTGATGAGCATGTTCCGGGGAAGGGATGACCTGGGAGTGATCTGTGTCAATGACTGGTATGTAATGGATATGCAGATCCGGAATCTGGACGGAATGGGCGGAGGCGGTTCCGGCTGGACCGTTGGTGCCGAAGAAGCCTGCAGCTTCCAGACAGACCGGAATCTGGAACGGGGAATCTCAGAAGTAACGGTGGAATATGGCACGAACAGTATCTTTGATGTAAAGAAGGTGCAAGAGCATTTATGCCAGACTTGTCTGGATAAGCTGTTGGAGGTCATGGACAGTTATGGAGGGGAAGGGGAGGAATCCGGAGCAAGGGACGTATGCCTGGTGGATTTTCAGACGCTGGAGCTTTACTCTCTGCAGGAACATTACATTTCCCATTACATACGGGATTATTATGTACAGATTGATGGACGGGACGGAGACGAACTGGAAGTTATCGGAATCTATGCACCGGTACTGGAGAATGGGGAACGGGTGGAGGAATGATTGCGCAGGGAGAGAAAGAAGGATATAATAGAAAGAAAGTACTGGCTGGAAAGGATAGATGCAGTGGAAAACAAAAATAATAAGAGAATCTGCCCAAATTGCGGAAGAAAAATGAAACAGCAGTTTATTGGTCTGAAGCATTGCAAATGCGGTATGAGCTGGAAAAAGGACATTGGTTATTTTGAACGCACAGGAGATATGGTTTTTGCATTGGAAAGAAAAAAATGCGGGAAAAAGTGGAAACAGGTGCCAGTAATCAGATATAAATAATGAAAGAAATGATCGGAAAGGATTGGCATAAAAATATGAAATGGAAGAAAAGAGTTATTATTCCGGTAATAAGTTTCCTCTTTATAGTAATCGTTTGTATCTGGTATGTAAACGACTACTATCATACAGATGAAAACGTACAGGAATATTTGCAGACAAAAGAGTCTGTCTCTGTATCAGAGATGTCAGATGGTCTATATCTGGATGGACCGGGAGATAATGAGGCATTGATTTTCTATCCAGGAGCGAAGGTGGAATATACATCATATCTTCCATTATTGAGTGACTTGGCAGAGCGGGGAATCGACTGTTTTCTTATTAAGATGCCGTGTAATCTTGCGTTTTTCGGGCAGAATAAGGCTGAAAAGATTATGGATTCTTATGAATACGATCACTGGTATCTCTCCGGGCATTCTCTGGGCGGGGCGATGGCGGCATCTTATGCTTCCGGACATCTGGAGAGTCTTAATGGTCTGGTGCTTCTGGCAGCATATCCAACGAAAAGCCTGAAGTCGGATTCCTTTTCTGTCCTGTCGCTCTATGGAAGTGAGGATGGTGTTCTGGATATGGAGAAGGTGGAGGAAGGGAACTCGTTTATGCCTGCAGATTATGCAGAAATCTGTATAGAAGGCGGAAACCATGCACAGTTTGGAAATTATGGGGAGCAAAAGGGCGACCATGCTGCAGATATCAGCCGGGAGGAACAGCAGGCGCAGACCGTGGAGGCCATTTTGAATATGATGAAAGTTCATAAGGATCAGAAGCAGGAGGAAGCAATGATGACTTATGAGCAGATTAGCCCACAGGAGGCAAAAGAGAGAATGGATAAAGAGGCGGATGTGATTATTCTGGATGTCCGGACGCAGGAGGAATATGATTCCGGGCATATCAAAAACGCCGTATGCCTGCCGAACGAAGACATTTTAAGTGAACCGGATATACTGCCGGATAAAGGTCGGCAGATCCTGGTATACTGCCGGAGTGGGAACCGAAGCAAACAGGCGGCACAAAAGCTTGCAGTTATGGGATACGAAAATGTTCTGGAGTTCGGCGGGATTCTGGACTGGCCTTATCCGGAGCTGGTAGAATAAATTAATTTATGAGGGGAGACCAAAATGATCAATAGGGAAGACATGCTGGAACTGACCAGGCGGATGACGCCGGCCCGGACATCCAAGACAAGGGTTGCCGGGTGCTACATAGACCGGGACGGAGAGTTTGATGGGAGCTTCAACACCAATTTTCTGAAGCTGTCCGGTTCCGACAGAACTAGAAATCTGAAACTGGCAAAGACGGTGCCGTTTTCTGATACGAATAAGAATCTGAAAAAATATGAGTTCGCACCGAAAGCCCAGAAGCCGGGAAGCATGTGGCAGTTACTTGTGGCTATGAAGGAATGCGGGCTGAAAAACGATGCGTTGATGGATACCTTTTATGTTGTGGTGATGGAGCGTTACCACACAGATTCGGAGTATGCCATCTTGGTTTTCCATGACCGCTACGATATTCCGGCGAAAGCGTCAGATAAAGAGCGGCTGGGAGAATCGGAGGAAGTGTTTGAATATCTGATCTGTGTAATCTGCCCGCTTTCTGGTGAATATGAGCCGGGAGAACCGGAATGTGGATTCCTGTTTCCGGCATTTACAGACCGGTGCGGGGATCTGAACCATGTAAATGTCTATCAGAAGAATCCTGACAGGCCGCATATGGAAGTAGTAGGGGAGATTCTAGGGGCAGAATAAATGGACGTACTTTTAAGAAGAAAGGGAGATGCAGGATGGCATACAAACCAGAACTTTGGGCTGAAGCAAAGAAAAAATGCCGGTTAAATGAGGAAGATATCCGGATGGCGAAGGAAATGGGGCTGAATCCGAAAAGCCTGATCAAGAATATCCCCAGTCCCAGGGAACAATGGAAACAGCCGGTGAAAATCTGGATTCGTGAAATGTATGAAGAAAGGCATAGAAAAAGGAGAAACCGAACGGCATCGTCTTAGCGGTGCTGTTTTCTTTTGTATACCTGTTCATGTATCCCCTAATACTTTCCCTGTGGAATATACAGCTTTCAGGTAGGAGGACTTTGTCAGCCGAAGTATAGAAACTGCCCAGCCGCAGATAATATCTAAAAAAGACTTTGAGGTGAATAATATGGCAGTTGCACATAAAGGAAGTATCTCTATGGGGCTGGTACTGATCCCCATCGGGATGTATAAGGCGACACAGGATAATGATATCCATTTTAACCAGCTTGATAAGGAAAGCAAAGCCCGTATCAAGTACAAGAAATACTGTAGCCATTGCGGAAAAGAAGTGACGGCAAATGATATCATCAAGGGTTACGAATATGAAAAAGACAAATATGTAGTTATGACAGATGAAGAACTGGAGAAGATCAAGACCAAAAAGGATAAAACCATTCATATCGTCCAGTTTGCAAAGATGTCTGAAGTAAATATGATCTACTATGAAAAAGATTATTATGCAATTCCGGATACAGGCGCAGAAAAAGCATATGAACTGCTTCGCCAATCATTACTCTCCCAGAAGAAAGTTGCGATTGCTAAAACCGTAATGGGAACCAATGAAAAACTGCTGGTATTATATCCCACAAAGGAAGGAATTATCGTAAAGACGTTATTTTATCATGATGAGATTGCAGCCATACCGAAGGCAGTACCCAAGATGAAATTAGATGAAAACGAACTCAATATGGCAAAAATGCTGATTGAAAATCAATGTTAACAACCTAACTCAAGCAACTACAACATATAGTGTTTCTTTTAATTGGCACGGGATTCCCTGTGCCTTTCTTTATTTATAACCACTAAT
>CAJTCH010000145.1 GCA_910574715.1 Lachnospiraceae bacterium | reverse complement strand
AAAAAAACTATATCGGAACAGGCAGGAATGGTCAAGAGGAAAATGCGCCGTTTCCTACAGCGCGCTCTGATAGACAGTATTAAGAAGATGAGATTTTAATTCGATGTTTTTGTGCGGGAGATAGGAACTTTAGTTTGCTGGGCGACATAATGGGACGCAAAAGGCATATCAGTATATTATCGAGAATCCTTTTTCAAAAACAACAATTGCAGAACTGTCTGATATGTTTCATGTTGCAGAGTCCAGCATGAAGCGATGTTTTACCTCCATTGCAGGGAGTTCTATCGGCACTTTTATGAAAGTGAAGCGTATGGAAGCTGCTGCCGATTTGCTGGTTTCAGAGCCACAGCTCAGTATCTGTGAGGTTGCCGAGGCGGCAGGATACGAAAACCAGAGCAAGTTTTCCGCTGCCTTTAAATCGGTATTTGGTGGACCCCTTTTGCCTACCGCTGCAAATCATGGTGAGCTGATTGGGCTAAAAATTTGCCTGAATGGTCGTAGATATTACCCTTTTCGTTCTGCTACAATAAATAATATCGGTGGTAACATGACTTTAAAAATAGGCCGCAGCAGTGCGGCTTATTTTTAAGGATATAGGTTAGTTTATGCTAACTTACGTTATTCTTATCTATAAAAGAAAGCGAGTGAATTAAATGTGTTGACGAAAGGGAATCTTGGACGGAGGCTTTTGAAACGGTTGCTGAATTTTTTCATTGTGGTGTGGGGAGTTGTGACCTTGAGCTTCTGCCTGCAGGTTTTTACAGGAACAGATCCGGCGGAAATGATCGTGAGGAAAAACTACCTTTTTGCAACCGAGGAGCAGATACAGGCGGTGCGGACGGAACTTGGGCTGGATGCACCATTCCATGAACGCTATTTTGACTATATAAAAGGCGTGTTCAGCGGTGATTTGGGGACTGCAATCACAAACAGGAGGCCGGTCATCCAGAATATTATGGAAGCGCTGCCGGTTACCTGCACCATGATCATTATGGCAATGGCGTGGATTGTATTGTTCACGGTTCTTGTGGCAGTGTTTTCTGTTATCCGGAAAAATGGGATTTTTGACAACGCTGCAAGGCTGTTCTGCATCATAGGGATATGCGTTCCAAGCTTCTGGCTGGCGCTGATACTGCTATCTGTATTTGCAGTTAAAATCCCTGTTTTCAACGTGATTGCAGACGGGAGCTTAAAGTCGCTGATATTACCATCTGTTTCAATGGCTGCGCCTATTATATGTACCGCAACAAGGGTTCTCAGGGCATCGATACTGAATGAATTGAAGAGCGATTATGTCGTATATGCAAAGGCCAGAGGTTTTTCAAATACACAGATTATATATAGGGAGGTATTAAGGAATGCCCTGCCTGCAGCGATCACGCTCTTTGCCCAATACTGTGCGGCCCTGTTTGGAACGTCTGTCCTTGTAGAAAGCGTTTTTTCTCTTGAAGGGCTGGGAAGCTACCTGATGAAATCCTGTGAAGGAATGGATATATACGGGATATCAGGAGCAATCCTGGTGTGCGTTGTTTTATTTGTAGTTTTTAATACAGTGGCAGACATCCTTTCAGCAATCATATGCCCGGCATATAGGAGGGAGCGGATATGAAGATAAAAGTGCAGATAACAGCGGGCATTATACTTATTACATTTTTTGTGCTTGTGGCAGCATGCGCTCCCATGTTTGCCCCACATGATCCGAACACGACAAACCTTGCTATGAAAAATGCGGCACCGTGTATGGAATATCCATTCGGATGTGACCAGTTGGGACGATGTGAATTATCAAGGCTGATGTATGGTGCGAGATATTCGCTTGGGCTGTCCATTCCGGTTCTGTTTGCGTTAGCGGCTGCCGCCTTGTTTTTGGGCTGTTACTCCTGTTATAAAGGGGGCATTTTCAGTGAGATAATACGGCTGCTGTGTGATATTTTGATGGCTTTCCTGTATTAGTGATCGCAATGGCGCTGGTCACATCATTTGATAGCCCAACGGCCTGTATCATTACAGCAATCAGCATATCTATGCTGGCGTGGTTTTTAAGGATGGTCCGTTCCTATGCAAAAATAGAATGCGGAAAGGAGTATATTGAAGCGGCGCGGATTTCCGGTGCATCGGGGATGCGGATTGTGTTCAGGCACCTTGTCCCAAATGTACTGCCACAGTTCGTTGTATATTTTACAACAGGGATTGCCTCGGTCATTATCTCCATATCCAGCTTTGCTTTTCTTGGTGTCGGACTGGTTCAGGGAACTGCGGAGTGGGGTGCTATGTTAAATGATGCCAGAGGCAGCATTTATACGAATCCAAACCTGATCATTTATCCGGGCATCTGTCTGGTTATATGCTGTGCCGGCTTTAATCTGCTGGGGGAAGGACTGCGTGACGCCATTGGGAAGGAGGATGGAATCAATGCTTCTTGAAGTAAAAGAACTTACAGTTTCCCTTGCTCCGGCAGAAAGCGAAGCCTGGTACCGCATCCGGAAGTTATGGGCGGAGGCTTCCTTGCAGAAAGGGGCGTTCAAGTCGCTGGGGAATCTGCAAATGATTTGCTATCCTATTGACAAAGGCAAAGGTTAAGATATATACTTGAAATTGAGTTAGTGGCTGCTAACACAAAGCGGCCGCATTTTTTAAGGATGTGAGTTAGCTTTTGCTAACTAAATTGGGAAAGCGAGGAGGGCGTTTTATGGTGAAAACAATAGTGGGCATCGAAGGGATGGCTTGCGGTATGTGTGAGGCACATGTCAACGAGGCTGTAAGGAATGCCTTTCAGGTAAAGAAAGTGAAAAGCTCACATGCAAAGAAGCAGACAGTCATAATTGCGGAAAAAGAGATTCCAGAACAGGAACTGAAAAATGTGGTTGCAAAAACAGGATATAATGTTGTTTCTGTAATCAGTGAGCCTTATGAGAAGAATGGGCTGTTCGGGATGTTCCGGCAGTGATGGCGGTTTTCAGTGCGGCGTGTGATTATTTGCTTCCGGGCTTGTCAGTTTTCAAGAGGGACAGGATACATTTTTTCATGGCTTTGTAGCTTTCCAGTGTAATGTCATGTTCCATTTTGCAGGCATCGCTGGCGGCAATTTGTGGATCGACCCCCAGATGGATCAGCCAGTCCGTCAGCAGGGTATGGCGTTCATAGATGTTCTCAGCCAGTTCCCGCCCCTCATTTGTCAGGAGAATATACCCTTCCTCCGACATGGTAATGTACCTGTGTGTTTTCAGGTTTTTCATGGCAACGCTTACGCTGGGTTTTGAGAAATTCATCTCATTTGCCACGTCAATGGAACGGACGGCGGGAAGACGCCTGCTCAGGATGAGGATTGTTTCGAGATAATCTTCAATGGATTCTTCAGATTTGTGACGGATGTAATTCATCGGATATCCGGCCTCCTTTCAGGGTGTGCTGATTTAGTTTGGTAAGGTTATCTTAACACTTTGGATGGAATTTTTCAAGCGATTGGCCGGATTAGCAGCAGATTGTTAGATGCGCCTGTAAACAAGGGAAAAGGCACAGACGGTCGGAATGGAGAAAGCGCTGTCTGTAAAATGACGATTGTGGAGGTAAATTTATGATGATCAATAAAAGGCTGATCGGGACAGTCAGCGAAAGCAAAAAATACATAGCGGGCAACGTGGCGGCCCAGTGGTGTTCCCTTGCGGCGAATATTGCAATGATGACGGCAGTGACAGGCCTGCTTGCTTCTCTTTTCTATAAAACGGCAGATAAAAACAGTGGGTTCCTTACGGTGGCTATAGCAGCGGCGGCAATTATGTTCCGTTTTACCTGCACACTTCTTTCAAGCCATATGGGGTATCTCTCATCAAAAACGGTAAAAAAAACACTACGTGAAAAAATATATCCTGAATCCGTGAACCTAACCTAAAAATAAAATGAAATCGGTAAATTAAGAAATATGAGGCACTCTTTGTACCAATTTCATGCCAATAAAATATTGTTTTCGATAATCATACACTTTGAATCA
>CAJTCH010000144.1 GCA_910574715.1 Lachnospiraceae bacterium | reverse complement strand
CCCGAATTACGCATAACACAATTAATTCAGGAAATGCAGGAAATGTCAGTAATTGATAAGGATTTACTGGCTTCTTAAGCATATAAACTTTTTACTGTCCAGTATAAGTAATAGTGTCATTTTTTCTGAGATTGGAAAATTTCCGGATTTTTTTCAAAATATTTTTTTCGATAGCGGTAAAAAGTAGTGTGAGATAAGCCCAACTCACGCTTCAAGTCAGCCTGTGTGATCTCACCTGCAGTCACTCTTTGGTAAGCCTTGGCAAAGTCCTCTTCTTTGATCGCTGGCGGCCGACCATAGTCACTCCATTCTCCACGGAACTTCTTCATAGCGATACCTTCACGCTGGCGTTTCTCCTTCTTTTGAATCTCACTTTCACTGATGGAAGCGTAAAGCTCCAGCATCATGTTATTGATTGTCTCCATCATCAGGCGCGCTATGGAATTATCCATCTTAGACAGATCCATCAGTGTTGTCGGGAGTTCCAGAACCATCAGCCGGACATCCCTGCTCTGCAGTTTCTGGATCTGCTCCATAGTGTCCCGCTTATTCCTGCCTAACCGGTCCAGCTCTGTTACGAGCAGGATATCTCCCTCCCGAAGAACATCTTCCACAAGAACCGTGTATCTCGGCCTATTAAAGTTTTTACCCGTCTGCTGGTCCGTGAAGATATTTTCCAGTTCCAAATCGTGCTCCTTGCAAAATATTTGAATCTCATGAATCCCCCTGTCAAGATGCTGATCCCGTGTACTGGTTCGATGATAACCATACGTAGCCATTCTTCCGCCTCCCCATAAAACACCATACCAAACCGTGCTTCTTCATATATTTCTACCAGTTCTGTACGGCAGACAGCACTAAACGCAACCTTCTAAGTCAAAAAAATCCCCGGAAGATTACTCCTCCGGGATTCTTCATTTTTCTTTTATTCTTATAAAATGGAAAGCGTCTCCATGATTTATACCAAAATGTCCACACTTTCTCCGGTATATGCCAAAAGCTGTCATGTATACATTTTGGTACAGGATTTCCGCCTGTTTTCTACTATGCCAAAAAGTATACTTTTTGAGATATATCTTTACTGTTTCTGTACGTTCTAAAACAGAAAATCGCAACTGTATTTTCAAATACGCACAACATAAATTTTTCAAACAGAGAATAATCCCAGAGAATCACTCCTCTGGGATTACAAATTTATATCCTGCGCCTCTGACAGTCTGAATGTATTCAGGATATTGTGAATCTATTTCCAGTTTCTTCCGCAGGCTGCATATTAAACAATAAATAATATTATCTATATTCTCTTTAAAATTCCCTTCATATACCGCATCATAGATCTGTTCCTTTGTACATATCCATCCAGGATGCTCTGTCAGAAGCCGAAGTGCAAGAAATTCCTGATGGCTCAATGAAATCCGTTTATCCTTTCGATAGACTTCCTGTTCTTTTAACTGTATTTTTAAGTCCTTAAAATACAATACCGACTTTGGTATGATTTCAGTATATTCTACATTGTTCTCATTCCTGATGATGGACCGCACTTGCTCCATGATTTGCCTTTCTTTGTCCGAAAATCTTAAAATCATAATCTCACCTATAACTATCACCTCTTTAAAAAATTCTCATAAACATCAAGAACTCTTCTTTTGAAATTCTATACTCGATTGTAAACCGATTAGGAATTTCAGCGAACATACTGTTCAACCTAGATTCTATATTGGGTAAGAGGGTTTCTGATATTTGTACATCCCAAAAAGAGATTTATCCCATAAAGATTAATAACTGCCTCAGCATTTCAAATATGGGGATTCCATTTATTTCTTAATATGTTCCATTCCAAATAGTTTGAAAGCCTGCCCGGGAATGATATTCTTTCTCCTGCACATAAGAACTTGCGTATCCTGGTGCCTGTCTTGCTACATAACTCGCAAAAGTTGTCTCCCATGGCCGCATTATCTCCTGAAATCTGTCCACTGCCGCATCATAAGTACTTTTATCATTCGGATCAATCTTAGAAAATGCTTCTGTAATCTCGGAAATCATCTTTGGATTGGACGCAACCGGCTGCGTTCTGGTTCCACCGATATAGTATCCTTCCCACATGGGATTTTGTTTATCCGCTACTGCCAATTCTAAAAGGATCTTTGAAGTTTCCAGCGTCCTGTCTATCTTTTTTTCTACCGCTTCACTTAAAAATTTTACCTGCTGTTCCGCCAGACCAAACCCCGATTTATGCACATACGCCCTTGCAATCCCTATGTTTGCATAAGTCATATAGGTGCCTGCACCTCCGGCGCCTAAAAATTTATCTATATATTCTCCCGTCTTTTGCATATTCATCAATTCTTTCCACGTCACCTCCATTCCGTCTACAGAAAGCTTTGTTTTGAGGTTATCCGGCGTATTTACAATTCCTTTCGAAATATTCTCTTTCATCTCTTTTACAAGGGCATTGATACCCCATACCGAATTCCGATCCGTATTCAGAGTGCAGTGCACATTACTCTCAAATGCAGCAGAATATGCTGTAAGTTCATCCTCACTGATCTGTCCTTTTGCATATTGTTCAAACACTCCAAAATACTGTTCCGTATTTCTTAAATAATGCCTATTTTCGGTATATACCACCTTAATAGATCCTGTTTGGTATTTATTTGCCAATGAAATGGAATTTTCACTTTGCACATGTGTAATTTCCCAACTGTCCAATCTTTTTCCTTCTGACAGCTTCATCCCCGTCAGTGCTCCCTTTCTTCCCTCATCCTGTAATGGTTGAATGGATTGCCGCTCTGTCTTTTGCATATTTCCATGATAAGAAACACCTGATATATTCATTATACGATCCCTCCAATTCACACTATCATTGCTTTCATATCTTTTCTGCATTCAACCAATTTTTTCGTGCTTCCATAAACATTTCAAACAAATTGATTCTTTCCGTATTTTGCTCTGTCATTGAGAGCTTATCCTTTATTCTCTCTGCCATTATCTCCGGACTTTCCCCCATTTCAGATAGCTTTCTGCCTGCACGCTGCGCTTCAATTTCTCTCATCTTTTTTTGATACTCAGGCCTGACCTTTTCTAGCAATTTTTGAGTATTAATCATACGATTTGTCCCATCTTCCGCAATCCTTGCCACATAAAAACTTTCTCTTCATCTACTGAAATTGCTTTCCTTAAAATTCTGCTATTCTCTAAGATCGTCGTTTTTCCCATATCATCTATCAAAACCATATCATAAAGTTCTTTATAACGCGGCAAAGAGTTTTCTTTTATGCAAAAAAATATTCCCACTAATACCGACAGACTGCAAACACATAAACTACAAATCCACCATTTATTATAAGGTCTATAACCCGCAATCTTCATCACCCTTTGCTTCATGTCTATATAGTTTTTCTCTCCTACAAATGTTGCCATAGTTTCAAAAGTTGTTTTTTGCAGAACCTTAATGGATTTAATAAGCATTTTCCCATATTCGTATGCGTCCTTACCACTCCATTGTATAGTAACTTTATCGCATATATCTTCCATATCTTCTCTAAAATCTTTCATACAAGTTGTCAAGAAGAAATTGGGCCACAGCAAAATCCGTAGCACATCCCATAAAAAGTAACACCATAAATGTCCCAACCGAATATGGGTGTTTTCATGAAGCAAAACCATCTTCAATTCTTCTGTCTCAAAATTATCAAGTATTACTTTAGGAATTACAATCTTGGTATAAAATAATCCTGTAACAAATGGCGTAGTCATCATTTCACTGGTTAAAATTTTTTGACCAAAAATATAGTCGTTTTTCATAGTCTGCAACAAACCCTGTATTTTTCTCCGTCTATATATAATAACTCCTGCACAAATAAACATACTTATCAAATATCCATACCTAATCGGCCAATAACTCATACAAGCATCATTCCACCACATAACTGAACCACTACCGGCTAAAGCCGGTAGGTTCGATTTGCTGCTAAAGCAGCCTGAAGTTGTCCGTGCTCTTCTTTATGCTTTTGTACTTTAATTT
>CAJTCH010000143.1 GCA_910574715.1 Lachnospiraceae bacterium | reverse complement strand
TTCGCTTACAGATAATAGTATCATCGTAACGAGTGATATGAAATCTACAGATGGAGGAATTGATATATGAAAGCCACGGGTATTGTAAGGAGAATCGACTAATGCGTTATAATAGGACAAGGTTAAGGAAGCCGCATAAATGCAGGGTTTTCGCTGATTTTGTCCAAACTAAAACACAGGGAATCCGGCGGCAGATTGACCAAATACATAGGAAAGGAAGGTTTGCTATAAGGATTCAGAAAGACTCTGTAAGTGAAAATTGCCACAGGGGGCCAGGCCATAGTGATTATCGGCCTGGCTTTCTTTATACAAATGAAATAAAGATAGCCTGAAAGGTTATGGAAGATATAGGAATATGGTTTCTCCCATAGATATTGATTTTTCTCCCAAATATGGTTACAATATGGGAGAAAAGGAAGGAGATGAGGCACATGCGGGAATTTGATTATGTGAAACTGAAGGAGCAGTTGTGGGATAGCGAGATTCTGTCCTATGTAGCGCAGATTCATGAATATAAAGGACGGCAGGAATTATATATCCGGCAGAAACCGGTAGAATTAGAGCGGTTGGTGGAAATTGCAAAAATACAGAGCACAGAAAGTTCCAATAAGATTGAGGGTATCGTGACCACGAGTAGCAGGATCCGACAGCTCTGTGAAGATAAAACAGCGCCAAGAAACCGGGATGAAAGAGAAATTATGGGGTATCGTGATGTGCTGAATATCATACATGAGAGCCATGATTATATACCTATCCGCCCTTCCTATATTTTGCAGCTGCATCGCGATTTACTGCAATATGCGCAGGAATCCTTCGGAGGGCAGTTTAAAAATACGCAGAATTATATTAGTGAAACCCGGTCAGACGGCTCCCAGTTTGTGCGCTTTACGCCGATGGCTCCCTATGAAACGCCGAATGCGGTAGATGCGATCTGCGAAAGTTATCAGAAAGCATTGGATATGCAGGCGGTTGACTCGCTGATTTTAATACCGATTTTTATCAATGATTTTCTCTGCATCCACCCTTTCAATGACGGGAATGGCCGCATGAGCCGTTTGCTGACAGCCTTGCTTCTATATCGTAATGGCTATGAGGTTGGAAAATACATCAGTATTGAGAGCAAGATTGAGAAAACAAAAAGTGTGTATTATGATGTGTTGGAGCAGACATCCCAGAAGTGGCATGAGGCAGAAAATGATCCGGCGCCTTTTATCAAGTATCTTCTGGGGATTATTCTTAGCTGTTATCGTGATTTTGAAGAACGGGTTGACATGATGGGGAAAAGAAGCACGGCGTATGATATTGTAAAAAAGGCGGTAGGAGATACGTTGGGAAAGTTCACAAAACAGGAGATATTAGAACACTGTCCAAGCCTGAAAAGTTCTTCTGTGGAAAGCGCTTTAAAAAAATTGCGGGAGGAGGGATTTATTGAAAAGCATGGCAGTGGGCGCAATACATTTTATGTGAATTCTCCCAGACAAGATTGAATATCTCCCAAAATCAATACTGATTTGGGATATATAGAATATGATTGGGAGAAAATATAGATAAGTTAAGAGCCAGATTGGGATATTCCATTCCGTCTGGCTTTTTTGCTTGTGCTGTTCGGTGAGTCTGGGGAGATAGCCCTGAAAACGTTGCTGGAGTCGGATAAGAGCCGGAGGCTTGAGTTCCGGTTTGATTCCATTTACCACCATATTTATTTCATGCCCATGGATGTGTGCGGCGTGCGTCAGCTTTCGATTCTGTCTGTCCCAGACTGGAAGGAAAAGCTGCTTGATTTATTGTTCGAGTGTGAAGTCAGGTCTTTTGACAAAGGGCTTTTTGAGTACGACGCCTGTGTGGACGGCGTATATATTTTATCGCATCTGGACGGTGACATTGCAAGACTCATTCGCTTCCGGGAAGGCATCCGTGATCAAACAGGAAGGTTTGAAATCCTGTGTTTTCCTCACCAGACTGACTTCCTTCGTGAATATCTGGGCCGGATGGTGAATATCAAAACCATCGACATGGAGGCAGTGGAAGCAGAGCTTGGACTGGAAACGCCTTTCTAATATTCCGTCATGCCCGGAAGTACGTGTAGCCATAAAGAAAGGAGGAGTTTATTTGGCAGATAAAAAGAGAAAGGCTGCCATATTCGCTGCTGCCATACTGGGATGCGCAGCGCTGTTGTATCTTGGCGGAATGCTTGGCCAATTGCTTGGAAATTATATGGACTGGATGGCGGCAGATGGGTTTGCCGGCCAGGTTGAAATGGAACCAGTAGACTGGAATCCGTTGGTCTGCATCCCGCAGGCATTTACTGTTAACGGTCTCAAATCAGGCAGGGTGAGCGGGTTCTCGGTGATGCGTTGGTAATAGGCATTTCTGGACGCATCAGGATAAAGGCCATGGATGACCGGTGCGATGAGGGCAAGCCGGAACTGTGCCATGGCGGCAGCGTCCGAAAGGTTCTTTTGTTTGTTGTCCATAAAAATATCCTCCTTAAATGGTTTTCTGCCATTATAAAGGAGTTCCCTCAGGGAGACCATGCCTGGTCGTGTGGTCGTGGAAAAGCAGTTCAGGGATCGAACACCTGTTGGCAGTAAGACGCCGGATTTTTATGGGACTGGAGGAAGGATTTTGCAAAACGGCGGACAAAGGCGGAAGCAAAATCAGAATAGGAGGGCTGGGAGAACAGAGTCTTCAGGAAGGAGAGGGAAGAGACTTCCATAGAGGAAAGTGCCCCGAGCCATTCTTCCTTCTGCACCAGGAAGAGTTCCAGAAAACGGTGCAGTTGGGAAAGGGTGATGGAGAAACGCCNCAGATGAGGCGAAGGATGCAGAGGCTGTGTCGGACAGGGGCGCCATCTATGAAATCCACCAGGGAACGGTCATAATAGGCATGGATCTTGCAGCTGCCCGCTGCCCCGCAGAAGGGACAGGTCTGCAGCTGGGGGCGGAATCCAACCATGAAAGACTCAAATAGTGCTTTTGATGAAGTTTTTATATGGATCAGCTTGCAAAATAGGGAGTTTTCTCTTATCATAGTATATGTCGGTAGTGCCAAAGCCTCACGAGTGGGACATGATCCCGTATATGGCAGGCACGCTGGTGTGAGAGAAAGAACAAACTGTAGGAGGTTGGTGTTCTTTCTCTTTTTTTTGTTCCAAAAAAACTATATCGGAACAGGCAGGAATGGTCAAGAGGAAAATGCGCCGTTTCCTACAGCGCGCTCTGATAGACAGTATTAAGAAGATGAGATTTTAATTCGATGTTTTTGTGCGGGAGATAGGAACTTTAGTTTGCTGGGCGACATGTAAAGCGGCAGCGACAGATAAGGGCGGGACTTTTTCCACTTATGCATATCGGCTGATTTGGCATGAAATATGTGACGCATTGATTCAGTCAACCAAACGGTATTCGGATGAAATAACAGCTGATGTGACGCCATATAAAAAGGTGGAAACCGAGAAGGGGGAATTCTTAAGCGGGCTTCGCATAGATTTGTTCCACGCGCTCAGTTCTGCCAGAAGAGAGGCGCCGCCCTCAACTGCCAAAGGGATAGACGCAATGGTTATGATGTCCCAGGGATACACCAGCAGTGAAATTGGGGAGCGTATGGGAGCTTCAGCAAAACTGGTGTGCGCATGGGTATCAAAGGCACGGAAGTTTTTGAAGGACCGTCCGGAAACAGAGGCGATTGCCGTCTATCGTTCTTAAAATGATAAAGGGATGCTGGAGCCATAAGGTTTTCAGTATCCTGCTTTTTTTAGTTACACGACAGTAAAGTGAGGATCGTTATGAGGAGATTATTGAAAAAGACAGGAAATTGGCTTTTTCCTGCAGTTGTGATGCTTTTTACCTTTTTACTTTTGAAGTATGTGTTTTTATTAGGGTACGTGCCGACGGAGTCTATGGAACCGACATTAAAAAGAGGCAGTTATATTATCGGGTGCCGAATATATTCCGATTTGGAAGTAGGCGATATCATTGTATTCCAACATGATGGGAAACTGCTTGTGAAACGGATTGCTGCAGTCGAAGGGGATATAATTGAAAGAAATGGGGTCAGTATAAAAGTTCCGGAAGGATGTTATTATGTCTTGGGAGATAACGTGGATAATTCCTATGATTCTCGGTATTGGATAAATCCATTCATAAGGAAAAGGGATATTGTGGCAAGGCTGCTCATTTATTGAATTGATTCTTTTAAATTAGCAAACAATCAAGCGGTTGGTTACCATTCACAGCCATTTTAATTTCTGATGTTTCATGAATTCCCATTGTGGCTTTTTTATTGGCATAATGCACTGTTTTTGGTGGTTTTATTTATTAATAAATATAGCCACTACATATTGAC
>CAJTCH010000142.1 GCA_910574715.1 Lachnospiraceae bacterium | reverse complement strand
ACTCTCCGCATCCCACCTTATGTAATATCCGTTCCGATAGATCTCCGTCAGCAGATAAATATAAAACAACATCCCGTCACTCCCATATCTGGAATGAAGGCGCTTGATCCTTTTATCCGCATAAAAGAAATCCGTATCAAATGAAAAATAGAGCAATCCGTCCTGTTTAGGACGTGCCATATTATCCGTCCGCCTCTCTTATCAAAACTTCGATCCGTGGATTCTTCTTATCCACATCAAACTTGTCAGAAAATCCAACAACATAGTTCCGGCCGTCATCCTTCAGAATGCTACACTGTACAAGTGCATCCTGGATAAATTTCTTTGCAAATGCTATGTTATCACAATCCCGGCGTATATCCTTTTCAAACCAATAATACTCCATGTAAACCGGTCTTCTGATATGTACCCCATGCAAACATTTTCTTATGGCTACCGCAATTAAATCTTCGCTCTCTCGCTTTAATTTTGCGGCCTTATACCGATTTGCGCGTTCAGCCGAGATATATTCATTTAAACCCGGAAGTCTGCCCGGAATAACTAATAAATATTCCACGGCCCCTCCTTTCCGCTGGCAGTCCGCACTCTGCCAGCAAGCCGACAAACGCTACATATTGTACAGTTACATTCGTGCGGATGAATCATAATCAATAGTTACCTCGTGATACAATCCCTCAAAAGAGAAGATGCCTATATTATGCAATCACTGTAATGTGGTATCTCTCCAGTTCTTCAGCAAGCCCAGATTCCAGATATCCCTTGATCCGCTTCATGGCCGCATTCTTCCAAAGTCCGCCATCCGCTTCCACCAGCTTAAACGCCGGCCCCCTCTCACTATCCTTGATCCGGAATACATAAGCACTCTCAGGCTGCTCGATCTCTCCAAATGTCCTGTATGGTCTGAGCCTTACAGGGTTCGGAACGATCACATCCGTATTATTCGCGATACCGCTCTTAATCGTCGTCTTCTGGCTGATCCCGTCATCCTTATAATTTGCCGTAGTCCCTGCCTGGATAGTCCCGGCAACCTTCATAATGCTCTCCAAATCTTCCGTTGGAATAAAATTCGACTGCAGCTCGATCAAGAATCTTTCCTGGTCATAGTAATGATCAAACTGGAATTCATTCACAATTGCAGAAGATTTCAACAGATACTCCCGGTCCCTTTCGTCGATCAGGCCAGAATACAACCTCACCTCAGTCGGGCTCACCACATGCAGGAGCATGGTCTCCCTCAGTTCCTCGGACTTCCCTTTGATATAGTCCACGACTGCCGTCAATGTATTCGCCCTGATCTCATCCGCCATATCAAAAGAATGGTAGCGTCTCAGATCCTTATCACAATATGTCTTCCCATCGATCTCTACGATCTTGGGATCCATCCCATCAACCTTCAATCCTACAACGTACTGTAATGCTTCCCTTAATCCTTCCATCATCTTTCTTCTCCTCCTATGCTATGCTTTTCTTCTCATATCAACAATTCTCTCCCCCGAAGGCTTCTCACCTGCAGGCTCCAGGATCTCACCCGTATCCGCATCAAACGGCCGGCCATCTGCAGATACCTGCGCTGCCTGTGCGTCCTCTATAGACATCTGCCCAGGAATCTGACCTGTCGTAACCTCGGCAACATCCACCTCTCCTGTACGGAGATCCTTTCCCATACTAAGGGCAGTATCCGTTCCAGCAGCCGGCGCTAAGGCTGTCTTAGTCTGAATGTCTATTGGAGCAAAATTCCTGTCTTTGTTTGGCTTAAACGTAATCGTCACCGTAACTTTCCGCTTTGCCAGGGCATCCGTATTGGGATCCTGGATGTTCTCCGTCACTTCCTTAAATGCCCGGTTTACTTGTGCACTGAACGCGCCATTTGCCAGTGTTTCAAGATTCACGTGTCTCATATCCTATCCTTCCTTTCTTCCATACTATTGATAAAAGCATTCTTCCCTACGCTCTGATCAACCAAAATTTCCACTTAACTGCTTAAAAATCTATCCCATACTTCTCCTTCAGAATCCTTCGTTCTTCCGGCGATGCGATTTCTGCATCCGCCATCCCCACATCCCTGCAATCGCTCACAAGTCCATCAATCAACCGGGACATTTCCGCCGTATTATAAGTGCTGCTTCCACGGATCATGACATAGGTCCTGTACATCATCCCATCATTTCCCATCCTTGCATCCGATGTAGGCCGTAAATGATACACCTGAGATTCCATAACCTTCTTATTCGCTTCATCCGTATCAGGAAAAACAACCTTAATTGTCCTTCCATCAACGATATCCATAAATCCATACTTAGATAGAAGAATGTTGTGAAGTTCCGCATTGGAAATCCTTAAGATCTTCGCCAGCTTCGTCAGAAGCACCCAGTAATACGCATTGGCATCCAGGCTTCTCTTGCGCTTATACGGCTTAATCTCCAGACTCAGCTTATCGCAGTCCTTCAACTCCTCATACGCCTGTCCGAAGTCTTCATTCGGCTCAAACAGAATCGTCAGGCGGTGCGTCATAAAATCAATAATCGGCTGTTTCAATTTCCCAGTAAACTTCATTAGGCCGCACACTTCTCCTTCACCTGTTCAAAATACTGGGTAATATTTTCATACTGTGATACCGACAGCTTAGACAAATCTGAAACCTTATACGCACTGCACACTTTCGCTTCGTCAACCCCGTTATCCTGAAACCGTTTTCTAAGCGTTTCCACGGCCCTGTAATCAATCATCTTCTTCTGCGTACCATTTTGCGAACCTTTATTGGATCCTGTTGTATTCTGGTTCTGCTGCTGCCCCTTATTCGCTCCTGCATTCTGGCCCTGCTGCTGATTCTTATTGGCCTTCGTATTTTGTCCCTGCTGCTGATTCTCGTTCGTATCCGCATCCTTCACATCATCCAGAAGAAGCAAACCATTCAGCGCATACTTCCGAGCATAAGACGAAGCGGTTCCTGTGATCTGTGAGGAGTCCATACCCTTCTTGGACTCCTCCTCCCTTGCATAGGATCCATTGGAAATGGATTCCCCACTCTCACAGTCGATCAGTGTCGCAGTTGACTTGATATAATACCGATCCCCGATCAATACCAGATCATCATTGACCGTCACCGTACATTTATTCTGCGCCAAAAGCGGTTTCAATGCAGATAAGATATCCTCACAGCTCCGGTAATCATAATTACCAAACTTATTATGCTGGTTCTTCGGTACACTCATAGATGACTGGATCTTCAATAACTTCTCATGGATCGCCATCAAACATCTTTCCTTTCGTAATAGAGTCCCCAACTATTGAATGCCATTTCGACCTCCTGAAGTTCTTCCATCGTTCCAACAACCACATATACAACCTTCATAGACTGTTTCTCAGTAAGCGGCGCTGCAGCAACTTCATCCACTGTCTTGATCTCCTCGACCGCCTCTCTCTTCGCTTCCTTCCTGATCCGCTCTTCCTCAGCGATCCGCGCCCTCTCTTCTCGGCGGACCTTCTCGATCTCTTCTCTTCGCAGCGCTTCCGCCCTCTCTGCTTCCCGCCTTTCCTGCTGAGCCAGGATCTCCTTCTTCCTTACTTCATAATCATTGATATATTTCACGGCAGCGGCAAGATTCCGGTTTGACATATACAGATGCAGCGCTTCCTGCACCTTGTCCGAATCCATGGAAGAGATCACAGAGATCTCACCTTGCGTCTTCGTAACGGCCTCAGAAATCTCCTTCCTGACCGTTTTCATATTCGTTGTGGCATTATCCCACTTCGCACCATAGATGCATTCCAGAGGTATGTAGTCCTGCAGGTCATCCGGAACCAGTTCTTTGTACGCGGCTTCGATCTCTGCTTTCTTCTCCCTTACCCGCTTCTCTTCTATCTCTTTTAATTGACTATCCATACGCGCAATCGCCTTATCAATAATTTCCAAAATATCATTCACTTGAGAATTGAACTTATCGTAAGGCTCCATATATATTTTTTTGATTCCAGACCTTCCATCTGTAATGGACTTTCTATACTTTCTTAAATCCGCAATATCACCTTTTAAATCTTTTTTCTGATCTTCTGTAAATACAAGCCCCTCAAATTCCTTTACCCTTGATAATACCTGCTGCTTTGCAGCTTCAAAATCAACATCAATGGTTGCCGGGGTCTGCATAACCTCGAATCTCAATTCGTTCATGCTCCAATTCCTCCTCGTATTCTCTATAATGATCTCTAAGCCTCTCACAAAGGCTCTTCCTGGATGTAAAGTATTCCCGCTCCTCAGATGTCATAATGTCCTCCCATCTCATCATTCAGACAATCCCTGCATATGACCTCCCCATCCATAGTTGCAAGACGGTTATCCGGATACAATTCACATCCAATGTCATTTACTTAACTTCTAATAATAATGTGATCTGTTGTTTTCGACCAGATTTTCTATCAACTTAAGAAAAAGAGGGGGGATTTCTATTCCCAAATGCAGATGGAATGCTGTAAAATGGGGAGTACTCCC
>CAJTCH010000141.1 GCA_910574715.1 Lachnospiraceae bacterium | reverse complement strand
AAAAGTTCCTGATTGGAGTACCTTTTACTGTCGGTTTTGCCTGCAAGGCAGTGGAACACCACAGAGACAGCATCCGTTCCCATCATAATTACTGTACAATCTTTGGGGATGGACTGTATGCGGTCACGGAATCTTCCAATTGGAAAGGGCATCGATTCTATATCCACATCTACCACGATATTTTCAAGGCGGCGTCAGACGAACGGAATTTTGACCATACCCTGCACTGCTGTTATGAAGAACTTTCATGGAAGCGTCATAAAAAGGGGTTTTTTTTACTCTGTGGATGTATGGGATTCAGGAAGTGGCAAGCGGTATATTTTACCAACTGTTTATGGTTGCAGTAGATTTAACCGGGCGGGAAGACTGTCTTGATATGGTACTGAATGCAGTTAACCTGATGGCAGGTCTTGTGCTTTTTTTTATGATGGAGGTTTTAAAGCGTAAGTTGCATCTGCTTAAACGTGATTTCGAGAATCGCGATGGCGTTTATCTTATGTGTATTATTATATTTATTTGTGTTGCAGTCAGTATGACACCAATGACATTTGACGAAGTAAATAATTGGGATGCCAGATATATACATACAGTTGTGATTCCAAGCGGACTGATCGTAATTAGCGGAGAAATGCTGAATGTCTATTCCGTTATCATGTTAGAACGACGTCTGGTGGAACGACTGGCAAAACAGCAATATCAGATACTGGGAGAACACTTAGAAGTTTCAAAGGAGCAATATGAACAACTGATGAAGATTCGGCACGACATGAAAAATCACAGTTTATGTCTTGCACAGTTATTGGAAAAAGGAAATGTAGAAGGAGCCAGACGTTATCTAAAACAATGGAATACCGTCATAGAAGAGGGAGAGACTGTTATTCGGACAGGCTCTATTTTTGCTGATGCCCTGTTAAATCCGAAATACCAACAAGCAAAGAAACTTGGAATCGATATTTCGATTCAGATGAGTGTGCCTGGTGAGGAACTGATTGCTCCTGTCGATCTCTGCTGTTTGTTGGCAAATGCGCTGGATAATGCAATAGAAGCTTGTCAACGGGGAATTACAGCAGGGTATCCAGCAGGATGGATACGAATGAAATCACAGATACATGCCAAATACTGGGTATTTGAAATTTCAAATAGTACCTATTTACCAGTGAAATCACACGAAGGTAGATTTATATCTTTCAAACAGATTCCAGTAAGTGGAATTGGACTACAAAATATTAAGACAATTGTTGAGCAGTATGAAGGGATACTTGACTTAAAGAGTGAAACATGTTTCGCTCTCAATGCTATGTTTCCGCTACCTTAAGCACCAAAAAACAGTCCATTCACAACATTCGTATAAATTTATATGATACATTGACCGATACTCTAATATAACTCATTACAATATTCAACTAAGATTTATATTAGGAGGACTTTGAGATGTTTATTGGAAAAGTAAATAATTTATTTAATGTAGATGCAATAAATCGTAAATTCAATCGAAATACAACGAATGAAGAAGAAAAGGGTTTTTTACGTAATGATATTGCAACAATATCGCCAAAAGGAAAAGCAATGAATACAATAGAAAGGCTAATGAAACAAAAGGATTTTATAAAAGAGTGTAAAGCCTCGTTGCTTGAACAGATGACGAATAATGAAACTGGATATTGCACTGCTGATATAACAAAGAAAATAGAAGAGTATGAAAAGCAATTGGATTCACTTGATGAGCAAATTGCGAAGGAAATGGCAAAGCAAACAGATGGAATGGAAGAAGATAGTTCAAACAGTATGTACAAAAAAAACCAACCTTTGACAAAGCAGGAAGCCAATAATAAAAGAATGGCTGATATTACGAAGATGTCAACAGAGGTAGGAAAAGGTGAAATGATAAATTCAGTTAAAAATAGATTAGAGGGGGAGAAGGGAGTGTTAGAAGCAGAATTGAAGTCAGGAGATTCTGAAATAAAAAGGCAGAGGATAGAAGAAATTGACAATAGAACGGCAGAACTATCAAAAAAAACGGGTGAAACTTTAGCAAGAGTCAATAAGATATCAAATGATTCAGAAGAAACCTTAACAAAGGAAACATCAGCTAAGAGAGAGGATGAAACTGATAGTAAGGATGAAAAAAACAATCTTAAGGGTAAGGATAATGAGATATTAGTTTAAGGAGATAATTATGCGTATTGATATAGGACAGACCACCAATTTATTTCATGTAGATGCGTTAAATAAAAATAGAAACAGTAATGCACAGGAAAAAAAGGAAACTAAGGGAATAAACATATTGCCGCGTAAAGATGTTGTAACGATATCGCCAATGGGTAAAGCTTCAAGCGCATTGCAGAACTTAGTGAATCAGATAGAAGTTAATCAGGAAGGAATCAAAGCTCAGAATCCTCAGAAAGACAGTGGGTATGTGAACGATGAAAATTGTCCGGAAACAGTACAATATAAGATTTCGAAAGAAGGACAGGAGCATTTTCAGAACCAGGTTGAAAATGGAACACAGGGCACATTCTCGGATCAAAATCTGGACTGGAAAAAAGTACAGCAGGATTCTATATACAATGGAATAATAGAAAAATCTGATAATGGATTTAACAACCCTACAATAGAGATGGAGCTTCGTGGCACATATAATGTTTATCTGAATGAGGCATATGAGCAAGGAAAAGCCCCTGAAGTAAATATATATGATGATATTGTGAATATTCATAAAGATAGTCTTATGAAAGCCTATCAGGATGTTTACAATGACATTGTTACGGGATATGAAAATGGTACGCGGGAAGTATGGACACAGGATTTTGAAGAGGGAGCCGACTATATTGAGTTTGAACTGGGGGGGAAAAACTACCGCTTTCATAAGCTTACAATGGAGGAAGAACTTGCCAGGCTTGACAGAGCATACGAGAAAGTGGCAAGGATTGCGGAAGATGGAGCAAATCGTATGATTGATACTCAAAAAATGATAGAAAAGGTCATGCCTGAATATCAGGAAAAGATGAGAGAAATTGAAGCACAGCGTGCAGGCAGAAAGCTATCTGAAATGGGGGAAAGTCCGGAGATAATGGCAGAGAGAATAAAGGATAAGCTCTCAATGACAGAGCAAAGTACGGAAAGAATCAATTTGTTTGAAATGTTTATGGAAGCACGGAAAAATTGGTTGAATGCAGAAAAGATATGAAAGCAATGATAGTGTGAATTGGAGGGATCATATAATGAATATATCAGGTGTTTCTTGTCATGGAAATATGCAAAAGGACAGATTAGTGAGGATGAACTTACAGCATATTCTGCTGCATTTGAGAGTAACGTGCACTGCACTCTGAATACGGATCGGAATTCGGTATGGGGTATCAATGCCCTTGTAAAAGAAATGAAAGAGAATATTTCGAAAGGAATTGCCAATACGCCGGATAACCTCAAAACAAAGCTTTCTGTAGACGGAATGGAGGTGACGTGGAAAGAATTGATGAATATGCAAAAGACGGGAGAATATATAGATAAATTTTTAGGCGCCGGAGGTGCAGGCACCTATATGACTTATGCAAACATAGGGATTGCAAGGGCGTATGTGCATAAATCGGGGTTGGGTCTGACGGAACAGCAGGAAAAATTTTTAAGTGAAGCGATAGAAAAAAAGATATACAGGACGCTGGAAACTTCGAAGATTCTTTTAGAATTGGCAGTAGCGGATAAACAAAATCCCATGTGGGAAGGATACTATATCGGTGGAACCAGAACGCAGCCGGTTGCGTCCAATCCAAAGATGATTTCCGAGATTACAGAAGCATTTTCTAAGATTGATCCGAATGATAAAAGTACTTATGATGCGGCAGTGGACAGATTTCAAGAGATAATGCGGCCATGGGAGACGACTTTTGCGAGTTATGTAGCAAGACAGGCACCAGGATACGCAAGTTCTTATGTGCAGGAGAAAGAATATCATTCCCGGGTAGGCTTTCAAGCTATTTGGAATGGAACATATTAAGAAATAAATGGAATTCCCATATTTGAAATGCTGAGGCAGTTATTAATCTTTATGGGATAAATCTCTTTTTGGGAATGTACAAATATCGGAAACCCTCTTACCCAATATAGAATCTAGGTTGAACAGTATGTTCGCTGAAATTCCTAATCGGTTTACAATCGAGTATAGAATTTCAAAAGAAGAGTTCTTGATGTTTATGAGAATTTTTTAAAGAGGTGATAGTTATAGGTGAGATTATGATTTTAAGATTTTCGGACAAAGAAAGGCAAATCATGGAGCAAGTGCGGTCCATCATCAGGAATGAGAACAATGTAGAATATACTGAAATCATGCCAAAGTCGGTATTGTATTTTAAGGACTTAAAAATACAGTTAAAAGAACAGGAAGTCTATCGAAAAGATAAACGGATTCCATTGAGCCATCAGGAATTTCTTGCACTTCGGCTTCTGACAGAGCATCCGGGATGGATATGTACAAAGGAACAGATTTATGATGCGGTATACGATGGAAAATTTAAGGAGGAGATAGATAATATTATTTGGTGTTAGTCAATAAATATGTTGGTCTAATCTCATTACAGTATTACCAGACGATAATTGCGTACATCATAGACACCATGCCAATAGCAACTGTTTCCAATATTGCACA
>CAJTCH010000140.1 GCA_910574715.1 Lachnospiraceae bacterium | reverse complement strand
CTTTTTAGTTATAGCCTCCCCGGCGAAATCAATAAATAAGCGAATAATACTATTATCACTTGAATTCTTCCAATACCCAACAGGCTTTGCATTTGGATTGAGCATCAGCCTTTCTACATGATTCATCACATCCCATGGACAATAAATATCAAAATCCCCAAAATGATATCCGTTATACCATTCTTTTATCACCGTTGTATAATTCGTTAACCCTGCATCTTTTAGGAGCAAATCCACTTCCTTCTGAGTGAACCCAAAATATTCATTTAATCTGGTATCCGAAATGGTATCTGGTACAAAATTATTGGTTCCCGTGAAGATGCTTTCTTTTGCAATTCTTAGACATCCGGTAATAACAGCAAACTTTAATGCGCTATTGTCCTTGACAACTTGCATAATTCCTTTCATAACATCCAGCATTTCACGGTAATATCCGTTATCGCTGGCCTTTGTCAGGGGTACGTCATACTCGTCTATGAGTAGAATTACAGGCTTTCCATAATATGTCTGCATCATTCTGGTCAGATTAAGCAAACTATTTTCTATTACACCTTGGGCAGCCTTCTGTGAAGCCACCTGACAATACGTCTCTTTGGTGAAAGAATCCAGTTTATCACATTCTATTAGATACAGATGTTCTTTATAGCGATCCGAGATAACTCCTGTGAGCTTATCATAAGCTTTCTGAAAATTCAGTCCATCAACACTTTTGAACGACAGAAAGAGTGTTGGGTACTTATTCATCCAGGTATCACATAAATCCTTGTCGTCTGCAATTGAAAGTCCTGCAAACAGACTGCCGTTTTCTCTCCGAATATCAAAAAATTCCGACAGCATACTCATACCCAGAGTTTTTCCAAATCTCCGCGGGCGGGTTATTAATGTGACCTGTCTTCCGTCTGTTCGCAGTAACTCTCTAATCAAGCCACTTTTATCAATATAATAGTATCCATTTCTCCGAATATCCTCAAAGCCGGAGCGTCCGATTGGTATCTTCATTTCATTCATATTCGTGGCTTCCTTTCTTAAAATTACTATGGCTTTATTATACAGAGGAATATTCTGTTATTCAAGGATAATTGCCCAGAAGATCAATAAGATCAATTTATCATTTATATGGATAGAAATATAGTAAAAGAGCATCCGCCAGAAGCAACACGGATAACTTTTTGTATCTGCACTTTGCTGTAATTTCTTTACGATAAGATCAGCAAGCTGATCAGCAGTAATATTTCCATTAGCATCTGGAGTTAAAGTAGGTTGATCGTCAGGATTCGTTCCATTACCGCCATTATCACCACCAGGAACTCTAAGATAGCGACTGGTGATAAAGAGTCAAATTTCTGTTCTACATACAGAACACCTTTATCATCCTTTTTGATTGGTACATTCTCAAATACTTCCCATGCAACGATGTTACCATTTTTATCCGTTATAGCATGTAATAAATTAACTGTTTTCTCATCGGCAACGCCTTCCCAAGCGCCAGTCAATTCAAATCTAACCAGTAATTCATTCTCATCATCAACTGTTGTTCCAGGTGCCTTTACATCCATCAAAGCACCCACTACAAACTTATCAGTTGTAGACATCAAATTTTCTAAGGCTTCTTTTTCCTACTACAATTACAATGGCTATAATCGCCACAAGCAATCCGGTTTTCACGGAAGACTTTTTTCTGCTCCTGACATAATTCTTATGGTCAGGCCTATCATAACCCATCGGTTCATCCTCCTAATTTCTAAAATCTTTTGTAATTACAGAACTTCGGTATAAAAGAAATTCACTACCAGTTTTTTTAATTATTCTGAATTTACCATATATGCTTCATGGTCATCCGGCTGTGTTACTTCTCCCGGAATCATCGACATATCTTCCGCTGTAAGCGTTACATCCAACATCTCAGGCGCCAGGTATGTGATATCCTCTACCGAAATATTCGTATACATATTCCCCTGCAAGGATTGGTATATGTATACCGGAAGCGTCAGGTCATTTTTTACCTGTGCCATTGCTGTGGCGAAATAATTCGTCATATACTGCTTCTGGCGTTCCAGCCTGCCCATACTGCTGGCGAAAACATCTGTATTTCTGTCCCGGATATAGTCCTCCGCCATCTTCCCCTGCAGATGAAGGACATCTCCGGCATGAAATACCCTTATCTACTAGCAAAAAATGTTCACACAGTTTGAAATTATATTAAATAAAGTGCTGATTGATTCAACTTTTCTCAAAAATATGGTTTGCTGGCCTGAAAACAGGAAATTGCATAAGAAGATATTTGGGTTTTAGCGGAGGAGGCACACAAAAATAAAATCGGAAAGTATTATTTGAGGCAATTTGGACTGGAGACACTGAGTCCGCAACTAACGAAATCACAAGATTACTTCGTAAAACAATTAGCTATTATGATTATCGTGAAGATTTTTATCATATCTTTTTAGCTGGTATATTGGTCAGAGCCGGATATTCAGTAGAATCTAACAGGGAGCATGGCGAGGGACGCAGTGATATTATCGTACAGGATTATTCTGGGGATCGTATGGCAATTTTACAGATAAATAGCTGAATGTACAGAGAATAATTTCGTGAGGACTATTCGAAGATAATGTGTTATGGAATCTATTTTTATAAAAAACGATGTTGGATCCGATTGAAAAATTAGTAAAAGAGCATCCACCAAAAGTGGAATGCTCTTTTCAATATCACACACAATAACAGACCTGTTATGTCATATCATATTACTTATTTTTTTACAGGGTTAAGCTCCCCTTTTGTAAACTATAGATTACTCGCCAGTCTTTGGTGAAGCTTTTCCTGTAGCTGCTGTACGATCAAACTTCACGCCATTTGTCTGCAGTTTCTTTGCAATCAAATCTGCAAGCTGATCCGCTGTAACATTTCCATCCTTATCTGGTGTAACTGTAGGCTGATCTCCTGGCTGATTTGTGTTTCCTGGCTGCTCTCCCGGAGGTGTTACCTGAACAGAACCGTCAGATGTAACTCTTAAGATTGCAACTGGTGACAGACTTGTAAATTCATTCTCTACATAGAATTCAGATTTTACTGCATCCCATTTTACTTCGCCTTCGTATACTTCCCAAAGTTGTGTACGACTATTCTGGTGCATAATGCGAATCTTCTGACCTACAGCCAGGTTCTCTAATCTGTTATTTAAAACAAATTTAACCATCAATGGATGTTCTGGGTCAACAGGAAGAATCTGTCCGTTTTCATCTTTTGCAACGCTTAAGTCTACAAGTGTAGCTACTTCAATTAAATCATCAGATTCTACTAATGTGTTCAATGCAGCCTGCTGTTTCTCATATTCAGCAATCACTCCGGCTAATTTAGGATCATTCTTCTGCTTTAACTCAGTGATTCTTTTCTCATAATCAACAGAAGCTTGCTCAAACGTATCCTTAATAGCATCACTAGCCTTTTCCGGATTTGTAGAATCCCAACCGTCAAACTCAGACCAACGATCAACATTGATCTCATTTTTATTCAATTCTACATTTGTTCCGTTTTCAGTGGTAGCTGTTATAGCATCTTTTGGTCCAACACTAGGTGCTGCAAGAGCAACTGTGGACATACCCATGCAAAGCGCGCCGGCTAATGCAAGAGCTGTTAACTTTTTCATTTTCATGTTCTTATTTTCTCCTTCCATATTTTCTGTTACGTTGTGTGACTATATATTAAAGCTTTATTGGCCTTAATATCCCTTAATTAATTCTCCCCTATTGCTCCAATGTTGCATTGACTAAGAACCTTTCATTTGCTGAATCTGCAATACAGGTTGAAAGTGTCAGAATGCCGGTCTGTAATGATACATTGACATCCATATTTACATTCCCGTTGATCGTGCTTCTTAATTCATCCAGGTATTCCTCAAACTCCATCTGAGCTGAGAAATTATAGCTGCCAAGCAAATACCTATCATCAAACGGTGTTGCCGCAAATATGTGATACTTCAATGTTTTCTCTGGCATGTAGACATATACATAAGGATTTGCGTCAAAAAATGCCCTGTCCTCATATTTATGAAGGTCTGCAAACATACTGCCATTCTTCATGTTGTGCCCATAGACTACGGTAACCGGACTGGAAAACTCTTTTCCATTGTATTTTTCCGTATATATCGTTCCCGGAAGACCTTCTTTCTTCTCTATCGTATGGTTCAGATAATATGCGTCATCCTCCGTCTCGCTCTGGAGAATCGGATAATCAATATTCGTACCAGGTATCCAAATCCAAGCATACACATCTGGATTCATTTCCTGCGCAGCCGCAAAGTCTATTTTTCGGAACATCGGGTCATCTGCATCGACGGCTACCTGTTCTTTCAATTTTTCATAGGATTCCTGTGTCTCCTCGGGATCTGCTTTTTTGGCCTTTTCTGCTGCTGCAGCTTTTTTCTCTTGATTGGAAGTATGTACAAAGAATCCAATCCCCGCTCCCGCTAATATGACTACGATTGCTATAAGTGCTACAACCAATCCGGTCTTTCCGGAAGATTTGCTCCTTCTTCCTCTCCTATGCTCAGGATTCTCATAATCCATGGGTTCATCCTCCTAAATTCTAAAATCTTTTGTATTTACAGAACTTCTGTATAAAAGAAATTCACTACAAGCTCTTTCAATTGTTCTGAATTCACCATATATGCTTCATGCTCATCAGGCTGTGTC
>CAJTCH010000139.1 GCA_910574715.1 Lachnospiraceae bacterium | reverse complement strand
AAGTGGCTGTCTTAGAGAAAAAGTTAAAAGAATCTGATAAACAATTCATCAAGCTGTATGGGGACTGGTCAAAGCAGATAATATCAGAGCAGCAATTCCGGTTGCTGTCTGCCCACTTTGAGCAGGAAAAGAAAGACTATACAGAGCAAATCGAAAAGTTAAAAGCGATGGCTGAAAATCTGGAGGACAGTGCGGATAAAGCGGAACGCCTTGCCGATGAGATGGCAGAGTGTGCCGAGATTAAGGAACTGACTACAGAGATTGTAAATCGCCTGATCGAAAAGATTGAGGTATCGGAACCTCAGACTATCAACGATGAGAAAGTCCAGAATATCAGGATTTTCTACAAATTTGTTGGAGAAATCAATTAAAAATCCATTTATGTATCTATAATACTGGGGGTAGTGAACTCGCCCCCGAAGGCACGAATTACCGAGCCAAGACGAGGTTTGCGAAGTTCTATAACCTGCCAGAACTGATGCAGATGTTCCGTGAGGTTGCGGATATTCAGACAGCCGATATGCTAAAGCTACCCGTGCCAAAGGTCAATTACCACAATATCAAGACAAAGCCAAGCGAAATCCAGACGGAAATGGTGGCGGAACTTGCAAAGAGGGCAGAGAAAATCCGTGCAAGACTGGTAAAGCCACAAACAGATAACATGCTCAAGGTGACAAACGACGGGCGGCAGCTTGCCCTAGACCAGAGATTGATTGATCCGATGCTGCCAGACGACCCGAACAGCAAAGTCAACGCCTGCGTGGACAATATTTACCACATCTGGGAGGAACACGCCGACACAAAGGCGGCGCAGCTTGTTTTTTCCGACCTTTCGACCCCGAAGAACGACGGCACATTTAATATTTATGATGATATAAGGGAGAAGCTGATACGGCGTGGAATCCCTGCGGAGCAGGTGCGTTTTATCCATGAAGCGTCCACCGATGCACAGAAAAAAGAGCTGTTTTCAAAGGTAAGGAGCGGTGAGGTGCGTGTCCTCTTAGGCTCTACCCCGAAGATGGGGGCGGGTACGAATGTGCAGGACAGGCTAATCGCTATCCACAACTGCGACTGCCCGTGGCGTCCGTCCGATGTAGGACGGATTTTGCGGACATTCAAAATAAAAAAGAATGTGGAGGTAACAGACAATGGCTAAATCATTATTTGAGGAACTGGGCGGCAAATATGAGCGGCAAGGAGATTACTTAATACCGTGCTTAATCGTACCCGCCGAAGAAGAACAGCCCATAGGCATATGGGGACAGCGGCACTTGGACTATCTGAAGCAGTATCGAAAGGTTACATACACCAATCTTCTCACAAGCGGCAGGCTCAACGCCTACCTTGCCGACATTGACAGGCAGGCGCAGGAACGCTTTGAAAGGCTCATAGAGGGCATGAAACAGGCACAGGGCATTACGGAACGGCTAAAGGCTGAAAACGCCTTAGAATGGGTAGGACAAATCCAAAAGTTTAGATTTTTCCTGAAATCCAAACTTATATAAAATCCAAACTTTTCTGAAAACAGCTTGATAATTGGGGATTCTTGCCGGAAAAAGTTTGGATTTCGTTTCACAAAGTACAATACTCCAATTATGACAAAATGCGTAAAACATTGCTATTTAGCTCTGTTTCAATCAATTTATTCTCATTTCTGACAAGAGAAGTACAAAACAAAATCCAAACTTTTATATCAAAAAATGCCTTAAATAAAGGATTTACAGAGGAACGTTTGGATTTCTTCTAAGTTTGGATTTTTGGGAGGATGAACAACATACGGGCTTGTGCAATGGAGATTGTAAACGAGGAAATAATCTACGCATAACAGACAGGCGGCAGAGGGTAAAAGCTCTGTCGCTGTGCATTTGTTAAAAAATATCTGTCTACTTGACTTTTAAACACAAGATGCGTATAATAGTAATGTTACTAATAGGAATATATGGAGGTTAACGATGGACAATATCATTCTTGGGCTTTTACTTATGTGCAATAGAACAATCTATCAACTAAGGGAAAGAATAGATAAAGGAATCAATTTGATGTATAGCAGTAGTATGGGAAGCATACAGGCAGCTATAAGAAAATTGCTGAATTGTGGGTTTATCAGCTATGAGGAAATAGTTGATAATGGAAAGTATAAGAAAGTTTATTGCATAACCGAAAGTGGACGGCAACATTTTTTCGAATGGATAAATGCACCCATAGAAGAACAAAGTCCCAAAAGCCCAGAGTTGGCAAAGGTCTATTTTATGGGATTTTCGGATAAAAAAAATCGTGAAATAAGCATACAACAGCATTTAATATTTTTGAATGAAAAATATAATGTATTATCGGCAATATGTGAAGAAGCAGAAAATATCAAAATTTCAGAGGAAAATAAAGATATACTTAACTATCAGTTTGTTTCCGCTCTTTATGGAAAAGAACTGATTAAATTTAATATCGACTGGTTTGAAAGCTTGTTAAGAAAGATGAGGAACGGTGAAATATGAAACAATACCATTTAGAAGAATCGCCTATTGTTTATTATATCAGTAGAAAGGAAAGGGCTGAGTGGATACTTTTTATACATGCTGCTTTTGTAAACCACAATATGTTTCAAGCACAAATTGACTATTTTCAAGATAAATATAACATTCTTACCCTTGATATTATTGGTCACGGTAAATCAACAAAAGTACAAAAAGGCGATAGTATAGATAAAATGTCATCGTGGATAAACAAAATTCTAAAAACAGAAAAAATAGAAAAGATACATATTGTCGGGATTTCATTGGGGGCTGTATTAGCGCAAGACTTTGCAAACCAGTATCCAGAAGCCGTACAATCACTTGCTTGTTTCGGCGGTTATGATATAAACAATTTCGATGTCAAAATGCAGAAGGAAAATAGCGCATCACAGATACTTATGATGCTTAAAGCTATATTTTCAATTAAATGGTTTGCAAAGTCGAATAAAAAAATATCTGCTTATACTTTACAGGCTCAAAAGGATTTTTACGAGATGAATATTCAATTTTCTAAGAAGTCATTTATGTATTTATCTTCTTTAAGCAGTATGATAAATGTTCGGCAGACAGAACCGAGGAAATACCCTTTGCTTATTGGCTGCGGAAAGTACGATATTCCAATGGAACTATCCGCCGTAGAAATGTGGAAGAAAAATGAACCAGAATGTGGTGTGATTATTTTCGAGGGAGCTGGACACTGTGTGAATATGGACACGCCGAATAAATTTAATGCAGCTATGGAGGAATTTTGGTTAAGTGGAAACGGCAAATACTAAAAGTGATTGGATACGCTGCCCTGTTTGCGGAAATAAGACCCGTGACAAAATTAGAGAAGATACGATTTTAAAAAACTATCCTCTCTATTGCCCGAAATGCAAGCAGGAAACATTGATTGAAGCAAAAAATTTACAAATAACAGTCATCAAAGAGCCAGACGCTTAAGACGCAGAGCCGATGAACAAGTGAGTAGTCACAGTTCATTGGCTCTATTTTATTTCATAAGGTTTTAAGGCAAACGCCCACCATATAAAAAAACGGCGTGTGGTGGGCGGTATTGCTATGCCCGAAAAGACTTAACAGACACTCTCCAGACCTGTTTTAAAGTTTGGAGGGATTTTTTTATGTCCTTTTTTCGGGCAGTAATTCATCTGCTCATGCAATGCAGAGTTAATCCATACATAGCATATCGAGGAATGGCAGAAAGCCAGTTAAAAAAATCCCTGCCTATGCAACGCTACTTCTCACCATGAAATCAGAAGTAGAATCTCCGCTTAACAGAATATATATCTCCTATAACCGTAGAGGTCACAGAGCCTTTGCGGTTTTTCTTTTGTCGTTTTTTATCAGATTATGCCGCAGGGCTGTATCTGGTATTCACTGCCGCTCCCCGCCCTCTCCATCTGGATTTTTACATTTTCAAAAATTTAGATGGGAGGTACTTACGGTGAAGTATGCGCCAAGAAAAGTATATATCAAAGAAAGCGGCAGTTATGTGGAATTATCCTATAGGGACTTCTGCCGCCGCAGGCAAGCCGACCAGAGTTACATGGACAAGCTCTTTATCCCCGTGCAGGGCTGTCTGCTTGAAGTGGTGCGGGAACAGTATGCAGATTTCTACAAGGAGAAAGAGCGGTGGCGTTATCTGAAAAAACTGGACACAAACCACAGCCTGCTTTCATTGGAGGGATTTACGGACAGCGAGGGAAATGTGCTTGACTTCGTTATTGATGAAACGGTAGACGTTGCGGAAACCGTTGTCCATGCGGTGATGGTGGACAGACTGAAAGCCGCCCTGCATTTATTGTCGGGCAGTGAGCAGGCGTTGATAAAAGCCCTTTTCTTTGAGGAACTTTCCGAGCGGGAAGTCGGGCTGCGGTTAGGCGTGACACAGAGTGTTGTCAACAAGCGCAAAGCCAAAATCTTTGCGAAGCTGAGAAAGATAATGGAAAACAAAATTTAAGGCGTTCAGCCCCCTTGTTTTTTCCTTTGGGAAAATGAGGGGGCTTTTCCTGCCCTCTCAATCAATGAGCACTCTCGGAAACTCAATAGAGAATAAGCAGGAAAGGGTTGATTTTCAGAAATGAGAGGGATAAGGGATGGATGATTATGGGGCTTGAGCAGTCCAGAGAGCGTAAAGAATAAAAATGTGCATGACTTTAAAACCTGTCGGAAAACAGGCCTGAAAGAATCCAGAAGCAGGAAACTTGGTTTATGCCGCTGCCTGCACCTG
>CAJTCH010000138.1 GCA_910574715.1 Lachnospiraceae bacterium | reverse complement strand
CCGCATATGACTCAGATAAGGTCATTAAGGAATTGGAAGAGTATGCCCACAGTGATATCTGTTACCGAAATCACTGCAGATATATTAATGCAGATGATATCGACTGTGAGAATTGCGGTGCACTTGGTGCACTGGAGATTGTAAAGCGGGGAGTGACAGCGTGAGGAAGCAGCATAAGGACCGTCATACTCTCAGCCTGGAACATAGGCACCGTCTGGCAGAGATGGCAGCAACGAAGCCGGATGCCAAGGCGGCGAAGGCTTTCATCAGAAAAGCATATGAGTGCTGTGACGTGTTGGGATACATGGCAAAAAGTACGATATAAAAGGGGAGATCGGGATTGGACAGGAAAGCATCGGATCAGATAAAGGCATTCCTTGATTTTGCGGAGGAATGCCGGGAGCTTAACGCTATGGCGCGCAGCGGAGTAGCGGAAGAGGACAAACGGCATCAGGATCTTATTCATGCGATTGAGTTTGAGGAAAACCCGGACAGGATCGCGCAGATCGGTATGAGGATCCATCAGAACAGGGTGGAGCGCCGGGTGTACAAGGATCTGTTTGAGGTTACGGATCCGGTTGTGCAGTTTACCCAGGATTCCCAGAATAAGAAAGCCTTAGATCAGATGCGACAGCTTCTCGGGAAGGTGCGCAAGGTGGAAAAGTATCATGAAAACCGGGTGTATATCCCGAGGATTAAGGAGGGGAACAGCCATGGACAAGAAGATCCTGAATGATTACATAGATGCCTGCAGGCTGATCAAGGAGACGGAAGCGGATATCTGCCGGTTGAAAAAGAAACGGAAGACCGTGATCCAGGCCAATGTGAAGGGCAGTAACCCAAGGTTCCCCTATCAGGAGCAGCATTTCAGAGTCCAGGGCACGGCCTTCACTTATCAGGATGACGGGAATCTTCGTCTGGAGGAGAAGCTTCTGGAACAACGGAAGGAGAATGCGGAGAAGATCAAGAGACTGGTAGAGGAATGGATGCTGACGATCCCGATCAGGATGCAGAGGATCATCCGGTATAAGATTTTTGAGGAGTTGACGTGGGAGCAGACGGCGGTGAAGATCGGGCGGAAGGCTACGGGCGAGGGAATGAGAAAGGAATTCGAGAGATTTATGGAAGAAAATTAAAGTTTGTCCGTTTTGTCCGGATTGTCCGGTTTTAAAATGCTATAGTATATACTGAAATCAGTGGATGATTGTTATCTGATTTCTCCCACACATAGAAAGGGCGCTTTGCTTCGGCAGGGCGTTCTTTTTATGTCGAAATTTTCTAATTGACAAATGGGAACAAGTGTTCTATAGTTATATTAATTAAAGATTCTTCCATATACTATTTGGAATTGTTGAAATTTGTCGAATAATGGTATATTATGAAAAAAGGTTTATCGATGTAAGAGCGTAGTGTGTGGAGGAGTAACTAGATGGCAAAGAAAAAAGGAAAAGTAGAGCGTAGTATACATTATTTTGATGTTGATTTACAAAGAATCGGAAAGGATAATGAAGATTCGTTTGTATCATATAAGAATCAAGCGGAAAAATTGTTAGTCGTTTTTAAATACTTTCAAAAATTAAATAACAAATTGGATACAGAAAGGAATAAAGAGGAGAGATTGAGCATATTAGAAAAGATGGAATACATAACTGAAAATGGAGATAAACTCTATGTTAAAGTTGATGAAATAAACGAAAAAGAAGACTATATTCATTTTCGATTAGTTTTATGTAGACCAGATGCATTTCCGTATATTGAGAAAGAGGGGAAACTGGAAAATATTGTTGGGTTAGTGGAAGGAGATTTCAATATAGCGGAAATAACACACTGTGTTATGTTCTATAAAGATGGAGTTATGGGTTCGGAATTTAATTTTAACGGTGCGAGACCGAGTGCAATTGCTGCCTATGTAAATTTTAAGTGTTCTAAAGTGGATCGGTTCGTATGTACTCCTAAATTACGAGGAGATACTTTCGAGAGAATTGCTGATGACAGAGGATATTCTCTTTTTCAATTAAAAGTAAAGAATACGCCGGATATGAAAGTGTTTTTAAGAGATAAAATGGGTTTTATAGGTAGTACGATTAATGAGATTGAAGAGTTAGATACATATGAAATAATTTTAAAAAGAAGGGTTGGAAAAAAGAAATTAGGTTTTCCGGCACTGATGAATAAAAAAGATATGCAAAAGTTTATAGAACAAAACATCGAAGACATTGAAAAATTTGAAATAAATCAGGGAATATACAGAGATCCTATTAATTTACTGACTGATAAAATGATAACCAAAAAGGATTTTGTAATGACTAAAAAGAAGACTATAGACAGTGATTCTATGTATGAAGCAATTATAAATTTTTATGAGTGTTCAGTTAAGGAAGAGTAGTGATTCGTATGAAACATTTACTTAGAAGGGGCGTTTTATTTTTTGTCTCTATCGGACTTGGGCTTGTAGGTGCGTATGTTATGTGTGACAATATGATGGAAAAGAAATGGATTATTGATGTTTCTAATATGATTGAAGTTTCAAAAGTCATGATAGGAGTATGGGGTACGCTGTTAGGATTTATCATAACTGCAGAATCTATATTAGTTGCGTTTAGTAATGGGACAATTACAAGTGACTTTAAAAGAACTAGACATTACATGACTGTGATTTTTCAATATACGCAAACGAGTGTAAAATTATTGATTTATATTCTTGCATTTGTATGTATCATTGTTATAAAGGCATTTACAATGAAGGAAATGTTTATATTTATATGTTTTACGATTATGACATTTGTTGATGTTTTGATAAGTTTTGTAATATTGATATTGATGCTAAGAATGGCTAATAGTTAAAGGGCACCCATTCGGGTGTCTTTTCTAATGGAACAAACTAGGAATCATAGATCAGCAGGCAGAGCATCCGGCACATAATCGGAAAGTTACTGGTTCGACCCCAGCAGGATCCATTCATAACTACAGAGAATTGAGAGGTGGTGGTATGCCAAGAGCCAGAAGCCCTAAGCGAGACGAGGCATATAAGATATGGCTTGACTCGGGCGGAAAGAAGAAGTTAAAAGACATCGCTTCTGATCTCGGAGTATCAGAGACCCAGATCAGGAAGTGGAAGAATTTAGATAAATGGAATGGTAACGTTACTAATCAATCGAAAGGTAACGTTACCAAACGGAAAAGGGGCGGACAGCCGGGTAATCACAATGCCACAGGCCCGCCTGGGAATAAGAATGCAGAAAAATACGGTTTCTTCTCGAAGTATCTTCCGGAAGAGACCGTTTCTATTATCCAGGAGATGCCGACAGATCTGTTGGATATCCTATGGCATGAGATACAGATCGCTTATGCCGCTATTATCCGGGCGCAGCAGATCATGTATGTCAAGGATAAAAGCGATAAGACCATTGAGAAGGTGGAGAAAAAGGATGGCAATATAATTGGGGAGAAGTGGGAAGTACAGCAGGCCTGGGATAAGCATGCGAACTTCCTGAAAGCTCAGGCAAGGGCAATGTCGGACCTGCGCGGGAGTATCCGGCAGTATGATGAACTGCTGCACAAGCGTTGGGATCTTGCTACAGATGAACAGAAAGCCCGGATTGAGGCTCTGAGAGCGAAAGTTAAGGATAATGGCCAGGTGTCGGCGGAAGATAAGGTGAAGAAGCTGTTTGAAGCGATCGGAGGCGCATTGGATGATGAAGCTGGAGCTGAGTAAGGCGTATTCTCCAAAGCAGATAGAAGTGCTGAAAGTTTGCAGAGCTTCAGATTGGTTTATGCTAATTAATCATGGTGCGAAGAGAAGTGGTAAGACGCAGGTTGATAATGACCTGTTTCTTCAGGAACTGATCCGGGTGAGGGGGATCGCCAATAAACTGGGGATCGATACGCCGCAGTATATCCTTGCAGGGTACTCTCTGGGGAATATACAGGACAATATCCTTACGGAGCTGTCGAATAAATATGGTTTTGAATTCCGGTTCGACAAGTATAATAACTTTACCCTGTTTGGCGTTAAAGTGGTACAGACCAGCCACGGCTCTATCAGTGGACTGGGACGGATTCGTGGTATGACGTCTTTTGGAGCATACATTAATGAGGCTTCGTTGGCGAATCAGGAAGTATTTGATGAGATCAAGGCAAGGTGCAGCGGTCCGGGTGCACGGATTATCGCGGATACGAATCCGGATCATCCGGAACACTGGCTGTTGAAGGATTATATTGAGTCTGAGGCGGGCGGGCTCTTGAGCTTCCATTTCCAGCTGGATGATAATACCTTTCTGGATGAGCGTTATATCAGAGATATTAAGGAGACAACACCGAAGGGAATGTTCTATGACCGGGGCATCAGGGGATTGTGGGTGTCTGGTGCCGGGGTGGTGTATCCGGATTTTGATAAGAGTGTGCATGTGATCTCACCGGAACAGGCGAAGGGAATGATCTTTGACCGGTATCTGGCTGGTGTCGATTGGGGCTGGGAGCATTTTGGAGGCGTTGTGGTCATTGGCGTGAAGGGGGATGCTTATTATGTCATAGAGGAGCATGCGGCACAGCATAAGTATATTGGAGAGTGGATATGTATAGCGAAGGATATTATTAGGCGGTATGGTAATATCCCTTTTTATTGTGATCCGGCGCGGACGGAACATATTGCCGCATTTCAGAAGGCGGGGATCCGGGCGTATCTGGCAAATAACAGGGTGCTGTCAGGGATTGAAGAGGTAGCGACTCTGATGACCAAGAAAAAGTTTTTCATTGTGTATGAGAGGTGTCCGCGGTTTCGTGAGGAGATCT
>CAJTCH010000137.1 GCA_910574715.1 Lachnospiraceae bacterium | reverse complement strand
AATCAACGTCATCCATAATCATTTTCCATCCACTGTCAAAAAATTGAGAAACAACTTCCAAACAACTTTCTGCTTCTTCCTTTGAATACCCATTTTGAATAACTTGTTTATAAACAGAAAATTGTGCAACAATAATTAATTCCAGCGCTTTTTTATTGATACTATCTCCCAAAAAACTATAATAAAATTGTTGTGCTTCTGTTATAATTCGCTGAATCGTTTGCTCAAACCAATTTTCTACAGAACTGCCTTTACTGCAATTTAAAAGCAAAATGCAGGCATCATAGTTTGAATACATTAGACTCAAAATATTTTGTGTTTCAAGATGCACAATTTGAACATATTTATCAATGCTTTTATTTTCAATAGCTGTATAGAATAGTGGCATTAAATAAGTGAATTGCTCATCAAATTTTTTACAAACATCAGAAACAAGGCTGCAAAATAATTCATCCTTATTTTTATAGCGAGTATAAAGTGCTCCTGTAGTAATGCCTGCTTTTTGAGCAATTCTCCGTAAAGATGCTTTTGTAAATCCCTCTTTTAAAAATTCTTTATTCGCAGCATTTATAATTTTTTTATCAAGTTCAAAATTTCTAATCGCCATATTCCCTCCAATAACAATGTTATTGATAACAACGTTATTATACTTGAAATTTTTTAATTTGTCAAATGAAAAGATAAAGTGATAACTGCAATTTCACAATGCTGCTACTGCTACGGAATTCATTGCATACTTCATATCTTTTTATATCCAAATCTGAAAGATACCTATCCGATATCGCTCCGTATCCCATCCCGTCATGAATATGAAGTTCTATTGCTTCAATCTTCTCTTCAATTGTAAATTCCTTTTTGCCCATAAAATCACTCCCCATAGTGTAGTCTCGAAATTTTTGTTTTTTCGAGCGTCTACTCTATGGGGAGCATATCAACCCTCTGACGCCTGTCTGTTATGCGTAGATTATTTCCTCATTCACAATCTCCATTGCACAAGCCCTTATGTTATTCATTCTTCCTGAAATCCAAACTTATATAAAATCCAAACTTTTCTGAAAATGGCTTGATAATAGGGGCTTTTTGTAGAAAAAAGTTTGGATTTCGTTTCAACAAATGCAATGCTCTAATTATGACAAAATGAGAAAAACACTGTTATTTAGCTCTGTTCCAACTAATTTGTTTCTATTTTTGACATGAGAAAGTTAAAACAAAATCAAAACTTTTCTATCAGAAAACACCTTGAATAAAGGATTTGCAGAAGAAAGTTTGGATTTCTCAAAAGTTGGGATTTCAGGAAAAATCCAAAAGTTTAGATTTTTCCTATCCATTCTAACGCATTTTCAGCCTTTAGCTGTTCCGTTATGCCTTGTGCCTGTTTCATGCCCTCTACGAGCCATTCCAAGCGTTCCTGCGCCTGCCTGTCAATGTCGGCAAGGTATGTATTCAGCCTGCCGCTTGTGAGAAGATTGGTGTATGTAACCTTACGGTACTGTTTCAGATAGTCCAAGTGCCGCTGTCCCCATGTGCCTATCAGCTGTTCTTCTTCGGCTGGTAAAGCTATACATGGAATTAGATAATCTCCCTGCTTTTCGTATCTGCCGCCCATTTCCTCAAAAAATGATTTTGCCATTTTGTAATTCCTCCAAATAAGATTATTCTCTCCACCTTATTATGTCTGCTGTCTTAAACACAATTTTAAGTTTTCTCCTTATCTGGGTTCATACATATATCAGCAATCAAGAAATATTACAACTCTAATATTGAATAAAAACATAAATTAAGTTATAATACAGATTAAAGTTGAAAAAAGGAGTATAAGTGATGGAGTATCTGAATCATGTACTTGGAATTCGCATTGTATATAAAAGCGATGTTCGAAAATCTCTGCCAAATTTTATCTGCACACGGTATCAAGTGCAGGAAGTTACTCTTGATGGTAAGAATGCCGTTTTTGTTTACCCTAAAAAGGAATTAGAAGCTATAAACGCCATAAAAAAGCATATGGTAAGAATTGAGAGGACTGCGAACGCACCGGCAGTCCTTGTGCCGGATCAGCTGACCTATCGACAGAAAGAATATCTGCTGCGTGATCATATTCCATTTATTGTGGAGGGAAAGCAAATATATCTTCCGTTCATGGCTGTATACCTGCAGGAGCGAGGCGATGGGGAAAAGCAGACAGCCATGGCTATGATTCCATCCGCGCAAATACTGCTCTTGTATTATATCTATCATGGCTGCGGTGAACTGTTGACGAGTGATGCCTCTCAAAAGCTTGATTTTACAGCTACATCTATTTCCAGAGCATCCAGACAGCTTGCGGAAATGGGATTGGTACAGACGGAAAAGCGCGGCGTGCAGAAGGTTATTTTTTCAGACAAATCCCCAGAGGAACTTTTTATGGCTGCGAAAAGTTACATGAGCAATCCGATAAAGCGAACGGTATATGTGCCTAAAACGGAAATCAAAAAGGAATTGCCTGTGAGCGGATATTCTGCATTATCTGAGTATACTATGTTGAATTCTCCTGCAGTCGAGAGCCGTGCAACGGTCAGCATTGCAGAGTGGGAAAGAGTTGCATCAGGCAGGCTGCAAAACTCGGAAGATCAGTGTGCAGTAGAACTTTGGAGGTACGATCCGAGGAAATTATCTGCCGGAGAATGTGTGGACAGGCTGTCCCTTGCTCTTTCACTTTGCGGAGACAGAGATGAGAGAATAGAGGAAGCCATAGAAGAGATGCTTGAGCAGGTATGGAGGGATATTGATGGTAAAAGGAATTGAAAGTTTCAAGGAATGGTTCTGTGGATATGAGAAGCAATATGTGATTATAGGCGGTACGGCCTGTGATTTGTTGATGTCCGATGAAGGGTTGGATTTTCGGGCGACAAAAGATATTGACCTTGTTCTGGTCATAGAGGCTTTGGACGCTGCATTTGGCAGAAGATTTTGGGAATATGTGGTTACCGCAGGATATGAGCATCGAAATAAAAGCACAGGTGAACCGCAGTTTTACCGCTTTACGAATCCTCAGTCACGGGAATATCCGGCTATGATAGAATTGTTTACAAGGAAAGTGGATGCAATCATCCTTCCGGAGGATGCGGTGCTTTCTCCCCTTCCGATGGATGAAGATGTATCCAGCCTGTCGGCAATTCTGATCGATGATGATTACTACGAATTTTTAAAGCAGGGGAGAATTCGTGTTGCTGGAGTTACGGTTTTAGATGCGCCATACCTGATTCCTTTTAAGGCCAAGGCCTGGATGGATCTGTCAGACAGAAAAGCTGCCGGTGAGCAAGTGGACAGTAGAAACATAAGGAAACATAAAAACGATGTCTTCCGCTTAACTGAATTACTGGACTGGAATCAAAATCTACTGCCCGGTTTATCGGATAAAATAGAGGGTGATATGAGAGAATTCATTGAGAGAATGAGATCTGAGAACGTGGATCTGAAACAACTTGGAATTCAAGACAAGAGCAAGAAGACAATTCTGGAAGAGCTACGAACCATATATAGAGTGGTACGGCAGGATGGAAAAACTGAATAACGAAAAAAGGAGCCAAGAAAGAATGAATAAGATCATTTCTGTCTTGGCTAATGAAATAAGCAATCTAATAACTATTTGTTTCTTGGATACCAAGTTCCCTTAAATTTGATCTTGCTATTTCGCCATTATATCAACACTATTTCGCTAAACCAACTGTTGATAATGTCAATATCCACCTCAACTATTTCAGAGATTTCTTTAGTCGAATATCCTTTCATTTTCATATTAATAGCAGCTTTTTTTGCTCTGCTCATTTCCCCAATTTCTCTGCCAATTTCTTCTCCGATTTCTTTGCCGATTTTTTTGCCAATTTCTTCCCCGATTTTTTTGCCACGCTGTTCAACTTTATCCAATACTTCACACATATTTTTCGGTTCATCTCCTTCCTCTATAACATTTGCCGCTTCTTCAAAGCGGTTATCCTGCGTCAATACAGACATTAATTGCAGAACTTCTTTTACATGTTTCATTTGTGTATCTGTCGGAATATAATCTTTATTCTTCCTTATCTGTACAAAATAATCCGCAACGATACGAAAATCACTCTTGAACATCTTCGTCTGTTCTTCTGTCAAGAAAGCAATCTCAAACAGATTAATCTTAAAATCATTCACGAATGGCTTCATATCATCATTCAGATTGTCTTCCACGCATCCATAGATAGTAGTTGGTTTGTTCCAGTGCGTAGTACCAAAGTACAAGACTGCAGTAGCCACTGGATAACGAGGATTATTGTTCTTTCTGTATTTTCCATCCTCACCCTTTACATAGAATAGTTGGTCGCGGTAGGATGCTCCATCATATCCGAATACTCTTATCGGCATGTCACTTTCTGGTTCAGTCTCATTCTCAAGGCCAAAGAGCGATATACGGATGTTATGTTTCCGCCAGTACTTTGCAGTATCCCGTTCTTGCTCACGAAGCTTCCCATCTGTCTTATAGATTGATCTCATGACAGCCTGCTCCAGTTCTTCTTCTTTTACTACTTCTTTGCCACCAAAAAATAACACGTTGATGATATCAGCAAATACATCGTTGTAGGATTCCAGAGTTTTTTCTGTCATATCTTTTTCTGTCATATACAAACCTCCCCGATAATTTGACAGAAAGCATAACTTCCTAGCCTGATTTAATCATATCATGTAGGGGTGATATTTTCAATTGTAACACGTTAATAAACGTCGCTTTTATGGTAATAGAACAGTTCTTTTCGATACCTTTTTATCTGCTTTTTTAATAATATTCGTATAAATCCGTATATTTTCCCATTACTTGTCTTCAGAAATACATAGAAATCGGCATATTTCCACCTCATAAAACAATTCGATGTGGAAGACACTCCTGAAACCAGGAAGGAAGGCCTTTTTATTACATATAAAGGGAAAGAATATCAGTACAACGAGGATGTGATCAATTTCCTTTGTCTGGGGATCGACAACAGCACCCCGGTGGAGCAGGCCAACGAGATAAAGGGACAAGGGTTGGCGGATGCGAT
>CAJTCH010000136.1 GCA_910574715.1 Lachnospiraceae bacterium | reverse complement strand
ATTGGATAAAATTAAAGTACAAAAGCATAAAGAAGAGCACGGACAACTTCAGGCTGCTTTAGCAGCAAATCGAACCTACCGGCTTTAGCCGGTAGTGGTTCAGTTCCAGCCAGTGATTCCCCTTCTTTTAGCCGGAAAATCAATAAATCTATTCCATTTTTGAAAGGATAACTTTACCTTACCATATAAAAACTATTTTGCGATTCATCCATATCTATTGTTTTGGGAACAAAATGGAAAATTTTCATCCACAAGTGAAAAATATCATCCTTCTGCGAAAATTTTCATCTACATTATAAAAAAATCTTCCACAGAGGCATACTTTCATCCACACTGGAAGTTTCTCATCCGTCTATATTTCCATTTTCCCTTGTAAATACGGGGTTTTTCATATTCAGCATTTATCAATTATATATATAACTATATATGAATTATATTATGATAAATATATATATAAGGTTTTACTCCCCTCCCCATACATATATCCACAGAATAATCTTATCAGATCCATAGAACGATTTTAGTATAACACGTTTTTACATTAATTTATAGTTTATTTTCAGAATACCCCATAATCATAGATGAGGTATTCTGAACTACTTAACGTATATATTCGATTTTACAAAAAAACAGCCCACAGACATCTATATATTTTGCTGCAATCACGTATACAGGATACAGATTTGTCTTAAAAGAATAGGAATCAGACGTTCTTTCACAGCATTCCAGAATGGTTGCAAATAAGAAATGGTTTCTCTTCGCATTCTTATATTTCCATTTATAGTAACCTGTCTGGGAAAATATATAGCTATAATCATACCATACAGCAGGAAGATTGGCAGAGTTAAAGATAACCTCCGAGTAAGCTTAGTATATAATCATCTATTCCGTCATCGGTATCTTCTTTCACATCCTGTGCCGGAACCAGGCCGGCCTGCTCATTTTCAAATGTTTCTGTGTCAACTGTAAATGGATTTTCATCCATGTCTGAGCCTGTATGAAAACTGTCATCGGAATCATTGACGATGTTATCGTTTAATTCAATTTTGTCGGAATCTTCTTTATGCACAGAACCGCATTCATGACTGAGTATTTTTTCCTCCAAAACACTGATTCGTTGAAGCAACACTGCTGTGTCACTTTGAGGGAGTTTTATGTTGCAACATTTTATCAGGTATACAAGGACGTCCATATAAGGATTCAGACTGTTCCTTATTTTTTCACGAAGAATACTGAATTGCTCCACATACCAGAATAATATTTCAATTTGGCAGGAACTAATTATTTCATACAGTGCATCCTGATATTCTTTTGTATTATATAAAGCTGCAGTTCCAGATGATGCAGAAAGAACGATCCCATCCGTACAGCATTGGAGTATATGATCGACCAGCTGCACCAAATTTTTCCCTTCTTCGCAGATTCTCTGAAGCAAGAGGATTGCCTGCCTGCCGTCACCATTTACAAGCGAACGCATGATCTGCAAAGCAACCTCGCTATCCATAAGGCAAAGGGATTTCATCACATGCTCTACTGTTACTTTTTCACAGGAGATCATTAGCTTTTCTGTGATACTGAGGGCATCCCTCATAGACCCGTCAGCCTGTTTTGCGATCAGCTTTATGGCATCATCCTCATACTGTTTTCCCATTTCAGTTAAAACGAAGGACAGTCTGCCGCAGATGACATCAATTGATATAGTCCGGAACTGGTAAATAGAACATCTGGAACGTATAGTTGCAGGAATTTTATGCATTTCTGTCGTACAGAGTATGAACAGACAATGTTCCGGCGGTTCCTCGATTGTTTTCAGGAGTGCGTCAAATGCAGCTGCTGAAAGATTATGTACTTCATCTATGATATATATCTTTTTCGGCAATATGGTAGGCATATACTGGGCTGATACAATAAGTTCCTTTATGTCTGTAATAGAGTTATGCGATGCCGCATCCATTTCAATACAGTCTAATGTTTTTCCTTCCAGAATCGACCTGCAGTTTTTGCATTGATTGCAGGGACCGTTTTCACTTGGGGCCTCACAGCATACTGTTCTTGCAAGGATACGTGCAATGGTCGTCTTTCCTGTTCCCCTGTGGCCTGCAAAAAGATAGGCAGAATCCAATTTTTTTGTTTTACACTGTTCTTTCAGCGTTAAGATATTATTTTCCTGCCCTACTACTTCTTTGAATGTTTGCGGCCTGTATGTTGAGTATAACATAAAATTCCTCCTTGTAGCTTCGTTTTAGACAAATATAAATAGTTATTGAGTTTTGAAACGTATACTGCACCGCTTTTCTGCTGGTTTTCTGTCATATAAAATTCCATATTACTGATCTGCAAATAAGATGTGTATGCAAGGTTCAATATTAATGCTTCCCGGTTCATAGCCTTCCATCTTTCCTTTTTATAAGCAGTTTGGATTACATTATAAAGAAGATTTTTATCTTCTGTCGAAATATGGTGTTTCATTTCTTTTATATATGATTCAATGATCTGTATGCTTAGGATATCTTTAGGGAGCAGCGCATACTCACTGACTTTTTCCGCTTCGGGAAAAGGTGTATAAAGGTTTGTAGTTCCGATGCCGAACAGAAGGGAGCCAGTGATTAGCAAGTCTTCCTGATATGGAATCTTGAGGTCCGGATGGTATGCGTACATCTTTTGTGAACGTATAATCTGGATTGCAATGCTTGTGACAGATACGGTCTGGACAAGCAGGGCGCCGTTATATGCGCCCGAACAGGTCAGGCCGGCAGGAGTTTCAGCCAGCCTGTTTTTTTGACCTTTCAATACCAGATTTAATAGTTCCCGGAAGGGGGCATGTGTGACTAAACTGCTCTGTTTATCTAGCAGGTTTAAATAATGTTCTTTTTCCAGCTCATTTAAACCGTCAATAAAGCTGCTGAGTGAATACTCGGTTACAGGGCTTATTTTTTGAATTGTGAACTCTAACTGGTTCTTGTAGTTTTTTAGCACCTTGCCCCATATTTTGATGACTTTGCCTTTAAAATGAAGGTATCTCTCGTCTATATTATTTTCCCATATCCGTCCGTAGATAACGCCGGTTTTATCCTGGAGTTTCAGGAACAGATATGGGATTCCATTTCCTTCTGTATAGCTTAAGGCAATTTCTTTTAGATAAAACTCTTCTTCCAGTTCTTCTGCCAGATGTTCAGACAGATGCGAAATGTAGATTTTTTTCATATACATCTTCTCCCGTTTTATAAGATATATTTTTCATTCTGTCTAATAAGTTTGTATAATATTCCCCAATCATACTGTTTAGGATTTTATCATCCGGGTAAGCGAAATAATGGGTTTCTTCAGGCTTTAGAAGGGAACTGACAATGTGAAGATTGCGGAATAAATGTATTTCGCCACATCGTGCAAAAATCTCACACTTTCTTAGAAAATAGTTAAGATTATATTTCCCCTTTTTTGGCAGAATTTCCTTTCCCTCCTCGCGTTCTTTTTCCACAGAAGATATCAGAAGCTGCTGGTATTGCAGTGCCACCTGGTCAAATTCACATTTCATGGACAGGTCGCCGAGCATATCATCAAGCATATGAAAATATTCATGGATAAAAGATGTTGGATGCCTGAAATCAACTACCATAGTATCAATGGAGGGATAATACAGACCAGTTGCATGGTGTTTCCCAAGTTTCCGAAAGCGCAGAGCAACGTTTTTGCTTATATAGCCATTGAAAATATTCTGGTTTAATTTCTTGAATTCTTCCGTTATGGAATCAACCAGATTCAGGTCTACATCTTCGTCAAATTCGATAAAGCCGAAATATGTGTTTAATTCTGAGGATTTCATTTTATGTACGACATGCTTTGGAATATTTTTCTTGGTTTGGTAGGCACGTGCGACTATCCTTTTTAGTTCATTTCGATGTTTTTCTTCCTCTGCAAGATCATGTATGTTTGCGATATAGTGCCTTAATGTCATGAATATGTATTCTCTGTAATAGTAAGGCAGGTCTATCATGGCAGATTTCCCGGAAACATTTAGTAAAATATCATAAGACAGATAGGAATCCCCATATACAAAAGAAAGTAGGTTAAACAGTTCGGAATGGCTTTTGAAATAATCCTTATAGAGTGTTGCCGGTTTGCTTTCGGAACCGGATGCTTTGATATAACAGTTATGTATTGTATCCTCCTGATAACCACAATCGATCAGATAGCTGGAAAACCATTTTGGCAGATCAGTCATATCCCATTTATAATTTTCCAATATCGATACCAAGTCACGAATCAGGTGCTTCATGGTATTTTCGATATCCGGATCGTCAAAAGAATCCATTTTCAGCTGGTTAAGCCAGTTTATTCCGAACAAAGGATAAAAAAAGTTTTCGGCATGGTACATATGGATGAAATGACGAGGATTTGATTTGTAATGATAGCTGCCATTAGAGAAACGTTTCCCAGGACTGCATGGAAGATAAAATGTTGTGTCTTTTATTTTAATTGTTAAAATAATGTTCGACCGGCTGACATCCCTGGCTAATCCTTTTTCAAATAAGTTGGATGCAGATTCGATTTTGCAGCCATAGTTTTTATTAACAAAGTGCAATAAAAAAGGAATGCCTTTGCTACTTAGACATTCCTCCGTTTTTATTTCTTTTAGATTTTTTTTGATTTCTCTTTCTATAGCACTTTGTATTTGCTGCTTGGCTTTATATTCTTCCACATCAAGCCGGGGATATTTTAAATCGCACAACCTAACCGTTAGGTTATGAGTTTTAAAAACGACCCGTTCTTTTTTCTCCCTTGCTAATGATAATATTCTTTCCCCTTCTGACAAGTAATTCATGCAATCCTTATCTTCTTGACTTTCATTGGATTTATCTGGTTTATCCTCGATAAGTCCAAGCATAATAAATAGATTTGTTGTTTCGTTCATGTTTTCCTCCTTTTAAAATAAAGAGCAGTCTCGGAAACTCTTTAAGCCCGAATTTCCGCTCTTTTTTCATGTTCTTCTTTTTTGCTTTCCTCCATATCCCGGAAAACATTTTTGTTAAATTTTCAAAAAAGTATTGACATAT
>CAJTCH010000135.1 GCA_910574715.1 Lachnospiraceae bacterium | reverse complement strand
CTTGCAGGGGAATTTAGTTCCCGATGGATTTGGTACAAGATACCGTATATGTGCATTATAGCACGTGCATCTACGAATAGGATGATTCTTTTTGCTTTTTGGTTTGATTGCAGCCGTAGGCTGCGGTATGTTATTGTGTTATTGTGTTATTGTGACAGTTATCTTAAGCTGCCCGGTATATAAAATATCGGGGTCTTCAGAAATGTGCGGTTTTCAATCTTGGATATTGCCGCCCGTTCCGTATGGGTATCAACTCTTTTTGCAGCAGGGCTGTCACATTGATTGGTTTTCTTCCGTTGCCGGACGGAGGAACGATCTACAGATATGAACTGCGGAGCTGAAATTTATTTTATAGCTGTGCTTGGTTTCCCGCTTTTCAATCACTGTATGGTTCACCAGAGTCTCCGTGAGGTTGTATGTAACCATTCTTGCCCAGATTTCCTGTTTCACATATTCCGACTTATAGGTATGGAAATTACTGAGACCGACCGTATATTTCAACTTACGAAAGGATGTTTCAATCCCCCAGCGGGAAAAATACAGCTTCTGGATGCGTTCCAGCGGGAATTCATCTCTTGGCAAGTTTGTGACAACGCATTCGTAAACCCCATCAGCAATGGGAAACCGGACAATGCGCAATTTCATGCAGTAAGTACCCTTTGAGCCATATTCAATAAAATCAAAAGAAGTCGCCTTGTATCTTGTATAAAGCTAAGATTCCCTTTACTTCTTCCTTGGATATATTACATTGACGAGCAATCTCCTCATCCGTCATACCTTGTACATGTAAGCCGACTGCCCGAACAACCATTTGAATTCCTTCTTTTCTCCCTTCTTCCAACCCTTCTTTTCTCCCTTCTTTTCTCCCTTCTTCTAACCCCTCTTTTCTCCCTTCTTCCACCCCTTCCTCTTTAATGCCCTCCAGCATGTTGATATGATCTCTCAGGACCTTTGCCCGCGCCTCATATTCCAACCGCTTCTCATCATCTGCGCTCAATCTCTTCAATGCCTCATATGCCTCGTCCAGATATTCATCTACTCGTGCCATATCCTCAAACTCCTTTCGGTTCTTCCCATTAAAGAAACGCATCCAGTTCGCGATATCCTCTCCTGCCTGAATCTCTCCCGGCAGTTTCTTAAGCTCAAGAATCTGTAATTCCATCTTATCATTATAGAGCTTTCCTGTCTCATCATCCCGAAAATGCATCGTGCGGTAATACCTGGCATCATCCGGAAACAGAATGAAATCCAGTATACTGACCTGGATAGACTTTTTCAGTCTGCCGTAAGCTTCTCCTTCCCTCAGCTGCTCCGTAAACATCTTGCTTAGATAGAATAATGCGCGTTCATCCCAGAACGGATACTTCTTCACCTGCATCTCCATGTTGATCTGTATTCCGTTCTTTAAACGTACCCGCACATCCAGGATACCAAGCTTATCATCTGCATATTCACGGTGAAGATGTGTGGGAAGAAGCTCTGTCTCTTCAATCTCTTCTGGCTTCACCCGCATCACGGCGGCGCAAAAGCCCTTCCGCACAGTAGGATTATCCATCAGGCCGGCAAAACATACATCAATTGTAGGATGCATTATAAAATCTTCCTGCGGCTGTACTTCATTTATGCCGGACAATGAACCTGCCAGATTGTATTCCGTCTGCGTTTCATTTGGTGTGTAAATCATTGTTTTCATCATAGAAATTCTCCTTTCTTCTGCACAGTATTACAGTATCAGATTGAGAAGAATTCCCCTTACTGCTTATCATCATACCATGAAACAGACTTCTATAAAAGGTAGTATCTTGAGCAATATAACTCAACCTGCAGTTAATTCTGTAATAACTCTGCATTCATTCATAACCTTGGATAACTCTCCGGCGAATTGCCGGTCAGAATATAAAAGACGAACGTCTCTTAGAATTCTTAGTTCGAAGTATAGCACATCCTCTTTATACATACAATCCCCGAATATATTTTCGGGGACTGAAATACCATCTAAAATCTGCCGCGTAACCTTCCTAAAAGCTCCCTCCCCTCCTTTACTTCGACCTCTGCCAGACTGTTCGGAGACGGACAAGGACGCTTCCTGTGGTTCAGCCATACGGTGTGCCAGCCTGCACGGCTGGCACCCTCCACGTCAGATTCATAGCTGTCCCCTACATACCAGGTATCCCTCGGCCCAAATCCGGTCCTCTCTTCTACTGCACGGAATGCACGGATATCGGGTTTATGATACCCAATCTCTCCCGTAACAAAGATCCTGTCCTCTTCTATCCAGCGGTTCAATCCCAAGGCGCTGGTCTTCTTGCGCTGCCCTTCACTGTTCCCATTGGTCAGGACCGCCATTGGAATCCGCTCCTTCCTGCAATAATCCAGAATATCCTTCATAAAACCGAACATACGGATCCTGCTCTGCCAATACCGGTATTCCTGTTCAAATCTGTCACTTTCTTCCCGGGTAACATCGATTCCTGCATCCTGATAAGTCCTCTGTATCCTTCGGAAGAAAGCATCTTCACTTCTGACAATGCCCTGCCTCTCCTGTTCCAGAATCACATCCGAATATATTCTGGACTGATCAAAAAGTCCGGCACAATCTGCCATAGTCCGGTCTGCAAAGTATCTCTCATGAGCCATCCTGAACGGCTCCATCAGATCGTACATGGTATCATCTACATCAAATACGATATTCATAGGTCTGGTCAACCTCCTGTCGTCATAATCTATTCCGCTGTCCGAAGCCTCTCCACAACACTCTGCTTCTCAAGCTTCCGGAAACAGATATACGGAATCACAAATGCAAGCAAGATCAACACCGGCGTACATCCCACAAGCGGCATCAGCGTAAACCGGAAGGTTGCGTATCCGCCGGCGACCAGCGCACGCACGAGCACACCTACGGTCACTGTGCTCAGGATATATGCGATGAGCAGCGTGAGCACGACATAATAGAGTCCTTCAAAGGCTAACATCCTTCGAAGCTGCCGTTTCGTCATACCCACACTCTGGATCATGGCGAATTCCTTTTTCCGTGAAATGATCGCCGTCACCATGCTGTTGATATAATTCAGGATCCCCACCAGTGCAATCACGATACTGACGGAATAGCCCATCACAGCCTTCGATCTCGTCTCTGCCTCATACTGTTCCTCCATCGTTTTCCGCGATACAATATTCATATCGGCGCTCTCCGTCTGCTGATATGCCTGCAGAAGCTCTGCCGCATTCTCCATGTTGCCGTCATCCACGTCAAAATAAAATTTTCTCAGATTGCTTCCCGGCCAGAGCTCTGTGAAGACCTTTGCCGGCATAACCAAAGGAACCTCAAATATCGGGTGCGATCCCTCCACCATCGGCTGCAGCGGATTCAGTACCGCCATAACTGTGAATTCCCGGTTCTCAATCTGAATCTTCTCTCCGACGGAATACGTCGGAAGAACCTCTTCCGGCGCTTCGAGCGAAGGTCCGATGGCAAGGACATAGTCTCCGCCTGCGAATCTTTCTGCATCATACTCTCCCGCCAGAATATAATCCTTGCCGGCTGCCGCTTCAAGGATCATGCCGTCCGCCCCGTAGACGGTATGAATCGCTTCCCCGCCGTTCATCACATGGTCGAAGTTTTCCTTCCATTTGGGAAATGTGGGGTCAAAGGAAGCGTAGTTCTCCAATTCTTCCTCCGTGTAAAATACCTGGTAATTCTCACATGCCTGAACGCTCAGCGGCATACTCACTTCTCTGGAGTACAGCCGTCCGGTTCCCTTAAGCCCTTCAAGCGCCGAGATATCCCTAATCAGACCGTCACTGATCGTCCAGCTGTTCGGGTCATAACCGCCGACACGTTCATTCGTCGCATCATCAATCTGATAATCCGCCGCTGCAAGCTCTAACAGATATTTCTCCATATCAAAGCTCACGTTCTTCGCATAAAAGAAACTCATCAGCACCAACCCTAAGGTCAGGGACAGAATCACCAGTATGGTCCTCTTCCTGTTCCGCCACAGGTTCGACCATGCCATTCCGGTCAGAGACGCGCCCTTCTCACTCTTCTTATCCTTTCGTCTGATACCGGAATCAACATCTGTATATCTGAGCGCCTCTATGGGCGATACCTTCCCCGCCAGACGCGCCGGAAGCAGACAGGATATCATTACCGTCATAAATGCGAACAGCGCCGAACCAATAAAGATGACCGGATTCGCGGAAATCACGGCATCCGTGTCCGGCCCCGGGGCGGCAGGAAATCCCGGAGCATCAGGAAGACCACGAATGCATTGCCCCAGTTCAGCAGAAACGATATCCCATCCAACAATCGTATCATAGCATATCCCCCCAGTAATCCGTCAATTGCTCCATGACTTCCTTGCGTTTGGGCTGGCTGATTGGAAGAACTTCTCCGGTGACCAGCGTGATCTCAAGCTTCCTGACACCTTTCACATAGAACAGGTTGACCAGATAACTGCTGTGGCACCGCACGAATCCATGGGGAATTAGTTCCTGCGCCGCCTTCTTCATGCTCCTGTAACAGATGATATTCTCCTGCTCCGTATGAAACAACAGATTCCGGTTGAATGTCTCTACATAGCGGAGACTGTTCAGCATGATCTTGTACTTCCCCGAATCATTATTCACCACAATATACGGACTCTCTTCCCTGCTGCGGCGGGAAAGGAATCTGTCAAGCTCCGATCTAAGCCTTGCGTACCGGATCGGTTTGATAATATAATCCAAGGCCTGGTACTTATATCCTTCCAGACCGTGCTGAGTCAGTGTGGTAAGGAAGATGATCCCCACCTTCTCATCCAGCTCGCGGAGCCGCTTCGCCGTCCTTAAGCCGTCTACCAGCTTCATCTGGATATCCAGGAAGATCAGGTCGATGGTGGCATCGTATTTTTCAACCAGCTCCAGTCCGTCGTAATATGTTGTAATCTTGATCTCTTCACTCTTCTCCAGAGCATACTGTCTGATCAATTCTGTCAGTGAATCGACAAACGAACGCTCATCATCGCAGATTGCTATATGTATCATTTCTCATCTCCATTGTTATTTATTAGGTGTTAGTCAAAAAATATGTTGGTCTTGCTGAGTGTCCAGATTTTGGGACACCCAAAGTAGTATCATATGATTATCTAATGAATTTTGAGGTGAT
>CAJTCH010000134.1 GCA_910574715.1 Lachnospiraceae bacterium | reverse complement strand
CTTATATTATAAAACTTATACACATATTTGTAAAGAGGGAGCGCCTAAAAACCCCGTATTTTCAATGGATTCATACTATCATACAGTCAATCTGTGTATAATTTTTTCGGGAGATTAGGATACATGATCTCGCAGCGGTGATGGCTGTGTGGGTACATACTGTACTCGGGCAGGTTCAGTGCGTAGAAAGCGGTGACGGTGATATATGGATTGCGGATGTCAAATAAGCTCATGGCAGACCCTCCTTTATCTGATCTCTTATCAGTATAACATATTCGGCGCCTGCATAGCTTACAATTTACCTTGTAAGCTTTCTGTAATTATGTTATAGTATGCCTATAACATAAGATTCAAGATTAGAAAAGGTGATACGAATGCTGATAGAGATTGATTTTAACAGCGATGAGGCGATCTATGTCCAGCTTCAGAACCAGATCATCATGGGCATAGCCATGAATCTGATCCGGGAGGGAGATTCCCTGCCGTCGGTGAGACAGCTTGCCGATACGGTCGGCATTAATATGCATACGGTCAACAAGGCATACGCGATACTTAAGCAGGAAGGGTTTATTCAGCTTGACAGAAGAAGGGGTGCGGTGATCGCCATTGATATGGATAAGGCGAGGGCGCTCCTGGAGATGAGAGAGCAGCTTCAGGTGCTGCTGGCGAGAGGCAGATGTAAGAACATTTCCAAAGAAGAAGTTCACGCTCTGGTGGACGAGATATATGAAGAGTATAGATAATAACAGACAGGAAAGGAAACTACATTCATGAAGTATACGGAACAGGCAAATGAAGTAATCAAGATTGCAAGGAGCACTGCAAGGAAGCTTAAGCATCCTTATGTAGGGACGGAGCATCTGCTTCTAGGATTGCGGGAGGTCTATACCGGTGTCGCGGGACAGGTGCTGGGGATGAACGGCGTCAATGAAGAGAGTATCCGCAAGGTAGTGGATGAACTGGTATCGCCCCTTGGAACCGTCGAGGTGGCGCATCAGCCGGAGACCAGCCCAAGGCTTGAATACATTCTGGAAGAAAGTAAGACAGAGGCGCTTCATTTCCGTTCAGACAGGATCGGGACAGAACACATGCTTCTGGCTCTCCTGCGGGATGCGGACTGTGTGGCGACCCGTATATTGCTGACACTTAATATCAATGTTCAGAAGTTATATCAGGATATTTTCGCGGTTCTTGGAGGAGATCCCAAGGATTATCAGGAGGAGATCCTGCAGGGCGGAGGAAGGCGCAGAGAAGGCGGCGTGCTGGAGCAGTACGGCACAGATCTGACGGCTCAGGCGGAAGAGGGCAGGCTTGATCCAGTCATTGGAAGAGAGGCCGAGATCAACCGGTTGATCCAGGTATTAAGCCGCAGGACGAAGAACAATCCGTGTTTGGTGGGAGAGCCGGGCGTTGGGAAGACGGCGGTGATAGAGGGGCTGGCGGCTCAGATAGCGGCAGGCATTGTTCCGGATGGGATGAAGGATAAGCGTATCCTGACCCTTGATCTGGCGGGGATGATCGCCGGTTCGAAGTACAGGGGCGAGTTTGAGGAGAGGATGAAGCGGATGATCCAGGAGGTGAAGTCTGCGGGGAATGTGATCTTATTCCTGGACGAGGTGCACACCATCATCGGCGCGGGAGGCGCGGAAGGCGCCATCAACGCCTCTAACATTCTGAAGCCATCCCTGGCAAGAGGCGAGATGCAGCTGATCGGTGCGACGACGATCGGGGAATACCGCAAGTATCTGGAGAAGGATGCGGCATTGGAGCGCAGGTTCCAGCCGATCACGGTGGAGGAGCCGACAGAGGAGCATTGTCTGGATATCCTGCAGGGACTTAAGAAGCGGTATGAGGACCATCATCATGTAGAGATCGAGGAAGAAGCGCTGGAGGCTGCCGTTAAGCTGGCAAGCCGTTATGTGAACGACCGTTTCCTGCCGGATAAGGCCATCGATGTGCTGGATGAGGCCTGTTCGAAGGTCAGTCTCCGGGGATTCAAGGTTCCGGAGAGCGTGATGGAGTTTGAGAAGACGATCGCCGAACTTACGGATGAATTAGAAGATGCGATCCGGGAAGGCGACATTCCGGAGGCGTCCAGGATCCGCAAGGAACAGGAGGCTGTGGAGAAGCGGCTGGAGCAGGTGCGGAAGCGTTTTGAACGGAAGAACGCAGACCGGAAGGTGGCGGTAATAGAAGAAGATATCGCAGAGGTAGTGTCGCAGTGGACGAAGATACCGGTCCAGAAGCTGGCAGAGTCGGAGAGTGCAAGGCTTAATAAGCTTGAGAAGGTGCTGCACCAGAGGGTGATCGGCCAGGAAGAAGCGGTTACTGCGGTGGCGAAGGCGATCAAGAGGGGACGGGTAGGTCTTAAGGACCCCAAGCGCCCGATCGGGTCATTTCTGTTCCTTGGACCTACCGGTGTGGGTAAGACAGAGCTGTCCAAGGCTCTGGCGGAGGCTCTCTTTGGCAATGAAGAGTCCATGATCCGGGTAGATATGTCCGAGTATATGGAGAAGCACAGCGTTGCCAAGATGATCGGGGCGCCTCCGGGATATATCGGCCATGACGACGGCGGACAGTTAAGTGAGCGAGTGCGGCGCAGACCTTATTCGGTCGTGTTGTTTGACGAGATAGAGAAGGCGCATCCGGATGTGTTCAATATCCTGCTCCAGGTATTGGATGACGGGCATATCACGGATTCCCAGGGGCGGAAGGTGGATTTTCGCAATACGGTGATCATTATGACCTCCAACGCAGGGGCGCAGACCATCATTGATCCAAAGAAGTTAGGCTTCAATGTCAAGGAGGATGCGGCAGGCGATTATAAACGGATGAAGGGGAATGTAATGAAGGAGATCCGTCTGATCTTCCGTCCGGAGTTCCTGAACAGAATAGACGAGATCCTGGTATTCCATCCGCTGAATGCGGATCAGATGAAGCGGATCGTAGGCCTGTTATGCAGAGAATTTGAGAAGCGTGCAGAAGATCAGCTTGGAATACGTCTTACGATCAGGGATTCTGTGAAGAAGCACATCGTAGAGACAGGGACGGATCAGAAGTACGGTGCGCGTCCGCTAAGGAGAGCGGTCCAGAATCAACTGGAGGACGGACTTGCGGAGGCGATCTTAAGCGGCGAGGTCACGAGAGATTCAGAAGTAGTTATCGGGCTGTCTAAAAAAGAAATAAAATTTACCCCAAAGACTACAAATTAGACAGAATATGAGATATAATAGGGGTACAAAAGAAGAACCTCAGGAGGAGAGATCAATATGGCAGCAGTGAAAGAATTATTAAAAACTGAAGCAGATGGAACCCTTAGTTTTGGCGATTATACTCTTGGAAGCAAGACAAAACTTGACGGATTCGAATTTCAGGGAGATATATATAAGGTGAAGACTTTTGCTGAGATTACGAAGCTTGAGAAGAACGGCATGTTCGTATATGAGTCTGTTCCAGGTACCGCTGTTGAGAATTTCAAGGCAGATGAAGACACCGTGTCGTTCAAGGTGTCCGGTACGAAGGATGCACAGTTTACCCTGGAGCTTGAGGCGGACAGCGAGTACAAGGTGTATATGGACGATGTGAATGTTGGGGATATGAAGACGAACTTGAGTGGGAAGCTGAGTGTCAGCGCGGAGCTTGAGGGGGACCGGAGCGTAGCGGTCAGAGTAGTTAGAAAATAATCTGGATGTAGAAAGAGGGGCTGCATGAGCGGCCTCTTTTTATGCCGAATAGGAGGATAAGCATGGCAAAATCAAAGAAAAGCGTATATTTCTGCCAGAATTGCGGGCATGAAGAGAGCAAGTGGCTGGGTCAGTGTCCGGCGTGTAAGGAGTGGAATACATTCGTGGAGGAGAAGGCGGCGCCCGCCGCGTCCAGATCAGTCAAAGAACGGCGGGAGGTCCAGGTCGTAACCCTCTCAAGTGTGGAGACGGATGAAGACGACCGGATGCTCACCGGGATCGAAGAGTTGGACAGGGTGCTTGGAGGCGGGATCGTGAAGGGATCCCTGGTACTGGTCGGCGGCGACCCGGGGATCGGCAAGTCCACATTGCTTCTGCAGGTCTGCCAACGTCTGTCGGCAGCCGGAAGGAAGCTTCTATATATATCCGGAGAGGAGTCGTTAAAGCAGATCAAGCTTCGCGCCAACCGTATGGGCGAGTTCACGGAGAATCTGTATCTCTTATGTGAGACGAGCCTTGATGTCATCAGGGGGATCATCGAGCAGCAGAAGCCGGATATGGTGGTGATCGATTCCATCCAGACGATGTACAACGAAGAAGTCGCCTCTGCGCCGGGAAGCGTGACCCAGGTACGGGAGTCTACGAATATATTTATGCAGCTTGCCAAGGGCTTCAATATCTCTATCTTTATCGTCGGACATGTAACCAAGGAAGGAACGGTGGCAGGCCCAAGAGTCTTAGAGCATATGGTGGATACGGTGCTGTATTTTGAAGGGGACCGCCATGCTTCCTACCGGATCTTGCGGGGGGTGAAGAACCGTTTCGGTTCAACCAATGAGATCGGAGTATTTGAGATGCGCAAAGAAGGACTTGCAGAGGTGAAGAACCCGTCGGAATTCATGCTGAGCGGCAAGCCGGAGCACGCATCCGGTTCCGTGGTCGCCTGTGCGATGGAGGGTACCAGGCCGATGCTCATGGAGATCCAGGCGCTGGTCTGCAAGAGTAACTTCGGGATGCCGAGAAGAACGGCGGCGGGGCTTGACTATAACAGGGTCAATCTCCTGATGGCGGTGCTGGAGAAGCGCTTAGGGCTGCCCCTGTCAAGCTATGACGCCTATGTGAATATCGCCGGCGGGATCCGCCTTAATGAACCGGCGGCGGATCTTGGGATCGTGATGGCGATTGCTTCCAGTTACAAGAACAGGCCGATCGCGGAGGATGTGATCGTGTTTGGCGAGGTGGGCTTGAGCGGAGAGGTGCGTGCCGTTACCATGCCGGAGCAGAGGGTGGCTGAGGCGAAGAAGTTGGGATTCAAGACCTGCGTGCTCCCCGAGGTGTCGGTAAAGGCGGTAGGGAAGGTTGACGGAGTTACGGTTATCGGCGTGAAAAGCGTCGGAGAAGCGATCAGCGCCGGTCTATAAACTGAGCGTCAGATTACATCGGCCGTGAGTATAATAATAAATGGTGTTAGTCAATAAATATGTTGGTCTAATCTCATTACAGTATTACCAGACGATAATTGCGTACATCATAGACACCATGCCAATAGCAACTGTTTCCAATATTGCACAATGAAAGAAA
>CAJTCH010000133.1 GCA_910574715.1 Lachnospiraceae bacterium | reverse complement strand
AAAAAGGCAATAATTATCCACCTATTCGGTGAGCACCATATCTTAGCCGATATATATCAAGATATTGAATTTTAGAAGCATGCCAAAGTATTACTTTAAACGAAGTTCACGGATTCAGGTATTCCAGAACAAGACTTGTTCCTTCAATACTTAAAGTCTGAGAAAACAAGGTATCATCACTGGTACACGATATTTGCTGTCATGGTCGGAACCGGAATGCGTGTAGGGGAAGTGACGGGGCTTCGCTGGTGCGATATTGATTTGGAAGATGGGATTATTGATGTCAATCATACGCTCGTATATTATAATCACGCAAAAAATGGTTGCTATTTCAACGTCCATACACCAAAGACTACAGCGGGTAACAGAAAGATTCCTATGCTTAATTATGTAAAGGAAGCATTTCAAGAAGAAAAAAGATATCAGGAGTCAAACGATATCAGATGTAAAGTTACAATAGACGGTTATACGGACTTTATATTTGTCAACCGTTTTGGGGCTGCGCAGCACCAGGGAACTCTGAATAAAGCCTTGCGAAGAATTATACGTGACTGTAATGATGAACAGTTTAAGAAAAATGAGTCTAATCCGGTATTATTACCGAGGTTTAGCTGTCATTCCTTACGGCATACCTTTACGACCCGATTGGTAGAAGAAGGGATTAATGTCAAGGTAGTCCAGGATGTCTTGGGGCATAAGGATGTAAAAACAACTTTGGATATCTATACGGATGTGACAAAAGAGTTAAAGAAGAAGGAGTTTGAAATCCTGCAAAAACGCATGGAATCAAGAGAGGACGGATTGGAAGATTCAGAGGCTGTATAAATTTTAAAAACTTAGGGTGTTAATGAGGTTGGATTTCAGGTATAATAATTATTAGAATAGAGAGGGCAGGATAGATGGAGATAAATATCGTTATAGACGCAATGACGGACTGTCTGGTATGTACGGCAACAGGCGAGATGAAGGACACAGAATATCGGCTTGTAGCAAGAACTATTACGAAAGCTGACGCCGTAAGGCTGAATATTGCTGGTTGGCAATTTGATTGGAGTATTCCGCATAAAGAAGGATATGAAGTCTATGAGCTTTTGCTCAAGGGAAGTGAAGAAGTGCAGGGTATGATTGCCCTAAAGCATATCCGTTCTCAATATTATACGCATGTGGATATTGTTGAGGCGGCACCATTTAATATCGGAAGTGGCGGCAGATATAAAGGCGTAGGCGCTCATTTATTTGCGATAGCGTGTAAGTTAAGTTGGGATGTCGGAAATGAAGGGTATGTACAGTTTACCGCCAAAACAGATTTGGTGGCTCATTATGAGAAAACTCTGAATGCAAAATGTATTGATTGGCATACAATGTATATAGATAGTTACGGTGCAGCACAGTTGATAAACAAGTATTTTAAGGAGGGTGAATGAGATGATTGTTGCAGAAAGAAAACCTCAGATAGTGAGAGACAGATTGGACTGTTTTGGTGAAGCAATGCTGGATGGACGATTAACCGCACCGTCTGGAGGGAAGGTATATCGTCTCAGAGAAGCGATTTTGCAGACCCAAAGGCTTGGGCGTCCATTAACAGAGGACGAGATGAAGAAATATGAGGTGTAAGAAGATTGTACCAATTTTGTACCATTTTTGTACCAATCGGAAACGGATTTATCTATAGAGGCAGAGAGTTACAGGATATAATAAGTATGAAAGCTTTGTAGGACTTGTAGAGTGCAAAAGGGCATAAAATCCCCCTCCCCATGAAAAGGGGCTTTTTAAATGGGATACGATATGATACAATAAGCTACAGCAATCCAGTTTAGGCTGTAGCAGTTGCCACCGCAGGATCTTTTGGAGGACAATTTAGGGCATGACCCTGTTGGGAGCCGGAGATAAGTACCGGACTTCCATTTACAGATTCCTGTATTGGCTGGGATATATCTGCACTTCCTGAAGTGGATTGCTTTTCTTTTGCATCCTGGACAACAGGTGACTTGCTGCAGGTATCTGTCGTTTCTGTCTCCTTGCCACAGCACTGTGTCTCAATCAGGTGGATCGTGCTTTCATCAGCGCCCTGTTCTTTTAAGAAAGCGATGACATTGTTTAAATTCAGCCCTTTAGTTTTCTTGGTGTTTTGTATGGTATCTTCATAATCCACCGGAAGGAAATCTGCATCATCCCGGATCATATGGTAAATGGCCACAAGCATTTTTCTTGCGATAGCGATGATCGCTTTTTTGTGGCCCCGGCGCTTTTTCAGCGTTTCGTATTTACAATGGAAATAGGGATCTTTCCGCGTGCTTTTTGCAGCCGCAAGCGCACATTGGACGAGCAGGGGCTTCAGATAATGCCCGCCGTCCCCCGTCCTTGTGGACTTCTTCTTCCCTGCGCTTGCATTATTTGCCGGAGAGAGACCCGCCCAGCAGGAAAGAGCGGCATCATCCTTCCAAACGGACATGTCTGTCCCAATCTCACCCAGGATATACAGGGCGGATATGTCCGTGATACCTACCATCGTTACCAGATGGCGGATGATACGGAAGTATTTTTGACGGTAATATTCCAGTTTTTCATCAATCAACCGGATGCATTCATTCAGCTGCCCGAGATGTAGCTGGATGATGTTCAGTTTGTCGCGCTGGACTCCTATGAATTCATAGCCGTGGATGCTTTCAAGGATATCTTCGTTGGATGCCTGAACCCGGCGGTCCACCAGGTTCAGTATCTCCTCATCGCTGACCTGGTCCGGATCTGTCTCGATCAGATATTCCATGATGGCAGATGCAGATTTTCCAAAGGGATCGGAGAACACGCAGTCCAGCCTCACCTTGGATACAGTCATGGAATTTTGGAAACGGTTTTTCTCGGAAGTCCGCATGTAAGTAAGCTTCAGACGGTAGCGGCACAGTTCCCTCAAATCCCGGATGTCCGCTGGTGGGATGAAGGATGCCACGACAAGATCCATCCGGAACAGGCTGGCGATATGGATGGCATCCCGGAAATCCGTTTTCCGCCCTTTGGCCTGTTTGACGTATTTCGGATGTGTCAGGACGGGCTTGAGACCGCACTGCTCCAGGATATTGAAAACAGGAATCCAATATTTGCCGGTAGATTCCATGCAGACATCTCGTACACCATGGGCTTAGAACCATTGCGCCATATTGCGGATATCCTTGTTTGTCGACTGGAACTGTCTGACGTAAAAGACTGCTTTCAGGGTTTCGGGATCCGTCCGGCAGACGGCGGCCATGAGGATTTCCTTGTGGACATCAATGCCCGCGCAGACCGGGCGTTTGATATACCGTCAGCAGATGTGATGACGCGGGTGCCGTCATCAAGTGTAAGGCATTTGAGTTCTTCGGAAGAATAGGTTCCCTCAGACCGGATGTGTTTCTTTTGTGTATTGCGTTTTTTTGATGCCATAGGGGCCTCCTTTCAGAAATGGAAGGGCTGAAAAAGAGACGCCGCAGTGACTGCTATCCCTGCGGGAACCCTTTAAGGACGGGTTTATTCATAAGTATACGGGCTTTAAAAGCGCCTATCATTTGTGCAAGAAGGATGGCGGCAACTGATAAATTTTCGGGCTCTGGATCTCCAGGCGTTACAACGTGCTCTGTAGTATGCTGGCGTCTCTGAAAATAAGAATACACCCATTTAGTCTATATGGAAATATGGAATCGAGGCTTTCGTCATCATTTGTGCCGCCGCAGGCGGTATGGTAACAAATTTGAAAAATCCAGTAAAATAGGCGTTTGGAGGGTAGGGAAGATTCTCGCCATGGAATGTTCTTACTCTCCCGACGCTGAAGTCATTAGGCGGTGTAAAGGCAGAAAATAACGTAAGTTCTAAGGCTGTTGAAGCATCAAAAGCAGAGGAAAAGGTTGAAGAAAAGATTGATTTTTCTAATGTGAAGATCGAGCCGTTATTTGAAGAAGCAGTTGATTTTGAGACATTTAGCAAGTCGGATTTTCGTGCTGTGAAGATTGAAGCGTGTGAGGCGGTTCCAAAGAGCAAGAAGCTTCTGAAGTTCACTCTGAACGACGGAACAGAGCGGAAACGTACGATTTTAAGCGGTATTCATGAGTATTATGAGCCGGAAGAGCTGGTTGGAAAGACGGCAATTGCGATTGTAAACCTTCCGCCGAGAAAGATGATGGGTATTGATTCAGAGGGAATGCTGATCTCTGCAGTGCATGAGGAGGATGGCCGTGAAGGACTGAACCTTTTGATGGTAGATGATCGGATTCCGGCGGGGGCGAAGCTGTATTAAGGCGCAAAGCAGGAAAAAAACATCAATGGTTTTAGACCCTTGATTTACATCCTTACATCAAACTTACATCATTTGATGCAGAAAGTTGTGCAGAGGTCAAAAAATCGCACATTTCATATAACTATATTGATTTTGACAAGAGAAATAAACGAATTACAATGAAAAGGGGATTGCGGAATTATCCAATAGGAGATTTTGCAATCCTCTTTTTTGTTGCCATGCATATGACAAAAACGTCCAGTGGACGTTTTTAAGTTGTCATGCGTTCAGAGGAAACTATCAACGACAGGTTCTCTTAGAGGTTTACAATAGGTAAGCTAGAAGAGACTATTTCAGAAACAATTTCCAGTAGATGTGGGGATACTGAGATTAAGGACTTGTTTTTAGAAGTTGTAGATATGAGGAATAGGATTATTCATGGTTTTAGAATAACTTCTAAAAGTGGTGAACAAGTACTTGCAACAAAAACCCGTATAAAGGATGGAAATATTCAATTTGAAATAACAGATGAATATTTAATGGACTTTATTAAGAAAAATGAGAAACTTAGTGATTTACTCCATCAATATAGAGGATATTAATTTGTCAAATTCTAATTTGAAAATTATCAGCAGCCGTCTGTTCTTTCATCGGAACAGGCGGCTTTTTGCGTTTATGGAGTAATTTTAATGTGGAAAAAATATTTTGATTTTTTTCATAAAACAGGGTGTCATTTAGCGTTTCAATTCCAAATAAGTGAAGAGGTTGATTTCTAGCAGCTGCTAGGAATACGTCTTTGCTGTAGTTTGACAATTGAATAAGTCATTCGCTAAGACTTTATTTCTGATGATTAGCTATTTTAGCAGGTACGCCAAGACCCTATATATTTATGAATGAGCGAGAATCTCTGCTATAAGTATCGGGTTGTCCCGATATGGCGGTGACAGTCAGAAAGATAATGATACTCCTGTACGCAGCTTCGAGAGTTCCTCGGAGGGGTGAGACTCCGTGAAGCAGATTAACAACCTGCTGCTTAGCGATTTCCCAGAGCAGATTGCCTTTACGCAGGGGATGTTGAGGACAAATACTGCGTTTGCATTTTAGCCGGGGATAGATAACTATTCGCGGCTTTATATTATCCCAAAAGTCGTATAATACACACTAAAAAAATTTAGTGCGTAGACATCCCCAATTTCTCAAGATATAGAGCATCCCGCGCGGTAATCTCCGTGTTCCATCGTTTGTTACGCAGTTCGGACGATACCTTTACCTCTTCCACAGTGTCAAACCATTGCAGCTGAAGATAAACCGGCGTATTCTCCATCCATCTTAACAGTTTCTCTTC
>CAJTCH010000132.1 GCA_910574715.1 Lachnospiraceae bacterium | reverse complement strand
TGTATAAAACTCTATTATGTATAGTCCTAATGTGTTATAATAGGACTATATAAAGGAGTGATTTTTATGCCCGTACCTGCTGATATCAGAGCAGTTCCAAGACCGGTTAATACCATAGTGGATGACAACGGCCGGGATGGCCCCAAACGTTATGCTGTCAGGCAACGTTCCTCTTCTAAATATGTTCCCGGTGGCAATCCCCAGCCGCGAAACGGCAAGGTGGTCGGTCACATCATTGATCATAAATATGTGCCAATCCACGAGTCGAAAGCAGGAACTTCTGCAGAACCGGATATGCTGTCCTATGGCGCTTCCGCACTTGTTAAGTCTGTCACGAAAGACCTTGTGTCAGATCTCCTTGCTGTGTACGATCCATCGGATGCTTATGCAATGATGTCTATTGCGACCCTTAAAGTGATCAAGCCGGCTGTTACCGCAAACCGGATGGCAACACATTACCATAGGACATTCGTCTGCAAAGATTATCCCGGAGCAGCAATGTCCCCGAATTCTATTGGAAACCTTCTGCAAAGGATTGGGATGGACGGTTCCAGGCGCAAACAGTTCTACCAGTTACGTATTCAATCGACTTCCGCCGACCATCATGTGGCGATTGATGGCACGCTGAAACAGGATAACAGCAAGGTCAATGATCTTTCTGCCTATTCCCGTAAGGCAAGAGTAAGGGGCTGCAGTGAAGTGTCTGTCCTATATGCTTATGACATCGAGCGGATGGAACCGGTTTGTGCCGAAGTATTTCCGGGAAACAGTATTGATGCCAGTTCCTATCCGGCGTTTATCCGTGATAATGACATTCGCAAAGGGATCATTGTTGCTGACAAAGGATTCCCTCCAAGCAAAATCAAAGCAGAATTGCAGGAGCGTCCGGATCTTCATTTCCTTACGCCGATCAAACGGAATGATGCCCGCATATCGGATAATGATATGCTTTCCTTCGAAGGAGTACTAACTGGCATTGCCGCTCATATAGTTTATAAGAAGAAACAGATCAAGGGCGGCCGATACCTATATGCATTCAAGGATACGAAAAAAGCATCAGCTGAAGAAGCAGCCTATCTTGCGAACGCTCAGAAGAAAAATACCTTTCTCCCAGAGAAATACGCAAAGAAACAAGCTGTTTTTGGTGTAATCGTTCTTGAATCCGACCAGGACTTAGATGCGAAAACGGCATACTTTTGTTATGAGGACCGCTGGCTTCTGGAACTGGTATTTAATCGGTATAAAAGCGATGAATGCCTGGATCATACCGATGTGCAGAATGATTATTCCGTCATCGGCGGTGAGTTTGTGAACTTCCTGTCTACAGTTGCCACCTGCCGTATCATACGAAAGGCGCGGACGGCAGGATTATTTGACCATATGTCCTATGGAGAACTGATGGATGACCTATCATCAGCCTGGCGTAGAACAGATGCCCCGGAAGAACCGGCAACAGATGATGGATACTGGGTTCACACACTGCAGATTGTATTTGAGGAACTTGAGGCCTTGGGTCTGTCAAAACCGATACCAAAGCCAGCACCCAAGAAACGTGGCCGTAAACCCAAGCCCAAAGATCAGTATGAGCAGAAGCCAAAGCGCCCACGTGGTCGCCCTAGAAAGAATTCATCCCAGTCTGTCAGTACTCTATAGTCCGGCAGATTGGGAAAGTATTATTACACTTTATCTCCACTCGTTCACTTATCAGGCGATCGTTACTATACCGTCATCATCGGGCTCTGGATCAATATGATTGTAAAATTCTTGAAACTCCTTTTTTGCCCATTCCGGCGCATCCTCTTTGATGCACCATTTTCCTGTATTGTCATCAAAATATTCATATCCTTTTTGTATAAATCTTGGTTCTTCTAACATACTATTTGATTCCTTTCAGTAGATTATCTAGTTTCCTTCCAAAAATCTGTGCAAATTCACGTGGATTTTCACCACCGTAATATTCAGCAAAAGTTTCAGCAAAACATTCCGACTCAGATTTCATTCCATACCTGCTGACTTCATCACAATCCTTCTGCAACCCTATATAACTTGTTTTTGTATACTCCGGATGCGCCTTCTTGTATTCATCAACACATTCCTCTATAAAATCATGTTCCCAACCGTGGCCATTTATTACACACATGCTATTAGATACATAATGACCATATTCATGCACGAACGTCTTCCGTGTAGTTGCATTTGCAACTGTCCATTTATTCCCTGCACAGCGTTTCACATATTCCTCAAATGCTTGCTTATCTGAATGATATTTGCCGTTTAAAGCCATTTCAACAGGTGTACCGTTCCGATAATATTGAAAATACCCCAACGAAGTTTTCATCGAAGACGGTGCTTTTACAGCCAGTTTAGGAAGTTTTGCCGGATTAGATTTCACAAAATCAGGGTATTCCTTCTCAAATGCATCCATCCAGCTTACCGCATCACAAAGTATTTCTTCATCAATCGGATATTTTCTTGAATCAGAAAATGCAATACCATATTTATCGAACAAAGACTTAACCGCTTCCTTTTTCGACTTGTAATTCTGAGGAAAATGAAGTCCGTGCCAGTTCTCATTACTTATATCTATTTTACCAGTTGTGTCTGGAACCTGCAAATATTTATTCTTAAAATCCTCAAAATCTATCGTCTTGTCTAACCCAAAATACGAAGCGCGATCTTTCAGGGTATTAAGCTCATCCTGATTCAGATTCCACTTTGCTCTCTGTCCCATACAGCAGCGGCAATGGATATCTTCAGATGCCACACCGAAACCGCCAGGATACTTTGCCTTATGACCGTTTACTTCAAAATAATCCTCAATCTCCCGAATCTGGCCGTCAAGAACCTTATGTGATTCCCTGGTCCGGTCATCCAGTGTGGAGATCCACTGCTTCACTACATCCGCACCATTTTCTTTTGCTTTATTCAACATATCCATCTGTGCACGGTTCTGTATCCTGTGACCTTCCGTCCTGGAGATTCGTATGGCTTTATTCATGGCTTTATGGAAAGGGCTGTTCATACCATGCGCAATATGTGCTGCCATCTCTGTCCACGTCAAACCGTTCGCAATCCCTCTTGACAACTCCGCCCGGATCGACTTCTTCAAATAGCTTACATCCTCACCAAGTCGAGTATACAGATTCGTAGAGATCTTGCTGTCAGTCTGAACGGCATCTACAACCTGGGCCCGGTCAATGGGAAAAATGAACGGAATACCCTGACCATGCATGTCATAAAGGGCTCCTAAAAAACCATCCTCATAACACCCGGTAAGGTATTCCGCTATATTTTCGAATTCTTTATTCTGTAAGGCATCCAGAAAGCCGTCAAGCTGCTTTTTCAATGCTTCCTGATACTGCTTCTGGTAAATGATGGACTGCAGATTCTCCATATCGGTACGGCCTGCCAACTCCCTGATCTTCCGTTCACAATCCATGGAAGCCCGTTGATATACCTGTTTCAAGAGCTGTAGGATTTTCTTTTCATTCTGCATCTGATATTTCAGAACTTCAAGCTGCCTCTTATTCACCTGTATCACCGCCATCATCGGGAACGATATTGTTTAATACCTGTTCGGCCTGTCTCGTATCCTGCTCTTCATCCTTTGGAAGTTTATCCCTGATCTCGTCATAATCAATATCCAAAATCTCACATATCGTCTGGACCACCGTCTCACTGTCAAGAACATTTGCAACAGAAAGAATGGTATTGATCATAACTTGCTGCTTCTCCGCATCTGTCTTTTCAATCTCTGCATTATCCTGAGCGTTGGTCATCACCTCCCGGTCAAAGACAAAGTAAACATCTTTCATCTGGTAATCCGTTTCGTTTGCAGCATTGATCTCATCCAATACCACCTTCAGCAATTTCCGGAAAAACTGCTTCAACCTGATTTCCAGTTTATTGCATTTCAGATCGAGCAAAGCATATCTGGACTTGATCACAATATTGGTAATATTCCCATCTCCAAGCTGTGCAGAATTAAATCCCATACCAAATCTGTAAATATTCTTTTCATCCAACTCCAGTTTCGCCTGCCTTGCCTGATAGGGAATATCCACGGTCTTGATATCAACAGCGCCGCCATTGTCCACACCGATATGCTTCTTAGCTTTTATGTTCTGGATCATTTCATCCAGGTTATTTCCTTGAAAACCGGATACCACATACAAGGCATCCGTAAAATCCTGCAGATTGTTGGAAAGGCTGCAGGCCATTAGATCATAATCGTCGATCAAATCTTTTACAGGCTTTAAACCGCTGACCTGCTTCCTGCCGTTATCCAAACGCCAGAACGGAATGAACCCAAAGCCCTTGCCGTATCTCCTTCCTTTCGGATCCGTAAATACGGTATGCAGCCTTGGGTTCATCTCCACAGAATCATCCGGCAAAATCCTGCCCTCATCAGCCTGTACATAAAAATACACTTGTTCCGAATCCCACACCTGAATACGCTTGATCTTCTTCTGTCCTTTCTCGATACGGTCCACATACCAGTAAATAAAATATTCACATCCATCATCCGTATCTTTTGCCCGAACCTCGACCACTCCCATCGAATCAGCACACTCAAATCTGGTTCTGCCATCAGCATCCGTCACGGCATACATATATTCAAATCCCTTACTCGCCGTCCCGATCAGCAGCTCATACACTTCCGAATAGAAGTCATCATTGAAATAATCATCAAGTGCGGTCTGCAGCTCCGGAATGTCAGATCGGATGATATTCCCATCCCCGGATAGCATATATTGTACCTGCTGATCTACCAATTCTGTGAAAAATGGATGACTGATCCTGATATTGCTCTTGAATTTATCAAGTTGGAGTTTGCCGTCAGCATCATAATAATAAATCTGATATTTTAAAATATCATGCTCGCCGTTGTAATAGCGTTCCCCAATCCTCGCAAGCCTTTTCTTTTCAGAACTGATATCTTCTTCCATCAAATTTTGAATCTCTTGTGTTGTCAGCAATGCTAATCACCTCCATCTAAACCAAGCCATCCCTGCTTCTTAAACAGTTCATCCATCTTCGGGAAATTGATGGCTAAAAAAGACACCAGCATTTCATCCTCATTATACTGCTCAAGCCCTGCTTCACCAAAAAAAGCATGAATCGCTTCATGCCTGCACACTTCGTTATACCGCAATCTCTTTGCTTTCATATCGTCGGTTTCATCCAGCATATCCGACACCTCACGCACTGCAATCCTTTTGCTGTATTGCTGATAGATTCCATCATTCCCCAACTTTGTGAGTTCTTCGGTGTCATGTTCAAAACTATATTCTGTGCCTAAAATATTCACTTTCATCACCTCTCTTAAAACAACCATCTGCCGACCACAATATAAGACTCCAACGCATATCTCATTGCATCCATCAGGTGATTAAAATCATCTATCGGCCTATTCAGCTTGTTTCCAAGCTTATCCTTATCCCACGTATAATTGCTGATCTCTGTCAGGAAATTCACGCAACGGGGATGGATGATGATCTCATAATCCTGAATAAACTGGATACCGTTATTAATACTGTCTTTCCCCTTTTCAGCGCCGTTTACCCGGAGACCGTAACCCCTTAACTGGTCAATGCTCTTCGGTTCTGCACAATCGGCAATGATCTTTTCTTTCCCATATCCCATTGACTGGATATGCTCAAAAATCTTCCGGTTGGAAAGACCATTTTCATACATCTCGTCCCACACATATATTTTCCGGTGTTCAGTATCAATGCTGGACAGTAAAAAGTTTATATGCTTAAGAAGCCAGTAAATCCTTATCAATTACTGACATTTCCTGCATTTCCTGAATTAATTGTGTTATGCGTAATT
>CAJTCH010000131.1 GCA_910574715.1 Lachnospiraceae bacterium | reverse complement strand
CGTTAGAAACCTTGTGCTTATACCAGCATTGGCATAAGTGTTTTTCTTATGCAGAAATTTTGCCATTTTGCGTCAAAAAATATTTATAAGTGGCCTAACACATACTGTTTGAAATCCCATCCATCCACGCTTCCTCTAAGTTCATTCGCCATATTCCATATGGTACGATGAAGTTCTTCTCTCTCTTGTTCCTTTTTGTTGTCGATCATTGGACAACCTCCTTGCATAATTTTCCAAATTAATTTTACTACAAAATATCCAAATTGTCATTTAAATACTTCTTAAAATTGCATAAAACTTACAAATGAGGTAGATACTCTCTGCCCCACTCTAACTTATTATAATGTGTATATAATTTCCTCCATCACAATCTCTTCCGCCCTCGCCCTAATGCCATTCATTCTCTGCACCCAAAGCATCTGTTCGTGTGCCTTTAATTGCTCCGTCACTCCCTCCCTCTCCGCCATCTGCTCCACCAGCAAATCAAATCTTTCCTCTGCCTGTTCCTGTATCATCAGCAGATGCTTCTTTAATTCTCCCGATAACAGCAATCCCGAATAAATTCCTCTCCTATAATTTTTCAAATAAGACTTCCGCATCAATCCAAATTTCCTCAACTCCCCCTCCGGCTCTGGATCGGGAATTAAATTCGGTATCAAATAATCTTCACATTTCTCATAAGTTATGTTCATTTTCTGCTCCTCTCTTTCTATAAACTCTACATTTCCTGCTGCCACCGCTTATTTTTTTCAGGCAATGCCTGCTGATTTTTTCTATGACGGTTATGTTCAACCGCATCCAATTTTGCATCTTCCAGTTTTTGTTTCATCGTCTTTGGCGCAAGCGATTTTATAAATTCCACAAACGCCTCTCCAAGTCCTCTTGATGCTACAAACCTCTTTAGTTTTTCAACCTGATCTGTAAGCACAGCTATCTTTTTCTCCAGACCAGAAATTTTCTTCTCATACTTTTCCAAGAGATGATTTCTTGATACTGCCTTGCTGAAAGCATCCAGTATTTTATTCCAGTCACTTTTCTTTACTTTGACATATTCCTCACTGCCGAAAAGATTTGTCACTGGAACAGCAACGCTTTTCATATTTTTTGTTTCTGCCGCCACTTCCTTTGAAATCATTTTAAATGTTTCCGCCCTCAAATCATGTTTCGCAAGAACCTCCTTCGCTGCTTTTTCTTTTTCCTCTGCTTCCTCAATCTGCTCTGTGAGTTTCTGTGCCTGTAAAACCAGCTCATTGTTTTGTACCTCCATTTCTTGCACCTGTCCACGAAGTTCTGCTGTTTTCTGCGCAAGATCATCATTCTGTTGCTCAAGAGCCTCATTCCGCTTATCCAGCACCGCCGCCTGTTGTTCCAACTCCTCCACTTCTCGCATTGCGGCTTTATATTCCGGCAATGACAGATTATCACGCTGTACACCGAGAACTTCTATCTCAATCCCCTGCTCCCTGCACAGTTCTGTCAGATATTCCCTCTCCCGTTCCTGCCATGCGACAGTTTCATTCTGCTTTCTACTGACCGCTTTTGCAAATCCCATCTGCTGGAATGCCTTTGTCAGACTGTTGCGTGTCTTCATGCCATTTTTATATCCATGCGCTACCGGAATATAGTCTATATGTAGATGCGGTGTTGCCTCATCCAGATGCATCACACAGTTGAATAAATATAGATTCGGATTGCGCTCCTGAAAAGTCTTTGCATAGCAGTCTAAGACTTCTATTGCCGCTTTTGCCTCCTCTGTCAGCATTCCGTTTTCGTCCGTAACCGGAGTATCTGTCTTTTTACCTATCTGTACGATATTTTCATAAAAAGCCTTTTCCTTATTGCCAGAATTTTCAATCTCCTTCAAATAATCGTCTTTCTGCCTGTCTTTACGCTTCTGCGCCGCATTATAATCCCGAAGTGCCTGTCCGAAGCATTTTTCATAAGCATCTTTTAATGGTTCCTGTATGTAAATCCGGTTCCAAGCTGTCCTTTCCGGCACCACATTATTGCAGATAAATTCCCTGTTATTGTGCGTAAGATGTCCTTTCCCTTTTGGAAAAGAAATTGTTTTTGCCGCCAACGCATCACTCTCTTTCTCATATTTTTATGTATACATACTAACTATGGTTTTGTTACTTTTGTCAAAAGTAACGCCTTATTACTTCTGACGCATACGCATCAGAAGTAAGGCGCTCTCCGAGGGTATTCTGCCTGACGGCATCCGTGGTCTGCCGGAAAAACCATTCGACAGACTGCTCATTCCGGCAAAATACAGCCGTCATTCGTTTTGGGCAACAGTACCGAATTTAAGTTTTTCGGTACCGTTCCATAGGCTTCCTTTTCGGAAATGAGTACCGAATATAAAATTGGGAACCGCCTATTCGCCCATTGCAAATGCAAACGCCATCATATCCTCGGACAATTCCGGCTCCTGCATCTGCTCCATTTCCTCCGCATCGCTTTTGTGCATAGGATCGTCTGCACTGGAACAAGAAGCAGGAACATATTCTATAAAGCCTCTACTGATTTGGTCTGTAAAAACTCCCTTCAATTCTTGGAGCATATCATAGAATTTTTGTTCCAATGCCCTGTCCAGCACTTCCTCAATAGCATCAACAGTCTGTTCTTTTAAGATAGCAGAGTCATCCTCCGTCTTATTCACCTCCTGTATTCCTCTGTCAAGAACCTCCACAAATGCATCAGAAAGTATCTTCCCATAAGAACCATCTTTTCGTGTAATGCCCTGCAAATATTCCCAAGTCCTGCGCTGGTTTTCATCTTCCATACAGAATTTTATGTTGCTGCATTTATAAGCCTTTCTCATTCCATAACCCCATTTCTACACTGCCTGTCTGCGCTGTTTCTGCATTGCAAGGTATTCATATCCTTTTGCATTTGCACAGATGTCCTCAATAAAAGTCACATTACCTTTTGAGGCAATATCACTGTAATGTCTGAGCAGGCAGCCCCCGCCGCCAATCACATAGAGATGCACCAGATTTTCTTTATATCCATAATCAATTAAGCGCTTTGAAATATTCTCTGCGTATCCTGCGGCAATGCGCTCTACAACCTTTGCTGTTGTATCAGCTCTGCCCTGTAATCCGTTTATCAGCATCGGCTCAATCATAACCTCCGGTATGCTTTCCCCTGCTGATTTTGACAGTTCTTTTTGTATTTCCTTCATACAGATCGAAACACCAAATTTGTCCGTCACAAGACTTTTCTCTAATGGTCTGCCATCCACAATCTGCATCACGTTCATCGTGCCATTCCCGATATCCGCTATCATGTTAAATCCTTTCATTGAACCGGCGTTGCATACCGCCGCAAATCCCTGTGGAAACACTTCCACTCCGCACAGATGCACTCTGTAACTTTCTTTGCGGAATGAGAAAAATAATTCCTGCTCCTGCATCAGATATTTCTTAAAATCTGCCGCCTGACTTTTCGCCCAAGCAAGCGGAAGTCCAACTGCCAGTACCACTTTTGCTTCATGCAGACCTCGGAATTTCAGTTCTTCCGCCAATCCTGCCAATGTGAGAATAAAAAAGTCCTGCGAATCTGTCTTGTTCCCCTGATAAATTAAGTGATTTTCCCCAATCACATAATGCTTATCCTTATACTTGATGTAATTCACACTGACTATCGGTTCTTCCTCAAAGCATTCCACGCCTGTCCTAAATACCCTGTGCGCTGTTTTTATATTGCCATAACCATGATCCAGTCCGATAATGATTTTTGTGTTGTTATATTTCTGCATAATGAATGTCCTCCATATTATTGTTAGAGCGGTCTCGGAAACTCTTTGAGCCCGAATTTCCGCTCTTTTTTCATGTTCTTCTTTTTTGCTTTCCTCCATATCCCGGAAAACATTTTTGTTAAATTTTCAAAAAAGTATTGACATATAAGTCAAAATGTGCGGCGCGTTTGGTGACCATATACGCCAGTCACCAAACGCGCCCCTTGTAGTTAAGAAGCGTCTGTGCCACACGCACAGCATTAAACTAAACTACTAGGAGGTGCACTTTATGATCAAGTACTGGCAGTCCATGCAAGATTACAAGTACTTTCTCAACGAATCCAAAGTCCATTTCGATTCCTCTGAAAGAGTCCGGCTCCATACGGAGCTTTGGAAACCTTGGCAGAAACTCCGCCTTTTCGATACCGATAAGGCCATGGAGTTCCTTCTGCCCTTTTACTCCAACACTGGCAGGCCCGCTAAGAACCAGCCACAAATCTTAAGGTCTTTTATCCTTTTCTTTCTTCTATTTTCAGAAGGTTTGGCCAAGCTATCCCTTACCCTTTGGGTCGACAGGCTCAAACATGACCGCCTCCTTGCCGCTCTCATCGGCTGCACTACGGATTCCCTGCCGCCCCTCGGTTCTTATTTTGACTTCATGGNCAAAAACAATTCCTGATACCATCACCATTGACAAAGATGGAACGCCCTTATGTCAGGAAAAACTGCGCATGAAGCCTAACGGTTATGACAAATCCAGCGGTTACCTCATGTGGCGCTGCCCCTATGGGAAAGATCACTGTTCCAAATGTAAAAACTCCTGCACCGATTCCAAATATGGGAGAGTCGTCAAAACCCGGCCCGAATGGGATATCCGGCTTTACACCGACGTCCCCCGCGGCACAGATGCTTATAAGAAGATTTATAATCAACGCACCGCCACGGAACGTATCAACAACCGCATCCTCAATGATTACGGACTGCACCGTATGTTCATACACACAAAGGAGCATTATTCTTTCATGACGACCATGATTGGAATCTGCATCCATCTGGATGCCCGCTATAAACAGCAGGTGCAGGCAGCGGCATAAACCAAGTTTCCTGCTTCTGGATTCTTTCAGGCCTGTTTTCCGACAGGTTTTAAAGTCATGCACATTTTTATTCTTTATGCTCTCTGGACTGCTCAAGCCCCATAATCATCCATCCCTTATCCCTCTCATTTCTGAAAATCAACCCTTTCCTGCTTATTCTCTATTGAGTTTCCGAGAGTGCTCAACCTGAGCGGTCTCGGAAACTCTTTAAGCCCGAATTTCTGCTCTTTTTTCATGTTCTTCTTTTTTGCTTTCCTCCATATCCCGGAAAACATTTTTGTTAAATTTTCAAAAAAGTATTGACATATAAGTCAAAATGTGCGGCGCGTTTGGTGACCATATACGCCAGTCACCAAACGCGCCCCTTGTAGTTAAGAAGCGTCTGTGCCACACGCACAGCATTAAACTAAACTACTAGGAGGTGCACTTTATGATCAAGTACTGGCAGTCCATGCAAGATTACAAGTACTTTCTCAACGAATCCAAAGTCCATTTCGATTCCTCTGAAAGAGTCCGGCTCCATACGGAGCTTTGGAAACCATGGCAGAAACTCCGCCTTTTCGATACCGATAAGGCCATGGAGTTCCTTCTGCCCTTTTTACTCCAACACTGGCAGGCCCGCTAAGAACCAGCCACAAATCTTAAGGTCTTTTATCCTTTTCTTTCTTCTATTTTCAGAAGGTTTGGCCAAGCTATCCCTTACCCTTTGGGTCGACAGGCTCAAACATGACCGCCTCCTTGCCGCTCTCATCGGCTGCACTACGGATTCCCTGCCGCTCCTCGGTTCTTATTTTGACTTCATGGACAGGCTCTGGACTGCAGCGCTTCTTCTATCACGTGGCTGTCCTGCCTTCCATGGAATCCGGTCTCATACCAAGGGAACACCTTACGGTTTCCGGAGACGGCACCGCCGTGCATACCCATGCCTGCCCACGCGGACACCACAGGGTTGGCGCACCGGAAAACCTGCGGCATTTCCCCGACCCCGATGCTTCCTGGGGCTGGGACAGCGACCTGGAAAAATATTACTCATACTTCGCAACCTAAAACTGCTTATCATTACGATTTTATAAGCCTTGCAATAGTAAAAATAAAATAGCTTTATGCCGCATTGGGCATAGTAAAG
>CAJTCH010000130.1 GCA_910574715.1 Lachnospiraceae bacterium | reverse complement strand
TTTCTTTCATTGTGCAATATTGGAAACAGTTGCTATTGGCATGGTGTCTATGATGTACGCAATTATCGTCTGGTAATACTGTAATGAGATTAGACCAACATATTTATTGACTAACACCAAAATTTTTTATATGAGTATATCAATATCAAGAGTTTTGTATGTTTTACATATATATAAAGCGAGCATTACATGCGTGATGTGTGTATTTATTTCAGCATTGAAAATATACAATTCATATTAAATAATTTGTAAAAATATGTGGTAACTAGAAAATTGAATAAAGAAAAATGAAAAGATGCAAAAAGCGAAAAAGCAGTTGCATCTTTTTTTGTGTTCAAATGGATTGGAGGTGATGCCTTTGATTGTAATATTATAGTAATTATCAAATATAATTGTAATTTTTTTAAACTTTTTATCAAATATAATTGTAAAAGGACACCAGGCCGAGATTGATAAGGTCAAGGCCAAAATTTCCGAACAGCAGGCCCGGCTCAAGGAGCTGGAACAAAAGAAACTGGAGGCGGAAAACAGCGAGATCGTGGACATCGTGCGGGGCATGAGCATCCCCCTTGACCAGCTCCCGCTCCTGTTTGAAAAGCTGAAAGGCGGCGCTTTGGGACAAAGTGTCCCGAAGTTGGAGCCCGCCCAGACTGTGGAAAAGGAGGAAAACTAATCTATGAAACGATTTCAAATTTTGACAGCGGCGTTTTGCGCCGCTGTTCTTTTATGCGGATTGAGCACAACGGCCTATGCCGGGGGCGGCGAGGAATGGGAGGGACTTGACCCGGCGGAGCCCGCCGCCACGGAGGAGCCTGCCGAGCCCACGGTCACGCCGGGCGAGGGGTTTTCCGAGGAGGGAAACCTTGTGACCCGTGATCTCCTTTATGACGAGCACACCAACAAGCAGTTTATCACCGTCCAGGCCAGGGGCGGGGCTACCTTTTACCTTGTCATCGACTATGACAAGCCCGTGGACGAGGAGGGCGAGCAGTATGAAACCTACTTTTTGAACATGGTGGACGAGGCCGACCTGCTGGCCGCTGCCGAGGCAGCGGGGGCGGAGGCGGCGGTCTGCTCCTGCGTTGAGAAATGTGCGGCGGGGGCCGTCAATACCGACTGCCCGGTTTGTTCTGTAAATATGGGGAAATGCGTGGGGGCGGAGCCGGAGCCAGTGGCTGACCCGGTGGAGGAGCCAGAGCCCGAGCCGGAGAAAAAGGGCAACGCTGGGATGCTCCTTATCATTCTGGCCCTTGCGGTAATCGGCGGCGGGGCCGGCTGGTACTTTAAGATTTGCCGACCCAAACAGGAAAAGGCCGCCGGGCCCGAGGAGGACTACGGGGACGAGCTGGAGGACTATGACGGCGGGGACGATATGCCGCCCTGGGATGAGGACGAACCCGAGGAAATGGAGGACGAGGAATGAATTTTACAAACAGCCCCTTTGAACGAATGATGAAAGAACGCCCCCGGCCGCAGGCCCCTACTGTGAGCAGGCCGCCCGGCGGCTCCGCCTGCCGTGGCTGTACCTACTGGCGGGGTATCCGGTGCGTGTCTTGCTATAAGGAACTTTTGAAGTCCCCGGCAGGCGGGAGGTGAGGCTGTGGGCCGTGAGCTGACCCGGAAGGAAAAGGCGGCCATCCGCTCCCTTGTGGTGAAATGGTGCGCCAACTATGACCGGGAATATGGATGCCTGCCGCTGGAGTGCGAGTGCTATATGTTCGGCAAATGCTGGACAGGGAGCTTTTGCCGCTATTTCCGGGAGGCCGTCCTGCCCCTTGATCCGGCGCTGGAGGCGGCCCTTTTGACCGAGGGCCCCAGGCCGGATTTCAAGCTCTGCCCGGTATGCGGCGGGGCCGTGGCCCCGGACAGGCGGCAGGCGTACTGTTCGGAGGCGTGCGCCTTAAAAGCCCACCGCCGCCAACAGCGGGAATATATGCGGAAAAAGCGGGGCCGGACTGTTGACAATTAGGCCCTTGAAAATCCGCTTGTAGCAAGGCTTTTACAGGCCCTTTTAGGGGCGGGCAATAGGATTCTATGTCCCGCTCTCCAAAGGCCGAAATGCTGTCAACATCTATCCGCTGGGACTTTGGGACAAAGTGTCCCGAAGTTCCGGCCTAAAAGGAGGTGCAAGATTGGAAGAAAATCAAGGCTATGTAATCCGGCAGTCTGTTTTATTTGACAATGGCCGGGGCTTTGTGCTGGCCGAAAGCCAGACCGCTCCGGCCCCTTTTGTCACATGGCAGTTTACGGAGGAACAGGGCCGCCGTGATTATTATTGGGGCCACTACCATACCGACAAGGGGATTGCTGAAGAAGATTATTCCTCCCGTGTTTCCGATTACCAGAGGCGCTATGGGGTGCGGGAGGTCAAACGCCCGATTGCCGAGCAGATGCGGGAGGCCGGAACGCTGGCAAAGGAAAAAGCTCTGGATAAGGTGCTGGAGCCGCCCAGCCCCAGCCGTGGCCGGGAACGGGAGGAACGATGAAAAGGCGCCGCCGCCCTGTCCATCTCCATGTGATGGTATCCGAGGAAGAGCAGGCGCTGATCCGGGAACGCATGGATGAGGCGGGCATCCGCAATATGGGGGCCTATATGCGGAAAATGGCCCTCAACGGGTATGTGCTCCATGTTGACCTCTCGCCCGTCCGGGAGCTGGTATCGCTCCAGAGACGGTGCTCAAACAATCTCAACCAAGTGGCGATCCAGGCCAACACTTACGGCGGGATTTATCCCGAGGAAATCGCCGCTCTGAAAAAGGACTATGAGGCCCTGTGGGGGCCGCTGTCCGATCTGTTAAAAAAGCTCGCCGTCGTGGTGGAGCTCTAATCTCTCCGGGGAGTGGCGTATGCCGCTCCCCGACTTTCCCTATTGTTGTAATTATGATATACTAAAAAACAACGCCTTATAAATTTTATGGAAATGAGAGGAACTGTTGTAATAATCATAATTATGAAATAGGAAGGAGTCTTAGTAATGAATAAATTTAATAACGAGTCCTATCGTGCGTTGGTAGGTGACCTGATAAATGATGCTTTTTACCTTGAAGGAGCATCTCGCAGGGGTGTCATTGCAAAAATCAGACAATATGCAGAAGTGATTGTAAGAAAAATTTTAGATTTATCTCCAAATGATACAGTTGAATTAGGTAACGGGAAACTTCAACATAAAATTAGTGAAAGAAATAATCCACTTTTATTAAAAGCGGTCAAAGATATAAATAAAATTGGTTCGGAATGTACTCATACCAAATCTATTAGAGAGATAAGTGAAGATGATGTAAAAAATACCATAGATAGACTTTTTGATTTGTATGCATCCATTTTAATTGAATACTTTGAAAAATATAAGTTTGGGTCAAATCTCCAAATTGTATATAGTTTTTCTATTTTGCCCCCTATTATTAGGTACATAACATTAAATTATCTTTATGAAAAACATCCAGACAATCTTATGATTATAGACAAATTATCATTGGTTCTGCTTAAGGCACTTAATAAAGATGCTGCTATGGACTGGTTGCAAGAAAGAAAAGATGTTTTAGAAAAAACACATTCTGTATCACCAGATGCACATAAAGCTACTATTGAAAAATTTGGTGAGGAAATTGCGAATATGTTATATAATAGTGCACCAAATATGTATGATTTGTGTAGTGAGCGGGTTGAATTAGTCGCAGGTGAAATTGAAACAAGGGGAAAATTATATAATGATTTTGAAAGTGCCATTGTGTTTTATCAAAAAGAAGGAATCGTAGAAGGTTCATCTCCTGAGATTAAAGAGTTTAACTCTATTATGGAATTTTTATATCTTGGTAGAAAGTCACAAAAGTAAATCGTTATTTACTTTGAGACAAATTGTCCCGAAGTCCTCTGCGGCGGCTGTTCATACCAGCCGCCGCTTTTTATCTGCTGGAAGGGAGGTGCAGTTACGGCAACCACCAGACTCATTACCCACCATATCAGCAAGGGGGAAACCATCGCCAGCTCGCTGAAGGATCGTCTGGACTATGGGAAAGACCCGGATAAAACCCAGGACGGCCAGCTCATTTCTTCCTATGAGTGTGACCACCAGACCGCCGATGCCGAGTTCCTGCTCTCCCGGGCAAAGTATAAAGCGGTCACAGGTCGGGAGCAAAAGCGGGAGGCGGATGTGCTCTGCTATCAGATCCGCCAGTCCTTTGCCCCCGGGGAGATTACCCCGGAGGAGGCCAACCGGGTAGGCTATGAAACGGCCATGCGCTGGACAAAGGGCAAACACGCCTTTTTCGTTGCCACCCATACGGATAAAAAACATATCCATAACCACATTTATTACAATCCGATCTCGCTGGACTACACCCGGAAATTCCGGGACTTCTGGAGGTCGGTGGGGGCTCTGCGGCGGCTCTCTGACCGGGTATGTCTGGAAAATGACCTGTCCGTGATCCAGCATCCAAAGCTCCACAGCAAGGGCCGTTTCCTACATTACGGCCAGTGGATCGGGGAGCGGCCCCCGTCCGCACAGCAGAGGGTACGGCAGGCCATCGTTGCCGCTCTGGAGCAAAAGCCCGCCGACTTTGCGGCGTTCCTCCGGCTTATGGAAGAGTCCGGCTTTGCGGTAAAGCATGGGCGGAGCGGCGTGATTTCCTTTCTTGCTCCGGGGCAGGAGAAACCCACCCGCCTGCGTTCATCTACCCTCGGGGACGGTTTTGATCCCGGAGACATCCGGGCGGTGATAGCCGGGGAGCGGCCCATCCCGGTACTGGCAGACGAGGCCCCGGCTCCGGCCCGGCGTGTCAATCTGATTATAGATATTCAAGAGCGCATGGCCCAGGGGAAGGGCCCGGCCTATGAACGGTGGGCCAAGGTTTACAACCTCAAACAGATGGCCGCCGCCCTCCAGTATCTGAGGGAGCATGACCTTATGGACTATGAAACGATTGCGGCCAGCACCGAGGCGGCGGTGGAGCGTTTTCATGCTCTCTCCGGGGAACTGCGGGAAACGGAGGCGGCCCTCGAAAAGACAGCCGGGCTTATGGCGGCAACAGTGGAATATGCCAAGACCCGACCCGTTTTCGATGGCTACAAGGCGGCCCGGTACAGTAAAAAATATCTGGCCCAGCATGAGGCGGAGCTTTCCGACTACCGGGCGGCAAAGGCGGCGCTCAATGAGCTTTTGGCCGGGGAGAAACTTCCCAAAATGGCGGATATGAAAAAGGCCCGCCAGGAGCTGGCGGGAAAGAAAAAAGCCCTCTATGCCGAGTACCGCAAGGCCCAGGCGGATATGCGGCAGGCCGTGGCGGTCAAAGCAAATATTGATCATCTGCTCGGCCATACGGACGGGCGGGAAAATAAGGCCCAGGAGCGATAGCGACAGGCCGCAGACAACAGGCGCATAGCGCCGGGACTTTGGGACACTTTGTCCCGAAGTCCAGCGGGTTTGGGGAGCTCCCCCAACAAGCATTTTTGCGGGGCCTGCGGCCCGGCAAAAATAGCAGGTGTGGCCACACCTGCCCTGCTTGCCGTTTCGTGCAAGCCTGAGAATAGCGCAAAAAACGGAGGTTACGCTTTCTTACGCATCCTCCGTTTCTTTGGCCGCTTTCATCGCTTGGATGGTGGCCTCTACAATTTTCAATTCTCTTTCGTTCAGAGAGCCCAGCATGGCATCAATCCGCTTTCTGCACTCGCTGTCTGCGTTCCGGGACGGGTAAAAATATTGATCTACCGATATATCAAACATTGTGACCAGTTGATAAAAAGTATTGAGGCTTGGGTGCTGGCCGTCATTCTCGTTATACATGATCGTGCGTGGAGAGCGGTCAACAATATAGGCCAGTTGCTCCTGCGTCATCCCGCTGGCCTCCCGAGCCCGCTTGATGGCCCGTCCTATATCGTGAAAATCAAATCGCCGTTTGTCTTGTTCTAACTTCATAACATCACCTAATGTAATTCTACATTTCATATGTTATTATTTGAACGACTATATATTTCATGCTTCTGACTATTTAATTTCGTATTACTCAGCTCTGACGCTTAAAAAAAAATTAATAAAAAAACCTCCCATTTTATGGGAAGATGCGCGATAATAGAAGTAACCAAACAACTATTTTTTCGCACCACCATAAAAGAGAGGA
>CAJTCH010000129.1 GCA_910574715.1 Lachnospiraceae bacterium | reverse complement strand
TACATCATGTGGCTATGGATCTCATAATGGGATTCATGGCCTTTCGATTTCGAAAGAAAAGCTATACCAACAGCGTGCTGCATTTTCGGCGGTATTATGCATTTGTAGACAGCACTGCGCAGTCAATGCGAAAAAGGTTGGAAAAATAATTTGCCGTTTATGTCTCCCTCAATTCGCCGTCCAACACCAGGTCTCTGGCGGATACATTCTCATGATTCAAAAGATAAATGACAATTTTCAACAGTCTGTCTATTTTCATTTGAACAGCTCTCCCTAACCCGGATAAACCGGAAAAGTTTTTTTGCAATTCCTCCAAGTTTCAAGTACAATAAACAAAAATGTTGGAGGATGTGTTCATGTTACTCACGGATAAATACGCTGATAAGATTTATGGTACGATCACTTGTTATGACCGCATGATCATCCAAGGATATCTTCCCGGATGGAGCCATGCCGAGGGCATGACTGGTTATCTAAAAGCCAACAACATCCGTATTTTTGATTTTTCAAATTTCTCCCAGCCCCTTACAGAACAGGTTCGTACAAACGCCTAGCGTATTGCAGATGAAAATGGCATTGAAATTGAGTTCAATCCGGAAACTGCGTGCTTTCCGCAAGGATGACCGGATTCAGGAAATCATCCGGAAAACCGGAAAGACCGAAGGGCTGGTCCACATCTTTTCTGCCATGGAACAGTGCAATACTTATAAGCCATGGCATGACAAGGCCACAGGGAAGACATTCCTTAAATTTGACCAGAGCAAATGCCTCCACTATTACTTCTATTTCATTGACAAAGAACTTGGGCTCTGTTACCTCCGTGTCCCTACCTGGGCGCCTTTCCGTCTACAGTTCTATATGAATGGACACAGTCTGGGCTACACATGGACTGTCCAGCAGATTGAGTGCGCAACCGATGTCATGTTCAAACAGCCCGGTGACCTGGAACCCCTTTATGACGAGATTATCCGGACGGCAATCTTTACGGTAAAGCCGGACAATATCGCCACATTTCTGGGGCAGCGTATTACCTATAACTGTAAGAAAGAAGTGGACACCAACTATAACCAGCGTATTCTCGGAACGAGGATCAAACACCATATGGGTGGTAACCTGCAAAATGTATGATAAGTTTTACCATGTCTTACGGATAGAAAGCACCTGCAATGACATTGGGGCTTTCCGGGTAAAACGAAAAGTGGAGCACAGGGACGGCAGTTTATCGGAACAAAAGGCTCCATTGAAAAAAAGCATTTATAGCCTTTATCAGCTATTCACGATTATGAAAGCAGCAAACTACCGATACCTGGAATTTATCTCATCCTCTGATGACCACAGCGGCGGGAAGGAAAACCTTACAAAGGTTACAGATTCCGTTGCGGACAAGGGGCGCTCTTACCGCGGACTGAATTTCTTCGCAGAGCGTGACCTGCAGGTGCTGGAAGCTATTAGCCGTGGCCAATACATGGCTTTTGGAATGCAGGGAAAGGATATCCGCCAGCATCTTGAAAATATCAGTCCGTCAGCCCTGTCCAGGATTTTTAAACAGCTCCGTCTTCATGGGATTATCGAAAGGGTACAGGACACTTACAAATATTTCGCCACAGCCTATGGCAAAGAAATCATTGCCGCAGGACTTACTATTAGAAACCTTGTGCTTATACCAGCATTGGCATAGGCATTTTTCTTACGCAGAAATTTTGCCATTTTGCGACAAAAGTCATTGATAAGTGGCCTAATGATATCGATTCGCAGTTTTTGTTTTAGCCCAATCAACTGTAATTTTAATGTTTGTCATTTTTCTTCAGTCTTATTTTGCCTGTTACTTTTTCTACTACCAATTTAAAAACTTTTGTACGGGGCATTACTGCCTTATTGAACGAAAATTCTTCTTGACCATAATGCTTCATCAAAATATATAATGCATTGCACTTTTCATCATCAGAAAGCATTTCAACACGCCCTTGTCCAATAACACTCTTATATTCCATTGTGCAACTTCCGTGTTCAACCTCTGTCACTAATTTATGTTCACAATCCATTTCAAAACTGGCTCTATTGTCCTTTTCAATTAAATCATATTTTGTACCCTCCATAGCTCCATGAAAATACAACTCGATTTTACCTTTTTTTATACATATTCCAAAATTAAGTGGTAATATATATGGGTAGCCATTACTATTTAAGGCAATTCGGCATACATCACATTTTTCCATGATAGCTACAATATCTTCAAACTCTTTTACTTCCCTATCTGAACGACGCATTTTTACCTCCCTACTACAATATTGCAAATACCGATTTGTTTATTCGTCCCATGTATTATCTGTTTAGAAGTTTTGTCAAATCCTCAATAGAAGCGTCCATTTTCACAAAAACTTCTTCCATAGTCATGCCGGAAGCAAGAAAACGCTTTATCACCATTTTCATTTCCTCGCCAACCTCAATGATGTGTCCGTCCAAATCGTAAAACCGAATCACCCGATGGCCCCAACTATGCTCGATCACTTCTCCCAGATATTCAATATCCGGGTATTCTTAGAATGCAAGCATTCTATGATCACACGGGCAGTCGTCAAATGAATGCAAGCATTCGTTTGACGACTGCCTTCGCGCATATTCCACGGACTATGACGAAATTTCCTTTTCAGATTCTTCACATCATATACTCCAGCCAATATAACAGATTGAAATGCCGGCAGAGATGTTCGTCTGATATAATATGCACGTATCTGAGATAGAAAATCAAGAAAAACCCGATTATTTTTTGCACTGTCCACCTCGTCGATCATCAGAACCATAGGTCTGTCTGCGGCATCACAGATATCGCTTAGATATTCAAAAAGTCTCTGAAGCCTGAAATTGACAGGTTCATTTTTTACAATCTGAGAAAGCTCCTCTAAAACCTCTCTACATTCATCGGGAAATATTCGAATATACCTTTTCAGGGCTCGCAGATACAATCTGGCAAACGAAAGTGCAAACGTATTTTCATTATCAAATTCTCCGGCTCCAAGCATCTGAAAATCCAAAGACACAACATAGTAATCCTTTTGCAGATATTGCTCTAATGCCAGCAGCGTCGTAGTCTTCCCGTATTGTCTCGCTTTATTGATCGTAAAATATTTCGCTGCTTATACTAAATATCTCCGACTACATCTCCTCCTGTACTTCAGATCCGCATAATCCGTGATCCGTTTCAAATATACAGCGTCCGCCATTCCTCCTGCCAGACCCACAATCGGAATCCCCTGTACAAACTTCATATATAACAGCGCTTCTGCCAATGCATCCGAAGTCCTGGTTATCTGTTCTTGCCTATCCGGCCCGCGCACAATTCCTGAATCAATCCATTCATTCAGTTCCCGGTTAGCCTGTACCAGTTCTTCTCCTCTAGTCAGCGCCGTCTCGATCACGCTCAGAATGAAACACTGCTCCTCTTCCGTCTCATACGAACAACCATAACTAATCGCTATCTCATAGATACTCTTCAATAACATGGCAGTAAAAAGCGGGATATCCGGAATCCCGATGCCCAGGATACCAAGTCCAGCCCCTTCGATCCCCGACAGAAGCAGATTCCTGGCGCGCCCGCTCCCTGCCTGTCTGGCAAATGCCCTGACACTCTTCCGATCCTTACGGACACAGGCTGCATATTCATTGATCTGAAACGTCTGCACCTGCTTCTCTTTGTCATAAGTCTTCTCGATCAATCCCGTGCCCTTCTCAAAGACAAGCTCAAATGCCTTGCGAAAGGCTGCCTTCAATGTGCCCTCCAGCTTCTCCGGTATCTTATCTGCGATCTTCTCCTTCCATGCAGAAGGCTTCTCCTTACTCATTCTGTCTAAGAAACGCTGTTCCTTCCTCTCAATCGCCGTCCATTCATTCTTCCAATGATCCTTAGAAAAAAGCAATCTTCCCTTTACCTCCATACCGTAACAGTTCAGATACCTTCACTGTTACAGACATCCGGCCATTAACAATCGCTTCGCGATGGGCCGGATGCTTTCATGCGCTACTCAATGGCACGGTCAGCGCAGTGAATGCGTAGACCTGTCTAAACTGTTACTCCATACCTTCATAGGCTTCTCTCAGCATCCTGACAATCTGCGCCTCAGTAAACCGGCTGCTGTCGATACAGAGATCATAAGCACCCATATCCAGCCATTTCTCGTCTGTAAAATACTCATAATAGCTGCGGCGTTCCTTATCCGTCTTCTTCACAAATGCGCGGGCATCACTCTCCGGAATCTCGATGCGTTCGGCCGCCACCTTGACCCGGTATTCAAACGGCGCATGGATAAATACCTTCAGACACTGCTCTCCCAGAATATGACCGGCACAGCGCCCGATGATGATGCAGTCCTCCTGATCTGCGATCGTCCGGATGATCTCACTCTCTGCTTGAAAGAGTACATCGTTCATCGGATAGAGCCTGTACTGCGGCGCCATCTGTGCAGGTTCATCCAGCGGATAGCGCCACCCGCTGGCACGCTTCTCATCAACCTTGACAAGCTCCTCATAAGGCAGTCCTTCCTTCTCGCTGGCGATCCTGATCAGATCCTTGTCATAGCAGTGAATTCCCAGTTCTTCCGACAGAGCCTTCCCAATCCTTCTTCCGTTACTTCCGTACATTCGGTTTATGGCGATGATTCTTTTTGACATAATAACAAACTCCTTTCTCATCCTGTGAAACCTGTTCCGCCTTGTTTCTATAATCCTATTATAGTCGTTTTATCACCTGAAAATCAAGTACGCAAGATACAGTCAATTATAGCAAATAATTATTCTCCTTATCTGCCACCTGCAACGCCGCAAGTGTATATGTTGCAAATCCCTCAGCTACAAGCGGTTCCTGCTTACACAGGGCGTCCGCTTCTTCGTAGCTCTGCGTCTTAAAGACCACCATACCTGCAACCCCCGGATAACCTTTGAACGGCCCGCATAATTCTATCTTCCCATCGGCATCCAGACTCTTCAGATTCTCTACATGCCTTGTGATCACCGCTTTCGTAACCTTGTTATATGTCTTTCCCTTCTTTATCATCATTACATTCTTCCGCTCTTTCTCTGAGCATGATCCGCGCTGATTCCGGCTCTACGACCTCGACATACTTCCCAAAAGACAGAAGATAATGAACAGTCCAGTTATTCAATTCATATTGAACGGCAACATAATAATTCCCATCCTCACCTATGTTAACCTGATCTTCTTGAAATTCATCGAATACCCTATGTGCAATTTCAGGAGAAAATTTAAGCTTCAGCACAGGAAGCTTGCATCTTTCTCTGCCTTCAGATACCATGGAATAATCCAAAGGCAATTCACGCTCAAATATCTCTGGCATAATCTGAAGCTTTTTTATTCTGGTGAGACGGAATGTTCTGATCTCTTCTTTAGATCTGCAATACCCAACAATATACCAGGCGTGCGATTTGAAGAGCAGCCGCAGAGGTTCTATGACTCTCTCCGATCTCTTCAATTCCGTGTTAAAATATTGAAACCTGATAACATGCTTATCGAGTATCGCGTATTGCAAGTCGGATATTTTTATTTTTTCTTTTTCATCACTTCCCCAATAAGAAAAATCAATATCAAGCCATTAGGAATCCCGTGCATTTCTGAAAACAGCGCTGATCTTACTCAATGCCATCTCCGCATTCGGATATTTCGCAGCCTGTAATATCTGCAAGCCCTGAAAAACACTCTGCTGTTCTTCTTTGGACAATAGAGACCTGTCAATCGTATACCCTTCTATCAGGGATATCCCTCCTCCGGTTCCCTTTGCCGATAATACCGGAATCCCTGCAATCGTCAGGATGTTGATATCCCGATAGATCGTTCTCGTCGATACATTAAAATAATCAGACAGTTCCCTGGCGGTAACATGTCCATGATTGATTATATAGAAAACCATCTGGACCAAGCGCTCTATCTGCATCTCTTCGCCTCTTGCTATAGACTATAACATATCCAATATGACATATAGCTGTCACATTAACTATAAATTCCTCGCTTCATCCACCAATATTCTTATCAATGTTAACAACTTAGTAGTGGCATGATATCACAATAGGATTAAGCTATTAAACCAATAATAGCAGATGATAGAAATGATTAAAATACACTGAAAAAAGG
>CAJTCH010000128.1 GCA_910574715.1 Lachnospiraceae bacterium | reverse complement strand
TATCTCTATTTTTTCCCTTTTCTAAACTTGAAGATATAGGGTTGACCTAAAGGTTTCGCCTTAAGGCGAGGGTTTTAACCCCATTATACAGACAATAAAATGAAATCGGTAAATAAGAAATATGAGGCACTCTTTGTACCAATTTCATGCCAATAAAATATTGTTTTCGATAATCATACACTTTGAATCAAACTACTATCCAGCCACTTAGGTAAAATTTCTCTAAAATTGCCATACCTTAACTAAGGCTCATTGAACCATTCCAATGGCAAGGAAAATGTAGGATATCTTTCGTTTATTTTGCAGCTTGGAATATCCTGCTTATTTGTGAAGCTGCGTTCCTCCAGGGATTACTCCGCCCCAGATCAAGTCTCACCTGCCTTGCATGCTTTGTCACAACCCCGGGGGTCATGATGATCCGTTCAACTACCGTGCGTAGCCTCCGGCGGTTTACGGGTCTTTTCATGGGGATATCGCTGATCCTAAGTGATGCCTGTCCAATCATCCGCAGGAGATTGTAGGCCAGCTGGATCAGTTCCAGAACAAGTTCGTTTGTTTCGAACTTTCCAGATGGAAACTGCTCTGCACATAAGTCCGTCTTGATTTCGCTGTGGTACTGTTCCATTTCTCCATGTTTATGGTAAAGCTCTATGATGTCTTCGTCCGAAAAGTCTACATTGACGGAGTACATATCACAGTCAATTTTAGGGCTGATATAGTACTGCCCATCATGGTCACAGGCACGCTCTGTTATAGGAGGCAATTGGTGGAGCGATAACAATACAACCATAATGTCTCTATTGCCAGAAGGTTATGCAAGAATCGACGAGTTACAAAAGAGTACAGCGAATGGTAAAAACGTATTAGTTGCCATGAAATTTGGAGAAGATACAAAACCGCTCCGGGAAGCCATTCGAACAGGCATCTGCAATGCTGGATATATTGCAATTTTTATAGATGAAGTGCAACATAATGATTTTATTACGCCCGAATTATTAAAACACATAAAAAACAGTAAATTTGTAGTTGTGGATCTTACACATCAAAATAACGGGGCTTATTTTGAAGAAGGCTATGCAATGGGACTTGGTAAACCTGTGATTCAGCTCTGCAGGACTGGTGTGAATTTGCATTTTGATGCCGCACAGAAAAATACGATTATGTGGGATACCGAATCTGATATTCCGCAGCATCTTAAAAACCGGATTATAGCCACAATCGACTGAGCGGCAAGACTTTACTTCATATAACCGGCAGATTTAGAAAACACAACCATAAAACGAAATACCTGCATCTTGATGATAACATACCAAAGCAGCAAACCATTTAAACAGGTTTGTTGCTTTTGTATTCTTACCCCATACTATTTCTTTCATGGCTCATATTTCCCGTAATCTACTTGATATTATTCCGCAAACTGAATATAATATATTATAAGAGCTGTTTCGTGAACCCTATCATCAAAAATCTGTTATGGTAAAAACAAGAAAGGAACCGGAAAATGAAATTTATGACAACAACTGAAACCGGTAAAAAGTGGAACCTGTCTGCCCGCCGCGTTGGGGTCCTTTGCAGTGAAGGGCGGATTCCCGATGTGCAGAAAACCGGAAACACCTGGCTCATCCCGGAGAATGCAGAAAAACCTGCCGATGCACGCATTAAGAGTGGCAAATATATAAAATCCAAGATTGAAACGGAGGAACAGGCAGAATGATTGATATGGCTTCTATTTTAAATTCAAAAGAACATGTTAACATGGAAGTAAAGGCAGCAGGCAAAGGAATTCCAAACAGCATCTGGGAAACCTATTCGTCCTTTGCCAATACATTTGGCGGCACAATCATCCTTGGTATAGAGGAGGATAAAGCAACAAAAGAATTTATCCCCAGAGGCATTCCGTATCCGCAGCAAATGCTCTCAGATATCTGGAACACACTGAACAACCGGCAGAAAGTCAACACAAACATTCTTCTTGATCATCATGTTTACCATACTGGTTATAAAGAAATGACATTTATCGTAATTGAAGTGCCCCGTGCCGACCGCCGGGACAAACCTGTTTATGTCGGGCAGGATATGTTCAAAGGGACTTTCCGCAGGAACCATGAAGGAGACTACCACTGCTCTGCAGAAGAGGTAAAATCCATGCTCCGCGACCAGGCGGATACCACTCAAGATGCCCTTGTGCTTGAAAATCTGCTGATTGGCGACCTGAACCAGGAATCTGTCCACCGATACCGGATTCTTTTTAACAACTTGAAACCTGACCACATTTGGTCAAAGCTGGGCGATGAGGAATTCCTCCTGAAAATCGGCGCCGCAAGGAAAAGCCAGAATGACGGCAGAATCCATCCCACCCTCGGCGGCCTGATTTTTTTCGGAGATTTTATCACTATCACCGATGAGCTTCCGAACTATTTTCTTGATTACAGGGAGCGCCTTTCAGGTGATACACGCTGGTCTGACCGTGTAAGCTCCGGTGATGGCACCTGGAGCGGCAATATCTTCGACTTTTATTACAAAGTAATAGACCGCCTGACTGCAGATGTAAAAAAACCGTTCAAACTGGATTCCAATTTACTGCGGATAGATGATACGCCTATCCATAAATCCCTGAGGGAATGTCTCGCAAATGCCCTGATCCACGCCGATTTTTATGGCCGACGCGGCATTGTGATTGACAAAGAATTCCGTAAAATCACGATTGCCAACCCAGGCACATTCCGTATCAGCATTGACGAAGCTATCGCAGGCGGTATCAGCGATGCGCGGAACGGGAGGATTTTTAATATGTTTGCCCTTATTAATGTGGGCGAACGTTCTGGAACAGGTATTTGCGATGTATACCATGTCTGGGACGAGAATGGGTTTAAGAAACCTTCTTTCGTTGAAACGGTTGACCCTGACCGTGTTGTCCTGACTCTACAGATAGAAACTGATGGCAATCCTGATGGTAATGATGGCTATCTTGATGGTAATGATGGCTATCTCACACAGAATGAAATGCTTGTATTACAGGTTATAACCCAAAACCCTGGCCTGTCTGCCGCCAAGATCGGGTCTCAAATCGGTATCTCAAAACCATCTGTGGAACGGGTTCTCCGATCCTTAAAGGATAAAGGGCGAATCCGCAGAGAAGGCTCTACTCGCGGCAAATGGATTATATTAAAGTAAAGGATGTTGAAAATGCCAAAGCAATTCAAAACAGCAAGACAAATCAATAAATTAAAGGTAATTGAGGCCGCCGAAAAGCTTGGCGTCTCCCAGCCGACGCTCAGTGCCTGGGAGGGCGAGCGGAAATCCCCCTCCATGGACAGCCTTGAAAATATGGCGGACCTTTATGGAGTTACAACCGATTTCCTGCTTGGCCGATCTGATGCCCAAACACAGGATTACAAACAGCCGATTCCACTCCAGTCATTGCCGGCTTTTCATGGCAGACCAGTATGGTCTGCCGCTTATGGATGGCTGCTGGTGAATGCTGCTGACGGGCTGTTGACTTTTCCGGACGGACATACTATGCCGTTTACAGATATAATCGGAGAATTATTTATCCTGGCTCCGCCATTTTCTGAAGCAGAGCCGCCACATGAGACGCCACTGTCCCGGTCTGAAGTTAAAAGACAAGAAGAAATCTGGCTGGAACCAATTTCACCAGACTCAAGTTTGAGGAAAGAACTGCAGGGATACTACCATGTAAAAGGCCGATTTGTTGAAAATGAGTATGGCAATCGGTTTTACCTGGATACTTATGGTTCCAAATGGCTGGCATTCCATTCTGAAACTGAACCATAACAAAAGAACCGACGCTCAGCATAGTGCAGGCGTCGGTTTTGATTATTCATGCTTTCTGAACAGGCTGCCAGATATTCAATTTTTATGTTCAGAACACAATAAGGAGAAGAACATTTCTATTTTTTTCCTATATGCATCCCCCCATTCCAAACGGTATTCTTTCATTTCAAAAGTTCCACCACCTCCTCTCGGTTATATGCTGTATAAGGAAAAGCCGCAGGGCTGAGAATCTGCATCATCTGCAAATTCATCGGCTCTGCGGCTTAGCGGCTGGCTCATGAATTACGGTTATTTGAGATTGCTCCACATCTATATAGTATTTCCCGTTATAGTATTTCCCGTTTGCACTTGTATCTAATCTTTATCCATTCTTTTTACCCTTTACTTTCCTTTAAACATCTACTAATTTATCAGCGATTTTATGAAACCCGCCAACTGCTCCTTCCTCAATTTTTTTGTAACCGTGGCCCACTCCTTCCTCGATTTTTTTTAGCCACCAACTACGTTTTCAGCTATTTTTTCATTCGCCTTAACCAGTTTTGATTTTGCCATAATTCTATTCTCCTAGTATAATAATGGTGTAGTCAAGAATGACTACTGGTTAATAGTTACAAAGTCCAATCTAATAAATCTATATAGATATAACGGAAGGAGGAATTCCCCCTCCATCAGAAGTTATAAGGCAACATTATTTACCTTGTCTGAGGTTTCCTTAATGCGCCAGACAAAATATAGAGGTATAATCACTGAAGGCAGGATCATTGACGTATTCTCCTTGGGAACCAGCCTTGTAGCTGGTGAAACCTCTTAGAAAGTCTGTCAGTCCATTCGGTGGTGATTTATGTTTTGGCTGGTTGGGAAGCCCCAGGCTATACCTGTATAAGCCGCTAGGTTGTGTAGCCATCTTCTGGAAATGGATGCCTGCCGGAAAGGATAAAACGATGCACTCTCAAAAAGTACTCAAGATGCTCGAAAGCATCCCCTACCTCTCAGTCGGGCTTGATGTCGGCGCTGATTTCACATGGATGTCCATCATGCTCCCCAATGGCATTCTCACAGGAAAACCTTTTAAGATCCTTCACTCGGATCCTGAGTCCCGTGAGCTTGCCGTCACAAAAATTAAGGAAGCACAAGAGACGTATTCTCTCGAAAGCCGATGCTTCCTTGAGTCCACCGGGATCTATCACATCCCGCTCCTGTGCTTCCTTCGTGATAAAGGGTTTGACTGCTCCGTCATTAATCCTATCATTACTAAGAATAGCACAAATATGAACATTAGGAAACTGCATAATGATAAATTTGATTCAAAAAAAGCTGCTAAAGTCGGCCTGGATGCCTCTCTTAAGACTTCCATTGTCCCGGATGACACAATCATTGACCTGCGCAATCTCGTGCGTGACTACTATTATTTCAAGGATCTGCAATCCGCCATCGTGTTGAAGCTTCATGCGGAACTCAAAGTGTCCTTCCCCGCATACCTAAAGGTGTTCAGCAAGATCACGACGCAGACTTCCTTAAAGCTTCTGGAAGCTTACCCCCTTGCGGCGGACATGCTTGCCGCTCCAAAAGACGAGCTTGTGAAAACCATCCGCAGCACGGCACGCTTTGGGGAAAAGTATGCCCTTGCCAAATATGATGCTATATGCGCCGCCGCAAAGGATGCCGCTGTTTTCGGACGTTCACTTCCAAGCAGCGCGCTCCGGATCCGGCTGTATATCAAAACCTATCGGGAATACCAGGAGTATCTGGACAGCATACTGAAAGAACTGCATAAGGCTGTTGATAAGCTGGAAGGGACACCGGCCTATGATCGCATCGTCCTTCTCCAGTCCCTACGGGGTGTCGGTTTCCTCAGCGCGGTTGTCCTGATTGCGGAAATGGGATCTTTTGACCTGTTTTCTTCCCCGAAGAAGCTTTATGCCTACTTCGGCCTGGATCCCGCCGTAAAGCAGTCCGGTAAGTTCAATGGTGACAAGGTCCACATGTCCAAGAGGGGGTCCAGTCTTGCCAGACGTATCCTGCATATGGTGGCTCTTAATAACCTAAAGGTGGACAAAGGGACGAAAACACCAGTAAATCCGGTGATCCACAGCTACTATGCCGACAAATGCAAAAGCAAGAAGAAAAACGTGGCTGTCGGGGCTGTCATGCATAAAATCTGCAACATCATTTTTGCCATGCTCCGAGATAATAAACCGTTTAAGATCATCACTCCTCAGGAACACTGCGAGCAATATTTTGCAGCGCATCCTGGCAAGGCACAGAACGCAGCTTAAGAGGTTCTCATCAATTTTTTAAATTTCCACATAAGTAGGTTTATTAAAGTTACCCTTTTTTACATCAACTGTTTGAAAAAAACTTTTTTAACATTTTTCATTTTAACTATTGACATTTCTTAGCTGGACTT
>CAJTCH010000127.1 GCA_910574715.1 Lachnospiraceae bacterium | reverse complement strand
AAAAAGGCAATAATTATCCACCTATTCGGTGAGCACCATATCTTAGCCGATATATATCAAGATATTGAATTTTAGAAGCATGCCAAAGTATTACTTTAAACGAAGTTCACGGATTCAGGAAAAATATAAAGATGATTCCCGGTTTCGTTTCATTCATTTCCAGGATAAGGGACATAATTATTTCAATGATGAAACCTATAGGGATGAATTTAATGCGGAATTTGACAAATGGCTTGAAACACTGGATTACGATTATAATGTCTCCGAAAACAAAGAACGGTTTTCGAAGGATAGAGCTGACTATATACATAAAAACCTTGACAGGGAAAAAAGGTTCAATTCATTAGATTTGGAGCTGTTTGGGGATTTTGTTGGTTTTTATGATGAAAAGATACACGGGGTTATCAAAAGTGAAGAGGCTTTCGAGAAATGATTAATTTTTCCCTAAATTTGCAAATATGGCACTTTATTTTGCAAAAGTGGACTGTCTCGTTGAAAGTAATGGATAAAGTAGATACAATAAAATTATCTTTGTAGCAATGAAAGAATTTTTTTATTACCGGAAAGCTATGGAGTAATAATGTATACGGAGGAAAACATAATGAAATCTATTTGTGGAATTGATTGTACGAACTGTGAATTAAGCAGCACTTGTAACGGGTGTGCGGCAACAGGAGGCCAGCCTTTTGGGGCGGAATGCCTTGTTGCACAATGCTGTAAAAAAGGCAAGACAGCGTTAAGTGAATTGAAAGAAAAGCTGATTGCGGCCTTCAATGCGCTTCACATTCCGGATATGGAAGAAGTAACAGAGCTGAATGCGCTGAAAGGTTCCTTTGCTAACATTGAATATGCCCTTCCCAACAGCCAGATTGTAAAGTTTTGGGATGACAACAGGATCTATCTGGGGAACCAGCTACATAAAAAGGACAGCGACAGGTGCTACGGGATCATCGCTGACGAGAAATACCTCATGGTGTCTGAGTACAGCGGCTTTGGAACTGATGCAGAGATTATTGTGTTCAAACGATGGAACTAAAATGGATCTTCTGGAAAAAACAATAAAAGAGTGGAGGGACGTCCAGTGAAGATCTCAAGAGTGACAGCACAATTTCCCTGTGATTGTAAAACGGTCTGGGATATTGTTACAGATAATGAGAATTTTGAATGGCGAAGTGATTTATCTAAAATCGAAATAATTGATGAAAATCGTTTTGACGAGTATACAAGGGATGAATTTGTAACACATTTTCGGATCACTGCAAAGGAGCCATACCGAGAATACCGCTTTGATATGGAAAATCAAAACATGAGGGGCCATTGGAGCGGTATATTTGAGAGCTGCGATGATGGTACACAGATTACTTTTACAGAACAAGTCCAGGTGAAGAACCCGATTATGAATTTGTTTGTAAAGGGGTATCTGAAAAAGCAGCAGGTCGGGTATATTGCGGATCTCAGAAAAGCGATAGCAAAATTGTAAGTTGGAGGATTAAGCAAGTAAAGAAGTGCAGCTTCCTGGGAAAAAGCGGATGAAAGTTAATGCCTTTCTAAGAGGAAATATACTGGAGACGGGAACGCTGCTGAAAAGAGTGGAGGAGACAACAAAGCTTGCAAACTTGCGCATTGCGGCTGAAAAAATATCAAATAATGACTTGGACTTTGCGGTAGGATACGACAGTAAAGATGAGTTGGGGGAGCTTGTGGATTCCTTTGAAATCATGCGCGCGGCTCTTGTAAATAATTTTTCTGAAATGTGGAGACAGGTCGAAGAACGGAAAGCACTCAATGCTGCATTTGCCCATGATTTGCGTACCCCGCTTACAGTATTAAAAGGCTACAATGAAATGCTGCAGGTAAATGCAGATGAACGGACAAGAAAAATCGCTGCTACTATGGGAAGACACATATCCCGTATGGAGGCTTATGTAAGCAGTATGAGCAGTCTCAGGCGTTTGGAGGACACACAGCCGAAGTACGAGGCGGTTTCTCTGCAGCCGTTTTTGTCTTCTCTACAGGAAAACGCACAAATGGTATGTACACAAAATAGAAAAGCATTGCACCTGCAAAATGAGGTGCCTGCCTGTGAACTTTTTATAGATAGATAGATCGTTCATTTTACAAGTATGCAATAATCTGTTAGCAAATGCCGTCCGCTATGCCCGGATGTCCATTACATTGTCTTTTTCTTTACAGAATAAAGGATTGCTGATCATGGTATTGGATGACGGAAAAGGCTTTGATAAGAATATTGTACATAAGGTAACGAATCCATATTTCACAGAAGAAGACCGTGCGGAACACTTTGGCCTTGGATTATATATCTGCAGGCTGCTCTGCGAACATCATGGCGGATATCAAACCACAGGAGATCACGTCTGAAATCAATGGGCAGGTGTGGGAGTGCATTGTCCCATCGGCAAAGGCGGAGAAATATGCAGCAGCATTTAACACCAGCAATTTGCGCAACATGAATAATAACAAAACGGTTTTACGGATCATTGCAGATCATCCGCCTATGGCAGATGCTTCGCAGGTGCAGCCTAATTTGGAAGATTTGTATCTATTTTATTTCAAAGGAGGTACAGAAGAATGAAAAAACTAATTCAATTTGAATTACGAAAAATATTTTCAAAACGCCTGACACAGATTGCTTTGCTTTTTGTACTGTTTTTTTCTGCCATTTTGGGGTTTTCCAGCTATCAAAATAAATACGCATTTGATGGAGTGAGCAAGGAAGGGACAGGAAAAACAGCCGTAGAGATTGATAAGGAGATTGCGGCGAAATATGAGGGAGTATTGACAGATGAAAAAGTTCAGCAAATGATGAATGACTTTGCTGCCCAAACGAACTTACATGGAATGAATGCTGCGTATCTCTATCATAACGCTCTGCAGTCTGCAGTTTTTACGCGGTTTTCTGATATGAATGGAAACTGGAACGGTGTTCGTGTTTCGGATGCATTTGGCGGTGAGGAAGTCAGGATTGGCTATGTTGACGGCTGGCTTACAACGAGCCAGAACATGGTTAAGATTTTTTTCATTCTTTCGCTGGTTATTGTTATTATGACCGCACCTGTTTTCTGTGGTGAATATGGCGGAGTGGATAATATTATCCTTACAAGTAGATATGGAAGGACGAAATGTGGGGCGGCGAAAGTGGGCGCTGGTTTGATTGCTGCATTTATAGTGACACTGGCAGTAGCTGCCGTCAATATTTTGTTTGCATTTGTTCTATATGGAAGAGATGGATTGAATTGCAGCGTTCTTTTTGCGCCTATGCCATTTGATAATGGGTATATTCCTTTTAATTTCCAAGCGCAAGGTTAAATCCACCGCCTTTTAGGCGGTCAAGCTTTAGCGGCATTTCCTTTCAGTAGCAATTGTGATAAAATACAGCAGTAGGAGGTGCTGTAGAAATGGCAGAATATAGGAGCAGTAGTCATACCGTATATGATATTAAGTATCATTTTGTGTGGATAACGAAGTATAGATATAAGATACTAAGAAAAAATGTAGCCTTTAGGCTACGGGAACTGCTGCAGCAAGGATGTGATGCACGGAACATAAAGATACTGAAAGGCAGTATAGGAGTGGATCATGTGCATATGCTGCTTTCGTGTCCAACCAATCTGGCGCCAAGTCAGATCATGCAATATCTGAAAGGAAGGTCGTCAAAGTTGTTACAGGATGAGTTCCCGGAGTTGAGAAAGAGATATTGGGGACAGCATATGTGGGGAAGAGGATATTTCTGTGGGACAGTAGGAGAAGTAGATGAAGAGATGATAAGAAACTATATCGAAAATCAGGGAAAAGAAGAAGATAATTTCAAAATCGAGGAACAATAGCTACTTAGAGTAGAGCTTTTAGGCGACTTTAGTCGCAAATGAAACAGGCTTTAGCCTGCAAGCGACTTTCAGTCGCAAAAAGTGGTTTTTAGACCACAACAACCCACCGTCTTCAGACGGTGGTAGTTGAGTATTACCTGTGGAACTTTGCTGAAATATCAAGTTTTGCTGGCTTTTACGGGAACATTGAGTGTTGCGGGAATTACGCTGCTAATCTCAGCTATCAGCAGGAATCAGATGGTGGCTCTGGTTGCTTCAGCGGCAGTGTACTTTTTCCCTGCTGTATTACCCATTTCAGAAAGTAATCCATTGTTTCGGTTTATAGGGCTTTTACCTATGTATCATGCTCAATTTGTTTCTCTCATGTCAATAGAACAAATGGATAACGGCATATTATATGCAATATGGGTTATTCCGACGGCATTTATTTTTATAGAAACAGGTGCTTTTGCTTCCCGTAGATTTTTTGCGAATCATCAAGTCACATAAAGAACGGGAGAAATAAATGAAATCACAAATACTATAATATTTCCTGTTAGGCAAAGGAATGCCAAGCTGGTGATAATTTTTATAAATCCAAGGTTACTTTCTATTATATTTCAGGTATCTGAAATATAATAGATGCAGGAGGGATGGAAATGGATTATCTCACTGCTGCAGAGATTGCAAATAAATGGAAAGTGTCCAGCCGAATGGCTGCTTATTATTGTGAGGCCGGAAGGATAGAGGGCGCTGTAAAAAAAGGAAAGACCTGGTTTATTCCGGCCGACGCTCCAAAACCCTTGGATAAGCGTTATTCCAGAGATACTATCAAAGCAAAAGAGAGTCAGGCAGTTGGCGACATACTTGTAGATATTGCGGAATCGGCGGTTTATCATATGAAAGATATTTTTGAACATCTGGGGTTTACCCGTGAAACCCTGCGGTATTATGAGGAAATCGGACTTATCAAGCCGAAAAGAGGGCAGTATAGCAGATATCGTGAATTTGACTTGTTTGACATCTCCCGTCTGATGGCGATTGATTTCTATAAGAAACGGGGATTTTCACCAGTTGCCATCAAAGGAATACTAGAGGCAAAGCCAGAGGAATATGCCGAAAAGCTTCAGCAACAGTCAGACAGCCTGCAGGCTCAGATAGACCGGCTTTCTCAGATGCAGAAGCGTCTGAAGGAGACACAGCGTTTTTATCAGGAGTTTTCCGAGAATACCGGTAAGCTTGAGATCCGGGAACTACCGCTTTATTATGTGGCAGAGCGGTTTCCTTCCGTAGCTTCCTTTGGAGAGTACAGGAATAAAGTGCTGCGGTTTCTCAACGTGGAGAATGAGGATATTCTTTCAAGCATGGTTCGGACGCTTACTTTTGATGAAACAGGTTACAAAGGCTCAGAAATGTATGTAGTAAAACCTGCCGGAAAAATAGAACATGAGAAGCAAAATGTTTATCTGGAGCATGGAAAATGCCTGTATACCACATTGCTTGCAGATAATAATGACACTTCGGTTCCGGAAAAGATGTTTTCTCTGTGCCATGCATGGGCAAAAGAAAATCAGGCAGCGTTTCGCGGTATGGTGTATATTTTTGTCCGTATGGCGATGCCAAATGAGGATATAGACAAACACATTTACGAAGTATGGGTTCCTCTAAAATGAATTACACTTTCCTCTTGACTTGGGGGATTCCACCGGCTTTACAGTATTATTTGCAGGGCCGGTTTTTTTTGGCCCTATTGAATAGAAGGGAGAAAAAAGAATGAGGCTGTTAATTATCAATACATTGCCTAAAGAGCATCTGCTGGCAGAAAAAGCAATATGCCGCCTGGAGGAAAAGACGGCGGAGTGTAAGACATTTTATATAAAAGATATGAAGATAACACCTTGTATTGGCTGCAATGCCTGTTGGTTAAAAACACCTGGTATTTGCGCTGTCAAAGATGATTACGAACAGACCCTAAGGGCTTATTTGCAATATGATGTTACTGTTTTTATCTCTGATACGACACTAGGATTTGTTGGCTATAAAATGAAAAATATAATAGACCGGATGCTGCCCATGGCGACTATGTATACCAGAATTGAAAACGGACAGACACGCCATGTTCCTCGTTATAAAAAAGAATTCCAATTCGGGCTTCTATATGCAGGTGAAGGAAATAAGGATTATTTATCACACTGGATGAGTCGGTTTTGTTTGAATTTTCATGGAATCAGTCTGGGGGCATATCCAATTGAAGCGTGGAAGGAGATGGCTGTATGCATTTCGTAATGATCAGCGGTGCTGCCCGTACACAGTCTAAGAGCAACACTGCGAAGATCCTTGCTGCATTTGGCGCGGGTTTGAATCAATGTCATTTACTTAACGAGAATTCGGATATTATGTCCGAATTCTTTTTTTCTACCAGTAACCCAAATTTTTTAATTATTACTTGACAAGTACCTCAAAATGTGCGGCCTTTTTCTGATTACTCAGAAAAAGGCCAATTAAT
>CAJTCH010000126.1 GCA_910574715.1 Lachnospiraceae bacterium | reverse complement strand
AACTCATATACAAGATAACTCTTTCAGGTGGTTTGTATCTTTCGTGAGTTTAGCAACTTAAAGATACCATAAATTTGCATGAAAGAGTTATTTTTTTGTTAGAACTTTTTACTGTCCAGTATCAATGAAACCTGCAAATAATGCAGACGGATCATTCGTGTAACCAAAGTCCAGGCCGAAAGCGGATTGAATATCTTCCCGGAAAACATAGCTTCTGACTCGCTTCGCCGCCTCATCCAATTTCAGGAATTCTTTCTTGGTGATCAGGTCGAATTCTTCTTCTTTCCAATTCTCGTAAACCAGACCGTCCACAATCCCCCAATCGCCAAGGCCGGCAACCTTATACCGCCTGGGATTCTGCTTTTGCATGGTCTCAAATACTTTTCTATCTGCAGCATCCAGCCATTCGTTGCACAGGTAATTTGTGGTCAGTGCAAGCGTCTCTTCATCGGGATTGTCGAAGAATCTCTTTTTCAGCCAGTGATGTTCATTCCATGGATTGAAGGTAAGTGTGATCTGCTTAAACAATCCCGAACCTTCTGGAACGGCGCCACGGATGGATTCATCAAGCATATTGAAATCATCTTCTGAACTGATCTCATACGCTTCTTCAATCCACATCCACGACAACACGCCCTGATCCACGGTGATGGATGTCACTTTCAGCGGATCATCAAGCCCTCGGAAATAGATCTTCTGGCCAGTAGGCTTGTAAGTCATTTCCAAGGGGCTTTCTTTGATATCCCAAAAGGCATCGACGCCCAATCGGTGAATGGCCCATTTCAATTCCGTGAAACAAGAATCCTTCAAAGTTCGGAATGTTTTCCTGATAACCAGTGTATTGGCATCCGGGTATTTCATCATGTTAGTGATGTACCATAATGCCGTTGTCTTTGACTTCTTACTGGCTCTTGATCCCTTTACAGCCCTGTATCTGCCTTTCCACCGCCAGAATGTGCCATAGCCTTTTCCGACAATCTCAGGGAGTTTTAGATTCTGTTTTCCTTTTTCTGTCTGTTTATAATCTTCCGGATACAGAATGTACTTCATGTACCCGAAAACGTGCTGTGAAGAAATTCGCTCTCTTACCATAGGCACTCACCGCCTAATCTTCTAAGGCATCCTCACCAGATATAACAATGGGAACTGCGACATTCACATCAATCTTATCATTCCACATGCCTAAATGCTTACCGAGCAATTCGAGAGCCTTTATCTTTGAACCGATCTTTACTTCGCGCTCCACACTGGAGCCGGAGTCTGTATCGGAATGCTTGTACTTGATACTCTCGATACAGGATAGATCGTCTGCAGTAGCTATGTCTTTAATTTCGCCTTTTTTATCTACAATGTCCGTCATGTTTACGAATGCCAGCTTTGCCAGTTCTAAGACGATCCGGTCTTGGTTCACACCGGTTCTTTTTGAGCGCTCTGCCATTGCTTTTGCTATGGCCGTTTGAATAACAGGTTTTGACAGGTTTTCACTTCCCATTTGCTGCGCCGTATTTACCGAATAACCGGCTCTTATGGCAGCCTGAGTAGCATTCAGATCAATCAAATATTCTTCAACAAATCTATTCTGTTTTTTTGTCATACAGGCTCACCATCTTCCATTTCTGATTTTTATTTGCGTAGAAAAGGCATCCCAAAGGATGCCTCATACTAAATTCTATATAAAAAACTGTACAAATGTCATTATTCCAAAAACAACAGATAACACAATTCCCAACTTGGCAATCGCATCTTGTCTTCTACTATTTTTCTCTTTCTCCATATTACTATCTTGTAAAGTTTTTAATTGTAAAGCTAATTGATTAACGATCTCCTTACCTTTATCTATATCGTTTGTATCAATACATTCCAATATTTGTTTTAAGACTATATAGTCTGCTCCTTTAATTTGTTCCAATGGATTTTTACTATTATATTCTTTTAGCAAATCATGTACTACTTTTTTATATGAGTCAACATCTATATCCTTTATAGCAATCAATCCTGCATTTATATCTAGGATATGCTTTTTAAGAACAACTGCAATATTGGTATATTCACTTCTTAGCTTATCATTCATTAAAATAATTTCATTAAATACCAACTCCAATTCAAAAACACATTGTTCATAATTTTTTGTATTATAATAAGTATTCAACGCACTTTTTACTGCTATATCACCTTTTTCTTTCATCTTTTTATAAATTGCATTATTACTTATATCGTTTAACATCATATATAACATCACAATAGCAGCTACAAATACAAAAATTATTAACCCCAAAAATATCCAAGCCCAAATATCCACAACATTTTCCCCTCCACATACTTCACCTACATCGAAAAACCAACTACATAATATCCCATATTTCGATATTTTTCAACAGAAAAAGAACGCCCTACCGAAGCAAAGCGCCCTTTCTATGTGTGGGAGGAATCAGATAGCAATCATCCACTGATCTCAGCATATACTATAACATTTTGAAACCGAACAATGTGAACAAAACGAACAAACTTTATAAATCCCTCATAAAACGCTCAAATTCCATCCTGACACTATCACCCGTAGCTTTCCGCCCGATCTTCACCGCCGTCTGCTCCCACGTCATCTCTTCAAAGATCTTATATCTGATAATCCGCTGCATCCTGATCGGGATCGTCAGCATCCATTCCTCTACCTGCCTCTTGATCTTCTCCGCATTCTCCTTCCGCTGTTCCAGAAGCTTCTCCTCTAGGCGGAGATTCCCATCATCCTGATAAGTAAAGGCCGTGCCCTGGACTCTGAAATGCTGCTCTTGATAGGGGAACCGCGGGTTGCTGCCCTTCACATTGGTCTGGATCACGGTCTTCCGTTTCTTTTTCAACCGGCAGATATCCGCTTCCGTCTCCTTGATCAGCCTGCAGGCATCTATGTAATCATACAGAATCTTCTTGTCCATGGCTGTTCCCTTCCTTAATCCTCGGGATGTACACCCGGTTTTCATGATACTTTTCCACCTTGCGCACCTTCCCGAGAAGCTGCCGCATCTGGTCTAAGGCTTTCTTATTCTGGGAATCCTGGGTAAACTGCACGACCGGATCCGTAACCTCAAACAGATCCTTGTACACCCGGCGCTCCACCCTGTTCTGGTGGATCCTCATACCGATCTGCGCGATCCTGTCCGGGTTTTCCTCAAATTCGATCGCATGAATAAGATCCTGATGCCGTTTGTCCTCTTCCGCTACTCCGCTGCGCGCCATAGCGTTAAGTTCCCGGCATTCCTCCGTAAAATCAAGGAATGCCTTTATCTGATCCGATGCTTTCCTGTCCAATCCCGATCTCCCCTTTTATGTCGTACTTATTAGCCATGTATCCCAACACGTCACAGCACTCGTATGCTTTTCTGATGAAAGCCTTCGCCGCCTTGGCATCCGGCTTTGTTGCTGCCATCTCTGCCAGACGGTTCCTGTGTTCCAAGCTGAGAGTATGACGGTCCTTATGCTGCTTCCTCACGCTGTCACTCCCCGCTTTACAATCTCCAGTGCACCAAGTGCACCGCAATTCTCACAGTCGATATCATCTGCATTAATATATCTGCAGTGATTTTGGTAACAGATATCACTGTGGGCATACTCTTCCAATTCCTTAATGACCTTATCTGAGTCATATGCGGCAGGTACTTGCATAATATAATTCTTGAAAGCACCTATCGCAGAAATCATACCGTCACATACATCTGCCGAAACAAATCCTTTTTTATTCTTTTCCGTGATGATATTCGTCTCCTGCTCTCTTAAGTAATCCATTACAAGACTTCTACTAATCAGATCATTACTCATCTTCCCTGTCTCCTTCCTGATTCGTCGTTTTGCACACATCCCTGTCCCAGGTCTCCAGGATCTCCTTGATTACCTGGGTGCAGTATTCCTTATTCTCTCCCTTGCCCATCTGAATCACCCGTCTTTTCCCTTTCAGAAGCTGTGTCTTTGCGCAGCTCTCAGCTTATCCCTATATGCATTCAGCCTGCTCCCCTGCTGCTCCTTTGCTGTCTTCTCCACTTCAATGTTCATCTTCTCTACTTTCATAATGTTTTCCTTTCTTTATGCAAACCTTAATTGTTTCCCGCTGTTCTCTATCCTCTCAGCCTTCTCTTTCTCATGGCATTACCTCCGGGAAATCCTCAAAAGACATTTGTCCTTCTACATTCCTCTTTCTTTCTCGCTCAGCCATAAAACGATCAGCCTTATACCTGTTATATTTCGCACGATATTCATANCTTTTTCCAAATATGTTCCATGCAGCTTTTACAAGGTTCGGTTCATGCGGACGTATCATTTCCAGATCCTCTACCGCCTTATATGATATCGGGCAACCACAGCACCCAGTCCTTGTAAGTCCGTATACTTCATAAGCGTCAGAATACCTGATCCCGTAGTATTCTTTATACCAAGCCTTGTCTGCGTCCGATACATAATACAGTGGGCGCAAGCGGTATTGTCCTTCGCTTGTTTCTGTGAAGCATAGCGCTGTGTTGTCCTTACGCGGCACAGACCTCATGCCTCCCTCATCTCTGCGTTCTCCAGTAATGATCATATCAAAGTCTTTTTGTACATCGTGCGCGACCTGCTTTTTGCAATAATCGCAGCATTTCGCACTGATCTGAAAATCCGGCGGATACTCATCAATAAAATCACGCATGTACTTGGAACTGTTGATCACGAGTTGAATCTTGGGTCTCGGCTCTCCTTCGGAATTACAACAGCATAAGAAATTGATCACGCTTTCACACTTCGGATATCGCTCTTTTAACTCCTGCCTCTTTGCCGCTTTGTCCTTCGCCTCTTCGTACTCCTGTGAAATGGATAACGGAATCCCTTTCTTCTGCCACTCCTCTAATCCTGCAGACATAATCTTTGAAACAAATGGTATCCCGTATTTTCTGGATGCTGTCACAATACCTGTCTTTGGCCGATATGCTTCAATTTTTACCCCGTATTTCTCCGCTATCTCTTCTACATGGTTCTTTGTAGCCCTCATCTCCAAACCTGTGTTGAAAAACGCATATTCGACAGACGGAAGGCTAAATATCATCCTGACTCTTTCAATGAGATCAATTAAGATATCACTATCAGAACCACCGGAATATGAACATATTGCCTTCGGATGTTCCCGCAGACGTTTAGCAATAATACTTTCAATTGCCTGGAATTTTGCCGGTGCATCAAAATCTGCATAATCAGGTCTTTCCGTATAAACTTTACTTTTATAAGTTTCTTTCATTTTTCCAAAGAAGCCCGTGTACACGTCACCCCGGCCGGAGGCTGGCTCCTTTCTACGTCTCTAGTCTTCTGGATCTGCTACTCTAACCCTCCATTTAACTGCGCGGTCTATCTGGATTAAACCGACAATTTCTTGCTACAGATTTACAAAAATTATTGTATAAACCACAGTATTTATATCTTTTCCCGCTCATATCTCCAGATATAGTTGACTTATGCATATACTCACATTTATCACATAATCCTTTCATTATCTACTTTCCTCCACTAACTTTTAGAACCCGTTTTAATGTACTCTACTGTTAAACACTGTGATTGCTATTGCCGCATTAAGTGCCGCCAGACACCCTTTGCACATCATAAGAGTTGTCCATCCCTGACCCGTTGTAGATACTTTTATCTCCCATATCTGAGTATCTGCTTCCTGCTGCTTTCCGCAGTCATTACAGACACCGTGCCGTTTACATTCTTGAATCTTTATCAAATCTACCTCCACTAACTTTCAGTTTAATCCAACCTCAACTCCATCTGTCCAGATTCATAATTCATCCAAACAACCTCTGTTCTTTTACTCCCCATTTCCGCATGGGACTGGAATTCCTTCCGTCTCCACCCGGCAAGCATATCATCATACATCTCCGACGCATATCCCGAGATCATGATCTTCGCTTTGCTGCCGATCGCTTTCTGCAGCATCTCCTCATGCTCTTCATCGGACATCTCATGCTTATACTGCTTCCCTCCCCTGGTCCCCAGAAGGTACGGCGGGTCCAGATACATGAACACATTCTCATAGTCATATCTTTCCATCAGCTCTATCGCCGGGGAACATTCGATCTGCACCCTTCGCAGCCGCTCCGCGATCTCGATCACCCATTCCGGCAGACGGTACCAGTTCCACAGCGCATACATCCGCTCCCGTCCCTGCACGTCATTCTTCCAACCGACCTTATAGCCATTCGATCGAAATCCATGCCCCTGCCAGCACCGGACAAGGAACTGACAAGCCTTGAGAAATCTATTTCCTTCCGACAACACTTCCATAATCGGATCACTCTTAAACGCATCATCATACATCTGCCGGCTGTACGGCGTTGTCAT
>CAJTCH010000125.1 GCA_910574715.1 Lachnospiraceae bacterium | reverse complement strand
AAACTGTTAGGTGGATTTTTTTGTCAAAGTACGGATGAATCTCTATTCATCTTTAAGGAATATTTTACCAAATGCGTAGATTTATGAACAGGTACGGATTATTTCCTACTTACCGTAGATTTATGAACAGGTACGGATTATTTCCTACTTACGTCAATCCTAAGACAAACTGCTTTCTTTTAAACCTCATTCAATTCAATAATAATACTTAAAACATTATTGCTATAATCAGCAGAAATATTACCGTCCATTTTTTCAATCAACGCTTTGGCAATAGATAAACCTAACCCCGTAGATTTTCTTGCGGTATTTACTGTATAAAATCTATCAAACAATTTCCCAATTTGTATTTCGTTAAGGTCAGAAGTGTGGTTTGAAAATACAATTTTCCCATTTTCAAATAATGATATTACTAAATCTCCATCACTATATTTGATTGCATTATCTATAACATTATTGAAAATACGAAGTAAGGCAGTTTTATCAACGGAACGCACAATTTTTTGTTCGCACAAATTTATATTCGGAGTAATGCCTTTTTCCTTAAACATCGCATAATAGGACGAAATACAATCTTCTAAAACATTGTTGATAACGGTTTCTGTATAAACGCTATTTTCGGTATCAGAAATAATAGTTGTATATCTAAATAGTTCTTCTACTAGCTGTTTTAATGCAAAAGTACGATTTTTAATGATTGATAATTGTCTAGCAATATGTTCGCTTTTTTCTTCTTTGTCTAATAAGCTTAAGTAACCGCAAATCGTTGTAAGAGGAGTTCGTAAGTCATGTGATATATTCGTAATAGCGTTTTTTAATTCTTTATCGCCTTGTATATAGCGGTGCTTTTGTTTTTGTAATTCTTTCAACTCTACATTTATATCATTTGCTAAAGAAGAAACCAATTTATCATGTGAGGAAAGCATAATCGGAGTATTCGTATCTGTATATAATTTTTCTGAAAACCCTCTTTTTATCTCTCTAATTGCTTTTCTCATATAAAAGATTTTCAAAAGTAAAGCAAATATTATTACCAGCAAGAAAAACACCAGTATTTTCCAAAACATAACATCATTCCCTACAAATTCATTTTAAATTCTTTTGCTCAAAAACCATTATACCTGTTCCCGTGCTTATTACAAGTATCAGTATATTGTAAATAATCATTTCCGTAGCTTGTGTAACTTGCAAATTGATTAAATTTAAAAGCTGTCCTGTTGGTAAAAAGATATTTAAAAATTCATAAATTTGTTTCACAATGCTATCTGAATGAGCCATATCAGAAGAAAACAACACACTTAACACATAAAATGATATTCCAAACATCAATAAACTAACTACCAAACAGATGGTTGAAGAAGAAGCCTTATTTTGATTTATCATAACAATCATGGTATTTATTCCAGCAAATGTTATTGTTGCAAGAATAGTAATCCCTATAATTAAAGATATAGTGTGAATATCGGTTTTAAACGGAGCTATTAACCAAGTACCCAGCCCAATGATTGTTATTTGATGTGCCACCACTAAAATAACACTGGCAATCACACATATCAGCAAAGCAGAAATATATATTTTTAAACGACTATTTCCTGCAATGATTTTATTTCTAATTGTTCCGTCTGAATAATCTGTTCCTAAGAACCAAGAACAGAAGACAGCAACAATAAAACCGATTATAAGAAAATGCCATACCAGTCTGCTTTCTAAAGTATAATCTGTTCCATAAGTTATCATTTCGCGGTGTGCTAATATCGGAATAATTATTCCAGAAAGTATCATAAGTCCAAGCAAACACCAGTACAATCTACTTTTAAGTAAGCGTTGAAAATATGCGGAAAGTAAGTTATTCATTACGGTTTCCTCCAATCAAATTGATATAATAATTCTCTAGGCTTTCATCCTGCTCTTGAATATTAAGCACATTGCATTCTTTTTTTGCCAGTTCTACAACAAGTGATGTTATATCTAATTTGGCAAATACATCTATTTCTTTATCTGATATGACAGAATAATCATATCCTTTTTCTGTAAGAACGTTACATAACACTTCCATATTTGAAACGGTCAGTTTTACACATTTCCTACATTTCTTATTTAATTCCAAAGCACTTATTTCTTGTATCATTTGCCCGTTATCTATAAATCCAAAATGTGTGGCAATGCGAGAAAGCTCATCAAGAATATGGCTGGAAATCAAAACCGTAATATCATGTTCGTGATTAAGTTTTAAAATCAGTTCTCTAATTTCAATAATACCTTGCGGGTCAAGTCCGTTTATCAGCTCATCTAAGATAAGGAAATCTGGAGAACCCGATAAAGCGATTGCAATTCCTAGTCGTTGACGCATACCTAAAGAAAAATTTCTAGCTTTCTTTTTACCCGTATTTTCAAGTCCGACTAATTTTAATAAATCTGGAATAGTGCTGTAAGAGGGAATACCTAATATTCGATACTGCTGTTTTAAATTATCTTCCGCACTCATATCTAAATAAATAGACGGTGTTTCAACAACAGCTCCTATTCGTTTTCTGGAACGAACAATCTCTTTAGAGTGATTATTTATTCCGTATAGCAAAAAATCCCCCTCCGTTGCTTTTTGTAATCCACAGATCAAACGAATTAAAGTTGTTTTTCCAACCCCATTTCTACCAATCAAACCGTAGATAGAACCTTTAGGAACATTCATTGAAAGTCCATTTAATGCGTTATAATTACCGTATGTTTTCTTTAAATCTTTCGTTTTCAATACATATTCCATTTTTTCAGCCTCCTTTATAGTCAAAATACTAAATCAAAAGTGTTAAGAAAGCTGTTAAGGAAATTGTTAAGAAAGTGTAAAGATTTATTCTTCTGCCATTTTAAATCCAATCCCCCATACTGCTTCAATATATTCTTTATCAGAAATGTCCCTTAATTTTTTTCTTAGATTACTTATATGCACTCTTAGTGAACTTTCCATACAATCAGGTGTCTCTTCGCTTATACGTTCAAGCAAAATATTTTTAGTAATAACTTGTTTGGGATTTTCCATTAGTATTTTCAATATCGCATATTCTGTTTTTGTTAATTTAACTTCTATATTTTTAATAGATACAGTACGGATGTTTAAGTCCAATCGAATATCCCCATGTTCTAAAACGGAATTTATAGAATTAGTCTGACTGTGTCTAAGTTGAGCAACAATCCGTGCCAGTAACTCGTCTACATCAAATGGTTTTGTAACATAATCTACTGCACCATTTAATAACAAAGATATTTTGTTTTTAGTATCTATTTTTGCACTAATTACAATAACGGGTATATGTGAAATTTCCTCTATAATTTCTTCACCGCTTAACCCCGGCAACATTAAATCCAGCAAAATCAAATCTGGTTTTATACTAGGTATGAGAAGCAGGGCTTCTGTTCCAGAATAAGCATGAGTTACTTTATATCCCGCACTTGCGAGAACTTCTTCCAGCATTTGATTTATATACACATCATCATCGACAATTAAAATATGTTTCATTTTCATCACTCCATTTAAGATAGTATAAAATAATTATACTGTTATGTAATATACTCTACAACAGAAATCTAACTTGTTAAATGCTGATTGTATGTTTCCATGCAATACTTAGCCATTTTCTTCCTCTTGATCACCCAACACAGAAAAGAAAAAAGCCTTGTCAAGAGCCTGCCACCATTGGTGGTGCTTTGCACTCTTTACTGGGCTTTTTATTTGCTGTATCTTCTCGTAACGCTCTGCATCTGAAAAATATAAAAATAGCGGTGCGAAATGTCACTGTAAAAACTATGAAAATGTGCAGGGTGGAAAAACTAAGCGGAAAAAACCGCAATCTAGCAAACACCCTTTATATCGGCTCAAAGGCAAGCACAAAATGTTTTTGCTCAGCCCTTTTTTCTTCAGCAGTTCGTTCACTCCTTCTCTGTTGGAACAAAAATCAAAAAACGACAAAAACATCCTTAGCCATGAGTTCCTACCCACAGCTAAGGGCGTTATAAATTTGTTAAGCATTTCTATTTATTCCCACTCAATCGTCCCACACGGCTTCGGAGTCAGATCATAGAGCACCCGATTCACTCCCTCCACCTCATGCGTAATCCGGTCCGTAATATGTTCAAGCAGCTCAAACGGAACATTCTCCACCGTCGCCGTCATGGCGTCCACCGTATTCACCGCCCGCAGGATCACCGGATAAGCGAAGGTTCTCGCACCATCCGATACTCCGACCGATCTGAAGTCCGGCACTGCAGTAAAATACTGCCACACCTTGCCTTCCAGCCCGTTCTTCGCGAACTCCTCACGGAGGATCGCATCCGACTCACGAACGATCGTAAGCCTCTCCCGCGTAATCGCACCAAGACAGCGCACGCCAAGTCCCGGTCCCGGGAACGGCTGACGGTAAACCATGCCATCCGGCAGGCCAAGCGCCTTTCCAACCACACGCACCTCGTCCTTATAGAGGAATTTCAAAGGCTCTACCAGTTCAAACTGCAGATCTTCCGGCAATCCCCCAACATTGTGATGAGCTTTCACTCCGTCGCTTTCTATGATATCCGGGTAAATGGTTCCCTGCGCGAGGAATTCGATTCCCTCCTGCTTCCTGGCCTCTTCCTCAAAGACACGGATGAACTCCGCACCGATGATCTTACGCTTCTTCTCCGGCTCTGCCACTCCTGCAAGCTTGTCCAGAAATCTGTCGACCGCGTCCACATAGACCAGATTCGCATCCATCTGACCGCGGAACACCTCTACCACCTGTTCCGGCTCACCCTTCCTCAGCAAGCCGTGATTTACATGTACACAGACCAACTGCTTTCCGATCGCCTTGATCAGAAGCGCTGCAACAACAGAAGAATCTACTCCCCCTGAGAGCGCCAGCAATACCTTCTTTCCGCCTACCTGTGCCTGAATCTCTGCTACCTGTTCCGCGATGAACGCATCCGCCAGTTCATTTGTCACAATTCGTTCCATGTTCTCGGGTCTCGTATTATTCCCCATAAAACATACCTCCTTTATCTCATCATCTTTCACACAACGTTACCAGATCCTCTACTCCTTACCGTTAAAGCAATAAGTACACACCTTGCACGGTTCTATTCCAATGGAAGCAAGCAGATCATCCAGCCTGTGATACCGAAGCGTCGTAAAATTCTGCTGCTGCCTGATATCCTCCAACATCTGCGCATACTTGCAGGAACATGGATTCGCATACTCGTCCAGCACTTCCTGCGGACATTCCTCACCCTCGCGCTTCTCGATCATCTGCCTCGTGATCAGCTCCATCTCCGTCTTAGACCTGGAGAAATTCAGATACTTACATCCGTATAAAAGCGGCGGACATGCCGGACGCACGTGTACTTCCTTCGCACCGCTGTTGTACAGGAATTCTGTCGTCTCTCGAAGCTGGGTCCCCCTCACGATGGAGTCGTCGATCAGCAGAAGCTTCTTATTCTCGATCAAAGCCTGCACCGGGATCAGCTTCATACGCGCGATCAGGCTCCTCTGATTCTGATTGGTCGGCATAAATGACCTCGGCCATGTAGGCGTATACTTGATAAACGGTCTCGCATACGGGATTCCCGACTCATTGGCGTAACCGATCGCATGAGCAATACCCGAATCCGGCACACCTGCCACTACATCAGGATGAACACTGTCCCCGTCCCGCTTAGCCAGCATGCTTCCGCACTTATAACGCATCTCTTCTACGTTGACGCCTTCATAGGATGAAGTCGGATATCCATAGTAGACCCACAAGAAGGAGCAGATCTTCATCTCCTCACGCGGCGCCCTGAGTGTCTCAACACCCTCCGGAGTGATATAGGCGATCTCCGACGGTCCCAGCTCCTTATAATCCGTATAGCCCAGATTAATATAAGCATGGCTCTCAAATGATACGCAATATGCATCTTCCTTATGCCCTACCACAAGAGGCGTCCTTCCGTAACGGTCTCTTGCCGCATAGATGCCGTCCTTCGTCATGAGGAGCAGCGTCATGGAACCTTCTACAATATCCTGGACGTACTCGATCCCTTCTACGATCGAATCCTTCTCACAGATCAATGCCGCGATCAATTCCGTCACATTCACCTGTCCGTTCGTCATCTCCTGAAAATGAGAATGCGTATTATCATACAACTGCCTCAGCAACTCATCATAATTATTGACCTTCCCCACTGTCGTAATGGCAAAGCTTCCGAGCTTCGAGCAGATCAAAAGCGGCTGCGGCTCAAAATCAGAGATGCATCCGATTCCAAGATTCCCCTTCATCTCCCCGACATCCCGGTCGAACTTCGTCCGGAACGGAGAATTCTCAATGTTATGGATAGCGCGGTTGAAACCGTCCTCCCCATAGGTCGCCATTCCTCCTCGCCGCGTTCCAAGGTGCGAATGATAATCCACACCATAAAAAAGCTCTAAAACACAATCTCTTTTTGATGCAACGCCAAAAAATCCTCCCATATAGTATCTCCTAGTATAATAATGGTGTAGTCAAGAATGACTACTGGTTAATAGTTACAAAGTCCAATCTAATAAATCTATATAGATATAACGGAAGGAGGAAT
>CAJTCH010000124.1 GCA_910574715.1 Lachnospiraceae bacterium | reverse complement strand
CGTAAGTAACATGAACACATCCTCCAATAGTTTTCTTTATTGTACTTGAAATTTGGAGGAAATGCAAAAAACTTTTCCGGTTTATCCGGGTTAGGAAAGAGGTTGTATTTTGGCGGCCAAAAAAGTTGGAAGCCTGTTGGCAGGGTGCGGAGGACAGTAGTTTTGGATATGTGGCCGCAGGCATATTTTCGGCAGAATTGATTTCTGTCATATAGTTATTTAGGGAATCAGCAATCTTTTCTGACGGCAGTAACTCGGTCCCTTCTATCGTTCCCAGAACCACATCAAGACAGGAAAGCAGATGGGAGCGGCTGGTACTGTTGTCTGTTGAATAATTATTTTCCCAGACGGATAGATTGATATGAAAATATTTTTCTGCAAGGGAAATGAAGGCATTTGCCGCTTCAACTGCCTGTGGCTCCTGAAATCTTCCCTTGCGGTTATCGGGAGAAAAGACATTTTCAAAAAGGCGTTTGAGCCTTTGTCGTGTGAGGGTATTTACCGGAACCTGGCTCTTGAGCCGGTCATTAAAATAGCCTCTGTCAAAGGAGGGCTGGGGGAAATCCCATTGTTCCCATTCAATCATAACAGTGCCAATGCATTTCATTAATAAGGTACGAAGGAAAGCGGAAGTGGTGATGATATCTGCCATGAGATTTTCTCCTTTCGTCAGGTTTAGAAATCCAACCATAATCTGACTGGAATCCAACTTCTCAAATATATTACAGTATATGCGTAAGCAAAGGTTATAGCTGTACAGACATTATACCATTGTTGGAAACAGAACGGTAGAGAAAGGAGAGGCTTGTGTATGAGTATTTTGGAGGTTGTATCAATTATTTCATGTATCTTTGTAATTCTTACTTATGTTGACCGTAGGAATAAGAAAGATGATTAGAGGAAGAAGCGGCTGCTCTATGCCTGGGTGGCTGCTTTTTGAGTACAAAAACCGCCCCTTAATCTGCAAAACTGGCCCAGTTCATTGTAATAGGTGCATATAAATGATAAGATAATACATCTTGCAGAGCCTGGAATGAAGATAAGAAAAGCTGGAGGCCAATATGAGCGATATACTAAAGACAGAAAGACTGACAAAGACCTATGGGAAATGCATAGCCGTAAATCAGGTGAGCGTAACAGTGCGCCGGGGAGACATATACGGGCTGATTGGGAAGAACGGCGCAGGAAAAACTACTTTCATGCGTATGGTGCTGGGGCTTGCCTCACCGGATAGCGGACAGATGGAGCTCTTCGGCAAAACAGATTTAGAGCAGCAGAGAGCGTATATCGGAAGCCTGATTGAAGAACCGGGCGGTTATCCCGGCATAAGCGCAAAGGATAATTTGGAAATCATCCGGAGGAATCTGGGCATTGCAGATAAGGCAGTCGCAGATCGTATGCTGGAGCTTGTAGGGCTTGAATCGGCCGGGAAGAAAAAGGTAAAGAATTTTTCCATGGGGATGAGACAGCGTCTTGGATTAGCCATTGCCCTGATAAGAAGGCCCAATTTCTTGATTTTGGACGAGCCAATAAACGGATTAGATCCATCTGGTATCAGGGAAATCCGGGATTTGTTATTAAAACTGAATCGGGAGGAACATGTGACGGTATTGATTTCAAGCCATATTTTAGGGGAACTGTCAAAGATTGCGACAAGGTATGGTATCTTACGGGACGGCGTACTGATTGAAGAGATTGGCGCTGATCAGCTGGACGTAACATGCAGGCGGTATCTGAAGCTTACAGTGGATGACGCACAGAGGGCAGCGGCGGTTCTGACGGAAAAACTGGGTGTCTCAAGTACGGTTGCGGATGCACATACCATATGTGTTTTTGAAAAGTTGGACACGACCGAAGAAATCAACTATGCAGTCGCGGCAAATGGAATTGCCTTGAAAGAGAGCCGTTTTGCCGGAGAGGATTTGGAAAGCTATTTTATGGAGAGGATGGGCGAGAGGCCCCTGCCGGGAGGTGGTTTCAATGCGTAATCTTTTGCTTGGCGAGTGGTATAGATGGAAGAAGAATAAAGCATTTTGGATATGCCTGTTATCTGCGGCAGGCATGATACTTCTTGTCTATTTGACCATGACGGCAGCAGGCCAGGCAATGGGCGCCGGCGGGGATGTTTTGCAGGAGACCGGCATTTCCGGTATGGCGGCACAGTTTGCTGGCGGAGGGCTTGTAACGATGTTTGGGATGATATTCCTTTGCATATGGATGGTAAGCGATTATACGCATGGAGCAATGAAAAATGTAGTCGGCAAAGGCTATTCCAGAATGAAGGTATTTCTGGCAAAGCATTTGTTTGGAATGGCGGTTACCTTGATCATGAATCTGATTATATTCTTTGTGATTTTGATAATCGGGTTAATCCTCATCGGAACGCCGGAGGGGGACAGGTTATTTTTCCAAAACCTGCTGATCTATTTTGGTCTTCAGCTGCTTTTTGGAGCTGCCGTCAGCAGTATTGTCATTGCCATTTGTGAGTGGAGCCGGAATATGGCAGCCGGGATTGGGATTACGATGGCAGTGATCATATTTTCCCCGTTGCTGGTACAGGGACTGGATTTACTGTTTTCTGTGCTGCGGTTGAATATATCAATCAGCAGATACTGGATATTGAACCTTATGGCAGACTGTCCAACAGAAGCATTTCCACTGGAGTTTATATTCCGTGGAATTGTGATGTCGGTTATCTGGATATTGTTGCCGCTGGCATTAGGCGCAGCACATTTCCGTAAAACCGATATTGGATAAAGACAGTCTGAGCATGGAGGCAACAGGCAGCTTGGGGAGGGGAGATTTCATGCATAAAGATACGAGGTGGGCACAACAGATTATTTCCATGCAGGAAAAAGATGGCAAATGGGGTTTCTTCCATACGCCCTCTGGCTCTTCCAGAAGGCCGATTACAACGGAGCAGGCGTTTTGGCGGCTGGAACATCTGGGCTATACAATACCAGAAAGCGTGTTCCTATATGAATAACTGTCTTGTTGGACAGGCGGAGGTCCCGGACCGCAGGGAAAAGATTTTGGACTGGGAGATTTTCGTTTCCCTTATGCTTACAGCATGGAGCAGAAGATTTTCGGATGGATATCCGGCGGCCAATAAAGTAGCCGGCCAATGGACGGAAGGCTTATTGATTATACGTGTTTTTACCAAATATCCCTTTTGGTAAATTGCCTGGACAGAAGAACCGAGGAAGCTCTGATGGACTATGTTTTAGACAAAGAGGATGGAATCTATTACATATATAGCGAGAGAATCCTGTTCTTGCCCAAGGTTTTTGAAAGCAGGCAGGCCAGCCGTTATCTTGTGGCTGTTGAGCTTTTATCCGAATACAAACATGCGGCATATAAGCTGCGGTTTGTTGCGGATTGGTTAAACGGGCTGAAAAAAGAAGATGGTAAGTGGGATATGGGGAAATCAGTGAATGATAAGGTATATTTCCCGCTTTCCAATGACTGGAGAAAACAGGAGACGCGAGAAGCAGACTGTACAGAACGTATTTCAAGTTTGCTCTCTGTGTTGTCGGGCATACAATGATAATCCGTATTTGTATGAAGCACATATCATGCATAAAGATACGAGGTGGGCAAAACAGATTATTTCCATGCAGGAAAAAGACGGCAAATGGGGTTTCTTCCATACGCCCGCTGGCTCTTCCAGGAGGAAATGTAACAGGAGGTGCAGCATGTCTGACAAGATACTTGTTGTAGATGACGATAAAAAAATAGCGAAGATGATAAAAGATTTTCTGGAAATGGAGCAGTATCAGGTGCTGAGTGCTTATGACGGAGAAACAGCCATTAGGAAAGCTGAACAGAATCCGGACTTGATTTTATTGGATATTAACATGCCGGGGATGAATGGGTTGGAAGTTTGTGGGAAAATAAGAGATATGTTGGATTGCCCGATCATCTTTTTAACGGCACGAATTGAAGAACGGGATAAAATTGCCGGATTGCGTACAGGTGGTGATGATTATATTGTAAAGCCCGTTTCTCTCAAAGAATTGCTGGCAAGGATTGAGGCGCATCTTCGCAGAGAAAAGCGGAAGAGTGCGAAAAGAACATTCCGATTTGATGTTGGGTTGTGTATTGATTACAGCAGCCGTCAGATTTTTTGTAATAATCAGGAGATTCTTATGACAAAATCTGAGTTTGATATTATTGAGTTATTATCGAGTTATCCGGGTCAGACATTTGACCGTGAGCAAATATATGAAAAATTGTGGGGGTTGGAACGAACCGGAGATAATAAGATAGTTACAGAGTTGATTCGACGGATCAGAAATAAACTAAAAGATGTCTCTAAGCGGGAATACATAGAAACTGTCTGGGGGTGTGGATATAAGTGGACACTGCAAAACAAAAATCAATAAAAACATCCTTGTTTTTTCATCTGGTGATTGCACTAATCATCTCTTTACTTTTGTCAGTTTTGATACAAGATTTAGCGTATAAGGCGGAACAGCGGATATGGTTGAATTATACGGAGAACAGGGAGGAATTGTATGGATTTCAAAATGCATATTCTAAAAAATTTGGGGAGTTACCACCAATTCCAAGTGTAAATAAGAGTAGCCTGTCAAAAGTAGATCAATGGTTTGTAGAAGTGTTGGATTGGCTTCAGACATGGAGTATGCTTCTCATTTCTTTTCTTAGTGTATTTCTGGTTTTGGACCGATTCTACCGGCATAGATTAAAAAAACCATTGGAAATTTTGAAAGATAGTGCAGAAAAAATTGGAAGACGGGATTTAGACTTTTATGTTGAGTATGGACAGGAAGATGAGATGGGGCAGTTGTGTGACGCTTTTGAGCAGATGCGCCTGCAACTAAGGGATAATAACCAGATGATGTGGAAAATGATAGAAGAACAAAAACAAATCAGGGCAGCATTTTCCCATGATTTACGGACACCATTGTCTGTGTTGAAAGGCTATGTGGAGTATTTAAGCCGATATTATCCAGATGAGCGGCTTTCCAAAGAAAAAGTTATAGAAATTTTAAAGGAATTATCAGAGCAGACACAGAGGATTGAAAATTTTGCTGATACAATGAAAAAAATCAATCGCTTAGATGAACGGGAAGTAGATCAGAAATTGATTGATAGTGCAACTATTCTTAAAAAATCAGAAACGATACTGAGCACATTGTCAGAAAAATATGGAAAAACATATTCTATCCAAGAAACGATACAACAGAAAGAAGTAAAGCTTGATTTTGACATATACTTAGAAATTCTGGAAAATATTGCTGCAAACGCCATGCGTTATGCAAAAAAAGGAATATGGTTAAAACTTTTAGATATAGAGTCTTGGTTATATATGAATGTTTACGATGATGGTATAGGCTTTTCAAAAGAAGCCCTGAAATCAGCGCGCAGACCTTTCTATCATGAGTTGGATGAGAGCGAGGGGGACCATTATGGCATGGGCTTATATCTCTGTGATAACTTATGCAAAAAGCATGGAGGTAAATTAAGCATTGGGAACCAGGGGGTTGGCGGGGCAGTGGTAAAAGCACAATTCAGAATAAAATAGATGGCAGGATTCGGAAATTTCCGAATCTTGTTTTTTTGTAGTCATTTGTAAGGTAAGGTAAAAGCAGAAAAAGGAGGCGAATGAGATGAATGGCAAATTGATAAAAAAAGAGATTGGTATTTTGTTGAGAAATCCGCTGGTTTATCTTGGTATGTTGCTAATGGTAATGATTGTATTCTGGAGAGTCAGTCCCTATTGGAACTTTTATGATAATCTTCAGAAGCACGGAACAGAAGCGGCGTATTCAGAGGATGGAGACGTGATTGACGGGTATATTCCAACCTCTCAGGATGAATTATACCAAACTGCATTAGAAAAGCTACAGGAGTATCTGGTTACGGATTGTAGTTGGACGGATGAAGAAGCAAAACTGGAAATTGAGAAGGTAAAGAAGTGGAGTGTTCCAGAAATCGCATCGTATTTTAAAGAGCAACACAAAATTGCAGGTGTACGAAGTACGTTTGCCGAAAAGGCATATCATTCTGCTACAAAAGAAGAAATGGATGCTTATTTGCAGGAGGCCTTTGGAGAAAACGGGAATAAGACTTATACAAAAGAAGTCTCCTACAAATACGTAGATTATCTCGGCATCAGTTCTATTTTGTTCGCTATGCTTGTATTTGTATTATTGCTGTACCGGGATATGAAAAAAGATATTTATGCCTTGATTCATGTAAAACCACTATCTGCCATGGAATTCCTGATTGGAAAACTTGTAGCAGGAATTAGTGTCGTGTTTGGGGCAACCGTACCATTGACTTTGATTATGGATTTTTTGACTATGAAAGCAGGGGCAGAATATGGATTAAGCGTTAATTTTTATGACTTTTGGATGACGATTTTGATGTTTCATATTCCAAGTATTTTAGCAACCGGAAGTTTGATGATTTTGATTTCCCTTGTATTTTGTAATTCCGTACCAACAATACCGGCCATGCTTTTGTATTATCTATATTGTAATATGGGTTCCTATGATTCAACGCTGGTTGCGTGGTATGGGTACCGTTATCAGGCAAAACCCTTATCATTATTTACCCGATTTCCGTCTGTATTTGGAACAAATGAGTTTCCCAAAGGCGGTATATTCAATCTGTGTTTTTTGATATTTTTGACGGTTTTTGCATTAGTTGGAAGTATAAAACTATGGGAAAGAAGGCGGTCAGTATGAAATACGAAATGAAAATCGCATTGCCAGTGTATAAAATGGTCTATTCATTTTTGTTTATGGGAATTATTGTGCTAGTACAGCATTGCTGAAATAACAATGAATAAATATTGCTTTTTTATTGTAGTCGGTGCATAATAATTCTATCACTAAAGAATGGATGGATTACTATGCGAAGGAAAACAATTG
>CAJTCH010000123.1 GCA_910574715.1 Lachnospiraceae bacterium | reverse complement strand
ACTTATATGTCAATACTTTTTTGAAAATTTAACAAAAATGTTTTCCGGGATATGGAGGAAAGCAAAAAAGAAGAACATGAAAAAAGAGCGGAAATTCGGGCTTAAAGAGTTTCCGAGACTGCTCGATATACTGATTGGAGGAAGATAAAAGTGGTAGGTAGAGAGTTTGCTTTATTGTGGATGATGAATATAAAGCATGGATAGAGAATATAAAGAACAGGATAAAACATAGTCAGATAAAGGCTTCTGTTAAGGTGAATCATGAGATACTCGATTTATATTGGAATATTGGCAGAGATATTGTTGCCAAGCAGAAAAATGTGAAATGGGAAGAGGCGTTTCTTGCAACAATGAGCAAGGATTTACAAAAGACCTTTCCTAATATGTCGGGTTTTTCAGTTCAAAACTTAAAAAGCATACGTTATTGGTACAAATTTTATAATTTTGATGAAAATGGCTTACAGCCTGTAAGCCAAATGGAATTAATTAAAAAAAATAATTAAATCTATTCCGTGGGGACATAATCAGAGGATTATGTATAAGTGTAAAAATATTGCGGAAGCATTATTTTATGCGCAGAAAGCGATGGATAACGGTTGGAGCAGAACTGTTTTAGAGTATCAAATAGATAGCGGTCTGTATGACAAACAAGGCAAAGCTATTACTAATTTTCGATTAAAATTGCCAGATCCTTAGTCTGATTTGGCTGAACAAACATTGAAAAATTCATACAATTTTGACTTTCTGACTTTGAGAGAAAAATATGACGAAAAAGAATTAGAAGATGCCCTTAGCAATTAAATTACTCAATTTCTATTAGAATTGGGTACAGGTTTTTCGTATGTTGGCAGACAAATACATTTGCATGTCGGCGAAAGTGATTTTTATATGGATTATTCTGTTTCTCGAATTATTCCGATTTTAACATAAAATGCTTTATAAGCCAACTTTTCAGACATAAAAAATCGGAATAATTCGTTCCTGTCTGGATATAAAATACCTTCTATGTTTTGATAGAACTATCAAATCACAGGAGCTTTATTTTTATGAGTATTTCTATCTATTATGCTGTTGAAGATTTTCTGCGGGCTCTTGCCAGGATTCCTTTGGCTGACATTACAGTAAGGTATTACGGTTTTTGTTATCAGGCTGTTCTTCAGTATTGTGCTGGAAACGGATTGGAGCATTTTTCAGATGAGGCTGCACTCCATTTTTCACTTTTCAGTACGAAAAGGCAAAGAATGGAGAAATATGCAATACTTACGCGTTAATCATGCGGAAGGCTGCCTTTGACCTTGCTGATTATCTTTCCACCGGGGAATTCCACTGGGGGAGACGCAGCTACCAGCAGTTTCAGCTTTTCGATCATTTTCAGCAGATTCTGGACAGTTTTGAAAGTTCCATGGTCCATCGGTTGTCAGAAGGCTCCGTCCGCCTAATCCTGCAAATGAGCAGGAAATTTTTATTATTCCTTATAGAACGGGAATGTATGGAAATATCTGACATCGAGATTTGCCATATCAGTGAATTTATCAGGCTGGAATCGCCAAAACATAACAGCCATAAGATCAATCTGACATGGCCGATAAAAAAGTTCCTGCATTATCTTCGGGATAGAGGCCTGATATCTATTAACGCAGATATCTTTCTGGAGAATCCAGTCCCTGCCAGGAAAAAGGTGCTTCTCTGCTTAGAGGATTCAGAAATAGAGGCTTTCTTTTCCCAAGTTGACAAAAACAGTGTCCACGGGAAGAGGGATTATGCAATCATGAAGCTGGCGCTTGATACCGGAATGCGTTGGTCAGATATAGCCGGCTTAAAGCTTTCTGAGATCAGCTGGCAAAAGAAAGAAGTCTCCATTTCACAGAAGAAGGCAGGAACTCCCCTGGTCCTGCCAATGACTGTCGGTGCAGGGAACGCAATCGCTGACTATATCTTAAATGCATGCCCCAGGGCGGACAGTCCTTATGTCTTCCTCCGCCTCAGGCAGCCTTATGACAAGTTAAATTCCCGGACGCCTGCTGCAAACATCATGAAGCTTTATCAGTCAGATGGTTTTGGCCATCAAGCATGGGATGGAAAGGATTCCACTCCTTCCGCAGGACCATGGGAACACGGGTCCGTAATACAGATGTAGTAAATAGTCTAAGGTTCCTACTTTCATCTGATAGGATGAATTCTTTGTGTGTAGTGCAATTGTTTTTGCAGTGTCATTAAATACAATTCCCATAATGTATCCCTGCCTCCCTGAAAAGTATTTTGTTGTCTGTGGCTATTTTACCATTATTGTTGGTGAAAAAGAAATAAGGCAAAATGCCAGAAAAAATAGGGTAAAGTAATACAAGTTGCGAGGAGAAGTTGCGTTTGATTTATATGGAGGCTATAATAAGGATGTAAATAAAAGGAAGAGTGCGGCAATGAACGGATGTGCCATGGGAGGGAAGTATACATGTCAATAAAGCAGATTGAAATATCAGGATACAGATCAATTTCTCATATAAAACTGGATATCCGTCAAATTGCAGCATTTATCGGGCAAAACGGAAGCGGAAAATCTAATATTTTGTCTGCTGTCCGGTATTTTTATCGGAATCTGACGGAGGTGTGGGAGGAAGAAGGTATTTTTGACACGAATAATCCTTTCCGAAATGAAATCCGAATCCGAATTCAGTATGATTTGAGAAATATATTAAGGATAGTGAATCACAATCAGAATGAGGGGCATAAGGATTATGAAAAATATTACAGGAAGCTGCAGGCTGTTTTCCGGCAGGATGCCGTTGAAGTAGAGCTGATTAAATATAAAGGAAAGAAGATGCAGTGGAACACGGATTATAATACCCGTCAGATTATTGCAGCGCTCTTTCCGGTCTATTTTGTTGATGCGCGTGAAATTGCACTTACGGACTGGACAGAATTATGGGGGTTAATCGGCGATTTAGTAAAGCTTCGGTATGAAGATATGGACAAGATACAGGGACAGATTATACAGCTTTTGCGGGGACAGGACGCTAATGTTTCTATGAAAATGGAGAGGCTTGAGCAGGTTCTTAACAAAAACCGGATTGATGTAAAGTCCATGACAGCAAAAGAGCTGGGGAAAAGGCTTGCAGAAATTATATTTGACGGACAGATTTTCCAATATGACAGCCGTCGGCTGAGCGAGTATTCTAACGGAACAAATGCTTTTCATTATACGTTGTTTTTAATTGACATTCTAAGTCTTATTAAGACCTATAAGCTAAAGGAACCTGTTGTTATTCTGGATGAGCCGGAGATAAGCCTTCATATGGAGTTTATGGACCGTCTGATGGAGGCTGTTTTTGACGCGACCGGACAGATTCAGTTTATCTTGTCTACACACTCGGCCCGATGTGTAAAGAATCTTTTGGAATGTGAGGATATTATTAGGTATGATATTTATCATATTGCATTGAGAAAGAAGTATACCCAACTGAAAAAGGTACGGAAACTCGACAAAAATGAAGGCCGGGAGCGTGTAATAGCGACCGAGGCCTATATGAACAGCTGCTTTGCAAGAATGACTTTGCATGTGGAAGGTGCGTCAGAGCTGGAGGTGTTCAAAAACCGTTATTTGAAAGAACTATTCCCGGCGTTAAAAATGGCTGAGGTTATGACCGGTATGAGTGACAGGGTGATTTATAATCTGACATCGCCAAACCGAAGAAATTATCAGACACCGAGCTTAGCAGTTGTGGATATGGATCAGTGGATGAAGCTTGAGAAGAGTGAAAAAAGCAAATATCATTTTACTCTTAAGCCATTTGAAAAATACCAGATAGACAGAGAATCTTATTATTATGGTAAAAAGAGAGAGAATACATTGTATCTTCGAAACCGCATTGAAAGTATGGGGAGAAAATGTAATTTTTTCTATCATTTGCCTTTTTTTAGCTGTGAGGATATCAATTTTAGGGAGATGAAGGAAGCAATTCACCGGTATGGTATGTCTTACCAGATGTTTATATGGGATACAACTATTGAAGGCGCGCTTATTACGGAACAAAATCTTCCGTTGTTTGAAGAATTTATGAAATGGGAGCTTAAAACGCAGCCGCAGGAATACAAAAAGATTATAACTGTTATGAATAAACACCACTTCACAGGGAATAGCCGCTTGAATTATATCCGTCTGGTTTTTTCCGGAAAAAGCGACTTCCTTTTGACCCCAAAAGAGATTTGTCAAAATAATCCTAAAATTTGTTTGGAAGTAAAGGAAATGCTGCATCATATAAAAAAGACCAGCGGATGGATTAGCAGATGGCTTGAGTTTTATTTCCTTAAGAAGGCGGAAATACATTTCGGTATAGAGAATGTATTCTCGCAATTCCGAAACAGAGACGGAGAAATGCTCAGGAAATTTGTGAGGCATGATTTTAGAGAATTGTATCGGTTGATTAATGAAATTGAAAAAAGAATGTCATAAATTGCAGGAATATGTTATACTAATGCTTGAGCAAGCAGTAATTTTACGTGAGTCGAATAAGCGTAAATCCATGAGGCAATGTGGGAAGTTGCTGAAACCATGGAGAGATGGGAACTGATGAATTAATTTTTAGCCTTAAGGGAACAGAGTATTCGATGTCTGTCTTAGCCTGGGGATAAATCCCATTAGGAAATATACAGAAGGTGCTTGCTCTTTTTTGTGGGAAATAGGATGAAAATATATAGATTAGATTTTTTATTAAAAATATTGGAGATAAGGGATAAGGATGAGCTTATTCAGATTCTTGATAAAAAAGAAGAAGCCTACCATGTATTTGAAATTCCGAAAAAGAATGGGATGAGACAGATACATGGACTGGAGGGGAACAGCGGAAGAAGCTTAAAAAAGCTACAGCAGAGGTTTTACCGGAAGGCACTTTTAAACCAGCCGGCAGCTCTGCCGGCGAAAGGTTTTTTGAAGGGTGAAAGCTACCAGACATTTTTAGAGCCTCATGTGGGAAAAAGATATTATCTGCGGCTGGATATTTATGATTTTTTCGGCTCCTTTTCAGAGGAAATGATAAGAGAAAATCTAAGCAGGTTTATCGAAGACGAAGAGGCGGAGGAACTTGCTTTTGAATTATGTACGGTAGAGGGCAGGCTTCCGCAGGGGGCGGTTACATCTCCGGCATTGTCCAATATTGTTTTCGCAAGGCTTGATCAGAGGATCGTAAAGTACTGTCAGGTATTGGAATCACAGCAGAGAAAGAAGAAGAGCATGGATAGGGAAAGCTGGCAGAATGCATCAGTGAGTTATACGAGATATGCGGATGATATGATGTTTAGTTCAGATTTTTTTGATTTCAGGGAGAATCTTCCTTTTTTACATATGATTTCCCGGATTTTGGGTGAGTATGGTTTCGGACTTAACCGTCAGAAAACAATTATGACAGAATGGGAAATATCTCTGAACGGATATGTTGTAGGTGGGGATATACGCCTGTCCAGAAAGAAAACCAAGGAGCTTCGCAGGATATTATATTGCTGCAGAGATAAAGGTACACAACATTATAAGCTTAATATGACATTGATGGAGAATCCGGGAAATCTGTTGAAGGAAATTAACCGGTATCCTCATGGCAGGACAGGAAATCAAAAAACATTTTCAGATATTCATCAACTGGCAGGGTATTTAGGGGGATGCAGATCCTGGCTTATTTCAGTGCTGCAGACAGAGGAAAGTACTGGAAAAGAGGTACGTAATATGCAAAAGCTGGTTCGAAGGACGGAAATGCTCTTGGATGCGTTAAAGGAAGCAGAGTATAAGCTTTAATTACTGGAATTTATACAAATTTATATGAAAGAGGAGATTTCAAATGGGCGGAAAAAGAGCAGAGTATTATTGGGCGATGGAAATGAAAAGCGTACTCGCAAAGTATCGTCAGTTTGAAACGCTGATACCGGATCCGGGCGGAAGGGGAGCGGAGCATAAAGGAGAAGATGGGAGATATGTGGAGAGTATTCTTAAGGGTACTTTGCAGAAATTTCTTCCTGCCGGTCTGGAAATTCTGACAGGGTTTATTTTACGATCCGGGGTGGAAAGCGGCTTTTCCGGAAAGAAACGGAAACATGATGAAGACAAACATTCCTCCCAATTGGATATGATTGTTTATGATACGGAGCATTATCCGGTATATCAAAGATTTGGGGATACGGCGATAGTTCTTCCAGAAGGAGTAATTGCCGTTATTTCTGTAAAAAAGACGTTATATCGGAAGGAAATACAACATGAATTGAAAATGCTTTATTATGCGGCAGGACTATGTGCCTTTGAAAATCGCAAAGGTCCTTTTCTTGGACTAGTATCTATGTGTGGTGAATCGGGTGTTTCGGCAGAAAAATATTCAGAGAAAATCTTTCAGGAGATACAGAATGTTATAAAGGTTTCAGGAGTTCCGGTATGTTATGAGAGTATGACAGGATTTATCGGCTGTCTTGAAGAGTGGACAATTCATAAAACTAATCATCCGAAGAATAAGGAGGCAGAGTATCAGCTGTATCTTCACGAAAAAGATGAGGAACACTTGGGAATCCAGTTTTTAATTGATGGAATTTTGAACGTATATTATGCGGTAAATGGCAGGAAAAAACCGGGTTATATCAGCTACCCGAAGGGGAAGCAGTATTCGGGAAAGGCGTTTAAAATTTATTATGATAAGGCAGATAGTGAAAGAATATAATTTGCTGAAAAGCAGAGTTGCTGAAGAAGCCATATCATTTGTAATGGAGCAGTGTTTGACGGAAGAAGGGGAAGCGGATGGAATATATTAGCAGTGATACAAATCGTATGTTACAACCTAATCTCCCGAAAAAATTATACACAGATTGACTGTATGATAGTATGAATCCATTGAAAATACGGGGTTTTTAGGCGCTCCCTCTTTACAAATATGTGTATAAGTTTTATAATATAAG
>CAJTCH010000122.1 GCA_910574715.1 Lachnospiraceae bacterium | reverse complement strand
CTCGGAGAGCTTTTCGGAATCAATATCTGCAGTTTTCAAGGTTCATTTGAGCCTATTTTTTTCAGCTCATTTTTTCATAGATTACTTGACACTACCATCAGATTCATTCTCTTAAATTCAAAATAAACCCCATCCTCATCAACACTCTCACAGACAACGTCTGCACAATCTTTTAATTCCTGACAGGAATTCCCCATTGCAACGGCAACCCCCGCATATTCCAGCATCTGCTGATCATTCATACTGTCGCCAAAAGCAACCGTATCAGCCATATCCGCACCATAGTATTCACAGACACGTTCTATGGCCTCGCCCTTATCCATATCCTTCCGTATAATCTCGCCATTATAGCAGTCTGCATCTTCTGCATAGGGATGCACTACATAATGAAACTCCCGCTCTAGGTACGGTTTTGTTTTCTCAAGATCGGCCAGATCCGTACAGATAAATCCCAGCTTATATGCCCCCTTGTGTGGATATTTTGTATACGGTTTTACCCCCACATCCGAATCCAGTTCCTTCTTCATTCGGATTAACTCCGAATTTGACAGATCTGCCGTTGCACTTGTAAGAATTGCCTGAAGGCTGTCGTCAATATAAATCCCCTCCGGACTTTCTATGCGGCAATAGATCCCAATCGATGAAAAATTTCCAGGCACTTCTTAATGGTTTCTTCCGGAAGTACACTGTCACGGATTACTTTCCCGTCAATTTCTATATGCCTTCCCGCACTGGCAACCACACCGTCAAATCCCACTTCCAGAACATCCTCGCTTACGATCGGCATATTACGCCCTGTGCTGATCAGAATCCTGTGCCCATTTTTTCTTGCCTTCCGTACTGCCCTTGATGCAAGCTTTGTCGGTTTTTCCAACGGGACAGTAAATGTCCCGTCGATATCTAAAAATACGATTTTTTTATCTGCCATCATGCTTCCTCCAGTTTAATAAGCGGCTCCATGCAGTGAATCTCACCATTCTTCAGCCCCTCCACATTTTTATAATCATCTGTATTGGCAATAATTACCGGAGTCGCCACTGGATAACCTGCTTCCTGGATTTTCTGGATATCAAACGTAAGAAGCACCTGTCCGGGCTTTACCTGATCGCCCTGTGCCACATGGGCCTCATAATACTTTCCGTTAAGTTCTACCGTATTGACACCCACATGAATCAGCAATTCTACTCCGTCTTTCGTTGTAATGCCAATGGCATGTTTCGTATCAAACAGTGTAGAAACCTCACCATGGCAAGGCGCTACCACCTTTCCCTCCGAAGGAACGACTGCCATTCCCTTCCCCAATACTTCCGCGGCAAATGTATCGTCCGGCACCTCGCTCATCGGAATCGCTTTTCCTGTAAGCGGACTGCAGATCACACCTTTCTCTGCCTCCGGGAAAATGTCTGCAGACGTATCCGCTGTTTCTTCTGTTACCGTTTCTTTTTTCTCCAATTCTTTATTAAACTTCTTCATATTTGACATGATATATGTAAAAATAAATCCTGTCGCAATAGAAATAACTGTACCAATCAAAAAGTTCAGCATACTGGACGCAGGAACACAGACAAACCCAACAATTCCCGCAGTTCCCGGAGCCGTGTTCAAAACATTTGTCAGAGTTACATACCCGCCGCCAAAAGCAGCGCCGATCATAGCGCCATAGAACGGATATTTTAGTTTCAAGTTTACACCAAACATAGCAGGCTCTGTGATACCCAGCATAGCAGACACACCCGAAGTCGCCGCAACACTCTTTAACTTCTTATCCTTTGTCCGAAGCATGGCACAAAGAGTTGCGCCACCCTGCGCCACGTTATTACAGGACGCAATCGCAAGCAGAAAAGAACCTCCCGCCGCCACCATCTGGATATCCACCGGAAGCAGGCTGTGGTGCATACCGGTCATGGTAAGAGGCGAATATAAAAAGCCCAGAACCATACCGCCCACAATCCCTAATGTATCATGCATCCACACAAAGCTGTTTGTCAGCACATCACCAGCAGTCCTCATAATCCCGCCTACCACCGTAAAAGTAACAAAACCGGTGATCATAACGGTAAGCAGCGGAGTCAGAAGATTGTCCAGAATCTCCGGAATATACTTATGCAGTTTCTTCTCCACGAACGAAAGGATATATGAAGCAGCCAGCACCGGGAGAACCGTTCCCTGATATCCTACTTTTTCAATCGTAAGCCCCAAAATGTTCCATACCGGAATTGTCCCTTCTGTTACGGCAGTACCGTAGGCATAGGCATTCAGCAGATCACCCGAAACCATGATCATACCGATAACTGCTCCCAGATACGGATTGCCCCCAAACATTTTTGTAGCGGAAAATCCAATCAGGATAGGCAGAAAGGCATATGCGGCACTGGCAAATGTATTGATCATAGCAGCAATGTCAGAAAGAGCCGGATAGGCTTCTACTAAAGACTGCCCCGGAATAAACAGCCCGTTTGCCGTAAGCACGTTATTTAACCCCATCATCAGACCGCTGGCAACCAATGCCGGAATCAATGGTACAAATACGTCAGACCTCCTTTTGATCATACGATTTCATAGATAGCAGCTTCATAGGGACGCAATTTCATCTGTTCAAGCCGGGTTTCGGAATCCTGTTCATAATCAGACAGGCGCGGACTGCCTTTTTCCCCTTCTCTCCAGATATAATAGTCCCTGTACGGGCTGTCCTTCGATTTTTTCGCCTCCACAAACCACGGATGCTCGTCAGAAGTATGGTTCACAACAAGATCCATGATAATTCTAATACCACAATTTTCACATTCTCGGATTAGAGCCTTCATATCTTCCATTGAGCCGTATTCCGGTGATATTCCATAATAGTCGGATATATCATAGCCATCATCCGCATTGGGAGAGGCATAGGCCGGACTCAGCCATATCACGTCGATCCCCAGTTCCTCCAGATACCACAATTTGGAGCGGATACCGTTAATATCGCCGATTCCATCGCCATTGCTGTCACAGAAGCTTTGTGGATATATCTGGTATACAACACTGCTTTTTCACCACTTTTCTTCCACCATTTTTTTCACCTCGCTTGTTTTTCTTCGGTGATTTTAGTATATTGGAAAAGAAACCCTGATTGCTTGCATAATTTTACCCGATAATAACACAAATTTACGATATAGGAGTTGATGGCTATGTCAAGAGCTTATCATGAAGATAAAACCCTTGGTACTTCTGTTTTTCCTTTACAGGTATATTCTCACCATGATAAAGACGGATTTTATTTTGTATCACAGCACTGGCACGAAGAACTGGAATGGGTATATGCAGGAGATTATAAAACTTTACCACACATTGCCCACCTGTGCCCTTTTAAGTATTAAGCTCCACATATTACACATGATCGAATTATTTTTTCAGTCAGATTATTTTTATTAGAATACGTTATCTCCCAAAGGAAAGGACTCCTTAAACAAATTAAAACAAGTGATTGAATATGTTCACATCAATTACCCGGAATCAATCTCTTTGCAGACATTGTCTGAAATATGCTTTATGAGTCCTAATTATTTCTGCCACTATTTTAAACAAGAAATTGGAAAGACACCGATCAGTTTTATCAATGAATATAGAATAGAAAAAGCCTGCGAAATGCTGTCAGAATCAAAAGTGCCGATTTCTGATATCGCACTTTCTGTTGGATTTGATAATTTTAGTTACTTTATACGAAAATTCCGGGAATATAAGGGAGTGGCACCGAATAAGTACCGTTCTCTCTGCTTGAAATAGTATGAAATCTGGCTGTGCCGTTTCTAATTTCTAAATCATACACAGCCAGATTCTATTTAAATAATTGTACTTCAGGTTTGCGTGTCGCTCAAATATCATCAGTGAGCTTTTCCCTTGTGACACAAAAAAGTCCGCAGTCTCCTTGGAAGGAACTGCGGTATGTACAGAAAAATATGATGTACTAGACCCCTGCTCAGCTTCATTTCCATAGACCTGGTTTATTTCCTGTCATTGATTTATTGAATAGATTTTCCAAGCTCGTAGGCTTTTTGAAGTTCTGGTTTCCCTTCAATGTCACCTACATCCCCATTCCCTCCGGCAAGGACAGCTCCAAGGTTTTCCCATTTCAGATGCTCCATCAAATGGTCATAGTAAAGAAGCACATCTTCAAAACCATTTCCTTCCGCAGCCATAAGCAATGCAGAAGCCCTGCCATGCCCTCGCAGGAGATTCCCATCGCCTTCCTCTAATGCAAACAGGCGGTCGATAGCCGTTCTGATCTGGCCGCTCATATTCCAGTAATACAACGGCGTGGCGAGTACGATCACATCACATTCTTTCACTGCCGGATAAATTTTATCCATATCATCTCTTTGGACACAGGGACATTCCCTGCTGCTATGGCCGCCAAAGCATCCCTTACACCCATGGATATCCATACCGTCAAGGAAAAATTCCGTAACTGCATTTCCTGCTTCTTTTGCGCCTTTCGTAAATTGTGCTGTCAAAGCTGCAGTATTCCCCGCTTTTCTGGGACTTCCATTCAGAATCACAATCTTCTTACTCATATTCCCCTCCTTAAATCTTGTCAGCTAAAGCCGCCGCCTTTTTGCAGCCATCCGTCTTGTCAATATCACCCACATTCAGAACACCGGGAATCAGAACCTCGCCTACCATCTTCCATTTGTTCAAAGCACACATACGCTCCATGGGGATACGAACCCCATCCATGACTGACATATCATCTTCCTCACAGCAGGCAATCAGTGCACATTCTTTGCCAGAAATATCTTTACCGCCTACTACGAAAGAGAAAATCCGGTCAATAACCCCCTTAATCTGTGCCGGGATAGAATACCAATAGACCGGCATAGTGAACACAAGGGCATCTGCCTCCAGAATAGCTGGCGCTATCGTATTGAAGTCATCATCAAAGGTGCAGGCTTTCCCCGTAGAAAAGCAGGTTTCACAGGCACGGCATCCACCCACTTTTTTCGAAGCGGCATCAAAACGGGTTACTGTATGCCCTATCTCCTTGGCGGCCTTAATAAACGCCTCCGTCATGGCAAAACTGTTACCATTTTTGCGCGGACTCCCTGTAATAACAACAATTTTCTTACTCATACAACGATTCCTCCTTTACTGCAGGATTGACTTTTCCTGCTGTTGATATTATAATTATAGCGAGAATGAAATAGAAAACAAGTACGCACCTTCAAGTGCGATACTAACCTAGAAGTTATATACTTACCTAGAGGAGAGTGTGAAAATGGGCAAACGGTGTATATCGCAAGAATGCTTAGAAACAACCGGTTTCAGCTACACATTATCCCTCATCAACGGGAAATATAAAATGACAATTCTTTATACGCTTATGGAATTTGGTATTGTCCGATTCAATGAAATGAAAAAATATATTGGTGAAATTTCTTTTAAAACATTAAGCTCTACACTAAAAGAATTAGAAGCAGACCAATTAGTACACAGAAAAGAATATCCTCAAATACCTCCCAAAGTGGAATATAGCTTGACAGAACGTGGAAAATCGCTCATTCCTATATTAGATGGGATGTGTGAATGGGGAGATAAAAACAGACTGCCATAAATTCCTATCGTTAATCCAATACACCCAAAGACTCATACTTGGGTGCATTGGATCTGTTGGATGAATACAAAACAGAAGCTCTCTGTCTTAGCCCGTTGATTTGTGAGATAAGACAGCATTTACAGGGGTTTTCAGATTACTGCAAAAAAATTTTACCACTATTCCGGTAAACAAAGCAGAAATAATAGTGCCCTCCCTTGTCCCCACAACAGTAAAATCAAAAAACAGTAAAGATAAAGCGATAGCTATAATAACATAAAAAACATCAAATGCGATTTTCACATTTCCAAAATCCTTGTCCAGTGTATCTGAAACTGCTTTTACAAAGGCTTCGCCGGAATTCATAATAACATCCGCAATAACAGAAAGAGAGATGCCAAAACCAAGAACTAAAATTCCAATAACCACCATTATAATACGCACCAGATATGAATTTGCCGGAATAAATGACATCAGCCACATTCCAAAATCAGTGAACCAACCAAATACAAAAGACAGTGGTATCTGCAGCAGCTGTATGAGCTGGAATTTTCTTCGAAGTATGAAAATCTGCCCAACTATCAACATACAATTCCAGATAATAAGCCATGTCCCCAAAGAAAGCGAGGGAAACTTATAACTCATGACATTTGCCACGGAAGAAATAGGTGATACTCCCAATTCACCATGTTTTGTAAATGCCACGCCTAAAGCAGAAAAAAAGAGGCTGATTATAAATAGTATATACCGCTTTGCAATTTCACTTTTACTCATCATTGACATCTCCCTGTATATTTTTACTTATTCTCATTAAAAAAGCAGTAAGCATTTCCTTATCTTCTTGCGCCGGTTTCCATTGAGATTCTTCCGCAAAATATAACCCTTCTTCTCCATCCCACACAATACCGATGTCATGGTTGCCGGTTCAATGTGGCAGGCGCTGGCAATTTCTTTTTGAACAACACCATCATGATACAATAAATAATCAAGAATCTTTGGCTGTCCTGGAGTCAGATTTGTTTCTTTAACATCGGCAAAAAGGCTTTCTGGAACAATAAATAGTCTGTCATAAGCAAACGCCAGCGTTTTTATACACGTACTCTCGAAAAAGCATGCTCACCGAAACGAGGCTGATGTCTTATTTTTGTGCAATTTTCAGATTTGCTCATTTATAGTTATCATAATGAAACAAGCTCATTGTGAAGATATGTTAAATACTGTCTGGAAACCACATCTAACGGATATCCCTCTTTATACACATAGGCTATATTAATCTGCAATCCCGGATAGGGGATAGAGACCCATCCCCTCCAATTCTGCTCCCGCCGGGATAAGGGCATCCCTATACTATATGTTATTGCTTTCTCAAAACATAAAAATAGAACGATGTATTTTGATTTTGGGCATAAACATTGAGCCTGACGATTTGGCAGACTTGAGAAAAAGT
>CAJTCH010000121.1 GCA_910574715.1 Lachnospiraceae bacterium | reverse complement strand
CTGGACTGCTCAAGCCCCATAATCATCCATCCCTTATCCCTCTCATTTCTGAAAATCAACCCTTTCCTGCTTATTCTCTATTGAGTTTCCGAGAGTGCTCATCCCTGCAGTAAAACACAGGATGCCGATTCCAAATACTGCCTTGTTTCTGCTCATACTCCCTCCATAATTCTAATAGATATAGTTCCAACGCTATCAGAATCAGTATAGCAAACACAAACAGCATTTTCATCATATATTGCCGTATTACCATACATTTCCAGTATTATAGTGCGTGCCTGTTGTTTTCAGATAAAAATAACCTGCAAAGCACAGGCTATTTTCTTTCTTCCTCTATTAGAAAATCCAGAATCCGCAGGATCTTATCCTGTTTCTCTTTTGGAAGGCTCTGAAGCTTTTCCTCTAACTTTGTGCACCGCGCCTTCCGCCCGACACGCAGCACGTCCAGCATCACATCATCCGCTGATACCTCAAGGACATTGATGATCCGCACAAGTGTTTCCAGTTTTGGAGTTTTCACTTCCCGTTCAATCGCTCCAAGGTAGTTCCAGCTGATCCCCACACGTTCTGCCAGCGCTTCCTGCGTCATTCCTGCCTCCTCCCGGCATTTCTGGATCCGTTTTCCTAATCCCTGCATTTGTTCAACCTCCATTTCCTACCAACGCTAAAAGCGTGGATACCATTTCTATCAGTATATTTGTTCCCGTAACCAGCAAACAGTATCTACCAGAACGTGCAGCAACGCTTTTGGAACTGATACAAAATTGGCACAATAATTTCTTAAACTGGCACGGTTATGCGATTTACACCGTAAAAGTCATATGTTAAAATTGATATTGTCAAAATTATGTGCAGAAACAACGCAGCAGTATCAGGGCATTGCCTCATCCCCGGATATTGGCTGCGTTTTTTGCTGCAGGAGGTGAAAATGGACTTACAACTTCATATGGAACTCTAAGAAGCAGCCTGTATTGACCGGGCTGCTTTTTTCATTACTATATGCAGGAGAATACGCCAGTGACGCATTCTCTGCATTGCCGGGAAATCCGGCCAGAGGCAGATAACCTGCTTGGAATCGTTATTCCATCCTTTGTATAAGGGCAGTAGCATTTTTCGTTCCTTATCGAACGGTAGGTTACAGGAATCCTGATCTCAGGCATTAACCATAGGCAGGGCAGACGCACCGTCTCCCTGCCTGATTCAGAATAAGGAGACAACACTGATATGAGACAACATAAAGTCAAGGAAACACCGCCGAATCCAAAATCGTTCATGAAACGCTTTCATCGTCCGCATGGTGAAAAACGCCATATCGACTACATGAAATACCTCTATACGGCAGCACTGTTATTTACATTCTTAGCCTGCAGCGTCCAGCCGGTCATGGCGGCAAACGTGTGGGACAAGGCAAAAGAGATCATGAAGGATGTTTACAACCAGATTGTCCTGATCTCCACCATCGCCGCCGTAGTGACCGCATCTGTCGCATTGCTGATGATGAACTTCTCCAAATCCGGCAAGACCGTGGATGAATCCCGCGCATGGCTCAAACGGATCATCATCACCTGGGCAATCTTAAACGGGCTTGGATTTATCATGGCCTACATCACCCCGTTCTTCGCGGGCGGCCAGTGGAATGGCTAGGATAAGAAGGGAGGCATCCGCATGAAGATCTTAGACGGAATCGTGGAGTGGATTGCAGAGCAAGTTATGAACATCCTGGATCTCATCACTACTTCAGTATTGGGCGCACTGGGATGTTCCATGGATACCTTCCTCCGCTACTTCCCGGCAGCCGAGAGCATGTATCAGATCTTTCTGGCTCTGGCCATCGGGCTCATCCTCTTAAACTGGGTCTGGCAGCTCTTTAAAAATTATTTTGCAGGGGCAGGGGTGGAGGCAGAGGATCCGCTGAAATTATCCATGCGGACCTTCCTCTTCCTGTTCCTGACCTTTTATGCAAAGGACATTGTGGACCTGCTTTTGGATATCGCCGGAACACCTTACAGCTGGATTCTGACCGATGACCTGCCATCCTTAAAGTTTACAGATTTTAACTCAGTCATCACCGTTATCTTAGGAGTCTGTGCAAATGGGGCGGTGGCTTTGATTGCTCTGATTCTGGTGCTGATCCTGGCGTGGAATTACATCAAGCTCCTCTTTGAAGCGGCGGAACGATACATCCTTCTGGGTGTTCTGGTCTTTACGGCTCCGGTTGCCTTTGCCACTGGAGCCTCCCAGTCCACCGGAAACATTTTCAAGAGTTGGTGCCGGATGCTGGGAGGGCAGTTCTTCCTATTATTAATGAACGCCTGGTGTTTGAGGCTGTTCACCTCCATGGTCGGCACCTTCCTCGCGAACCCGCTGTCCATCTGATGAAAGGAGAAGATGATGAAACATAAGAAACAACTATTGTATATAATCCTGCTGGTCGCCTGTATGGTACTGCTTTTCTCCATGCCAGTCCTTGCCTCAGAACTGACGGAAGCTGAGGTCGAGCAGGCTGTGGCAGAGCAGGGAAAGGAAGCCGTAACCGGGAATGTCTTCATCTGGTTCCTGTGTGCCATTGCCTTTCTAAAGGTCAGCCAGAAGATTGATTCCTTCATGGCAAGCCTCGGCATCAACGTGGGGAATACAGGCGGAAACATGATGGCGGAACTTCTGATCGCCGGCCGGAGTCTGGCCGGAGCCATGCACCTGAAGGGAGGCGGCAGCGGAGGCAGCGGATACCGGAAATCCGGTTCTCCGGGCGATGCAGCCGTAGGGGGAAATTTCCTGTCTGGCGGACTCGCCGGATCCGTGGGAAGGCAGACCGAACGGAGTGCTGTCAATAACGTAACCGGGTATACAGAGAACTCTAGCATCGGGAGTGCCATGTATCACTCATCCCTAAATAAAGGCGGGGATTTTGCCAATAACGTCATCAGCAACATCGCCCAGGGAAATTACAGCCAGGTCGGCTCCATTAAGGGAGAAGAGGCGGAAAAAGCTTTCATTTCCTATATGGGAATGAAAGAAGACAAGGACACGCCGCTTCCGGTATATACCAACATGGAGATTGGCGGCGGGCGCATGACCGGGACAGAGACTACGGAAGATTCCGGGAGCCGGGAGTTTGCCCTGTACCATGCAGACCAGTATGTGGCGCCCACTCCGGGAACTTACGATACCGTACAGTCGGTTGACGGCGCTGCCTGGTACAAGCAGTACGCCCAGCCTACGGTTAATAAGACACCTTACGAAACGGAGGATGGAAAAGTTGCCTACCATGAATCCATTGTCCAGAAGCTTCCGCAGGCTCCCCAGAGAAAGGAGCGGATCTAGTTGGCAGAACACCAAAACAGCTTGTCTGAAGCAGCCGGTGTAGGCTCGGCTGTCTCTGACCTGTTTAAATTGAAACGGGCGGCTCCATTTGCAAAGGCTGTAAAAGGCGGAGTCGGCGGCGCTGCATGCGCTGCAATCGGCGTGGCTCTTTCGCATAAGGAAGAAAGCAAAAAATCTGCCGTTGCCATTACCGCGGCGCTGATGCTGCCGGTATTGTTCCTGACCATGCTTCCCGGACTTACCTTTGGGGACTTGTCGGAGAACACCGGCGTATTAAACAGCGGCACCCTGATCAATGAGAACCTGCAGAAAGCAAACCAGGCAATCGTTGAGGTTTTAATGGAGTGCCACGATGAGGTGCTGGCGGAAATCCAGCAGGAAGCGTCCAGGGTTCCGGAAGGGGATACCGTATCCATTACCGATCCCTATGCCGTTTCCATTTCCGTCAACTCTAATCTGCTGATTGCACAGTTCTGTGCCAGCAGGGAAAGCTACAAGGAAATTAATATAAAAGAGCTTCAGAAGGTCATCCGGGAAAATAAGGATGATCTTTTTTCTTATGATGTCTCAACGGAGACCGTCACCATGGAAGTTGAGGTTGACGCAGGTGCGGAAGGCGAGGCTGGGAATGGAAGTTCCGAAGGCACTTCCACCGCACCTCAGACCAAAACGATTACATTTACACGACACAATTATGTTGTGAAATATGCCGGTGATACCTATTTTGCAGACCATGTGTTCCATCTGACGGACAAACAGAAAGAGCTGGCTGAAGCTTATGCGGAGAATCTGGAACTCTTTTTCGGTTCATCTGCTTCTGGGGCTGCGACAGCCAATGTATCCGAGGAGGTACTGGCTTACCGGGCGGCAGTAGAACGGATTGCCGCTAAGTATGGCATGAGCCAGTATGTGGAACTGATCCTGGCAGTCATGATGCAGGAATCCGGAGGACGGGGAACGGATGTCATGCAGGCATCGGAAAGCGGTTACAACCAAAAGTATTCCCATTCACCGGGTAGCATTACGGATCCGGAATACAGCATTGAGTGTGGGATCCAGGCATTGAAACACGTCCTCACCAAAGCCGGATGTACCGGGCCGACAGACCTGGACCGGATCAAGCTGGCGCTTCAGGGGTATAATTACGGCTCCGGCTATATTGACTGGGCGATGGCAAGGGACGGCGGATACACCAAGGAAAACGCCATTGCTTACTCCGATATGATGTGCGCCCGTCCGGGATGGCATTATTCTGTCTATGGCGACAAGGAGTATGTGGATCATGTCCTTCGCTATTATATCGTCACTTCCACAGGCGGCACCTATCCGGCAAACGGGATGCAGATTCCCCATTACCTGCAGACAGATTACGGGAATATCCCTTACGGCGGAGGCTCCATTGCTTCCAGCGGATGCGGCCCCACCAGTTTTGCCATGATCGCAAGCTACCTGACAGGGACAACCATAACTCCGGTAGATGCTGTTTCCTGGTGTGGAAATTCCTATTATAAGCCGGGCGTGGGAACCTACTGGTCCTATTTCGGGGCGGCGGCATCTCATTTCGGATGCGGTTCCGTTACCCAGACCACGGATGCCAATGCTGTCTTAAAGGCATTATCCGAGGGGCATCCCGTCATCAGCTCACAGCGGGCGGGACTATTTACAAGCGGCGGGCATTTCATTGTCCTCCGAGGAGTCACTGTCAATGGGAAGGTAATGAGCAGAAAAAAATTAATTCTATCCATTGTTCTAATGGCTGCACTTGTATCGGTTGGCATTATTTTGCCAGCCCTGCACCGGGATCAGGATTCCAGAAAGCCAAAAGGTAAAAATCCGATTCCAACTACGGAAAACACAAAGAAAACATCGCCGATAAAAGAAGTCTCTTCTCTGCCGGAATTGCAGTATCTGGGGTTTGAAGATCTGGAGACCTTTCTCCCCCTTATCAAGATAGAGGATTTAAAAGCACAGATGGCTTCTTATTTACAAGAAGCAGGATATATAAATATCACGTCCACAACCTTCCTTGCAGATGAGACCAGTTATCCCTCCAATGGGGAAACCCTGTTTCAGTTTTCTTTATCAGATGGCAGCAAGCTTCCTGTAACCTGCTTTACTGCGGATGGTACATTTTCATTCGGAGAGGAAAAGCGACAAATCCCATCATCAGCCACCGCATATACGCGTATTTATACACGCCAGACAGATGATTCCCTTCCTTCCGTAACAACGGAAGAGATTGAAGCCATGCAGGAAGGCGGTTATGCAGATACGGAAAGTAGTGATACAGGAAATTCTGTGGGAACCTATACCGCAGGTGAAACTGACGGTCACACAGCAGGCAATACGAGAAGTACCGATATCAACCATGTCACAAACCATGCAGAGGATGTGACGCCATGAGCAGCACGGAAGAACAGCAGGTCGCTTTGATCCCCCGCAACTTTATGGAACGCGGTACTTTCATGGGCGGGATGTTCAAGATCCGTAATGCCATTGAAGGGGCTGTGCTTGCAGCCGGGATCGGGATTCCGGTTGTCCATCTGCCCCTGTCGCTGACCACGCGAATCATTATCTTATGCATGACTTCCCTTCCGGCCGCCATGGTTGCCCTCATCGGAATTGGCGGGGAAAGCTTGACTGCATTTTTGATGAATGCTCTCCGATTCGTGAAAAACCGTAGGATCATCTACCGTTCTGACGTCATGCCGGATTACCGAAAACGGAGACAGCATGCAAGGAACCGGGAGCCTAAGAGCCAGAAACGGAAAAAGAACAGAGGAAATACAAAGCAAGGTGCTGCTGTAAAAACAAATTGTAGTAATTATACCTCTGAAGAAACTGCAGACCAAGATTCTCAATCAGATGCTTTGGATGCCAGACATCTCAGCCGGAAAGCCAGAAAAAAAGAAGCTGCGCGCAAGAAAATAGAGAAGAAACGGGAACGCCGGATCTTCGATACTTCCACCAGCGGCGGCATTAAAAAGCAGGCAAAGGAAGACATCCGGATCCTGAAAGTAGAGCGGAAGCTGGCGAAAAAAGCACAGGTTCAGGCACTAAAAGATGCCAAAAGAGAAAAGGCTGAACGCGAACGGCAGAGAAAGGAGGATAGGAAAGAAGCCGTCCGCACAGCCAAATATGAAAAGAAAGAAGCCCTGCGTCGGGAGAAGTACGAACAGAAGGAAGCCGCACGGCGTGAAAAGGACGCAAAGAGGGAGGCTGCCTACCGGAAGAAACATCCGGACAGCCCGCCTTCCTCCCCGGCGAAAAAGAAGAAGCGGAAATATCAGACATTGGAGGACTATCTTCCCATCGAAAAGATTGCCAACGGGATTGTCTATACAACCGACCACCGTTACGTCAAGATCCTGGAGATTGAACCTATCAACTTCCTGTTAAGAAGCGCCAGAGAACAGCAGAGCATCATTTACAGCTTTATTTCTTATTTAAAGATCAGCCCTGTGAAGCTCCAGATTAAGATGATCTCCAAGAAAGCGGATATTAACCGGCACTTAGAGCAGTCTGCAAGAGAGCTGGAACGGAAATCTGACCCCAGATGCCGGGAACTCCAACGGGACTATATTCAGTTTGTCCGGCATTTAAGCTCCAGGGAAGCGGTATCCCGCCGCTTTTTTCTTATCTTTGAGTATGAGCCGTTCAATGTAAACCGGAAGACAGAAGAAAAAGAAATCCTGGCGGCACTCGAAACGGCGGCGCAGACGGCAAAGACCTTTCTCTATCAGTGCGGCAACGATATAGTCCCGCACGAAAATGAGGATGAGTTTACCACGGATGTACTTTATACGTTATTGAACCGGACATTATGTACCGACAAACCACTCCCGGAACGAATCACCGAAGTATTGGGACAACGCATGGCGGAAGGGAAAGATGTGGATGCCATCCACTGTAATACATTTACCGCACCGGAATCTCT
>CAJTCH010000120.1 GCA_910574715.1 Lachnospiraceae bacterium | reverse complement strand
GGCAGGTGCATTCATCCGGGATATCGCATTCTGACCGGCGGCTGACAGGGCGGATCTTTTTACCATAACGTTTTTCAAAGTAAGGGATTAATTCTTTAGGTGTTAGTCAACAAGTGTGTTGGTAACATTTATAGCACTATATATAGATGTTGGTAAACCCAAAATATTCATAAATATAGAGGTTCAAGTGATTGCATAAACCGCCAAACAGAGTTACCAACACAGTTATTGACTAACACCATTCTTTATAAGTCCAGTCCTGGCGGAAGTCGGTGATAAGAGGGAGTTCATCAATCTTGAACTTCTGGTATTTTGGAGAATGGGAATCATCAAAGGCCCACTGTTTCAGAGGGATGTATCTGCAGATAAAGTTGATCAACCAGCAGTTTTGCTGGTAAAGAGATTGAATGAGAGAGAGTAAATAGGTAATAATATCCATAAGCAATGATTTTCCTTTCAGTGTTTGTGGGTTAGTAATAGTATTGACACAAAAAAGGGAGGTCATTGCTTTTTTTCTTGAAAAAGTGGTGTAATCCTTGGAATTATAAGGTTTGCAACAAAAAATATAGTGGTAGATTTGACACTACCTGTCTTTTTCCCAACGAAACGAATATGATTAAAAAATATCTTCATTCACTTTAGGGATGATTCCGTCAAGGCTTTCACTTTTTTCCCTCATTATACGAAGCATTTCATCCAATTTTTTATCCACATATTTCCGCATTCCCTCCCGTGCCGCTTCTGTCGGCTCAAAAGAAAAATAGAGCGGCTTTTCCCATCCCTCCCGGAACGGGTAGGGGAAAACATATAATTTCTTCACTTCCGGCATATCTGTAAGCAACTGGAAAATCTCATAGGGCAGGATTTCCCCACATATCAGGACAGAGCCTGTATCTGCATAATAAATCTGTCCCTGATACGCCGGCATCCCCAAGGATGAAAGCTGCTTCAATGCATTCATCCGTATCGGTTCTATCTGGGTATGCCGTCCCACACGCCATCTTGTCTGCGGTGCAAGCTCCCTGTAAATCCGTCTGGCTTCTTCGTCCTCTCGGATATTATCATCATAGTCATACCTGTAATTTTCTACCTGCATCTGTCTGTATGCGATCAGGCTTGTAAAAAGTTCAAGGGAATCCAGGTCAACATATACTGATTGATGTCCCCTGCCCTGATAAGAGCATAGAATATCCTCTAAAGCATCCATGATTTTCTTCATGGTTTCATATTTTTTGTCCGGTTCTTTTCCCATCTTTCCTCCCCATTTTATGCCCCACTTCTGCTGTCAGAAATATTTACCGGCATATCTTGTGTTTCGTCTGGTATTTCAGCCTGGTTTGCAGCTGCCGCTTTCCCCATTTTTTCTTTCTTCAACTGCTCTGTCCGCCCTAAATCCACATAGTGTGTCGCATATGCTTTTTCAATCTCCGGATTTCCGCTTTTGCTGAACCGCAGGGGGATTACCGGCTTATGGCCATGCCTTTTCTTCACGCCCCACCGCTTATAATAGCAGAAAGATGGTTTCAAACTCGATTTCTTTGCATAGGCGCGAATCTGTTTCATAATAAAGGAGAGCTTCTTTAAATTACACGTACACACCGCTTCCAGATACCGTACTTTCCCGAATCTCCAGTCCTCATACTTCTGCTTAGGCAGGACACCTATATCAACCAGCACATCAGCAGGGGCGGCATATCCTCTTTGCTGGCACTGGTGATAGACAGCAGAATATACTTTTCCTATCAGTTCTGATTCTTTCACTTTATCCTCCACGTGAATAACCCCGGCTGTATTCATTTGCAGCCGGGGATTCCAATATTCTTTCTTGTGTGTCTGTTTGTCACCAGGTATTATATCGTTTGAAACAGCCCTTTTTCAATTTCCTGAATATCCTCTGCTGAAAGCTCTGAAAAATATTCAGTAATTTCGTCTACCGTTATTTTCCTATCCCTTAACATCTTTTCTGCAGCTTTCCGTGCAGTCTCTTTTGAAGCGGCTTTCTTTTCGCTTGCTATATGGGTACGCATGATCTTCTCTTCATCAAACAAAGCCATCATAATAGATATAACCTCCTTTTCCCTGCCTGCCAGAAACTCCCGAAGCACATCCCTGTCCTTACAGATACGGATGGTTTCCGTGACAGCCTCCTGGCTCCTTCCATACTGTTTCACCTGTTCATTATATACTTTTGTAAACGCAACATACTGGCTGATAATGTCATTCCCTTTATCGCCGTAAAGCACTTTCACCTTTACTTCAATGGCACATTCTTTCCCGCCGAAAAATTCTTTGGAAAGTGAGATTGTTTCCGGTCTGCCGGCACGCTCTCCGGTAAAAATCATGTATAATTCTGGTTCTGGAACATGAACCTTCTTGCTCCCATATAAATCTGCATCCTGTTCCTCAAAATAGTCATGGTAAATCTGCACTAAATACATCAGCACACGTATAATAATATTCATCGTCCATGAAGACTGATGCTCGACCAGAAACATGACTTTATCCCCAACCCTGAAAGCCAGATCGTTATAAATTCCATTCGTGAGGACGTTCCTTATGGTAATATCCATAAGCGCATCTTCCGTCGTCTCCATATCCTCCGGATGGAGCGCACGGTATAACTGTATCAGATATTTCTTATCCTGAAAGAGCGTTGAAAAAACACTGTCTTTCGCCGTATATTTTGCAAACGCATCCTTTTTCTCCGCTGTTTTCTCTTTTGGTTCTTCCTGTAATATTTCACCCTGCATCATATCACCTCGGTTCCAGATTTTGCCAATCAGTCCGGCAAATCGGCTATGCCCTGCCATATGGTTTTATTATACAGAGAAACTCCCGATTGTTCAAGACATAAAAAGGGAGAAGCATCCGGCAGCATTCGCCAGACACTTCTCCCTTTCTTACTTCCGTCTGCGCTCCCTATCCTCTGCCATTGCCATCTGCTGTGCAGGTTTTCCACTCCGCTTTGCAATCTCTGCCTGTTTGCGGCGCAGCTTTGCCAGGACTGATACCCTGCCATTTTTCCCTTTTGGGGACATATTATTCCGCCTGCCGTCAATCATGTTGTAATTCTGTTCTTCATCTATCTCGGAACTGCGGAGATACTCCCCATTCTCCATATATTTCTGCCAGTTTTCAAGAGGCGGCTTATCCATAGCATTGCCGGATTGCGTCTGGATATTCCCATCGGGTATTTCCTGTTTTTGCAGCTCTGCGGTAAGCTGCGGCAGATTGAGGTAATCCTTAATCTGCTGTAAGGCCGTCTGGTCAAAACCCTGATATGTATGGTCTACAATTATCTTCCCTTCTTCATCCAACACAACCCATGCCACTTCTTTTCCATAGGTTTCATGCTCCATCAGGAAGAACTGCCTGCCTTCTATCATAATGCTGTCAAAGGCAAGCCATTTCCCCTCCTTCCCCTTGATGTGGAAATCTGTTGTATCAAGAGACACAAGTGTGCCGGACGAACTTATCCGGATAAACCCGGCTATGACAGTAAACCCCTCTTTTTCAACATAGTAAGAAGTCACAACACCGTCCTTATTCAAAACAAGCACATCGCTGACGCTGATCGAATGCCCGTGGAATGTCCTTGGCAGCTTCTCATTGAAACGCTTGCGGATCTGTCCTGGCTCGTCCTCCGGCTGCATCCGTGCCAGATACACTTGCTCATAATCCATATACTGTATCTGGATTCCCTTCTCCTGCAACGCACGGTAAGGCCGAAACCGTATCTGCCTGTTTTCCGGGATATTTTTAAGCTGGTAGACTGCAAATTGGTTCACATCCATCATTCATCCTCCACCGGTTCCTCTTTGTACGGTTCCAAATCCATGTTTAAAAATGCTTCATCCGTAAGGAACCATAGCTTTTCCAGTGTGCTGTTAATAAGTGAGAGCATTTCTTCATCCCTGCCTATGTAGGGGATCACATTATGTATTTCCTCCATGGTTGCCTGCCTGCTTTCCTTCTGAAACATTGCCATCAGGAAATATTAATTACACCTTTCTTTTACTGCAATATACAACAATAGCCTGTTTGACAAAATCAGCAGTTCCATCACCGCCTGCGTTATCAATATTGTTCCTAAAGCGTTCATCACCTACATACATTTCACCCAATCCACTAAGCACTTTATTGGTGCATTCATAATAATTATCAGTTATAAATTTCTGTATTGCAGCGATTCCGTTTTGTACTTCATCAGCATTAGGTGTTAAATGCTTTAATTTTCCTAATTCAGAAAATATTTTCAACAGTTCGTTTGCAATCTTGCTATAACTACCTCCGTTTCGGGCAATATCCTTTTGCATGTAATCTTGATACTCTTTGGTATTGCCCCACTTTGCTTTGATTTCCGCTTTATACTTTTCAATCTCGCTTTTGCCGAAAACCTCAAAATTCATTGCCGTTGTTCCCTTGTTTTGAATTTCACGGGCAAAGGTAATAAGTTCCTCTATATGTTTACATTTTAATTCTAACAGCTCAATTTGTTGAGAAATAGCTTCTGATGCGTCAAAGTTAGGGCTGTCAAGAATTGCTTTAATTTCCTTTAAAGGAAATTCTAACTCACGGAACAATAAAATACTTTGCAACCGGCTAAGTGCTGTATCGTCATACATTCGATAGCCCGCTTCAGTTAATCTCGTAGGTTTCAAAATCCCAATTTCATCATAATAATGAAGTGTGCGGGCAGTGATACCAGTCAATTTAGCAACTTCATGGACAGACATGTTTTTTTTAGTCATTCCAAAAATCCTCCGCAGCGTCTAAAATTTCTTTTGCAGGTAAGAGTGTCGCTTCAATTATACTTTTACCAGTTTTTTTCAAGAAATGCTTCACAAAATAATAGCCGCAGGCATATCCTGCACAATAAGGCAGCCCAACAGGGGGATAGTTTTGTAAAGCCGCCATTTCATCGCCATATAAATAAGCATTGAGATTTTCAAGCCCCTGCACATCCAGTCCGTCATAAATAATTGGTTTGATATATTCATTTAGCATTTTCGTATCTGTTTTTTTAACCCACGGTCCTGCCTTATCTTCTCCATACAAATATGTGGCAAAGTTTTCTGCAAGCCCCTCACTGACCATCATTTCTCCGAGCGTAATATCATTTTTCCATTTAATAAACTGGAAACGCACATTATGATTAGTTTCATGTGCAAGCGCAACTGGAAGATGCTCTATTGTATAATCGTTAGGGATTAGCCAAGCCATAATATATCCTGGGATGCCCCCGTCCCCGCAATAACCCTCATTCATAATGGTATAAGGACTTTCAGCATTAGCCAACAGAATGGTAAACAAATACTCTTGAACAGGCAGTTCAACTCCTGCTTTAGAAAAACATTCTAACGACCTTTGGATTGACTTTTTACAATCAAGCCAAAGACTATCCGAAGATATACGTTCAATATTATCCCGTTGAGTTTCATCCACTTTTGTTGGCATAATATGACCAAGCATTCCACTTGCCATTATCACGTCATATCCATTTGGTGTAGTTGCTTTCAGCGGTATACTGTAGCAAGCCAATTTTTTTTCAAAAGGCATCATCATCTCATAACGATAAATATCGTCTTTCTTATCAAACGGAGCTTTCATAATTTTGGCGTAAATACCGTCTGAACGAATTGCATTTACATTCATATTATATCATCCTTCCTCTCTAATTTTTTTATAATTATAAACTATTACGTTGCGTTAAAGTCAAGTGTATTCCCGAAAAAAGGGACTTTCATATTTTTATTTCCTAAATACATGTATTAAATCTCTTGTTTTAAGCGGTTTCACATTGTTTAAACAGAATTCCCCGAAAAGAACAGCGACAGAGCCTTTACACTCTGCCGCTTTGTCTGCCCATGCGAAAATGATTTCTTCGTTCACAATCTCCCTCGCACATGCCCTTATGTTATTTAAGTATTGTACCCATTCTAAGGCGTTTTCTTCCTTTAGGCGTTCCGTTATGCCCTGCGCCTGTTTCATGCCCTCTATGAGCCTTTCAAAGCGTTCCTGCGCCTGTCTGTCAATGTCGGCAAGGTATGTATTCAGCCTGCCACTTGTGAGAAGATTGGTGTATGTAACCCTGCGGTATAGCTTCAAATAATCCAGATGTCGCTGTCCCCATGTGCCTATCGGCTGTTCTTCTTCGGTGGGTACGGTCAAGCACGGTATTAAGTAATCGCCTTGCCTTTCATATTTGCCGCCCAGTTCCTCAAAAATCGTCTTTGCCATTGTCTGTTACCTCCACATTCTTTTTATTTTGAATGTCCGCAAAATCCGTCCTACATCGGCCGGTTTCCAGGGCGCATCCAGATGGTGTAGGGCAACAAGCCTGTCCTGTATATTTGTCCCGGCTCCTAACTTCGGCGTGGAGCCGAGAAGGATACGCACCTGCCCGGAGCGCACCTTTGAAAATAATTCCGCTTTTTTTGTTTCCGTCCCGGCTTCATGGATAAACGCCACTTCCTCCCTGGGGATTCCTTTTGCCACCAGTTTTTCCCGCACATCGTCATAGACATTGAATGTGCCGTCATTTTTCGGCGTAGACAGGTCGCAAAAAATTAATTGTGTCCCTTTGTCTGCACAAGTCTTTTCCCATATAACAAACGCATTATTTACACAGCGGTTGACCTTGCTTTCCCCCGCATCCGGCAGCATGTCATTGATGAGCCGCTGATCCAGAGCGCATTTCCTCCCGTCATTAGTGATTTTCAGCATGTTATCCCTTGATGGATCTACATCCCCGGCATGGACAATTTCTGCCCGCTCTGCAAAGGAGCTGACTAAATCCTGCTGTTCCTCACTCGGTTTCAGCACTTCGTTGATATATTCCGCTTCGGGGACCGGAAGGTCCAACATATCCGCTGTCTGGATGTCGGCGCTCTCTTTAAATAATGCGATCAGCTCCGGGAGATTAAAAAACCGGGCAAACCTCGTCTTTGCCCGGTATCCGCTGCCTTCAGGACTTAACTCTATGCTTGTCACCGTCTCGCCAAAAAAAGCAATCAGATGGGAAATCATCATTGATATCTCTTTCCTGCTTTGTTGCATCTACCACATTGATATAGCCATCAACATTTAGACCCATCCACTCGGTACCATAAAAACTTATAGCTCCATACTCTTTTACATAATCTATAAACTCATCCGGGAATGTAATCCCTAAAGTAGGATAATACGTACTAAAAACCTTTTTCAATTGGTCATAACACCCTTTGAACCTTAAAAAAGTGCCGATTTTACGCCATTTTTGCTTGATTTTATTTGAGTGTGTATTATAATGATGATAGATATAAATATACACTCAAACAAAGGAGATTGTTATGCCAGCAAAACCATCAGGTACGATCAAAACATCACGTGTAAATGTTAAGCAGAAGAACGGTGATATCTACGTTATGGAGCGTCAGACCTT
>CAJTCH010000119.1 GCA_910574715.1 Lachnospiraceae bacterium | reverse complement strand
CCGCCCAAACTAAAACAGGAAAAGGTTGTTGCTAAAGCTTAACGCCAAAGCAGCAACCTTTTCTTTATTATACAGATGGCGTGGGTGTGAAAAGTAACACTAAACGGAGGAAGGAAGAAACTTAACGGGAATCTTATTGTAAAGATAGGCATTTTTTTGTATAATTAAAGTGTAGCAGAATAATTTTATGTATTGGTTTCTACTGCAAAAGAGATTGTGAGGTGATATTTTGGATATAAAGGAGCAGGAACATCAACAAGATTTAGAAAAAATAAGATCATTTAGATATATGGACGATGATTTTATGACAGTCTGTCTTGAAGATAACTATGAGGGTGTGGAATTGATACTTCAAATTGTTTTACAGCGTTCGGATATAAAAGTTACATCAATCAGAACACAGGAAGTAATGAAAAATTTGAAGGGACGTTCTGCAATATTGGACGTTCGCGCGGTTGATAGTACCACTAAAGAATATGATATAGAAATTCAGAGAAAAGACGCAGGAGCAGGTGCAAAGAGGGCAAGACATAACAGCAGTCTTTTGGATGCACATATATTAAGAGCAGGAGAAGATACCAATATAATGCCTGACAGCTATGTTATTTTTATTACAGAAAATGACGTTATGGGAAAAAATAAAGCTATATATCACATACAAAGGTATGTGGAAATCGACGAGGAAAAGGAATTATTTGGTGACGGATCACATATCGTATATGTAAATGGTAAATATAGGGGCAATGATGAAATCGGAAAGTTAATGCACGATTTTTCATGTACCAATCCGAACGATATGAATTATGAGGCACTTGCAAAAAGAGCAAGATATTTCAAAGAAAATGAGAAAGGAATTGCGGCTATGTGTAAAATCATGGAAGATATGAGAAATGAAGCTGAGTTAAAAGGTGTAAAAAAGACGGCTATGCGTATGATTCGAGCAGGAAAGATGCCGCTGGAAGATATAGCTGATTACACAGAACTACCCCTTGATATAATTGAAGAATTAAAAAAACAAATAATGCAAATGGCATAATCAAAAATTTAAAGCATTAAAAAAGTAGCGTGAAAAGACGCATGGAACAATAAGTTGTAAACCATGCGTCTTTTTTTCGCCTAAAAGGAGGAAGATGAGTGAAAACATTCAGGCCACACCACATTTTAGCTATTGACATTTCTTAGCTGGACTTTCATACATGCCGTAATCGCATTATCCATTTGCCAGGATCACACACAAATCCATATCCTCCACAGGACAATCAACTGAGAACTGGATGTCATATCTGACCCCAATGCCATTTGACTTCGCATAATTCATCTTTTCATTCAAAAAAATATCTATGACCGGATTTCCAGTTTCAACCCCAATCAGCAGATGATCCGAAGCTTTGTGCAGATTCTCAAAATATATCTCTGCCTCTTCATATTTCTTTTCATGGATCAAACCAGACAAAACCAAAAGATGGTTATCAATATCATGCTGAAATCTACGGTATTTTTCATTTCTCATTTTGGCTTCCTCTAAATAGACTGATTGCTCTTTCATCTGGTCTTCAAGTCTTTTTTGATCTGCCTCCTACATAGATAATATCACAATCCTGCCCGCCAGTCTTAATATGATGAAAAAAATAGCACATGCGCCCAAAATCCAGATCAGCGCCCATAGATTCGACCGTTTTGCCAAGAACAAATCATTTACATCAGAAATCATCCACATATCCAGACTCAGACCGCTACGAATGGCCCATACGATAAATACTCATGGAAAAAGCAATACATACAGATAATGAGAAATCCTTTGCCGTCCTGTATACGAATAGGTTGTAGATACGTAATTCAATGTCATAACCAGCAGCACAGTCAATATGCCTGACACCAGCACCTGAATGGCAATCGCCATGCAGGAATCTGCCTTCCATCCTGAAAGAAAGCGCATGAAAACGGTCTGAAAACCTTCCATAAAAGTGAAAAGTGTCAAAATGATCATCGCCGGAGCAATCGTATCTGACCATTTCCTTTTTAAGCAAAAAACGGAAAAACCAACTATAATCCCTGCATGCAGCAACAATCTCAAAACACCGGGACTTTGATGAAACATTACAAAAAATGTAAGAAAATCACTGAACAGCACATAACGAATCAAAAACCTTTTTACACGGATTCCCGTAAAATTTTGTATAAAATGGAATTCTGCAAAATAAAGGCAGCCATTGATTCCTAACCACCACAGATAGAACCCAATAGAAAGAATTTTTGCAGACTCCATTATATCACCTCATTTTTAAAGAAATTCAGCAATCTCTGCATGAATTCTGTCTGTTTCCGTCTTGATATGAATATCCTCCCTCCATTTGTCAAAATTGCCACTCCTTTTTCCTGCCCGGCAACGAGGCTCATATTCACTACATAGCTTCTGTGACACCGGAAAAAGCGTTCATCCAACATGTTTTCCAACGTATCAAGAGTGCCCAGATAATCATATGTGCCATGCACCGTATGGATTCGGACCTGATGGTTAAATACTTCGCAATAATAAATATCACGGATAAAAATTACCTGTGTTTTTCATTTTTTATGATTGTCAATGCCTGAATATCCACCTTCTCTGTCTGGTTAACCGCTCTGTCCAGTGCCTGGAAAAGACGCTCCTCCGTAACAGGCTTCACTAAATAATGTACCGCATTGACATCAAACGCCTCCACCGCATGTTCCCTGTAAGATGTGATAAAAATAACCCGGCTTCTGTCTGAAATCTGTCTTGCCACTTCAAGCCCGTGAATTCCCGGAAGCATCAGATCTAATAGAACAATATCAAACTTTTTTTCTTTTAATAATTTCTCACCCGATGTAAAAGTCTTTATACTTACAGGCAATGATTTACTGTTTATATATTTTCTACTTTTTTTCGCAGGTCCTCCAAAATATAGCCTTCATCCTCGCATATAGCGACTGCCATCATTTCACATCTCTCCCTTGTAATTCTATTAATATATCGGTAAACACCCTAAAATATTTACAAATGCTACGCAAAAGGTTCCTCTTACTGCGTAAAAGGTAAACTGCCACAATTTTAAGGAATATTTCTTGTTTACAATTGATAATTTTGACAGCAAAAAATGCATTTTTACGGACAATGGGTAAAAATCCTAATAAAAAATAATATGATTTATGTGTCAAAAGGTACGTCCTTTTTGAACGATAACTATTCTTTGAAAAATGGGAAATATATGGCTTATCTCCACATATCTCCCGTTTCATCAGTTCCCCTAATTTAATTGTCCTTCAAAAATCCGCATTCTTTGATTCAGTTGTAATAATCTTTATTCCCCCTTTTTTCCCATAAAAAAACATCTGGTAGAAACCAGACGCATTTTACCTATGTCATCTATATAACCCCACTTCTAGGAATTTTCTCCTGCATACCAAACATATGTTGTATATCATAAAATAATCTTAATAAATGTAGATTATAATAAATATCATTCCATATGTCTATACCCCTTTTTAATCATTATGCTATCTTTTCTCATCCTAAATACTAAATCAGATTATAAAAACACCAACAAATACTATCTACAAGTTTTCTCCCCACATAAGATTAAGAGATTTAGAGAAAACTCTCAAATCTCTTAATCTTGATTTATCGGGAAATACACAGATTATCACTCCACGTTCTTAGCTTGGATTTTTGTTAGCAAAAAAACTCTTTCTCTGTACACAAATGCTTGCGTAGCATTACGCCTGCCTTGCTATATAGCTTACGAATGTCGTTTCCCATGAGCATTAACTCCTGAAATCCGTTATACGCGATTGTTCTGCTACCATAATCAACTGATTTCGTATCTGTTACCTAGAATAATTCTGTGTTATTCCCCAATATATTTCTGTTTACCCGCTGCTATAAAAGGTCTAAAAGATCTTCCGAACATTTCTTTGCCATACTTGTAACCAGTCGCTCTCTTGCAGCATTGCAGTATAATTCCATATTTTTCTTGGATTCCTCAGAAATACTCTCAAAAAAAGAAACATTTAACGGATATTTGTTTTCAATACTACCTGTGCTAACAGTATTCTCCGTATAACTGAGCAAGAAATTAAGCTCATCACTCCATTGGGCAGCCTGCCCTGCATGACCGATCCTCTTCCATGCATTGATCAATGTCTGAGTTCCAGAAACAAAATTAAATCTCTCCCGAAGTCCTTTTTCCTGCCCTTGCATACAATCGTAAGGATTTCCTATGGTTCTGTCTCCTGGTTTGAAATGCGCCAATGCTTGCAATTCAAGGGTACTTGTATTATATGGATTAATTTGTTTCACATTGATCTTTTCTTCAAAATACTTACCATGTTCATCCACACCTTTTGCAACCAAAACAGGAGCATCATCCGTAGACTCGGCAGCATGAAAAAACTTATACCCACAATTGCCTATACTATGATAAACAGAAATTGAGTTACCATCTTTTAAAGCGTATTTACCTGGTATTTTATTCACATCGTCCCAACTGATTCCTATTTCAACGGGGGTTTGCTCAATATAAACCGCATTACCAGATATGCTAGTTTTGAATACATCACTCGAACTATTTTTCCTGTTTCTATTCGATGCTTGGTATTTTGATTGATCCATTACCGAGGAATAATTTCTAAAAGAAGTATTTATCATTTAAAATGTTCCTCCGTAAGATTAAACGTATAATCCAAGTTCCATATTTTGGGCGTTCCATTCGTCGAATTAAAAATAGCTTTCAATTTGTAAACTCCAGGATTGTATATTGTCTGAGATTTATAATACATCTTCCAGCCTATAGCATAAGTGTTAGAAGAATTCATTATTCCATCTGTCTTATACGCAATCAATTTTGTTCCATTCAAAGTTACACTTCCTGGTCCGGTTCCCATTTCTTCAATAACAAATTTTATGCATCTTTCTGTTTTATCATAATACCAACCTGGCAATACCCTAAGACTTGTAATTGGCGGTGCCGCAACCCTAAGCTCAGATCGAGGTTCTGCACTATTAGGAGTCTCTGCAGCAACCGACGTTACAGACATTCCCATTAACATAGTTAACATTAATAACAAGCTTATTATTCTTTTCATTTTGATTACCATAGATATAGCCTTCCTTTCTGCGAAATCTAATAAAACTTTTCATTCTTTGTAATTTCATAATATTAATTTCTTGAGACTAATGAATTAATGTCTGTATTGGTGTTACCAATAAAATAACAGAGCAAAATGCAAACATATTGTTTTTCTATCTGCTACCTTTCTGTTTCAAACTTAACTTCTAATCTGTCCTAAGATTCTCAAGTAATTTGAATAATCCTTAAGATACAATGACTCTTTTTGATCTACTGTAGTAACATTCTTAACCTGCTCAAATAATGCTTCATAATAATCATATCCACGTGATGATGAAGACCATCCTGTAGCGGGTTTCATCTTCGTATCACCTGAATCTTTCTGTAGTAATCCCTGCGGGTTTCCTATATTCTCAGATCTGATATCTATCGGTGCGAACCCATAATATATGTCTCGTGCTGTAGCTTTAGAGAGTACGCCTAGCTTCACTAACTCACCTAAGAAGTCAATATTCTTCTCATTTGACATATCTGATGAATTGTATTTCTCTTTCAATCGATCAATCTCTGTCTCTGAGATTGTTCCTCCCTTCTCTCCTTCCACCCAGGACTGACTCTTCTCTACAAAATATGATGGTTTGCACTTCACATCATTTGCAGTGACCATGTAAATATTGATTCCATTAATGCTCTCAATTGTCAATTTAATTCCCCCTAATGTTAATTCGGTGTATTAAAGGCTAACATCGCACTAAAGTTTTCATCTGCATATTTATGCGTGGATTTACCATAATATCTCACGCTTCCTTTAAAAGAAGTATTATAATATTTTAGCGGATCTGTTCTAAAAAATGAGTTATATGTGTATGTATATCTTTGATACGGATTATGTGGTTCTGGTACATTAGCAGTTGTCTCTTCACCACCATCTATTGATAACTTCCATGTAAGCGGTCTATAAAAATCAAATCGGAAATTAACTTTTATTTGCCATCCCAGAATATCAAATCCACTTGCAACTATCTCTCTGTACATTTTTTGTGTTTGTTCTACATTATAAGCAGCAAATAAATTGCTAGCTGTTTGTGAAGTTACTCCTCTTATATAATCCGTCAAAATTCCCTCTTCTTTTGTTGCGACCTTTCGGACTATGGGGTATGCATACATATAATAAAATTCTATCCTTTCAAAAGGATCTCCTGCCTGTTTTGTATTTATTGCTTCCTCTGCAATCATTTGTTCAACAGAGGTATTGATATCTTCCACAGGGATAAAGCCGAGATTCTCTTTGTTCACATTTACCGGCTCAATTTCTTCAAAATCTGCTGCTGAGATTTCATAAACTGCACTTTCTTCCATCTCTTTTGCCTCAACATTTAGCCCAAAGCTTAATAACGCCACTGCTGATAATAACATAGATGTAAATCTTCTTATTTTCATATTAACCTATTCCTCCTCCTACTACTTTTGGTACTGTAAACTTTATATGCTCAAAATCGACTCCCCCAGTAAATTCAATGGTTACAGAGGTTATTAGCCTATCCCCCCCCCTTCTTTGGCTTAGGCGATCAAAAAAAATTGGAAAGCCGGTGAAGGCTGAAAGTCCATCTAATTCAGCCTTCACCGGGTTCCTGTAAGTAAAATATAATTGGTCAACACCAAGGAAAGAGGTTCGATTTTTTCATAAATCGTTTTACACTATCCTAATTTTTATCTTAGTTTAAATAACGCAAAAATGATTCGTAAAAAAACTTCTCCTTTTTTTCTTTACTATCCTGAGGTATTCCTAACCTGTCAAGTGCCTTTTGAACCGCTGTTTTTGCTGAATGTACAGTAGTCCCCAGAATATCACGTCCGCCGCCATTATAAGCGCTCTCCAATGACATGGCAAACAGACTCGTAAGGCATGTAAGCTTGCCTCCTGAATTCACCCCATACCCATACCCATTTATACCACATTCTTTCTCCGCTTTATTCCAGGCTTCTTTCACTTCATTTGGTGCTTCCGGTCCCAGAATGTCCAGTCCATCAAATGACTTTTTGTTTTTGACACTCTTATTATTATAGGTATTCACATAATTATTTGTATAAAAACCTATTTCCATGAAAATCCATCTCCCAACTTATAAAACATTAATCCATGTACTGAACTCTTTAGACGTTTGAACAGACCACGCACTATATTCAAATTTACCACTTGTATAACCAATGTTAACAACTTAGTAGTGGCATGATATCACAATAGGATTAAGCTATTAAACCAATAATAGCAGATGATAGAAATGATTAAAATACACTGAAAAAAGGGCAGACTTTCCCCTTGGTTGCTATCAGCTGTTTTTT
>CAJTCH010000118.1 GCA_910574715.1 Lachnospiraceae bacterium | reverse complement strand
AGTTTAGTATCTCTATTTTTTCCCTTTTCTAAACTTGAAGATATAGGGTTGACCTAAAGGTTTCGCCTTAAGGCGAGGGTTTTAACCCCATTATACAGACAATAAATCACAAATCTGTTTATTATCATAATACAAATTTAATTTCCCCATGAATGGAACAATAAAAAATATTGCCCAAATTAATCCTCTTAAAAAAGTGAATCTTTTTAAAATGGTTTGTCGTAACATAGTCACTAAAAACAATATTAGAAAAGAAAGTATGGCACACCTACCCAATAGTATAGAAAAATAAATGCTAAAATTATTTATTAAATTCAATGCTTCTGCAAAAAACCACCATATCTGCATTATCGTTTTCTTCCTTTTTCTCTACTTTTTTCGAGAATCTCTTCCAACTCATTAATTTGTTCATCCGTCAGAGCAATGCTCTGTATTAGTGATGCTAACGCACTAGTCTGATTACCAGAAAAATAACTGTTTGCAAACTTTTTGCTTTTATGTCTTAGACACTCTTCTTTCGATTTCAATGCCACATAGTGATATAACCTAGAATCTTTCTCGTCGCGTGTATAACCTAAAATTCCTTTTTGGCATAAACGACTTATTAACACACGAACCATCTTAGGTGTCATATCTAGCCCTCTCGGAAGTTTATAAATCACTTCTGATGATGTTAAAGACATATTACTCTCCCAAAATACTTCCATAACGATCCATTCACTTTCACTTGGTGTCATATCTCTATTTTCCACTATATCACCTCTTCTCTAAATATATATACAAAAATCATCTTACATTATATATATCGGATAACACATGTTGTTTGATAACACATGTTTTCCTTTTTTGTGAATTACATGATCTGAACAGGGGAACACTCTCTGATTCAACTCATCTTAGGTTTATTTCCTTAGAAATTCTTTATATTTTGTGTAACAATTATAAACATTTATAATTAAAATGAACCTTTCACTAACATAAGCATCAGACCATGCTCAGTCACACAGACACATAATATAAAATAGTAGCTAAAAATGCAAAATCCTCAAATCTCCCACTGACAAAATACGACCGGGAACAGATTATGAATCCATTTTCCAAAGAAAACTTTCTGTCATATTCAGCTACAATCCATGCTTTAGTGTAAATACAAATCCAAAACTTCTTTTAGGCATTCTTCAGACATAGCAACAGGTTAAAAATACTAAAAATAAATATACACAATATATACCCCTCAATACCTAAAGTAATTTATCCACTCAACAAATATAGCATTTATATTTTTACAACAGGATATCGTTAAAAATGCCAGTAAGAAAATGTATATATGCCTCTCCATACATTAGGGACAGCCATAGAGACTGTCCCCTTCACTTCTTAATCTACTTCAGTTTTCTAAAATTATTGATGCACTTTAGCGTTTCCAACAGTAATTCCTGATACAAATCTTCGTCAAACGCACCATTCACCAACGCATTTTTTACCAGCAATGGTTGATACATCTTCAGCACTTGCTCTGTCGCCTTTTCATCACCCATTTTAGCCTGAAATAATAACTCTTCAAAATTCATTCTTACCTTCCTTCCATCATTTTACGTACTTTTCGAATTGCATAGAAATAAATCCCTTTAATCCTATAAGTTGGATGACAATTCATCAGTCCCATTTCAGGAAATGTCCTACCTTCGAACACATGCTGATAAATTAACTTGCGTTCTTCCTCACTTAGCCTCAGCAGTGACCTTACAAGTTTCTGATCTGTCAGTTCATCCCATTCCGGGTAAACCCCTTCTGCTTCCTGAAATAACAATTCTTCTTTCTGTCTTTGCTCCAAGGACTCCTCAAAGGGAATCCCCATTTCAGCCTGCATAAACTCATCGACAGATATTTCAGCATTAGCAGTTCGAATTTTTTTCTTCAGATAATAACTCCTTTTTCCACGAATAGAACTTAAAAGATAAGCGGTAAATTTGTTCTTTACATCAGAACCAGTGAATTTATTATTTTTGTTCATGATTTTCCTCCAGAATATTCAAAATTAACCCGTTTTGAAATCCTGAAGCGGCGGGGAGCGGCAATGATGCCTGGCAACAGGCTCTATTTCTGCATAAAAAATACTGCCAAACCGGCATATTACCAGTCTGACAGCATAAAAAGATAATCGAATTCCATGTGTTATATGAAATATCAGCACATCATATACTGCATGCCTAAAAGTCTCATGCATCCACCATGCGGTTACGATTTTTTTAACAAACTACTTACTGCACATTTTCCTTTCCTGCCATATATAAACCTACATTCCTTGTTTTCCTGCCTGTTACACATCGAACACGCAATATAATACGTGAAAACAGGTATCTTAACGCATTTCATATAGTGCATATCTCATGTAAAATATAAGAACTAAGTGAGGTGATACAAATGATGGCTAAGAAATTATTAGGAGATGCGGTAAAAGAAGAACGATTAAGAAGAAATCTGTCCCAGAATGCTCTTGCTGAAATGGTGCATGTATCTCTCCGCACCATCTCTGATATTGAAAATTACAATGGTAATCCCCGGTTTGAAAATCTGTACTTATTGGCATCTTATTTGAATTTATCCATAGATGCAGTCTTTAATGGTGAAAACGAGCCCATGGATTCTACCATGAAACAGATTATCGCAGAACTTAATCAGTGTTCCAATGAAACAAAGCGCCTGGCACTGGGGACATTGCGCGGTCTCTTATCCGCAGTATCCCAGAACCAATAGTCTTTATTTTTGCATCCCATATTGACTTAACCATTGTTTCTGAGTATAAAAAACGAATCTGTGAGTAATCTGTAGTAAATCTGTGAGTTTAGATGGAAAATAGAAAAATGTCCGGATATGAAAAAAGCACCCCCGCTTATGATGGGACTGCTTTTTCTTTGTTACGTTTTATAACAGCTATGTTTAATAGTTATACTAATTAGTTCTTGCGGAAGGTGTCCATTGCCTCCATGATGTTCTGGGTTATGCTTTCATCCATTTCCTTTTCTTCAGGTGAAAGATCCAAAACTGAATCTGAAGGCTGATCTTCCTTACCAGCAGAGATTGCCAGGCACCCGCCCATGGCTTTTTCCAGTTCTTTCTGTATCAGTTTTTCCAAAAGAGGCTGAAATGATTCCACATGAAAATCAGGGATTCTTTCTGAATCAACACCATCTACATAGCTTAAAATAGCAGCAGCAATCAACTGGGCCTTCTTCTTCGTTCCGTTCAAAATCTCGGCAGCCCGTACATGGACTGGATCTGTTTCATCAAATCCAATAGTAAATACATACGGATTTTTCTTCGCCATTCCTATCACTTCCCATTCTCATATGCACGGTATAACAAATCATATCCTTTTGCATTTGCTTTCAGATCCTCGATAAACAGATATTTTCCCAGACGGTTTGATTTTTCAAGGAATTGCTTCAGCAGAACGGCGCCTCCGCCAATAAAAACAGTATAAGATGTCTTTGTATCTATTCCGCGCTCCCTGATGCTGTTCAGAAGATCTGTCACAAAATCCTGCACCATACTTTCTGTCATACGTAGCACGCTGTCATCATAATACTGTGTATTCCCGGCAAGGATACTGTCAATGTCCGTATCCTCCAGCAGCATGTCATACTCGCTGTTGACACTGGAGATAATCTGGTTATACATGGTAATCACACCCTTTTCGAGAGAATCACAATATCCCATATCCGGCTTTCCTTTCCTCATCAGCAGATAATCGGTTGTGAAGCCTCCGATATCAATGCCGACGGCTTTCGGGACTTGCATAATGTCCTGTCCTATGGTCATCATGGCCGCAAAGTCCTGCACAAAAGCTCGAACCTCCTGAATGCAGATATGATAAATCTTTCCGTTGAAGTTCAAATCCAATACATTGCCTTCAGCCTTGAAAAACAGCTCATACTTCTCGTAAAGTTCTGCAAAGTGTTTTGGTGGCAGTCCGATGGGAAGCTGGATCTGCACCACATCCTCCGGCTGAATCTGATCCTTCCCTTCCAACTCCATTGCAATCGCAAACAGTGTGAGAATAAAGAACCGGAAGTCTAAAGTCTTATCGCGCTGGTAAGGAATCCGCTGTTCACTGAGTGTATAATACTTTCCTTCATACTGAAGGTACTGTTCGCCCCTAGCAGGCTTCTTATCTAACACATTCAGACCGCTTGTAAAAATAAAATGGCAGGTCTTCATATTCCGGTTTCCGTGGTCTACTGCAACTCTTAATTTCTTAATCATATATCATCCACTCCTTTGTTATTGATACATACTCTGTACGTGCAAGATATGTAAAGCGCAACCAACTTTTTCAACTTATGAAAATAACAGATAATTTTATCTATGTATATAATACGTACAGCTTCTAAATAATGTATCATTGTAATGAAAAAGGCATCAGCTTCATGCCAATGCCCCTGTTTATTCTACCTACGCAGCTACATCTTTAGTTTCGTTACCTACATATTTCTCAAATAATTCCTGATACCGTTTTTGGGCTTCTGGAATCAATGGCGCTTTCAGAGAAGTCTTTGACCACAGGATTAGTTCTTCCTCCTCTACATGGTATTGATTCCCCGATTGGAAATTTCCTCCGGAATACGTTGGTGTACTCGGCTTAAGGATTTCTTCTATCTCAGCCTTTGTCTTTGCTTCCATAAGGAAATCCGCCTTTTTACAGAATACCGTTTTAACCAGCTCCGGCAAAAAATTTTCTTCTTCATACCTTGCCGCAATCCCTCTCATTTTTCTTATTGCATCAAACCTTCTGGAGCGTACATTTTCTGACAATGTATCATCCATTAATAATTCCGTCATATAACGGCTGTATTCTAAATCTATCATCTCTCAGTTCTCCTCTTAATTCTGAATTTTCTGTACCAGTTTCCCATGTACCAGATAGCGGTAATTCCTGTCTGTATTCACACAGGTCGAAAGTGTCACGATATAGTCTGAATCAGTTACCGTTACTCCCGTATCATAACCGGAATACGAGAGTACTGTATCCACAAACTTCTGAAAATCCTCTGGCTTCGGAAATGAGTAGGTATATCCAATGCTTCCGTTCCGTCCTGCATAACAGGATATGATCTGATATTCCAGTACAGATCCCGGTACATAGATATAAAAGTATGGATACTGTTGGTACAGGCTCTGGTCCTGGTAACGGTCAAGCATGCCGAACATACTACCGTTTTTCATATTATGGCCATAGACAATGGTATTGCTATCTGAAAAATCCGGCTGATTATGATAATCCACAAAGATACTTCCGTTCTTATTTTCTTGTCCGTCAAACATATGATGCAGGTAATAGTAATTTTCCTTCCCCTGTACTACCGGATAATTGATATCCAACGCCGGAATCTGAATCCATGCGATAACATCTGGGTTCACTTTCTTAAGCCCTGCAAAATCAACCTGCAGATAACCGCTTCCATCACCTTCTGTCTCGTCTTCTGAAGCGGTATCTCCTGATGTTGAAGAATCGTCTTTTTCCTTTGGTTCATGTATGTAATCCTGCAGTTCCTCATAGGTTTCCGCTCCCTGATGATATTCTGCATAAATGCAAAACAGTTTCCATGCCGCAAATGCAAAAACTGCAAGCGAAGTAAGCAGTAAAATTAAAGATGCATAATCTCTTTTTCTTCTCATATATCATTTTCTCCTGATAAATAAATGTTTCTTCTAAGAACACTTTTTATAGTACCTGTAGAAAAGCCAGAGTTTTTATATCCTCTGGCTTATGTAATTCTATTTTTCAAATACTCCCGTTTGGTTGTTTCTTCGTACTTCTCCTGGTGGCATAATAAAAATCATCAATCCCTTTTATCCTGCCGCACCATTCACCATTCTCATCCATATCCCAGATCATCCTCTGTACTGGAATGGAAAGATTACGACAGACTTCATAAAGCTTCTTGCAGCCGTTCTGTATGATCTCCCTCTTTTTCATTTTAAAAGGGCAGTAGTCATGTATACCGGCTTCCAGGCATTCCCCGCATTTTTTGTGATGCCCGTTACAGTTCACCTGCATTTTCTTGTCCATGTCGTAAGCCTCATAAATCAGCTTCAGATTTCTCTTTGAAAGACTTTCTAACACAGGATGGAGGCTTCGGTACTGGTTGACTCCCGGCGCACATAGAAATGTATCTCCGGACAGATAATGGGCAATCGTTCCTTTCAGCGCCCCTTCTGTCACATACATTGTTTCTGCATCCAGATTCCCAATTACATGCACCGGACTGCCGGAAGAAACGCCCATCTGATAGTTAGAGCTGGAAAGCCAGATATATTTTCTGGAATCCGTTACAAAATCAAGCCGTATCTGGAATCCCTGTATTCGCCCTTCTATAGAAAGAATCGGAATCAGGATTCCGGAGTTTTTAGCAGTGAAATGAATACTCCAAGTTCCGTCTTCGCCTTGGTAGAATCCAGGCACTCCTTTCAGAGTACATCCCTTGTCTGCTAACCGTTCCGTCAGCTTTTTGATCCCAAATAACGGAACACTCCGATATCTCTGGGATGCAATCTGCTCCGCTGTTAATCCGCGCCTTTGCAAATCTTCCTGATGCTTTCGTGATAGTGTAAGCATGGAAAGCATCTGGGAATAGGTCTGGTCGATTTTCACATCCGAAGCCCGTTCGCTGTTTACCGGTGCTGGCGGTTCCAAATCTCTTTCCAGTTTTACTGGCCGTTGGTAATCATCCCGGTACTGTCCGAGATTCAATGCCTCCCGGATCTGCTGGTTTGCCTCCGTCTTTGTGACATTATACAGCTTGGAATACAGATCCAGCATCCCGCCGTGCGCATCGCAATAATTACAGCGGAAAACATTTTTTTCAATATTGATGTTTAGCTTCCCCGTCTTGTGGTTGCAAAATGGACAGTCAACATCATACGACCGTCCATTTTTGCGCCGGATGGTAAGGTTCAGCACCCGAACCACATCCCGGATGTCGTAGCCAAATCCAGATATATCATACATCCATAAACACGCCTCGTTATCAGAGCATTCCGGGAACTCCCAATCTGCTTTCAATGGATAATATTATCCGTATAGAGTACGCAGATGTTAAGTAAAGCTTCCCGGAATAACACTGATAACTGTTTTTAATTTAAAAAGGGTTCATTTCTCTGACTAACCAGCCATTGGCATAGCCGCATTTAAAAGGGCTCTGGCTGCAGCCGGGATCAGATGGTTCTTGCCGGAATAACTCTGTGCGAACCACTCCAGATTCTTTGGGCTTTCTACTGCAACCTGTCCCATGGTCTTGCCGCCAAACTTCCCATTCCCGGTAATCACTACCTGCGTAGCCTGTTCATACGTCATGCGCTGTACCAGTTCTTCTACCGGAAGTGATTCATCCAGAGAAGCGGTGGGAGAGTACTGACTGGAAGCCTGGGAATTTCCCTGCATCTGCGGCATCTGACCTGCCTGCTGGTTCTGATTTCCAGAACTATTCTGCATCTGGGGCATTACTGACGGATTCTGCCCGATCGTTGTGCCTTTTTCCTGAGCCTGCTGATTGTCGCCCAGCAAACTAAAGTTCCTATCTCCCGCACAAAAACATCGAATTAAAATCTCATCTTCTTAATACTGTCTATCAGAGCGCGCTGTAGGAAACGGCGCATTTTCCTCTTGACCATTCCTGCCTGTTCCGATATAGTTTTTTT
>CAJTCH010000117.1 GCA_910574715.1 Lachnospiraceae bacterium | reverse complement strand
TACATCATGTGGCTATGGATCTCATAATGGGATTCATGGCCTTTCGATTTCGAAAGAAAAGCTATACCAACAGCGTGCTGCATTTTCGGCGGTATTATACATTTGTAGACAGCACTGCGCAGTCAATGCGAAAAAGGTTGGAAAAATAATTTGCCGTTTATGTCTCCCTCAATTCGCCGTCCAACAATTCAGAACCTCAACTCCCTTGTCGATACTGTCCGGCATGAAATTATAGAACGCTACCGCCCCGGAGAAGATGACCCGTATCTCCGGATTTTACAGGCTGCACACATTGAGGATGACGAATATTTCAGCCACATGATACAGGATGATATAAGCGCAATCGTCCGGGATATTCGTGCCGCACACAAATCTGACAGTGAGAGTGCGCCGCCGACTACCATTGCCGAAGAACTAAAGCAGGATTTAGAGGATGTTGCAACTTTCAAGGGAAGCCCTCTTGAAAAACAGGCTGCGCTTTACTGTAAGCGGCTGGGTATCAATTATAACAAGCTGTCTGATGTGGAGTTCCGGCAACTTGTACATATCCTTGAAAAGTCCAAATACTTCAAAAGCTATGTTGGCCAGAGAAAGAAACGGAAATAAAAAAACCGCTGTTGCATGGTTGTGTATGTTTCCATGTAGCAGCGGTTTCGTGCTGGCGGTATTTAGTTGGGAATGTGGCTTGATATACTGGTAGTTGCCAATATTTTAGTCTTTCTTCATATCCAGCCTTTTTGCACTTTCTTCAGCCATGTCTGCTTCAACATCAAAGCCATTTTTACGAAGTTTCTCAGCAATTTCCTGATACAGCTTATATGCATCCTTGTCCTTCCCTATTTTTTCATATAACATCGCCTTACAATATAACTCATCATAAAAAGGTGTTCCTATTGCACCGGCTCTATCAAAATATTGGATTGCCTCATCATATTTTTCAAGTTTCCCACAAACTTCTCCGCCATGGATATATAACTCCCAAGCATCCGGAAATTTTTCTACGGCCTTTAAAAAGCATTTGTAAGCTTCCTCTATTTTATCCGCATAAATATATGACACAATCAATAAATCCATTTCTTTGGGATTCTCCGGCTCTGATTCTGCCCTTACTTTTTGCTGGCGGACAGCTTCCTCCCCTTTCCCCACTGCAAAAAGGAAAGAAATACGGCAGGCACAGGCTCTGTAGAATAAATTTTCATCAAAGTCGAAACCTTCTTTCAAAATAGTATTATACCACTCCATCGCCGTATCTTTACAATATTCGAACATCCACTGATGAATGATGGCATAATTCCATTTATCTTCCATGGAAAGTACACCGTCATGCATAAGCTTTTTATACTCCAAAAGACAATGCATAAAATCTTCCGGTTTTCGTGTTTTTTCATAGACAGCGGCCAAACGTTGTACATAGTTATTGTACGCAATGGAATTCTTTTTGTAAAAATCATCTACCGTTACTCCATAGAGCCTTGCTAACTCAGGAAGAGTCAAAACGTCCGGTAAAGTTGTTCCGCATTCCCATCGCGAAACAGTCTGTACATTTACATTCAGATTGTTGGCTACTTGTTCCTGCGTAAAATTTTTTGACAAACGGAACTTTTTTAAATTCTCACAAAATATAGTTTGATTCATACTTCATCACCTCGAAATTTTTGTATTTTAGAAGCTTCTGGATTAGATTATAGTTAAAAACAAAAAAGAAGGTAATGTCTTATTTTGTGAACAGTATCGCAAAATTTGTATAGTCATAAACAAACTGACGTGGGTTGTGATACGATTCACAATTCTTTTACCAGACATAGTGTCAGATCATCATCATTCCTGCAGACGGCATCTGTTTCACATAAATATAAATCAACTCGCTGTTTATGATTTCCTCTGCCCGGTTTCGGATATTGTTCATCCGGCCTAAAATCCAAACTTATATAAAATCCAAACTTTTCTGAAAACAGCTTGATAATTGGGGATTCTTGCCGGAAAAAGTTTGGATTTCGTTTCACAAAGTACAATACTCCAATTATGACAAAATGCGTAAAACATTGCTATTTAGCTCTGTTTCAATCAATTTATTCTCATTTCTGACAAGAGAAGTACAAAACAAAATCCAAACTTTTATATCAAAAAATGCCTTAAATAAAGGATTTACAGAGGAACGTTTGGATTTCTTCTAAGTTTGGATTTTAGGACAAATCCAAAAGTTTAGATCTTTCCTGCCCATTCAAGCTGGTTTTGGACTTTCAGTTCCTCGGTCACTCCCTCGGCAGTTTTCATCTGCTCGATGATTACGTCCAGCCGTTCCTCCGCCTGTTCGTTCAGACCAGCAAGGTATGTCCATAATTTCCCTGTCAGGATAAGGGAACTGTACTGTGCCGGATGTTCCTGTTTGAGATATTCCCGGTGCAGCCGCCCATAGCGTCCGATGGGGCGGTTTTCTTCCGGCAGCTTCAAGTCCGGGATATAATAATCGCCTACCAGAATATAATCAATGCCGTTCTCTGTGATTCTTTCTTTCAGTTTTTCCATTATCGTTCCCTCCTGTGGCGGAAGGCTCGTCACTGGCCAGTTCAATCACGTCCATAATGCCACAATCCAGCGTTTCGCAGATTCGTGCCAGCGTGTCCATGCTGATGTGTTTTCCCTCTTTGCCCATATTGGCAATCATATTTGTGGTCAGTCCAGCGGCAAGCCTTAAATCCTCTTTCCTCATGTTGCGCTCTATCAGCGTGTGCCAGAGCGGTTTGTAGCTGATGTGCATTTTTCTCCCTGCCTTTCTGCCCCGGATGGGCGCTTGTGATTATTCTAATGCTTGAGAGCCACTGTTTTAAAGTTTCGGAGCCACCGATTTTGTATATTTTAATGCTTGAGAGCCACCACAATATGTAGTAACACCACGGGCATAGTAAGGTTATCCTTAACCGCTTGATTACCCTACACCAGAATTGCTTTAGAACTGCAAGGGCTGCAATGCAGTGCATTTACCCTTGCAGTTCTAAAGCAATTCTGGAACAATATAATAAGCGGTATAAAATAGCACATACTATATCTAGTATTCTTAGATGACCCTCAAACATTAAATTACAAGTGGCTCCGAAGCTTTAAATTGGTGGCTCTCAAGCATTAGAATATTCAGTTAACACTCACATGCCTGTTTTTGCAGCCATGCGATCTATTGTGCCTCTTTCAAGGCTTGACATTTAAACAAAGAAAACCCGTAAACGCTGATGTTTACGGGCTTTTCAAACTCCCCGAGTTGGGCTCGAACCAACAACCCCACGGTTAACAGCCGTGTGCTCTACCACCGTTACGGTCGCACACCGAAAAACAAGAAGAGTTGCTATTAACGCTCACCATCCATTACTCAACCTATATATAATTCAATATTATAGCATCTATCCATGTCTTTCAAGAATCTTTCTCAAGATTCCGAAAAAACACCACATTTTTATCTACAAGCATTATTTCCTCGAAACAACAACAGTAAGCTACACGCTGTAACCTTTTAAGTAGGCAACTTCAGCCTGACATAGCAATCAGGCTGTCTTTTTAATATAGTCTTTTATCCACTCAGAGCAGAATTGCTTATACGTCACATTCATATGAAGTATCAATTGGTAATCTTTCCCCAACTCTATGCGGTCAAATAACTGGCAGGCTATCATCTTTTTCTGTTCAAAGTCTGCCTCGTCAAATTCTTCTGCCCAGCTCTTGAATCGGCGGTATGCCGGAAGGACTGCCTCTACCATTTCTTTCTTCTGACTCATATCGCAGTCCAGTTTTTCTAATCGTTCTTCACCTTCTGCAATTCTTGTTTTTACTACGCTGATTGCTTCTTTCAAATCTTCCGGTGTATATAGACTGTCACCAAGTAATGTCTTTCCGATCTCAGTCTGCAAAACCTCCAACTGCTTTCTGTTCTTTTCCAGTTCAAATGTTATTTTCCGTCTGCCGGCAGTATGTGCTGCCTGCTGTTTTTTCAGTATGTCCTTATATTTTTCTTCTTCCGGCGCACCTTCCATACTCTCAAATACCTGATGCATAATCTGACAAACCGCTTCGTCTACTTTCGCAGCAACATAATTTGTCTGTCCCTCACATTCACACAATTTATTGGCTTTATGGTAACAACGATACTTCAACTCGTCTTTCAGATACTCACTGCCATCCTTTCGGATATAATGATCTTTATGGTGTGTAGTCGTGATCCGTCCTCCGCAATGTGCACAGAAAATATTCCCAGACAACATCGCCTCACCTTTCGTCCTTAATGCAAGCTGACGTTTCTCTTCATCGACTGCTGCCCTCTGTCTCAATATCTCGTCAATCCGTTCCGCCTCTTCCTCGCTGATAATCTTTAATTTCTGTAATGCTTCTGACGTCTCTCCTTCATTAGTATACCCTCTCGCAATGGATGCCGATAAGATTCTTATAACCGCCATGCTGGTGAATTTCTTTCCATTCGCTGTCTTGTATCCCTGGTCATTTAAAAAATGTGCTATCACATAACTGCCTGTCCCGTTATTGATAGTCTTCTCTACAATCTTCCGGTATACTACATACTGTTCCAGATCGATTTCAAACTTCTTAAGCTCTTTCCCCTTCCGGTTCTTCATTCCACTTGGAACCGTCCGATATCCATAAGGCATTGCGCCTCCGGTGTAGATTCCATCCAGTTTTAACTGTTGTATCCTTGTCTTGATACGCATGGATGTTTTTTCACTCTCCCCGGAAGCCTGCCAGAATCGGATATAATTGGTCAGCTTGTCCACATGAGTTTCAAACCTCTGCTCCCCTTCTTTTACACTCCATACTTCAACGCCCGCCGTCTTTACGAACCACTCAACAATAAATGGTGTTTCATCATCAATACGCCCGATCCGGTCAAACATAAACACCAACAATACATCAAATTCTTTATTCAATGCTGCCTCCTGCAGATCCAGTATGGCATCACGATCCTTTGCTGAAACTTTAAATCCGGAAACACCCTTCTCTTCAAACTCTTTTACTATTTCCCAATCTTTCCGGTACTTTACAAAATCCTGGCAAGCTCCCCTCTGCATAGGGATATCATTCTCATGGTTATCACTGATATTTACCTGCTTTTTTGTGGAAACTCTATATAACGTGTAAACTCGCTTCATTGTATCTATTCCTCCCGTATGATATTTCTACGGGATGCACTATATTCGTTTGTCAAGGTACATTTTTTCATTATGCCTATCCATAACCACCTTTATTATAGGAAGAAACACATTTCCATACAAATGTGCGAATTTCAATTTTATAGTGTTGCCCGCAGGCTTATCAACCTTAAAAACTTTCTGTGCCGATAAGCTCTTTTAACTCTTTTTGTATACGTTCATCATAAGCATTAGATAAGACAGACTGTATGTTTTCCATCACATGATCCTCCGCTTTCGATGCGAAATGTAGGATTACCGGGCACCCATTAACCTCTATCTCTATAACCGGCTGTTCTCTACTCTGCATAGTATATCCTCCATTTCTTTTATGCCGCCTTCAAATCCAGACTGATTGCCAGGCATCGGTCCACTTGTTCCATATCTTTCTCACTTAACTCTCCGATATAATTCTGAAGTCTTTTCTTATCAATAGTCCTGATCTGTTCCAGAAGGATCATTGATTCTTCATTCAATCCTGCACATTTCTTTACAATATAATGTGTTGGCAGATCTGCTTTTGTGGATATCTGTCCCGATAACGCTGCAACAATAACCGTAGGGCTGTAAAGATTCCCGATGTTATTCTGGATAATCAAAACAGGACGATGTCCGCCTTGTTCTGAGCCTACTACTGGATTTAAGTCCGCAAAATACAGTTCTCCCCGATATACTTTTCTTGTCATAAATCTACTACTCCTCATTTTTTATTCGTCGTTTTCTCGTTATCTTTTATGCTTGCTTTTGTGATCACTTCTCACCACTATTCTAAAATCCCTCTACAGAATCCAACACTACTAGCTTTCTCCGAATGATATGATAAATCAACACTTGCGCCATATGCGTTTCATAAATCTATTTATCCGGATTAGAAAGTTCCTCATCAAAACAGATATAAAAAGATTCAAGTATACAAATCATAAGTAAAAAGCCTATTTGTCCCCGACACCCCGGCTTTTACATATCCACTGCTTACACAACAAATATAGGGAAATCATCAAACGACTGGTTGCGAATCAGTTCCACGGGAATCATCCTGCCAAAAGACTGACTGAAAATCATCCCCTCCGAGGATCACCCGGAGCTGTCCTCATTAGTTGCGACGCTATCTGACCAAAGGCATATCTAAACGCTCGACCTGTGACTGGACAGGAGTATCATTGTCCCTGTTACCTGTTATCGCCCTGCCAGTAGCAAACTGGTAATTATAACTTAGTATTTCTCGCTATCTATATAGACATAAAGGCTATGGCTGATCTATCTCTATCCTTATATACTTGGAATGATTATGCTGATCTGTATCTTTCCTCATATATTTAGAGTTTTTGCTTTATATCCACTCTTGAATCACGGCGTACTGTTAATGTGGCTTACGCTCATCACGATAGCAACAGGAATGTATTTGATGAATGAGTATACAGTTGTCAAGGTACATACCTGTTCTCTTTAAAATTAAGAAACAAGTGGAGAATTTATCCTCTCTCACTTGTTTCCTCACTCAAATTCTGAAAGTTAAGCTGTTAATTAAAATATTTTTTCAAGTTTTCTATTGCTCTGGTAACGGAATATTTAATTGCTACTTTAGAGCACATTTCCCTCTTTGCTATCTGTTCATAAGTCATATCTTCAAAATAATACATCTCCATTCTTCTCTGTTGAATTTCCGGCAATTGTTTTATTGCACTATGTAGATTTTCTATTTGAATTTTTTTTAATACAATGTCTTCCAAATTTTCTGGCTTATGAACTGCTCTTGCATTTAATGTTGACTCCCATACCTCCTCTCGTTCATAATGTCGTTCCCATGCATTCAGATACACCAGATCTTCTAATTCAAAAGAATTGAATGCTTCATATAAATGATAAGGTATTTCAAACTCACATTCCATTTTTTGACTATCCTTAAATGAAATATAATAATGTCCATCTTTCTCACATATTTTATAAGGATTATATTTGTCCCTTCTTCTTTTTGGGTGATTACCCTTCATATTCCTTTCCTCCAATCTGAAATTTTTCAATTCAGATTGGAAGGAGGTGATCTACCACTATGATGTAAGAGACAGATTCTTACAAAATCATTCAAATTTCGACAAACAAAAACGCCAGAGGAGCCGAAACCCCATCTGACGCTTTTCTTTGCGTACTTTATTTGTTGCTTTTCTTTATCTAAACCCAATAATACCTTTTACAATTTCATAGTACTATAGATGGGCTGCCTGTTCTTTATAATAATTAATTCTCATATCATAATAATATTTAGTGTAATTTACATACATCTATAACTTTGAAGACTATCCTAAAACTAACTACCACCAATTAACATACTACCAATTGATATAATACAGATAGATGACAAATTTCAAATGTTTATCGACATTTCCCCGTAAAACTTCCCATTTCTCAATATTTTTATTCCAAAAAACACATTTATTATCCCTAAAGTAGGATAATATGTACTAAAAACCTCTTTCAATTGGTCATAACACCCTTTGAACCTTAAAAAAGTGCCGATTTTACGCCATTTTTGCTTGATTTTTATTTGAGTGTGTATTATAATA
>CAJTCH010000116.1 GCA_910574715.1 Lachnospiraceae bacterium | reverse complement strand
TTGCGCTTTATTGAACAGTACAATCTTACAGCACACCCATTTAAGTGGACATATGCTGGGATACCATTAGCAATTTAATCACTGATATTTAAGCAATGCTGTACTAGGTTTTTAAACTGGATTTTACAGGTCGCTAATGTTATAATAGACAGCAGCTTATTTTTATATGATAGACAGACAACACGAAGAAAGGCAGAAAAATGAATAATTTTCTATTTTTATGTGTGTTGTTTGCTGTAAATGTTATTCAGGCTATTACCGGCTTTGCGGGGACGGTTCTTGCCATGCCGCCGTCCATTTTCCTTCTGGGAATGGAAAATGCCAAAGTGATACTGAATATAATGGCTCTTCTGTCCGGACTTATGATTGCGGTGGGAAGTTATTACAATATCAACAGGAAAGAGCTTATCAGAATTTGTGTGTTCATGGCTGCAGGTATGGCTGTCGGAATACAGATCTGCCGTGTGGCAGCATCAGATCAGACACTGATGTATGTGTATGGAATCATTATTATTCTAATTGCGGCAAAAAATCTGCTGAGGCACCGGGAAACCGTGATGCCGCAGAAAATGCTGATCGTCATTCTTATTCTTGCGGGAATAATTCATGGAATGTTTGTGTCAGGAGGAGCGCTGCTAGTTGTTTATGCCGCACAGGTTCTAAAAGATAAAGAAGAATTCCGTGCAACGATCGCGCCGGTCTGGATTGTTCTGAATTCAGTTCTTCTGGTTACGCAGATACGTCAGGGGTCTTTTAACAGCGAAAATATCCGTCTGATTCTGATCAGTGTGATTCCGCTGGCTGCTGCGACATGGATCGGCAAAAGACTGGTGAAGAAAGTACCAAAGAAAGTATTTCTGAATCTGACGTATGTATTGCTTCTGATATCAGGAATATCTCTGTTAGTATAGAGAGGGAATATTTTGAGTGTTACATTAAGAGAAATTGTCAGACAGGTACAGCATCTGGAAATGAAGCTTGTAGCAGGAGAAGAGGGAATAGACCGCGAAGTGCTGTGGACACATATGGTGGACAGTTCTGCCATTTCTGCGTTTCTAAAGGGAAAAGAACTGGCGTTTACGACCGGGATCGGGCTTAATGAAGGATTTTCACTGCTTCAGCTGGTAAAGGAAATCTATCGTAATGGAGCAAGCGGAATTGTTATCAATATCGGTCCGTATATCAGTCGGATTGGACAGGATGTGAAGGATTTTGCCGATGCAAACGATTTCCCTGTGTTTGAAGTACCGTGGAAGATTCACATGGCAGAGATTATGCGTATTATCTGTTTTGCAATTGTGAAGGAACAGCAGAATCAGGCAGAGGTTAATTCAGCGCTGAATTATGCATTTTTATGTCCGGATCAGGACGAACTCTATGTATCTCCTCTGATGCAAAAGGGCTATCCGGTTGACACTCACTATATGGCGGCCGTGCTCAGAGTACAGGAGGGAGAAAGGCTGATTTCCGGTGAAAAAATCGGGCATTTCAGTTCCGTTATGAACAGTCATTTCCGATGCAGCGGTCAGCAGATCCTGTGCTGTGCACAGGAAAAACAGATGGTATTTGTATTGTGTGATTATGAGGAGAAGGAATGCAATGAGATACTGAAACACATTTTCCGGGATTTCTGTAGAAAGCTGGAAAAAGAAGAGACGGCGGTGATGAGCATTGGAAAGAAGGTTTTCGGTCTTAGATGTCTGCACAGAAGTTATGAAACTGCAAATCAGCTGGCGGATATTTCCAGAACAGGAACTGTTTCAGGGGAGAAACGGTTTGGACGGAACAGGATGCTGATTTATCAGAATGCCGGAATGTTACGTATACTGTTTTCTGTAAATGATCAAGAAGTTATGAGGGAATATGTGGAAGATACTGTTTTACCGGTTCTGGAATACGATGCGCTTCACAATTCCGATCTGTCCGGTGTACTACAGTGCTATCTGAGGCACGACTGCAGTCTGCAGGATACAGCGGACGAACTGATCATTCACCGGAATACAGTGAATTATAAAATCAATAAGATCTCAGATATTCTTTCCATGGATCTGACGAAAATGGAGAATCGTCTGCAGGTCAGCTTGGGGTTTGCGGTATATCAGGTGCTTCAGAAAAAATAAAAGATGTATGTGCTTGAGTACAAAAAAAATTGGACTATGCAATATTGTACTGCTATTTTTTATGCGCTAATATAATGGCAGATAAGACAAAGGCGTCCAGTCACAGAAATTAACTGTGAGGTGGGCGCCTTTTCTATATCCAAAATGTTGCATGTATAAAGTCTGTTTATCGAAAAAAATAAGCCAGCAAAAATAGTGAAGGAGGACATATTTATGAGTTTAACGGGAAAAGAAATCGCACAGATGCATAAGGATTATGTGATGCAGTCATGGTCAAAATCAGGAGTAGACGCATTGCCGGTAGAAAGAGCCGAAGGAATTTATTTTTACGATTATGACGGAAATAAATATGCGGATATGGCATCTCTTCTTGTATGTTCCAATCTTGGACATCAGCTTCCGGAAATTGTGGAAGCCATCAAGGAGCAAGCGGATAAAATGTGTTTTATGGCTCCGGCATATGCTTCCGAACCAAAAAGCGTTCTTGCAAAAATGCTTGTTGAACTGGCGGGAGCAGAGACCTATAAGCGTGTATTTTTTACAAACGGCGGTGCAGAGTCAAATGAGAACGCGATTAAAATGGCACGTATGGTAACGGGAAGAACCAAGATTTTTTCCTGCTACAGAAGTTACCACGGTGCAACTCTCGGCGCATCCAATGCATCAGGCGACTGGCGACGTTATGCTGCGGAAATCGGAGGGGCAAACGGATTCGTACATTTTATGAACCCGCAGATGTATCGTGACGGATATACCAAAGGTGTGGATGATGCCGAAGTGACCAGAAAATATCTGGATGCTCTGGATCTGCAGCTTCGTTATGAAGGACCGCATAATGTGGCGGCAATTGTAATGGAGTCTATTGTCGGGGCGAACGGAGTCATTCTTCCTCCGGACGGATATATGGAAGGTGTGCGGGCCCTCTGCGATAAATATGGAATTCTTATGATCTGTGATGAGGTTATGGCGGGATTTTATCGTACAGGAAAAGCGTTTGCATTTATGAATTTTGATATCAAACCGGATATTATCACCTTTGCAAAAGGAGTTACCTGTGGTTATGTCCAGCTGGGCGGCTGTATTGTGAATAAGGCGGTCGCGGAATATTTTGAAGAAAATGTACTTCAGTGCGGGCTTACATACAGCGGACATACTCTGGCGTGTGCCGCCGGAGTAGCAGCTCTGACTTATTATAAAGAACATGATGTAGAGGGGCATGTGGCAAAGATGCATGAAATTGTTGCACCATTTATGGACGAGATGGTGAAGAAACATAAATGTATCGGTGAGGCGAGGTGCATTGGTCTTTTCGGAGCGCTTGAAGTGGTGAAAAACAAAGAAACAAGAGAACCGATGCAGGAATACGGAGTGCCTGGCCCTGTAATGCCATGGATTTTTGCAGAATTGAAGAAACGTGGTTTTGCAACATTCGGACGTGAGAATTTTATAGAGATTTGTCCTCCGCTGATTATTACCGAGAAAGAGTTGAAAACATATCTTCCAATTCTTGATGAAGTACTGACTATGGTAGATGAAAAATACTGCAGCTGACAGGAGGATACGGCTATGAATTGGGATTATATGCAGCCTGTCAAAATATATTTTGGAAAAGGCAGAGTCCGTGAAATAAAAAAAATTGCGCAGGAACTGGGATGTAAGCGAGGACTTCTCGTTGCTGGTCCGTTCTTTTTCAGAAGCGGCCTGGCTGAAAAGATCATGCAGGAGTCAGCAGGCATGCTGACAGCTTCATTTGGTGATGTCTCACCGAATCCGGATGTGACGGAAGTGGATGAATGTGCGGAGGTCATCCGGAAAAATAATATCGGATTTGTTGTGGCGCTTGGAGGAGGCAGTCCCATGGACTGTGCCAAAGCGGCTGCAAGTGTGGCTCTGACGGGAGATTCCATTCGGAAATACCACGGCACGGGTATTTCACTCCCCAGAGAACACCTTCCTCTGATTGCCGTTCCGACAACTGCGGGAACAGGAAGCGAGGTCACCTGTGTCTCCGTTCTTTCTGATCACGCAAATGGGAAAAAAGCGCCGATTGTGTCAGACGGGTTTTATCCGGAAGCAGCGATTGTAGATCCGGAACTGACATATACGATGCCTTCGGCAGTGACTGCAGGAACGGGAATTGACGTATTGTCCCATGCGTTGGAAGGATATTGGAGCAGAGGACATCAGCCGGTCTGTGATGCACTGGCTGTTCATGCGGCACAGCTTGTTTTTCGGTATCTGTACAGGGCATATCAGAATCCGAAAGATGAAGAGGCAAGAGAAAAGATGTGTGAGGCATCTGTAACTGCTGGTCTGGCATTTACCCTTCCCAAAACCACATCTTCTCATGCCTGTTCGTTTCCGCTGACTAATATTTATCATATACCGCACGGAGAAGCGTGCGGACTGACTCTGGATTATTTTACGAGAATCAATGCACACGGAACAGGAGGAGAACGTGTGGAAATGTTGGCAAAATCTCTGGGGTTTTCGGATGCGGATGATATGGCTGATGAAATTTATGCATTGAAGAAGAAAATGGGACTTCGTTGTGATCTGAAGGATTTCAAGTTGAATGAAGACCAGATTGAGGAGCTGGTAAGGATCAGCAGACATCCAAATCTGTATAATAATCCGGTTGAAATCACCGATGAAATGCTTGATAAGATGTATCGTATTCTGGCATATTGAATTTTGTGTCAGTTGATGCTGCCGGCGGTATATTATGCCGGAAATAAAACAGAAGTTATGACAAAGAGGTCAGATACGGAGTATCCGGCCTTTTTTAAATTAATAAAACAGGAGATGATAGTATGAAGTTAATTACAGCGATTGTAAGACCTGAAAAAGTTATGAATGTTATCAAGGCACTGGAAGAGAACGGTTATTATGCCTTCTCTAAATGGGCCGTTTCCGGAAGAGGAAGAGAAAGGGGAATCCAGGTGGGAGATGTACTTTATCAGGAAATGGCAAAAAGTATGATCTATATCACTGTAGAAGATAAAGAAAAGGATGAAGTTGTAGATATCATTATCAATAGTGCAAAGAGCGGGGAATATGGGCACTATGGTGACGGGAAGATATTCGTTTCAGATGTTATGGAAGCATATACGATCAGTGAAGAGACAAGAGAAGATGAGTAGATAAAAAGAATGGAGGAATCCGTATGGCGGAAAAGAGAACGAAATTAAAAAAGTCCATGGGACCCGGAGCTATCTGGGCAGTGGCGGTAGGATCAATTATCGGCTGGGGATGTTTTATTCAGGGAGGACTCTGGACACAGAGAGCAGGAGGACCTCTTCCGCTGTTCCTTGGTTTTCTTGTGGGCGGTCTTCTGATGATCGTGGTGGGATGCAGTTACTCTTATATGATCGCAAAGTTTCCGGTGGCCGGCGGTGAGTTTGCGTATGCGTACAAAGGATTTGGAAGAACAGCCTCTTATATCTGCGGCTGGATGCTTTCTCTTGGCTATCTGTCAATTGTTGCATTGAATGCTACGGCGCTGCCGGTGCTGGCTTCGTATCTGTTTCCGGGTGTATTCAGCCGCGGATATTTATATACGATCGCGGGATATGATGTATATGCCGGTGAAATTGCCCTTTCACTTTTCTTTATTATTTTGTTTGGAATCATGAACTACCGCGGTGCAAAATCCGTAGGAAATCTTCAGCTTGCCATGGTACTGATTATGTGTGCGGCTGTACTGGTTTCGGTTGCGGGAACCGTACTGACCGGTTCATTTGATTCCTCAAATCTGACTCCGCTATATGGTGCGGAAGGAAAAAGTTTCGTAGGCGGTTTTATTTCCATTCTGGCGCTGGCGCCGTTTTTATATGTGGGATTTGACTGTATCCCGCAGGCGGCGGAAGAATATGATTTCCCTCCGCAGAAATGCCGGAAACTTATTATCTCTGCGTTGATCGTCGGCGCTTTGATTTATGGAGCGATGGCATTGGTGACAGATTGTGTGATTCCGTGGCAGCAGGTGCTTACCATGACTGACGCATCAGGCGCTGCGGTCAAATGGCACACAGGTGCAGTGCTGGATCTGGCAATGGGAAGACTTGGCGTAGGGTTTGTTGCACTTGCGGTCTGCATGGGTATTTTTACAGGTATGAACGGCTTTTTTATGACATCCAGCCGTCTGCTGTTTGGAATGGCCAGAGCAAAAATGCTCCCGTCTGTTTTTGGAAAGATTCATGAAAAGCATAAAACACCTTCATACTGTGTGGTATTTGTTACGGTTATCTGCTGTATCTGTCCGTTTTTCGGACGTGAAGTAATCGGCTGGGTAGTCGACATGTGTTCCGTAGGTACTGCGTTCGGTTATTTCTTTACCTGTGCGGGAGCCTGGATCCTTCTGAAAAAATACGGGGATCCGTCTGATACCAACCGAATCCATCCTGTGACAGCAATGGCAGGAAGCTGTATTTCTGTTGCTATTCTGCTTCTTTTGATTGTTCCTGGTTCTCCGGCCTTTATGGCTCCGCAGTCTTTTGTAGCGTTGGTGGTATGGATATTGTTGGGAGGAATTTTCTATTTATGTTCCAGACATAATTTTATGAAGATTACAAAGCGTGAAATGGATTATTTTATTCTTGGAAATGTACAGATTGTGTGTGGATTGCGTAAAGGAAAAGTGCAGGGAACACTCGTAAAAGGAAATGTTGTAAATCCAAGAATTTCGGATTCGGAAAAGAACGGAAAATAAGAAATAGGTACCTCGATTGTTTCAAAAATCTCCCGTTTTTATCAATGCATATGGAGCTGTCGCATCAATGATTGGGAAATCATAGATGCGACAGCATTTTTTGCTATTTTTATGACGAAATATTCTTCTCTCTTTCATTCTATTTCTACAAAAGGCGAATTATAATAAACCTCCTTTTTCTGAAAAAGGCTCGCTTTCAGGATCTACCTTTGTCCTGTAAAAATCAGGAAGATTATTTGAGCGGTTACATTTGCATTCTTGCGATGCAAATATCTTTTAAAATCCATACTCCTGCTTGATCCTGTACAGCTTTTTCCGCAGTCTTTTTAAGGTATGAAGGGAGACTTTCCGTAATGTACTATTCTGAGTCTGTAAAGATATTCCTACTTTTCCACAAGGACGAATATCTTATCGAAAAGTATTGCCTGATTTTTCTTTATCTTTCCATCCCTAAAGTAGGATAATACGTACTAAAAACCTTTTTCAATTGGTCATAACACCCTTTGAACCTTAAAAAAGTGCCGATTTTACGCCATTTTTGCTTGATTTTATTTGAGTGTGTATTATAATGATGATAGATATAAATATACACTCAAATAAAGGAGATTGTTATGCCAGCAAAACCATCAGGTACGATCAAAACATCACGTGTAAATGTTAAGCAGAAGAACGGTGATATCTACGTTATGGAGCGTCAGACCTTGTATGACCCGGTTAAAAAATATAACAAAGTTGTGAGCAGTAAGCTCATCGCTAAAATTCCGAAAGGCGAAAAAATTCAGGTGCCTACACGCCCAAAAAGACCTAATGGAAGCAAACTCCCAATAAAACCACAGAAAGTATCTGCTTCCAGAAAACGTGTTGGAATGATGGATATCATAGGACATATAGGATTTATTTCCGGTATTGATGCAGCTATATATGCATCCACAGATATCGGGAC
>CAJTCH010000115.1 GCA_910574715.1 Lachnospiraceae bacterium | reverse complement strand
TTAATCGGGATATAACCTCTTGACTGCTGTTTAAAATGCTTCCTGTCATACCTCTGTACCCAAAAATAACCTTTATACAGAGGATTCCGGAGTATACGGATGATCGTAGACTGTTTCCAATTATAAATATCATCCTCAGTGATCAAAAACTTCCCGAAAACTTCCTGATTGTAATAAGCTGGCTTCGGAATTTTTTCTTCATAAAGAATTTTCCCGATCTTATTGTTTCCGTAACCTTCCAACGCAAGCTGAAAAATATAGCGGACAGTCGGCGCTGTCTCTTCATCCGCAATCAGATGGTTCTTGTCTGCCGGGTCTTTTTTATAACCAAACGGTGCATACGCCCCCATAAATTTCCCCTGACTGGCTCGGATATACCTTCCCGTCTTTACCTTTTTAGAAATATCCCTCGAATAAAATTCGTTCAGGATATTCTTGAACGGGGTAATATCCATCTCTCCGCTGTTCGCCGAATCCACACCGTCATTGATAGCGATATATCGCACATGGTGGTTTGGGAAAAACACTTCGATATATGCCCCGCTCTCCAGATAGTTTCTGCCAAGCCTTGATAAATCTTTGGTTATGACACAATCTACATGCCCCGCTTCGATATCCGCAATCATTTGTTGAAAAGATGGCCGGTTAAAATTCGTACCGGAGTATCCGTCATCCACGTAAAATTTATAGCTGTGGATACCCATTTCCTCCGCTTTCCGTTTAAGGATTGCTTTCTGGCTTCCGATACTCATGCTCTCCCCGACGTTCCCATCGTCCATTGACAATCTCGCATAAAGTGCTGTCCATATTTCTTTATTTTCTGTATTCTGCATATTGGCCTCCTATATTTACTCAATATCCAGAGACAGAAATACGCTGACTTCATTATAGCCTTTTCCGTCTCTGGCATCAACCGTCAATTCATCTTTTCAGACAGCTTTCTTCTCCGTCTCCATATTGCCCCTTAATCTTTTCTCCACATTCCTGCGGGCAGCTTCTTCGCTCACAACCGTTAATAATCCTTCCATGCTTTCCGTACCGGAATATACATGCTCCACCACATAACGGATCGGCGTATTCTTTCTCCCCCTTTTCTTTCTCTGCATAGATTCCCTCCCTTCGTTCAATATTTTTTCAGTTTTCTCCACTCCCCTGTTATGTTTCCTTTCATCTTTTGTGCAGTTCCTATTTTTATCATGGGACTGTTATCTGTCATGCTCCGCCTTCTTATCTGGGTACAGTTTCCCGGAAACTACCGCCGCATGGCTGCGGATTTTGATTTCCCCACGCTTTTCACTTTCTACGGCGTTGCGGTATCTCCCGTCTGAAAGGAAGAAGCGGTATCTTTCCCCTTTAAAACCTACGGGGCTGTCATTATTCAGCACATCTAGAACGATCATATGTCTTGTGTCTGGCTGGAACCGCTCCCTTCCTGACAGGTCATGCCCCTGTAAGACCGGCTGTTTTAACCGTTCCTTTGCTTCATTCAGTCTTCGTAAGACAGAACTTCTTCCCTGTCCTATGAAATACGCCTTATTGTCCGCTATGAACCGGCTACATTCCGGTTCTGGAAGTTTTTCCAGTTTATCTGCAGCATTCCTTATGATGATCCTCGTCAGGTCGTCTCTGGCTACTGACTGTTCATCCCTCATCGCCTTCACTGTGTCCTCTTTTGTCGTTGCTTCATACTTGTAAATCATTTCCAGTTCACTTCTTGTAAATCACATAAATCCCTCCTACTTTTTTTATTATGCCTGATCAGGGGAAGCTGTTTTTTGCTTCCTACTATATAAGCCGATTGGGGACTACTGGTGGGAAAGGAAATTGGATTATTTTTAGAATTTTTTTATCTTCCGTGATGTAAAGCAATCACGCTGCGACTATTTTTAATAGGAGCCAATCTGCATATTTGGAAAATGTGCAGGAACCGAGGGCATGGGGAGCGGATTCCCCATCAAGTTTGTCAGAGTAACCCAAAACCACAAAGTGGGTTTTGAGTTACTCTGGCGAATCTTGCCCTTTATTTCAGTTCTGACATAAAGGGCATTATCCGAGAAGTTTCATTATCAAAGAAACATCGTAAGAAGTGCAGTTTATAGGCGGTTTTCAAAAAACTTCTCAGATAATTACTTAAACCTTATACTGTAGATACAGCGTAAAAATAATGCTGAATGTATAAGGAGGACAACAATGATGTGCCAAAATAACAGTGTGCCGTTTGAGCAGGTAATCCAATCCTTAATGCAGCTTTTGGAAGGGCAGGGATACTGTGTAGCTGTATTAGCAAGGAATCGCCGGATTTCAGATGAGATGAGGGGATTTTTAAGGGAAAACAAATCTGACTTCTATACCGAAGATACCGGTAGGGCTTTTGTTGAGTTTTGCAAAACGCACGATGTGTCATCAGAAACAAAAAATAATGCTGCTCTATTCACCCAACGCCTGAATGCTATTTTAAGGGGAGAAAAACTCCCCATCTGCCTTATGCCGGAAGAAAATTACGTTCTTCCTGATGGTTTAAAGATCCTTTTGGATTATTACCATGCTGACTGTATGGTCAGAGGATTAAAGGAGATTACTGCCAGAATAAACATCCAGCAGAACAGGCGTTTTCTTTATCATCTTTCCTGCAATGGATGTACAGAAGCAGGCCAGATCAATTCAAAAGTGGTTGGAACAGCAATACTTGCTATGGGAAGCGGCTGTTACATTCCGAGGATAAAGACTTTTTTAAGATTCCTTTTTGAGCATGGACATACGGATAAAGATTTCTCTTACATAGTACCTGGCTACAGGATTCCACAGCCAGTTCCTTCTGTCTATTCTGAAGACGAACTGTCAAAAATAGAAGAAGCCGTCCTTTCAGGAAATCCTCTTGGCAGACGGGACTATGCAATCGTGTTGCTTGCCTCCCGTCTGGGTCTCCGCAGTGGCGATATTGCAACGCTCACTTTTGATTCGATTGATTATGACGCAAACCTTATCTGTATTATCCAACAAAAAACAGGTACGGGACTGGAACTTCCACTGCTTCCTGAAATCAGGGAGGCGATTGCTGCATATGCCAGTGAGGAACGCCCCATTTCCGACAGCCCCTATATATTCCTTACGCCGCGCGCACCATACCGGCATATTTCAGCCAAAGCGATAGGGAAACGGATTGCAAAGGCATTAGAGAGAACAGACATTGATATCGGAGGCCGTAAACATGGCGCACATTCTTTACGTGCCTCTCTTGCCAGTTCCATGGTAAATGAGGGCATTCCCTATGAAGCAGTCCGCAAGACCCTCGGGCATTCAGATTTGAACTCCACTAAATGCTATGCCCGTCTTGACTTAGAACAGCTGCGCCCTTATACGCTTTCCCCACCAGAGGCATCGGGGTTTTTCCTCGAATTCCTTATGGGAAGGAGGTGTGTTGAATGATGAAATTCAAGAGTGCTTTCAATCAGGAAATAAATGATTACCTTGCGCTTAGGGAACATACCGTATCCCATGGTACATACAAATGTGATTGCGTTACACTGCATTCTTTTGATGACTATCTCGCTGCAAATGGCATTTGCAACAAAGAAATCTCCAGTAAAGATGTTTACGGATGGATGCAGTTGCTGCACCCGGCTTATGCCAGAAGCACAGTCGTTGGAAAAGTCAGTAACTTAAGGAAGTTCCTTGAATATTTGCGCCATGTTGGATTTTCGGTATTTTTGCCAGACTGTCCGAAACTGCGTGATACATATATGCCATATATTTTCTCAGATGATGAACTGGATAAGATTTTCCGGGCTGCTGATTCAATCCAGATGACAAAAAACAGCATCCCCCATATACAGCTTGAAATCCCCATGCTTCTCAGGCTCCTGTATTGCTGTGGCCTCCGGGTAAATGAAGCGCTGACAATCCGCATAAAAGACATCCATTTTGAAAATGATGCTATTTTGATCCGCAATGCAAAAAACAAGAAGCAGCGGATTGTTCCCATAGGCGGGGAATTAACAGATATGTTGAAAAAATACTGTCTCTCAATAGACCTGTCAGGCAGTCCTGAAAACTTTCTGTTTCCAGGCCGTGTCCCGGAAAAACATATGTCAGAAAACACTGCTATGCGCCGGTTCAAGGCAATCCTGAAAGAAACTGACATTTATATAGAGCCTGTGCCGCATACCCGTGGACAGTGCCTTCATTGTTTCCGCCATCTGTTTGCCATCAGGTCGTTTGCGCAGGCAGAGCGCAACGGCCGGCTTACGGACGATTCTGTGCCATACCTGTCCTTATATCTGGGGCATGACGACATGAACGGCACAGAAAAATATCTGAAATTCAGCAGCGATATGTTCCCTGAATACAACGACCTGTTTGAGTCTTATGCCGGGGATGTTTTTTCGGAGGTGTCGTATGAGGAATAAAACAGAAACATTCATGGAAATATTACAGAGCTTTTTTGATATTTATATGCCCTATTCAGCCGGACTGTCTGACAATACAATCCATTCTTATAAATATGCATTCCGTCTGCTGTTGGAATACATGTTTGTCAAGCGTGGGATTCCAGCAGACAAAGTTACTTTTAAACTTTTGGATTACAATACGGTCAACAGTTTCCTTATCTGGCTGGAAGAAGAAAGGGGATGCACAGCTTCCACCCGCAATCAACGGCTGGCGGCTTTATCATCATTTGCGGCGTATGCACAAAACCAGGATCTTGAGGCTGCGTCCGTATTCATGCATAATTTAAAGAAGATACCAGTAAAAAAGCAAAAATCAGGCCCACGCACGGTATTTTCCTTAAATGAAGTCACTGTCCTGCTACAGATTCCAGACGAAAGGAAATATACTGGCAGACGGGACAAAGTCCTCCTAAACTTCATGTATGCCAGTGGTGCCAGGGCACAGGAGATCTGCGATTTAAGGGTTCGTGACATGCAGAAACAGAAAGATCAGGTTCGGATTACCCTCATCGGAAAAGGGAATAAATCCCGGCGAATTATAATAGCAAAGCAATGTGGAGAGATACTTTGCCAGTATTTGTCATACCGGAAAATTGAAAACAGGCCTAACAGCCATGTTTTCTCAAGTCAAACTCATGAGCAAATGACAATTTCCTGCATTGAAGGGATTTTCAAAAAATACGTCCAGGCAGCAAAACAGCAGAATCCGGACATGTTCCTTGAAGCGCATTATTCGCCGCATACTATGAGGCATACTACCGCTACCCACATGCTAGAAGCTGGCATTCCAATCATCGCAATAAAGAATTTTCTGGGGCATACGTCGGTTGCAACTACTCAACGATATGCGGAGCTTTCACAAGGAACGGTGAACAAGCATATCAAAGAATGGAATGAAAAGTGGTTCCCGAAACAGAATGTTGTCACCCAAAAGTCTGATAATGAAAATATTATGCCTGATTTCTTGAATTAGTACTGTATGAACATACATATATTATCCGAGAAGTTTTTTGAAAACCGCCTATAAACTGCACTTCTTACGATGTTTCTTTGATAATGAAACTTCTCGGATAATGCCCTAATGCTTCTCCTTTCCCCACAGGCTACCGGATTCAGAAAATCAGAACCACCGGCTAAGCCGGTGGTTTGCTCACGCCCTATAAGGGCTAATTACCGGCTCTGGAGTCTAAAGACTCATCGAAGGGTTCGCCAGCCGCAACATCATTCTGTACTAAGTCCTAAAGGACTTTTTCTATTTGTTCTTTTTTACCGGCTCACCCGTAAACGGGTCAATATACTCTTTGAGTGTTATCTGGTCATATTCATAATCTTCTTTTAATTGATTTTGAATATATTCCTGGATTTTCTTTGCATTCTTGCCTACTGTATCCACATAGTATCCCCTGCACCAGAAATGCCTGTTCCCAAATTTATATTTCAAATTTGCATGCCTTTCAAATATCATAAGTGTACTTTTTCCTTTCAGATACCCTACAAAACTTGATACACTTATGCTTGGCGGAATCTCCACTAACATATGGACATGGTCACTGCACATTTCCGCTTCCACTATATGCACACCTTTTCTCTTGCATAGCGTACTTAATATATTTGCAATGTCCCGCTTTAACTGCCCATATATGATTTTCCTTCTGAACTTTGGTGCAAAAACAATATGATATTTACAATTCCACTTAGGTCATTTTACAAGGAACTACACGCAGACCGTGAAACGGGCTGCTGACAACAAACAGGCGCTATGCTCCCGGCAAGGGGCATAGCGCCTGTTTGTTGTGGGGGTATCCAAAGGGGGCAACGCCCCATTTGGCACACGACTTTGCGAAGCAAAGTGTAGTGTGTTATACGCTCTGTCGGCGTTGCCGTGAAAATGCCGTTGCCGCCGGGGAGGGCAAGGGCATTTGAAGCGGCAGGAAAACAGGGCTTTGTTTGGGGCTGGGAAGCCGGAAACAAAGGGCTGGTTTCAGCAGCAGACAGGGCGTATATGAAAGCCCTCGTCCACCGTCCTCAGCCTATGGGACAAAATGTGCCAAACCTTTAGACACCGTGACTATATGTGTGGCCACACTCATTTATTTTAGTGGTCGTTCTTTTCTCAAAATTGAAATGGGCGGGAAGCCATTTTAGGGCTTTCCCGCCTTGATTGCCCATCAGCAAAGGCAGGCGGGGCTGTCAACGGCGGCGCATTTGTGCGCCGTTCATCTTGACCGTTGACTGGCTCGGCTGCCTTTGCTATCTCCCCCGATAAACTGAAAGTTTCAGATTAGTCCCACACGATTTCCAAACAATCGAAGTTATCTGGAATTGGTGGTACGCACGAATAAGTATTTAATTCAAATGCCTCTATTGTAATTACTCCATCAGAGCATAGCCATTCGCAATTTACTAATTTTTCTAATTCCGCAGGCAAAATGGTTGTGCAAATCACGATTGTATCTCCTGCAAGAACTAATTCTTCTTTCCCATTGTTTTCTACGATTTCTGTATCATCGTGGAGAGCAACACGCACCCATGCTATGTCAGGCATTAACTCAATCTTTTGTAGCATATTTCGTATTTCAGAAAGCGTTGGACGGCCAAATTCCCATTGGTTCGGAGCAATGGAATCCTCCTCTGTGTTTCCATCGAAAAATTCATCAAGCGTTAGTAATGGCAAGCGTTCTTCATTTTCTTCCAATATTTTTTTGAATGTATTCAACTCTATCATAGTCACAATTCTCCTCGCAAATCAGAATTAGTTGATTTTATCCTCTCCCCGGATTTTCTTGTTTTTCCGTTCTTCTAACTCCGCAATTTGGTTCATCAAGCAATCTGAAAAAGTCCCCTCAATCGGTGTAGCTTCTCCTGTTGTGTAGTAGTCAAGAAGGACTATGTTATTATTCTTGTCAAAACAAAATATTTCATCACCATTCCCTATAATGGACAAGAATGGGATAAAATCAGTAAAACCTTCATCGTGTAGTTCTTTCGTTTTTTCACGAATATCCAAAAAATCGGGTATTCCATTGGCAATTCCATAGACTATAATTCCTCGACAGAACGACCAAAATGGGCCTATGTCATATTGTTTCGCTTGTGGCCATATTTCTTCTCGAACCTCCATATAAAGCCCACCTAATGGGGACATAGTGAACTCTCTAAAATCAGCAGGAAGATTTATCCCATACTGATTTTCAAAATCCTTTATATCCTGCTCCGATGGCTCATTTCCCATACAAGCTACAACCTGATAAGTCTGCTTATCATAATTATGGAAATAATCATAAACTTTTTCCAATGACATAATATACCTCCTCGTATAATAAGTTTATAGCCAATCAAAACAGGCTATGGACTTATTCTTTTTTGTGATATAGATGAAGGATAATTCAGAAGGAGAATCTTC
>CAJTCH010000114.1 GCA_910574715.1 Lachnospiraceae bacterium | reverse complement strand
CTCCTAAAATTTTTCTACCAATTTTTTCCAACTAATCACAGTATTGTCGAATTCATTATCCATTATACAAAAATGGATGTGTCGAATAATCTGTGATGATTTACACAGATTATTTTACACACCCTATTTACTCTATCTGTTCTTCTGCCAGCATGACTCTGCACCGCTTTTTATAACAGGCAATCCCATATTTAAGGATATTCTCTACCCCGTCGTCTTCAAGGTCGTCCTCATACTTGGTATATTCGATCTGCTTCAATGCTTCCCTACATGCAGTGTCCAGATCTCCGTCATGAGCATACTTTACTTCTATGATAATTCCCATATCCCCGGTATCCGGTTCCGCAAGGATATCCGCATAGCCATCTCCCATCTCTCGATTGGATGAGATTCCCCACCGGTCTTTCACCCCCAGGATCCCGATTAGAACGCCGTGGTAATAATTTTCTTTCATATCTGTTCTTACGGCTGTATCACGGATACTGATCGTTCTTTTCAAATACTTTGTAAAAATTCTTTCTACATTTTCTGCATCTCCCTTTTGCAGTGCATCGCAGAAACGACTCAAAGTCTCTCCGTCTTCCCTGACATTCTTCTTAAGGAATTCCATGATCTGCGTCTCAAAAATATCTCGGATTTCCAAATTGGGGATCGCCAGTTTCATCTGTCTGCCCTCCGCCTTTCCGCGCTGGGTCAGATATCCGGTGGTAAAAAGAAGGCTCCAGATGTTGTCAATGGATTGGTAAGCTTCCGCATACGTGAGTTCCTGGTGGATTTCCTTTGTGATGACTTCCCCTGCCACCAGACGCTCAATCTCCCGTTTGGTCGTCGCATTAGCCGATTCTTGTATAAATCGCTTCACCGCGTCATTGCTGCTGGTATTGATCCAATAGTTTTCCGGCTGTACATGGGACTCGCATCTGATCCTGTCGCAATGGTTCAGCACATCCCACGGACAATACACTTCTGCATTTCCAAACTGGTAACCGTCATACCATCTTTTTATATCCTCGTAATGATCCGTTACGCCATAATATTCCAGAAGATCTTTCACTTCCTTATCTGTAAAGCCAAAATATTCATCAAAACGTTCATCCGCGATCGTCAACACTTTCAGGTTATTAAGCCCGGTAAAGATGCTTTCCTTTGAAATACGAAGACACCCGGTCAGCACCGCTAATTTCAGGCTGCTGTTCGTCTTCAATGTTTCTCCAAGCAGGCTTCGGATCAGGGAGATCATCTGGTCGTAGTATCCGTTCGCATGAGCCTTTGCCAGCGGAACGTCATACTCGTCAATTAGCAGAATTACTTTTGTTCCATGATGCTTTTCCAGCAATTCCGATAATATCCTCAAACTATTACAGAATACTGCTTCTGACATATTATCATCCAAAAGTTTCCGATATTCCGCTTTGTCCTGTTCGCTTAAAGCATCACTCTCTAAAAGATATTGTACTTTCGCTGGAACTCTTTTCAGAATTTGGATCGCCATTTGAAATGCCAGTTCATAGTTCCGGGCGTCTATTCCTTTCAGGGAAATGGATACAACCGGATATTTACCCATATATTCCTCACAGAGCGCAGTTTCCTTAGAAATATTCAGCCCGTTAAAAATGCTTTTATCTCCGTCTATAGAGAAAAAGTGTTCCAGCATATTCATATTCAGCGTTTTCCCAAATCTTCTGGGACGGGTAAATAGGTTCACCGATCCCCAATTATGGAGTAATTCCGTAATAAGCCCAGTTTTATCAATGTAGTAAAAATCTTCTTTCCGGAGCTCTTCAAAATTCTCAATCCCAATCGGGAGCTTCTTCTTTCTTGTTTCCATCTCTTTTGGCACTCCTTCCGTTAGCCAGTATAACCCTGCACCGCTTTTTGTAACAGGCAATCCCATATTTAAGGATATTCTCTACCCCGTCGTCTTCAAGGTCATCCTCATATTTGGTATATTCGATCTGCTTTAATGCTTCCCTACATGCAGTGTCCAGATCTCCGTCATGGGCATACTTCACTTCTATGATAATTCCCATATCCCCGGTATCCGGTTCCGCAAGGATATCCGCATAGCCATCTCCCATCTCTCGATTGGATGAGATTCCCCACCGGTCTTTCACACCCAGGATCCCGATTAGAACGCCGTGGTAATAATTTTCTTTCATATCTGTTCTTACGGCTGTATCACGGATACTGATCGTTCTTTTCAAATACTCTGTAAAAATTCTTTCTACATTTTCTGCATCTCCCTTTTGCAGTGCATCGCAGAAACGACTCAAAGTCTCCCCGTCTTCTCTGACATTCTCCTTAAAGAGTTCCATGATCTGTGTCTCAAAAATATCCCGGATTTCCAGATTGGGGATCGCCAGTTTCATCTGTCTGCCTTCTGCCTTCCCGCGCTGGGTCAGATATCCGGTGGTAAAAAGAAGGCTCCAGATGTTGTCAATGGACTGGTAAGCTTCCGCATACGTGAGTTCCTGATGGATTTTCTTTGTGATGACTTCCCCTGCCACCAGACGCTCAATCTCTCGTTTGGTCGTTGCATTAGCCGATTCTTGTATAAATCGTCTCACCGCGTCATTGCTGCTGGTGGTGATCCAATAGTTTTCCGGCTGCACATGGGGCTCGCATCTGATCCTGTCGCAATGGTTCAGCACATCCCATGGACAATACACTTCTACATTTCCAAACTGGTATCCGTCATACCATCTTTTTATATCCTCATAATGATCCGTTACATCATAATATTCCAGAAGATCTTTCACTTCCTTATCTGTAAAGCCAAAATATTCGTCAAAACGCTCATCCGCGATCGTCAACACTTTCAGGTTATTAAGCCCGGTAAAGATGCTCTCCTTTGAAATACGAAGACACCCGGTCAGCACCGCTAATTTCAGGCTGCTGTTCGTCTTCAATGCTTCTCCAAGCAGGCTTCGGATCAGGGAGATCATCTGGTCGTAATAGCCATGCGCATGAGCCTTTGCCAGCGGAACGTCATATTCATCTATCAGCAGGATAACCTTGCTGTTATGATGCTTCTCTAACATTTCTGACAATATTCTCAAGCTGTCACAGAATGTAGCTTCGTCCATATTGCTGTCCAAAAGGTTCTGATATTCCAGTTTGTCATGCTCACTTAACGCGTCGCTCTCCAGAAGGTACTGTACTTTTGCCGCTACCCGCCTGATGACCCTGGCTCCCATCCGAAACGCCATTTCATAATTAACGGCGTCTATTCCTTTCAGAGAAATGGATACAACCGGATATTTACCCATATATTCCTCACAGAGCGCAGTTTCCTTAGAAATATTCAGCCCGTTAAAAATGCTTTTATCTCCGTCTATAGAGAAAAAGTGTTCCAGCATACTCATATTCAGCGTTTTCCCAAATCTTCTGGGACGGGTAAATAGATTTACTTCTCCCCAATTGTGAAGTAATTCCGCAATAAGCCCTGTTTTATCAATATAGTAAAAATCTTCTTCCCGGATCTTTTCAAAATTCTCAATCCCAATCGGGAGCTTCTTCTTTCTTGTTTCTATCTCTTTTGGCACTCCTTCCGTTAGCTTCAGACCGTTTTCTGCCTCAGATTCTGCTCAAGTACATTATAACAACTAAGAAGCGGCATTTCCATAGAAAAGTTTGAAACCAAACAGAACCGCCTTGTCGTTGATATGTAATCAACGGCAGGGCGGCTCTGATATATTATGTCTATGGTTGAAATATCTCCGCTATTATACTGATTCACGAATCCCTTTTTAATCGGGAAAAGCAAGGAGATAAGCTGTAAAATCCATTACGAAAAAGTTTACGTTTTTGTAACACTGAATTCCATGAAATTTCTCATTTATTCTAATATATTATCGACAATAAGTCAATAAACTTAACCCCATTTTTTTGTAATCTTTGCATAAAAAATGTAACAGTTCAGACACCCTTAAATAAAAACATGGTTAATACACCAGTCATTGAATGACTGGTGTGCCACTGATAAGGGCTTTAATACTTTCAAAAATATTTTTCTTTTTCCGCTTTACGGTTTCCACAAAGCTGATGATGTCACAATACATCTGTCGCCCATCCCCGTTACGGAATCCACCTGCCATCTTTTCCCGGTTTTTACAGATCCTCAGGTCTTTCTCTGACATATTGTTACTAAAGGGAATCTTGAAATCATGGAGAAATAGCAGATGGTTTGTCTTGTATTTCTCCAATCGATTCAGCAGCGCGTTTTCCTCCTTCTTTGCTTTCCGACCTCTCGTTTTCTGATTCGCTTCCCTTCCCTCATCAATAAGTTCTTCATACCGGCTTTCATACCGCGCCAACTCTTCAGCTGTAAAGGCTGTATCCCCGCTCCGGATTCTCTCTTTCCGGGCATGATCCATCCCCTTTAGAAACTGCTCCATGTGATGACTCCATGGATGGCCGGTCTCTTCTGTATTCTTTTGAAGATATCGCCCCAGATGCACATCACATTCTCCGTGGCGGGTTCCGAAATGATACATACTCGTTTCATGATCATGAATGAGTGTTCCCGTATATTCCTTTAATACCCGCAGCTTTCCTAATGACTCCAGATCCTTTTTTTCACAACCGTAATAAAGCACACAGTCATTTGTGCTCAAATTTCTAATATAGGTCTGCTTCCCGTTTGTCGTTATGGTCGTTGCATCTGTACATACGACTTCTGAGTTTAACAAGGTTTCTTCGAGGATTGGACGCAGTTGTGCACAGCTCTCCGAAAAGCGTCGGCAAAACCCATAGATACTACCAGTCGAAATGCCAAGTGTATCTTGGGACAGGGAGTTGAGAAAGAGACAGATCCTGTCATTAGATACGACTCCTTCGCTGTATAAAAATGCTGCGATTGCTTTGATATTTTCACCATAAGACACTTCTGCCCGGTATTCTTTTTGAATCTCAAATTTTCCTTTTTCATCCGCATAAATCCGGATTTCTGTGGCAACTGTCTTCACTTCCAAGTCAAGACGATATCTTGTGATATAACTATTGCCTGGGGTTCCGATTTCTTCCAACCGGTGTTCCATGCGCCCTTCCCGAATCTTTTTCTCCACCGCTGCTTTGGAAATATGCGTTCCTTTATGGCCGGGCTGGGCTCCTGCCTTCTTTTTTGTCGGTTTCCTGCTATTATAGGTATTAGGGGCTTTGCCAGGCGGGTCTGAGGAAGGCGGCTGGCTGGAATTTGCACTATTATTGTTCAGGATTCTCTTCATGCGTTCGTTATCGTCCCTAAGAAGCTGGTTCTCTTTACGTAGGAAGTTATTTTCTTCACGAAGCGCAGTGTTCTCAGCTTTAACCGTGTCTACTTCTGTTTTCAGGCGAAAGTTTTCTTTGCGGAGGCTTTTTACTTCTGCATTCAGATCTGCGATTTCTTTGCGGTCATTTTTATGTTCCGCTTCCATAACATCTAAGCGAGCCATAACATCCATAAGCTGATTATAAACGCTTTTCTCATAGTTACCGCCCATTCGAAAACCCCCTTCCCAAAACTTTGATAAGAAGATTATATCAAAGTTTTGAGAAAAATGCGAATTACGTAAGCAAAGGGATTCGTCATTTTGACCGTGGAAACGAACCGCTGAATTTTGAGAAATAAAGGCTGCAATGTGGAAAACAAGTTTTTGTATTTTAGAAATCTGAACGATAATACATAAAAAAACGCTGTAGATAGATGTTTCCTCTACAGCGAAAAAAAATCTGTAACATATTTTTTGAGTTATCCACATTTAGGAATTAAAGTTCACTGGAAAAATTCATCACTTTTAAGGAAAATAACTAAAGGGTTATCTGAACTGTTACATATTAGAAAGAGTGAAAGAGATTAGTGTCCCAAAATGCAAAGATAGAGCTGATCGGTATATGGGTTATATAGGAGAGACATTAGAAACGCTTTACTTTATGGTTCGAAAGAAAGAATTGAACATTATGCATACTGGATGTAGGTTTTTGATATAATAGGATATTAGACATGAAATAATAATTATTTTTGGTTTGCGAGGCGTAAAATGTCGAAAATTGATATTAATATTTTATAGGAGTTAAGGTTGCATGCTATGAACCTTTGGTAAATGATGTGAAGGAACTAATACATACCGCAGCCTACGGCTGCAATCAAACCTAAAAGCAAAAAAGCAAAAAGAATCATCCTATTCGTAGATGCACGTGCTATAATGCACATATACGGTATCTTGTACCAAATCCATCGGGAACTAAATTCCCCTGCAAGCATTCATACGAAAGGATGATCCTATGAACACTATATTAGAACAATTCCAGAAAAAAATCAATGGTACTTTTGCGTTTTTTGACCGCATGATTATAAAAGGTTACCTTTTCCCCTTCTTTTCCGTATCGGGTAGAATGTATTTTTTGTCACAGATGAACCTCCTTCTCAAAGACTTTTCTGCCTATGCAAACCAAATGACCAATGACCTTGTCTCTTATGTTGAGAAAATGGCCGCCAAAGAAGGCCGGCCTTTGGTCTACCTCTCTTCCTCACAAATATCAAAAGAGGAAAACGCTCGAAAAATCCTTCTCGAAAATCCTGTTGAGCAAGGACTGATCTGTATCTTATCTGTTGTGGAAGGATGCCAGACGCTCCAACCAGTAAAGAACTCCTCCGGGCTCCTGGAACTGCGCAGCGTTACCCGCAAATGTAAATACTATTACTTCTATTACCTCGATAAAGAGTTTGGATTCATGCATGTAAAACTCCAAACATGGTTCCCATTTCTGATCCAGGTGTACATCAACGGCAGGGAGATGATGAAGCATGTGTTTGATAAAAACGGGATCACCTACCGTATGTATGATAATTCTTTTTCAGAAATCAGTGACATTCCAAAAGCACAGGAACTGGCAGATCAATTTGACTCAAAAAAACTCTGCCGCCAGCTCGATTTCTTTGCGCATAAAGTAAACCCTTATCTTGATATGCTGGAAACCATCTTCCATCAGGGTTACCACTGGTCTGTTGACCAATGCGAGTTCGCAACCGATGTGATGTTTGAGAGCCGTGAAGCTCTGGAGGATCTTTATCCCTCCCTGGTTGGGCACGCATTCTATGACTTCAAATGCACAGATGTATTTTCCTTTCTGGGACGTAAACTAAATGCAAAGTTTCTGGGAGAAGCAGTCTCCGATTACCGAAAACGCCCAGTAGGCTGGAGGATTAAATTCAAGCTGAAGTCCAACAGTATCAAGATGTATGATAAATTTAACTGCCTGCGGATAGAAATGACGATCAATGACCCAAAGGAATTTAAGGTTTATAAGGAGGTCCATCATAAGGACGGAACGGCTTCCAGGCAGTGGGTTCCCATGGGGAAATCCATTGCTAACCTCTATCGGTACGCAGAGATTTCAAAAACCGCAAACAAACGGTTTTTAGATTCCATGTGCCATGTGATTCCTCAAAAAAGCGTGGAAGAGGAAATCAATCATGTCTGCCAGAAAAAGAAAGTAAAGGGAAAAACTTACAGTGGATATAATGTATGGTCCCCTGAAACCTTCCATCTTTTCGAAACGATTTGTGATGGCCGCTATCTGATCCGTGGATTTACCAACCGCGATATCCGACAAAGTCTCTATAAAAAAGGGGCTGAATCTGCAAAAAGTCGTGGGAAAATGAGCCGGGAGTTTTCAAAACTCAGGGGCCATGGATTGATCCGGAAAATCCCACACTCCAGAAGATATCTGGTCAGCGATAAAGGGAGGCGGGTTATGGGAGCCCTGATTGAAACCAAACGGAAAATCTATCCGGAACTAGCAGCACAATAAACATCCAGCCTGTTAATACTTTTTCTCAAGTCTGCCAAATCGTCAGGCTCAATGTTTATGCCCAAAATCAAAATACATCGTTCTATTTTTATGTTTTGAGAAAGCAATAACATA
>CAJTCH010000113.1 GCA_910574715.1 Lachnospiraceae bacterium | reverse complement strand
TACATCATGTGGCTATGGATCTCATAATGGGATTCATGGCCTTTCGATTTCGAAAGAAAAGCTATACCAACAGCGTGCTGCATTTTCGGCGGTATTATGCATTTGTAGACAGCACTGCGCAGTCAATGCGAAAAAGGTTGGAAAAATAATTTGCCGTTTATGTCTCCCTCAATTCGCCGTCCAACATCCGTATGGCGGATTGCTTGTGATTGGTTTTCCCTCTTTCCCTTTTGCCCGCAAAACAGCGGTAATCTTCCTGCTGCAATCGCGCAGATACCATTCGTTCATGATATTCAAAAAAGGGGCGAATTCACTGCTGGTGTTGTTGCTGCTGTCAACACCATTGGAAACAGCAATAAAACGGACACCCTTTTCCCGGAAGAATACCTCCGTGTAGAATCCTACCTGAAGGTAATCCCTCCCGACACGGCTCATGTCCTTTACTATGACTGTGCCGATGTCGCCGTTTTCAATCCGGCTTAACATCTGCTTCCATCCCGGTCTTTCAAAACTGCCGCCGGAAAATCCGTCATCCGTAAAATGCACCGTGTTCGTGTACCCGTTGTTTTTTGCATAATCCTCCAGCATCTTTTTCTGGTTGACTATGCTGTTGCTGTCCCCCGCAAGATCATCGTCCCTTGAGAGCCGCTCATAAAGAGCTGTTATTCTGTTGTCACCAGCCGTCCTGTTGTTCATTCCGAACTCCTTTCCGGCGGCTGGCTCATCTGTGGTGAATCCATCTTAACATAACTTTCTGCGCCTGTCACCATTTCATTCAAAATTAACCGGGGAATTTTTTCATCCAGCGTGTCGGCATATCCCGAACCCGTATATACCCTGACCCTGAAAAGTGTCCCGCCGATTCTTCTGTAAAAAAATCCAGCCGGAACAGGGCTGGATTCTGCTACATCATTATTCACTTTTAATGTTTCTGCCATACAATCCTTTCTTGCGCACCGAGCGCATATCCCTTATAATTGTTCGGGGAACTGTTAAGCTCCCTGACTTCCGTACTTAGTAACCGAATTTTTATTTTATCCGTACTCCACAAGCCGCCCTCCCTTCTATTTGTAACTGATTTTATTTTGAAAAAGATTACTCTTTCACTAATAGGAGAAAAACAGCTATAAAAACGGAAGTGTTTTTGAAAAAACTGCTACACTTTTTTATATTTTTGAAAAGGACTGATTATAAATGCCAAAATACACCGAACTCCCAACATTCAGGGAGCAAAGTTTTATAACAGAAGCGGACGGGGATATGCTCCACCGTGAAGCCCGTGCCCTTGCAATCCGGCGCATTGAGGAAAGCGCAAGGACAGTGGAGGACTTTGAAAACGTACTGTACTGGTGGGATAAACTGGACGAAAACAGGGAACGGAGAGAAAGAGACCATGAGATAGGACGCTCCACTGTTCCTCTGGAATGGGGCGCAGATGAACTGCATTTATTCGATAGACCGTCTTATGATATGGTTTTAAGAAGGCTCCTGCTTGCAGGTGATTTTCTTGATTTCATATTTGACAGCCCGGAAACGATACATGAACTTGTCACAGATGCAGATTTATCGGAAATATTAAAGGAACTAAAGCCGCACCTCAAAAATATGCTCTATTACCTGTTCCTGCGTGATGATTCCGCTACAGAGTATGCAGAGAGCATCGGGCAGACAGACCGGAACATCCAGGGCATCCGTGAAACAGCATTGAAAAAGATACGAAAACTCTATGGTGCTGTGCTTGCATACCGGAAGGAAAACAGTCTGCCGCTGACGCTTGATGAGAAACATTTTTTAGAAAACGGAGTGCGGAAGAAAAAGGAAAGTAAACGGCTTGACCGATAACAAGTAACTGTTTATAATATAGGAAATATTACATCAGATAATTCGATATGATTGATGGATTGGAGCAGATTTTCTATGAAGAATTTATTTGCGCATACCAGCGCACCGTGGATTCGGTACAGCGGCTATGAATATAAGACCGCTGATGATGGCACTCTCTACATAACGGTTTCAGAAGGCGCAGAACCGGAAATGTACCGCCCCATGCAGGAAGCGGAGCAGCTTATCACTGATGCGGTAAATGTCGGGCTTGCCGCCATGCACAAAGCCTCGGAAGAAGAACTAAAAGAGTCCGTGCTTGACTTTGTAAAAAAATATGGTTTCCTCGGCTTTATGACCGCCCTGCCGACAACAGCAGATTTTATAACCTATGAATCCGTGTATCTTCCAAAAAACCACTTTATAAAGGAAGAATCCCTTCCTACAGAGAAGTATCTTTCCTATTTCTACCCTTTTGATAAACTGGATTTCAGAAAGAAAAGTGTGGAATCGGGATGGTCTGTGACTGACCGTGAAGGCATTGCGATCACAATGGCTATGGGGAATGCGCCGCAGGCTGTGGCGATGGAATTACAGAAGGAATATGCGGAAAAGTACGACTGGATTTTGAAAGAATTTACTGACTTAGCATTTACCTTTATGACAAGTTTCCTTTATTACCTCGATTATGATACGATTGACGAGCAGACACGCAGCCTGTACCGTCAGGGCATTTCCGCTTTCGGCGGCATATCCCCCACTTACCGGATTGCACTGGAAAAGGATTCGCCCGTTATCGTATGGGATTTCCATTCGCTGCTTGTCATGGTGCAGATGTGCTTTTCCTTCATGCTCACGGACAAGGACAGTGATATGCGTATGTGCAAGCACTGTAAAAAAGCCTTTGTCGCAAGCCGGAAGGGGAATGAATTTTGCAGTCAGAGGTGCAAGAACCAGTTTAATGTCTACAAATCAAGAGAAAAGAAGAAAGGGAACAAAAGAGATGATTGAAAACAGGAACGTAAATATCATAACCGATGCGGACGGTAAAAAGCTGGTCTTGATTAACGATATCCGTTTCAAAGGGAAACGCCAAATTGACTGGGATAATGTAAAGCGGTATCTCGAAGGATATGTCGGAGACTATTACGAGATTGAAGAAAATGCCGAGCGTATTTATATTGGAAATGAACTTCCCGAAGAATACACGGAATCAGAGAGCCGGAAAAGCCTTATGGGTGCAAATGCAAAAGCGAAGGCAAACGCCGCTACTGCGATACCTGAACTGATACAGATAGCATCAAACCCGGCTTATGAAGAAAACCGCAAGGAAAAACACAACAAAAACGCCAGATACGGCTGGTACAGGTATGATGTCCGTTTTGCCCTCCCGGTTTATGATGAGAATGTGCTTGTCAGATACAATATATTCCATGCCCGTCTTTTAATTAACCATGCTGAAAATGGCAAAAAATATCTGTATGATATTTTGGCAGTAAAAAAAGAAACGAGCAAGCCGTAACAAGATGTACGGTGAAAACCCATTTCTTATTGTCAATAATAAGCCATTTTTTCCGTCCTGTCAATCCCCTATTTTAATTTTTCACAAAATCCCGCCATTGGCATTTTTAATGCAATGGGGGAACTTTGTTTCCCCTTGACCACTCCATAGCATGAGGCGCAGAAGATGTCAAGACCGCCGCAGGCGAGGCGGAGCCGGTGTCTTGACATCTTCTGCGCCTCATGCTACAAAACTTAAAGCCAGAATAAAACTAAAGGGAATATATCAGATCATGCAGCACTACTTCCTCCGCTCTGCTCCTAATGCTGTTCATCTTCTGAAGCCAGCAGAGCCAGTCATCAGATTTAAGCTGTTCGGTTACTCCCTCTTTTTTTGCCATCTGCCTTACAAGCCTGTCCATCATCTCATTACATTCTTCATCAATCTCCGCAAGATGCTTCCATAAGGTTTCCGACAAGATCATATACGAATAAATGCCCCTATGGTTTTCTTCCAAAAAACGCTTCCTCATGCGTCCATACTTCCCGATCTGATACTCCGTTGTATCCGAAAGTTTGAGGTCTGGAATCAGATAATCTCCTTCCCAATGGTAAGTAATCTCCATATACAACCGCCTTTCTTTGTGCTAAACTGTTTACAGATACGAATAAAAGGATTATCACCTTCTTCCTTGTATTACAACATCTGCAAGTTTCCATTCACCACAAATGAGCCAGCCGCATATGTTGTATTTTTGCAGATGCGCATTTCCGCTAAAATAAAGCGTTTATTGGAAATGTTTACATCTACAGTTCACAACATATCACATCCATAACGTGTTCACCTCCCACATTGCTGTGCAGTTATTCTGCCCTCTATATACGCAATACGCCAGATAAAACACGGCGGCGGCCGTCATTGCGAACCATACAGGCATAGAAACCGCTCCATATATTTCTTCATTTGATACTATCTGCGTCCATATCAGGCACCAGACAACACATAAGAAGAGAGCAAATACCTCCGAACCGATCCTTCTGCTGGATAATACCCGAAAACAGATACAGCACGTCACAATATAAGGAAGAAAAAACTGAATCAGCATTTCCTCGGCAAATACTTCCCCGGTCAGCATTACCATCAGAGTAAAGACGCTCAGCAGCAGCAAATCTACCAAGGCAAATGCGAAGATCCTGGCCGAATAAATCTGCCTCAAAGAATAGTACGATACGCTCTCGATCTCTAAAGCATTCGCATTTCGGTTTTTCCAGAGTTCCGGTAATAATAAGACCGCGAATAGAGAAGCCGCGATCCCCATATACCTCTGTATACAGACATTGCTCCCCGTAAGCCAGAGTGTGAGCCAGAGCAGGAACAGGAGCGCTCCCTGCAGGATCCACCATCGTTTATGGATATATCTGCTCTGCTGATAGAGAAATTCGGCATGTGAAATAAGTTCTTCCGCTTCGCTTTCCTCGAATGCTGCTCTTGACTTCCGTATGGTTTCCTGTAACTCTTTCTCTATATAAATAACTTTATCTTTTGCACCAAGATGCTTCTTAAGCTGATGATCTGACAGACTCATATATTCTCCTTTCCCAAATACTCAGACAATAATTCTCTCGCTCTTTGTATCCTGTATTTGACAAGCGAAACACCGATTCCCAGAATAGCGGCGATATCTTTTTGTCTGCGTTCCTGTATAAAAAACAAAACTGCCGTTTCCCTCAATTCCTCAGAAAGAGTATCCAAAGCTTCCGTTATCATTATGGTATTTTCTATACCATCTATCTTCTCATCCGGGATCTTAGGCAGATCTTCAAGCAGGAGCTCTTTTCTCTTCCTGTGATAATCTTTGCAGGCATTGGCTGCAATGACATACAGATAGTTCACTGCCTTTCCATAATGCTTATATTGCCTGAAAGTTCGGAAAAAACGCGTGAAGGTTTCCTGCGTCATATCCTCTGCGTATCCGTAATCCCTAATATGTATGCGGCAGTATTTCAATATTTCCGCATAGTATTTTCTGACAAAACGCTCAAAGGCTTCTTCATCTCCCATACGCATTTTCTGCACAAGCAGAAAATCCTCATCCAAGTCTATAATCACGATCCCCTCCTTTCCCGGCGTACCGGCTCATTTATATCTCGAAAGCACTTTCTATATACTATAACGTCGTTTAACTGCAAAAAGATAGTTTAATATAAAAAACAGCACTTTTTATTAAGACATATACATCTGAACTTGCTATAATGATCACGGATGCAAGGAGGATATCTAATGAAAGACCAGAAAGAAGCTGTTAAAAAAGTCATAGATTACATTGAAAGAAATTTAGAAGAAGAAATCAACTTAGATAATATATCGAAGAACATCGGCTATTCCAAGTTCTATCTTAACCGCATGTTTACAGAACATACGGGGATCACCATCTATAAATATTTACAAAACCGCAGGCTTACGGCTGCTGCCGAAAAACTGGTTAAGACAGATAAACCGATAATTGAAATCGCATATGAAGCCGGATATGATTCGCCGCAATCATTTTCATATGCCTTTAAACAAGTTTATATGTATCCGCCCAAGATCTACAGGGATATCGGGATCTTTACGCCAAAACAGAGCAGGATTTCTATGTGCTATTCATTTGCAGAGATTAAGGAGATTGCAGCATGAGTACGATTCCTTACGTCATTGAACAAACCGGTCACGGAGAGAGAAGCTATGATATATTTTCACGTCTATTGTCAGACAGAATTATTTTTCTGGGCGAGGAGGTCTGTGATACTTCCGCAAGCTTAATCATAGCGCAGTTACTCTTCTTAGAAGCACAAGACCCTGATAAAGATATCCAGCTATATATTAACAGCCCCGGAGGTTCTATAACTTCTGGATTTGCGATTTATGACACTATGCAATATATCAAATGTGACGTTTCTACGATATGCATAGGGCGAGCGGCAAGCTTCGGCGCTTTTTTATTAGCGGGCGGCGCTCATGGAAAACGTATGGCATTACCCAATTCTGAGATCATGATCCACCAGCCTTCTATCCATGGCAGCGGTATTCAGGGACAAGCCAGTGATGTGCGGATAATGTCAGACCTTATACAAAAAAACAAGCAGAGGTTAAATCGCATTTTGGCGGAAAATACAGGGCGGACTGTGGAAGAAATCGAAAGAGATACGGACAGAGATAATTATATGAGTGCAGATGAAGCTCTGGCATATGGTCTGATAGATTCCGTTATCCCTTCGGCTGTCCCCCCCTTTTAAATGATCGGCAAGCATTTTAATATTTTCTTCCGTTTTCCATGAATTTGTGCGCACTAGTACATCATTGCGTTAAGATTGACGGTGCTATGTGCCAGCGGCACATGTTCAGCACGGACCGTAACGGAGTGTAGACCAACGACGCAGATGGAAAATCAGGCAAGTTATATGGCTGGTTACTTATTATTCGGTGTACTAGTACAGCATTGCATAATTAGCAGTGGATAATGTGCTTGATATCTGCGTCAGATGTGCGTCTACAAGCCGACGGCGTAGCGGGCACGTCTAGGATTGGAGGCGTGCAGCTGGCACAGATAGCGAGTGCAGAATTCACTGCTAATTACGCAATGCTGTACTAGGATATCAATGAGATGATTTTTCCTTCGCCAACTTGGTTAGGCCCTTCCATAATTGTAAACGATTGTCCCTGCATAACATCCTGATAATGAGAATAATCCTTCGTTTCGTTAAATGAAGAATCCTATCGCTCTGAAATACGGATTTTCAGATATATACTACTTTTCCAACTGCTTCAAGCAACAATTCGGCATATCTCCTACAGGGTTTCGCGAAAGAGAAACCCAATTGCTATCTCCGTGCTGCGTTCACTCTTTACAAACAGCTTTCGGTAAAGATATTATTATCTTTCGCACATTTGAGCAAGCCGTCTATAACAGTGCTGAATTTTACACCATACTTTTTAGCTTTACCACAGTTCATCCATAAGTTATGCCTTGGAGAACTATCTTCTAATCTCACTTTTTTACCCAATAATTCAATAAATTCCTGAGTAATATCATACATCGATTTTGTTGTTTCACTTCCAAAATTATATATGCCGCCCGGTAAAGCAATTACTTTTTCCATGTTTTCCGCTACTTCCTTCAAATATGTAATGCCCCTGAACTGACTGGAACTAAATGAAACCGTTACTTCTGCATTGATAATATTCATAAAATAGTTTGATTTTTTCAAATAGTAATCATACATCCATATTTCTATCTTATGTTCTGCATATATATTTCCTGGTTTTACCGTATCCTCACAATATGGGCCTTTTTCATTACATCCGCTGTAAACCTGATCGGAACTAAAGCAGATTAACAAGTATCATTAAATCCTCCAAATTCACTATTGTTCGTTGCGCTAATCATATGACGCGCCAGTATGCTTATAAATCTTAGCTTTTCTGCACTTTCCGGCCTTCCTTAAAACTTCGCCTTTACATATGATACGGTGCTCCATATCATGCCTAAGTGCAAAAATCTCATAGTATTACTCATACTTCGCAACCTGAATTTGTGCTGTGTTAGTTGAAAATACAGAGAAAATCAAAAATAAAAAGGTATAAGCACTCTGTTTTTGTTATAATGGAATTAGCCGAAAACCATTTAAAAACGGAGG
>CAJTCH010000112.1 GCA_910574715.1 Lachnospiraceae bacterium | reverse complement strand
CTTCAAATGAAGCCCTCACATTGAACCTACTATCTTGCTAAAGATAGATTACAAACAAGCCCGCGCGGAACGAATGGGTTCCGCTTACGAGCGCACTGCAAATTCATCAAAAAAGGTAGATGTGCATTATGATGAGGAGAAAGGGGTTTATGAAGGCGTTCTTGAAGTTACAAAGGATACATATCCATGTGAATGGTATGTAGGAAGCATTTGGATTAAGGATACGGAAAATAACAGTGCAGATAGCTATGCATTTACCAGAGAAGCAGATTATCCGTATTATATTCAAGTGACGAATGGTAATACGTTTGTAAATCCAACCTATGATATTAACATTAGCTTTAGAGCATTAAATGAGAGTGGAGAGTGGGAAACTGTACAGGAGGTTCAAAAAAAAGTTGAACGTCGTCAGACATTGAAGGAGATTGGCATAACATTCCCAGAAATGAAATCAAAATATCCAGGATTTACGCAGATTGGATGGACAGAGTATAATGGCGATCCTATCACAGAAGATACACAGATTTTGGGAAATTCCAGTCACATGTCTATTCGGGCAAAATATGATAAAAGACTTGTTCCTGTATATTACCAATACCGCAAAGCAGATGGGAATGTGTCCTATCAGAAGCAGAAAATAGAAGTTACAGAAGATATGACATGTGGAGAAGTAAGAGAAATGGTTGAAGGTGTAGCTGCGCCGAAAGAATCATATAAAGGGATGGTGTTCCAAAAGTGGCAAATGCGCGGGCGCTGTAATTGTACGGATGAAAGTCTTTTCAATACAAATCATAATTCAGATTATGTTTTTATAGATGCTGTTTATGATAAGGCTTGTATGACAGTAGAATATACCTATGCTGATACCGAGGGTAATTGGAGCAGGAAAGCTGTGCCATTAGTTTTTGGAAAAGAAGAAAATGATGACACTATAATGAAAAGGGCACAAGAATATATCCCTGAAGATATTACAAAGGAATATAAGTTTGAACAATGGGAGAAAATTTCATTTGGCAGTATTGCTGATTACGCTGACCTCAATCTTCGTGCAAAATTTTCAGGCAAGATAGTATTGGAAGTAGAGTATAGAGATTGCTTTGACAAAAAAGGTAATGAATATCCACTAAGAGGTTTGTTTGTAGATGAAGGAACAACTGGCAAAGATGTGATTAAAACTCTCAACGAGAATAAATTACCAGAATTTTACCCAGGGTTAATTTTTAAAGAATGGGAAATTACAGGTATTAGGGATAATGCTATAGTGACCCAAGGGAAACATATTGATGTGAAAGCAATATATGAAAATTGCTTAGTGCGTTATATAATAGACCCAGCCATGAGTCTCCCCGCATGGGATGGGGATGAGTATTATGAATATGAAACCATTATCTGCCAAGTGGTGGAAAAAGGCGAGACAGTTACATGTAGGAAGTCCTTTGATGGTTATGAAAACGTGGTATGGACTGCCTCTGCTCCGCCGGGTGATACGTTTACGGTAGAAGAGTGTATGACGTTCTGTGGATATGGAACGAAGGCTTCCGAAGAACCAGATCAGCCGACACAGCCAAGCCAGCCGGAGAATCCGAGTCAGCCAGAGAATCCGAGCCAGCCAGAGAATCCAAGTCAGCCAGAGAATCCGAGCCAGCCGAGCAATCCGTCAATTTCGATGCCGGGAGTAACCATTTCGCAAGATACGATTGATGATACTATAAAGATTATTAAATCAATAGAATCCGGCGGTTCTGTCAGCATAGATATGGATGGTGCGACCGTGATTTCAAAAGAGATACTGGAAGCCGCTAAAGGAAGGGATGTAGATATCCAGTTAAATATGGGCGGATATACCTGGACGATTAACGGTAAGGATATTCAAGCAAATAGTTTGAAAGATATTAATCTTCAAGTAATAGTGGATACCAAGAATATCCCAAGCAAGACATTACAGGCACTTGCAGGAGACAACCCGGTCAGACAGCTTTCCTTAGCGCATGAGGGAGACTTTGGATTTAAGGCTTCATTGACTCTGAACATGGGGAATGAACATTCAGGACAGTTCGGCAATCTGTATTACCATGACAGCGACGGAAAGATGGTATTTATCAACGCCGGAAAGATTCAGCCGGATGGAAATGTAAGTCTGGAATTTTCCCATGCTTCCGATTACGTGATTGTGATGTCAGATAAAGAGATGTCCCAGTCAGATGTTCCGGCAGAGATTTCACCGACACAGAAGAAAGAGCAGAGCGTGAGTCCGAAACAGAGTCCAAAGACAGGAGATGGGGCAAATATCGCATATTGGATGGTACTTGGGATGATTGCGTTAGGTGTATGCGGATTATTTGGCAGGAAGAAATTTTATAGAGGATAATACGAATCTGTGAAGTATCAAATGAGTTTAGGTTTATGAAGAACGGCAGGGAGATTATCTTCCTGCCATTTCTTTCCTGGTATTTTAGAAATGTTTGTATTTGATGGGGAATCATAGTATAATAAATCCAGAAATGAAAAGCAAGCAAATTCGGAAGGAGTGCATTTGAAATGACCCAGATTAGGCAGGAGGCAGTAAAATTATTAGAACAGATTCCAGAAGATAAGGTTATTTTTATTATACAGATTATGCAGGGATTGAAAGGTCTTTATGCGGATGATGATATGGGACAGAGTGAGGACGCATTTTTACAGTTAGAGAAAATGCGAAAAAAAGTGCCGGATTTGGATTATGAGAACGAATTGGCGGAGTATCGGGAGGAGAGATATGGGAGTGCGAATCTTGGTTGATACGAATATTATTCTGGATTATTTGTTAGAACGTGAGCCGTATGGAGAGCAGGCAAGGACAATTATAAAATCATGCCAGCAAAGGATAATCGCCGGTTGTATTGCAGCTCATTCAGTCACAAATATTTTTTATATATTGCGGAAGGATTTCACCATAAAAGAACGCAGAGAGATTTTGTTGAATATTTGTAAAATATTTTATGTGGAAGGAATTGATAACCATAAATTACGAAATGCCCTTATAAATGATAATTTTGCAGATTTTGAGGATTGCCTGCAAATGGAATGTGCAAAGAATTTTCATGCAGATTATATTGTGAGTAGAAATTTGTCGGATTTTAAGAATAGCGATATCCCATGTATTGGGCCGGAGAAATTATGTAGAATGATAGAAAACGGTGAAAAAGATTGAAGGTATATTGAAAGGGTTACCAAATTGGACACCCTATTTCTGTTAGTGGTAGTTTTCAGAAGTATCAGTAAAAGTAGCAAGGTTCAGTTATATATTATTATCATGAAACCATTCAGAGAAGTGGCAGGAGGAAATCATCTTCCTGCCATTTGTTATGCCCAGACAGGAGGAATGGCATATCTGGGAGATTATCATTATAGTAAAGAACATTGGCAGGGGCAATCGTTAGGATGGTTCTGCGGTGTTGGGGAAAGGAGGCAGAAGGATGAAAGGCATTGAGATTGCATTATTTATTATTGGGTGCGGCGTCAAGCTGGCAGAGATTATAGCGGAAGAAGATTAATGAGAAGCACAGTCTGAAAGTTGCCGGAAACTGGCGACAGTCAAATTTAATGGGACTGGACTACTGCCAGAACCGGCAAGAGGTAGAAAAGAATACAAAAAACAAAGGTTGATTGAGAAAGGAGATTCCGATTATGGCGGCAAATATTGAGAGTATGTTTTATGTAAGGGAAACCCCATGGCATGGGTTAGGGACGAAGGTATTAGAAGCCCCTGCTTCCAAGGACGCATTGCAGTTGGCAGGACTTAACTGGCGTGTTATGCAGGAACCGATTTATACAGCTATGGAAGAACTGGTTGACGGCTACAAGGCGAATGTGCGGGATTCTGACCGCAAGGTGCTTGGCGTTGTCACAGACCGTTACCGGGTGATTCAGAATGACGAAGCCTTTGCGTTTACGGACGAATTATTAGGGGCGGGCGTGAAATACGAGACAGCCGGGAGCTTGCAGGGTGGCAGGAAAGTATGGCTGCTTGCCCATATGCCCCATGAGTACATCATATCCGGCGAGAGAATCAGCCCCTATCTTTTGTTTTCCAACACTCACGATGGCTCTGGTGCGATTAAGGTTGCGCTGACACCGATTCGGGTGGTGTGCCAGAACACTTTAAATCTGGCGTTGGCAAGAGCGAAACGTTCATGGTCTATGATCCACACCGGGGATATCAGGGAGAAAATGCAGGAGGCAAAGGATACCCTTTTCCTGGCAGAAAAATATATGGACGAACTGGGGAAAGAGTTTGAAGCGCTCCGCATGAGGAAGCTGACGGACAAGCAGGTCATGGAATATATTGAGATCTTACTGCCGATTGAGGATGGTTCCACGCCTCAGCAGGAGAAGAATATGAAGCGTTTACGGGAGGATATGAAAATCCGCTATTTTGATGCCCCGGATTTACAGGAGGTAGGGAAAAATGCCTACCGCTTCGTCAATGCGGTATCTGATTTTGCTACCCATGCGGAACCGCTGCGCAGGACGGCGAATTATAAGGAGAACCTGTTTTCCCGCATCGTAGATGGGAATCCGATGATTGACAAGGCGTACCAGATGGTAAGCGCGGCGTAACAGGATTGGGAGAAGCAGAGAAAGATATGTACAGGAAACAGTTGGAACAAGCCTTCTGCTTGAAACTTAGCGGGGAATTAGCAATCTTCCGGTATGAGATTCTTAAGAAGGAAAAGGAAGCCATCTATGAAGCGGCTTATCAGATTGACAGCATTATCAGCATTTATGAGCTGTTGGCAGAAATGAGCGGCAGGTTATCAGCCGAAACATTAGAGGCGGCGGTGATGATTCCGGATATCCTGACCTTCCTTTACGGGGAATGGCTGAAGTATGAGGATTCCTACACCGTCGATATCCGATATTGCTTAGATAAGGAACTGGCAAAACTCAGGAGAGATTACAGGGATATGAAGGAGGAGAACATCGTATGAAGAAATTAGTATCCACATTGAATATGGAGAAAACGGAATGGTTAAAGTACCGGAAACAGGGGATTGGAGGCTCTGACGCAGGGGCGGTATGCGGGTTCAACCCCTACCGCACAGCCCTCCAGGTGTATCAGGATAAGACCACGGATGAAACCGAAGAAATCGACAATGAAGCAATGCGCCAAGGGCGGGAATTTGAGGATTATGTAGCAAGGAGATTCACAGAGGCAACGGGAAAGAAGGTACGCAGAGCCAACGCAATGTTTTACGATGAAGAAAATCCCTTTATGCTTGCGGATGTAGACCGGATGGTGGTTGGGGAGAACGCAGGGCTGGAATGTAAGACGGCAAGCCCGTATATGGAGGATAAATGGAAGGACGGCAGGATTCCGCTGTCTTACCAGATTCAGTGTTGTCACTATATGTCCGTTTGCAATGCTAAGGCTTGGTATATCGCTGTCCTGATATATGGAAGGGATTTTAAGTTTTACCGTTTGGAGAGGGATGAAAAAATGCTTGCCGATTTGGTAAAGATTGAGAAGGACTTCTGGGAGAACCATGTATTGAAGCGAGTATTACCCAGTCCTGATGGTTCTAAACTGGCAGACAGCGTGATTGCGGAATACTTCAAGAGATCCATAGATAAGACTATCCCGTTAAACGGCTTCAATGAGAAATTAGAACGCCGGCAGGAATTAGCGGAAATCATGGCAGAGATGGAGACGGAGAAGAAGCGGATCGAGCAGGAATTGAAGCTGTATCTTGGGGAGGCGGAATTAGCGGAGAACGAGAAGTACCGGGTATCATGGAAGGCGGTAGACAGCCAGAGGATCGACGAGAAGCGTCTGAAAGCAGAGAAGCCGGAGGTCTATGCAGAGTACCAGAAAACGATTCATAGCCAGAGGCTTACGGTGAAGGCGGCATAATCAGCCAGATAGGAATGATTATACGTGGCGTAAAGAGGAGAAAGCTGTCAATATTTTGGAAACGAATATAGAGAATACCGAGAAAGGCAATATACAAGGAATAAAAAATAGGTTATAATCATATTACAGCGATAAACGGAACTATAAAGGCAGAGGTGAAAATCATGTTGGCAGTAAAGGGAACGATACAAGGCAATACTGTAGTTATCAAAGATGAAGATATAAAAAAATATGATGGAAAAGACGTGATTGTAACGATTCTTGATTTCCAGTTTGAACAGCAGAAGAAACAGGTTGACTTAAAGAAATACATGGGGAGGGGAGAAAAACTTTTCCAGTCAGACGCACAGGAAGCGATAAGGGAGTTACGGGATTATGACAGGTTATAGAAAAGTATTTTTAGATACAGCACCAATCATTTATTTCCTCGATAATGATGTGAATTTTGGAGAAAAAGCCAAAAGCATTCTGGAAGAAATATTAGGGAATGGAAAAGGGCTGGCAACCTCTGTCATTACTTGTATGGAATATCGTACCTTCCCATATAGGAATAACAACTATGAAAAGGCAGAGGCTTTTTTTGAATTTGTGTCGGATTGTGATATCCCGTTGTATTCCGTCAATATGGAAATTGCGAAAAAGGCTTCCATGATTAGGGCTGAGTATGGATATTTTAAAGCGATGGACGCATTACAGCTTGCAAGTGCATGTATCCAAGGGTGTGATATCTTCTTGACGAATGATAAGCAGTTAAAGCAGTTCAAAGAAATACGCTGCGTGACGGTGGAAGAATGGAGATTATAAAAATTTATTGCAGACTGTGCAGATGTGCAGGGGTTAGCCTGTGAAGATACTTATGTTAGAAGAATGTGGCAAGTAAACATTTTTTGAATACAGCATGTTAGGGAGAGGATGAAAATGCCTCTCCTTTTTGAATGTCAGAATACCATAGGGAAGATGCTGCAGTTGTGGAGGTAAGAAATGTCAGATATTAAGGAAGAATTAGCAAAGAGAGCGTCAAGTCTCAGAAAGAAGGAGTCTGGGAATGAGATGGGACAGAAAGAAGCAGTTGACAAGTTAGGCTGTGAGAAAGCCTTTGTCCGTTTACTAAGGGCGGATGAGATTGAATGTCGGGTATCAACCATCAATGAGAGGGGCTTGAGCCTTCTCTTATTCAAGGATGCCCGTGTAGACCAGAAGATTCTGGACGAGACGTTTACGCCTTTTGGATGGAAACGGACTCATCAGATCATAGACGGGAACTTATACTGCACCGTGGAAATCTGGGACAGTGAGAAATGCCAGTGGATCTCCAAGCAGGACGTAGGAACCACCAGTTATTCGGAGAAGGAGAAAGGGCAGGCTTCGGATTCCTTTAAACGTGCCTGCTTTAACTGGGGCGTGGGAAGGGAATTATATACTGCGCCGTTTATCTGGATTGGGGCGGTACATGCTACGATTCAGAAGAAAGACAACAAATTTACAACGAGCGACCGATTTTCGGTGCAGTCTATTTCTTACAATGAACAGAGGGAAATCAACGCCCTTGTGATTGTAAATGGAAAAGGCTTCAAAGTGTTTGAAATGAAGCCGAAACAGAAAAACAGGCAGGATACAGGAAACCAGCAGAATACCGGAGGTAAGCCAGATGAAGGACAAGAAGCGGAATGCAAGGAGGAGCCCAGCCGGGAGACGGGAAGCCCGAAGAAATCCGATCAGGAATTGGGAAGCCCGAAGAAATCCGGTCAGAAGCCAGAGGAAAACAGGATTACGGATATGCAGAAATCCATTTTAGAGCAGGAGTTAAAACGCACAGGAGTTCCGATTGAGAATGTATTAGCCAGATATAAGATCTATAAACTGGAACAGATGACGCCGGAGATTTATACGAAGGCGTTAAGCGGGCTGAAAAAATCAAAAACCAAAGAAGCAGCATAACCTGACAGCAGAAATAGGGAGACAAGTATTCACAGAGGAAAGGAGTAAGCAATGCTGATCGGAGATATCTATAATAAAATATTTGCGGAAACAAAAGAGATGGAGAAGAACGATCATGAGATAAGCAGTGAACTGACGACCTTGTTCAAGGATGTGGATTTCCAAAAGGTTACATATGAGGAATTTACGAATCTGATGTGTCAGGTATGTGCCATCGGGGAGCGGCAGGGATTTGTATCAGGATTCCGCGTTTTTGCAAAAATTATGTGCGAAGCGTTAACTTAGGGACTACAGAAATGATTATAGATGATGGAGTGAAAAGAATGGAGAAAAAACAGATGGAGTATATGCAGTTTAAAGAGAGATTAAAAGAGGCTCTGCAGGAGCATTTCCTTGGAAGGGGAGAGGTATATTATGACAAAGGGAAAAAAACGAATGACACAGACAAAGAGGCGGTTATTGTGCGGCCGTTCAGGACAATGGTACAAGCGACGATTTATACGGAGGATATGTATGAAGGACCTGAATCCGTGAACTTCGTTTAAAGTAATACTTTGGCATGCTTCTAAAATTCAATATCTTGATATATATCGGCTAAGATATGGTGCTCACCGAATAGGTGGATAATTATTGCCTTTTT
>CAJTCH010000111.1 GCA_910574715.1 Lachnospiraceae bacterium | reverse complement strand
GATAACAGAAGTCTGGAAGAACTGTTTTATGAGGTACAGCGGGATATCATAAATGAAATGATGGACTGTGCAATCATTCTCATTTTGGACATCATGCTGCAGAGTGTGAGACAGCATTTCAAAGCTTCGGATGAACAGATCAACGGACTGCTCTGTACATTTATCGGCAATCTCCCCACACCGTGGAGAGAACGCTTTACTATGCCCAATGCGGCATAAAGCTATTTTATTTTTACTATTGCAAGGCTTATAAAATCGTAATGATAAGCAGTTTTAGGTTGCGAAGTATGAGTTATATTTAAAATAAGTATCCGGGCTAAATACATAATTCTCGTTCTCTATATCCTTAGTTCCCCTGTTAAAAATAATATTCAGCATAATCATCAATTCTTTTTGTTTTTTCTATTCTATCATACTTATATTTTTGCAACAACGATAATATCATACATTTGCTACCAATCGAATTTTTTCCGTTTTCGACAAGAATTTGTACCTTGTCTAATTTGCATTATGAGAAGTTCCGGGATGGGACGATGAAATGTATTGAAGATGAGATACCGTTTGAGGTGCCAGAGGGGTGGGCGTGGGCAAGAATGATTTCGATTTCTAATGACTTACCATATGGAACAGCAAGGAAATCAACCGGTTTTGGAAATGTGGCAGTAATTCGTATGGGAAATATTCAGGCAGGTGAAATAGACTATACTGATCTGGTTTATTCTTCAGATGAAGAGAACATTCGAAAATATTGGCTAAATAAGGATGACCTTCTTTTCAACCGAACCAATAGTGCCGAGTTGGTTGGAAAAACAGCAATTTATCGTGGAAATATTCCTGCAATCTATGCGAGTTATCTGATCCGAATACGAAGCTTCATCAATGCAGAATATTTGAATGCAGTAATGAATAGTGGATATGCAAAAGATTATTGTAACTCAATCAGAACAGACGGCGTAAACCAATCAAATATCAATGCCCAAAAATTAGGAAATTTTTTAGTTCCTATTCCCAGTAAGTTTGAACAAGAGAAAATTGCTACAAGAATTACCCAATTACTACCTGCGATATTAACGATTCAAATGAATAAACAAGCTGTCAATGAACTGGTTAACAAAACTAAATCTAAAATTCTCGATCTTGCTATCCGCGGACAACTTGTGCCACAAAATCCTGATGATGAACCGGCTTCCATTCTTTTGGAACGTATCCGATCAGAAAAAGAAAAACTTATCAAACAAGGTAAAATTAAGCGTGATAAGAAAGAATCTATTATCTTTAGAGATGATGATAACTCTTATTATCGAGATGACAAAAATGCGACAATAGATATCAGTGATGAACTTCCTTTTACCATTCCTAATTCTTGGTGTTGGGGAATACTTAAAGATATTGTAATCATTAATCCACGCAATAAATTAGCTGATGATACAGAAGTTTCTTTCATTCCAATGCCATTAATTGAAGATGGGTATAGCGGTAGGCATACTTCAGAAACACGAAAATGGGAAGAAGTTAAAATGGGTTTTACTCATTTTAAGGAAGGAGACATTGGCTTCGCTAAAATCACTCCATGTTTTGAAAACAAAAAATCAACTATTTTCAAAAATCTTTGTAATGGATATGGAGCAGGAACAACAGAACTCCACGTATTACGTCCATATAAGGATACTATTCTACCAGAATATTTATTAGCGTATGTAAAAACTAATCAATTTATAGAAAATGGAAAGCAAACTTTATCGGGTGCTGTAGGTCAACAACGAATTGGAAAAGCATATATTGAAAATACCTATTTCCCTATTCCACCTATAAAGGAACAACATCGTATCATCAAACAGCTTGAAGATTTATTCAGTTACTTAAATACAATGGCAGATGCTTTATTGTCTGTATAATGGAGCTGTAGTTCACTTAACTGCAAGATCTTTTCTTCCCTGAGTTTTTAATTTTATACAATAAAATATCATAATAAATACAATTGAAATAAGCGGCATAGTCTCTGTTTCGGAAACTATGCCACTCAATAAAACAATATTAATTTTTCTACCAAGTAACAATCTCGTCAATCAAAGCTTGCTGCTCTGTAGCTGTCCTTCTAAGATAGATTCTTGTGGTTTCAATACTTTCATGTCCCATCAAATCTGCTAATAAAGCGATATCATTATATTTTTCCAAAAAATTCTTTGCATACAGATGTCTGAATGAATGTGGATATATAACTTTTTTGTCCAACCCATATTTATCCGCATAATTCTTCAACTGCTGGGAGATTCCCCGAGTTGTAATTCTCTCTCCGAATTTATTTAGGAACAAATATCCAGATGTTCGTTCTTCGTTTTCCAACCATTTACACGTTTCTTCGCGTAGTTTTTTAGGAATATATAATCTTCGTAACTTACCGCCTTTGCTATAAAGATCAAAATATCCTATATTTACATGTTCCACTTTTATTTTGATTAATTCACTTACCCTGGCGCCAGTAGCTCCCAGATACCATACAACAAAGTACCATTGCATATTTTCGTCTTTCTTTAATTGCTTTTTAAGAAAATTATAATCGGCATTACTAACTACATTTTCTAAAAAGCTCTTTTGTTGAATTTTGACAGATGATAATCTTAAATTCTTTAACCCTTGAAAATCTAAATATTTATTCATTGCCTGGATTCTTAAATTTACCGTTTTAGGCTTAAAATATTCTAATAAATACCCCTTATATGCCAGAAGGTTCTCTTTTGTCAATGAATCATAATTTTGAGTATAATATTCTACTGTCCATAAATAAGCTGAAATAGTCCGATTGGACAAGTTTTCTTTTTTTAAATATTCTGCAAATGTCATCTTTTACCTCCAAAAATATGCGAAATTCCTTGTCAAAATGTAAGTTTCCTATTATAATTTTATCATTACATCAACACGGAAGGAGTATGATTTATGATTTTACCATCTGAACTTTTAGCATTGATTGAACAGGGCGAGACACATACTGTGGAATTTAAAAAGTCGACTGCGGATATTACCAAAGATACTTATGAGACTGTTTGTTCATTTTCTAACCGTGATGGTGGACATATCTTTCTTGGAGTAAAAGATAATGGAACAATTATCGGAATACAACCAGATTGTGTTGATCAAATGAAAAAAGATTTTGTAACTACTATCAACAATGGGAATAAAATGTATCCGCCCCTATATCTTATACCTATAGAGTACGAATGGGAGGCTAAGACTATTCTTTATATCCGCGTTCCGGTAAGCTCAAATGTATGTCGTTGCAGTGGACGCATTTATGACAGGAATCACGAAGCTGATATTGATATTACTAACAATGAAGGCTTAGTCTATCAACTTTATGCCAGAAAGCAGGATACTTATTACGTCAATAAAGTATTTCCTGTGTTTTCAGTCATGGATCTTCGTCATGATTTGATAGAACGTGCGCGTGAAATGACAAAAGTACGGATAGACATGCATCCTTGGCTCAATATGACTGACGAAGAAATGTTACGAAGTGCCGGACTAATCCTTACAGATATTACAAGTGGTAAGGAAGGTATTACATTAGCTTCTATTCTCTTGTTTGGTACTGATAATATGATATTATCAGTTTTATCACATCACAAAACTGATGCAATATTCCGTGTATATAATACAGACCGTTATGATGATCGTGATGTTATTATCACGAATTTGTTAGATAGCTATGATCGTTTGATGGGTTTTGGGAAACGTCATTTAAATGACTTATTTGCTATGGATGGAATCATAAGTGTGAGTGCAAGAGATAAGATTCTGCGTGAAATTATTTCAAATTTATTAGCTCACAGAGACTTTTCGAATGCTTATGTAGCCAAATTGGTTATAGAAAAAGAGCGTATTTTCACGGAAAACAGCAATCGCTCACATGGATATGGAAATTTGGATCTCGCTACCTTTGAACCATTTCCGAAAAATCCTTCTATTTCAAAAGTTTTCCGAGAAATAGGGCTTGCTGATGAACTTGGTTCTGGAATGAGAAACACCTATAAGTATACCCAACTATATTCGAATGCTGAACCAGAATTCAAAGAAGGGGATATTTTCCGCATTATTGTACCATTAAGTGAAGCGGCGACCTCTACTGTTGGACCAATAGAAAATTCGAATATACAAGCTAGTACGGAAGTCACTACGCAAGTTAGTACGGAAGTCACTACGCAAGTTAGTACGGAAGTCACTACGCAAGTTAATCCAGAAATCACTGCACAGATCAAATTATCCTCCGAAAAATTGGCAGAATTACTGGTATATTGTTCCACTCCAAAGAGTCGAAAGGAACTACAAACATTTTGTGGAATAAAAACCGCAGAATACTTTAGAAAAAATATTATAAATCCAATGATTAAAAATAAAATGATTAGACCTACTATTCCTGATAAGCCCAATAGTAGAAACCAGAAATATGTTAAAATATAGTCATTTCATTTTCTACTCAAAAGTTTTTTGAAAAAAGTTATTTTGACAGCCTTAAATATTCATATCTCTTATTATGAGAAGACAAGTGATAGTATTTTTTGTATAAATAAGGAGATACCATTTGAAATACCTAACACATGGGAATGGATGCGGCTTGAAAACTGTTGTATTAAAGAAATCCGTAGAGGGAAATCGCCTAAGTATGCTAATCATAGTTATACACTCGTTTTTGCTCAAAAGTGTAATACAAAACAGAGTGGTATTGATACAAGTCTAGCATTGTACCTCGATGAAAGCACTTTGAGCAAATATTCAGATGATGAATATTTGCAGGATGGCGATGTCGTAATTAATTCAACCGGCATAGGAACCCTTGGCCGTGTTGGATTTTACCGCTCGACAGATAACTGTAAAAATCTTCCAATAGTTCCCGATTCCCATGTTACAGTTATCCGAACTTACCTTGGCATTAAAAAATTTTACATGTACGTGTTCATGAAAGCAAATCAAGGTGAATTTGAGAAAAAGGGTGAGGGATCCACAAATCAAAAAGAGCTAAAATCTATCACACTAAGAGAAATGCTTATCCCAATACCGCCCTACCCCGAACAAAGACGAATTGTCGTAACAGTAACCGAAATATTCGCAATTATATCAGTAATAGAAAAGAGCCTTATTTGAGGCTCTTTTCTATTGGAAGTATAGCATCAAAAATTGTTTCTATGTATTGTGCAATAGCTGCTTGTTCCTGAAGTGGCGGAATGGGTACAATAAGAGATTTAACACTTTCAGATTTTAAATTTTTAACAGTTGATCCTACAGCAAGTGAATTTAGAGTATTGAACATAGTAGTTGAGCTCAGCAAATAGTAGAGAAACTCTTGCTGAAAAACACTTTCCGTATCACCAATGACAAGCCAACCGTCATGTATACAACCATTTGTTTGTAGAATATAAGGACGACCGAAGCTCATTGAATTTGTAAGAAGAAAATCTCCACATTTTACAAGTCTTGTTTTACTAAGGCCTTCCCGGCGTATTTTCTCTTTCGTTGAGAATATATATTTGCCACCCTGTTTTGTATCGCTGATTTTTATCCAATTCAAGCCATTCTCATCATCTGTTAAATAGTCTTCTATCGGTCTTGGAGAACCACCCCTAGCCACGGAACAAATATTACCAAGTCGTTCATATGCCCAACCGACAGGCAATTTAAAAGGAAGTTCACTGTCAATACAATGCACTTCATTTTTTATCTTCTCATAATAAGAGTTATCATCACCTCGGAAGATAATGGATTCCTTCTTATCACGCTTGATTTTGCCTTGCTTAATAAGTTCTTCTTTCTCGACTCTTATGCGTTCAAGGAGAACAGAAGTTGGCTCGTCATTTAGGTTCTGAGGAACAAGTTTACCTCTGATTGCAAGGTCGAGGATTTTTGATTTGGTCTGTTTGATGAGGTCTTGCAAGGTGGTTTTGTTAGATTCGATAGTATCAACGAAAGATAAAAGTTCGTTGAGTTTTTCTACTATGCGGTATTGTTCGGATAATGAAGGTAAAGGCATGGGGATTGAATGAAGTTGAGGGTGTGTAAAATAATCTGTGTAAATCATCACAGATTATTCGACACATCCATTTTTGTATAATGGATAATGAATTCGACAATACTGTGATTAGTTGGAAAAAATTGGTAGAAAAATTTTAGGAGGAAACAACTATGTCACAGAAAATTGACTATCAGGCAGAAATAGCAAAATGCAACACGATGGAAGATATTACAGGTCCGAATGGGTTGATACAGAAAGTAATAAAGGATGCCGTGGAGCAGGTACTCCGTAAGGAAGTAAATGAGTATATTGCGGATGCAAAGGAGAATGGAAACAGGGTATCTAAAAATGGAAGCAGCTCTAAAACAATCAAAACAGCTTATGGAAAGATTGGAATTGACGTGCCGCGGACACGGGAACCAGGGTTTGAGCCGGAGATCATAAAGAACCGTACAGTCGTTGAAGAAGGGCTGGAATCCCAAATCATTTCTATGTATGCAAAAGGGATGTCTGTACGGGATATCTCGGAACATGTACAATCCCTTTATGGGATAGAACTCTCGGCCGGTTCCATTTCCAATATCACGGATAAAGTAATGGAAGAAGCAAAAGAATGGTACTGCAGGACACTGGATTCTTTTTATCCTGTCGTATTTCTGGACGCAGTACATTTTAAGGTACGTGAAGATGGGCGGATCATAACAAAAGCAGCTTATGTGGCATTGGGAATCAATGGAGACGGTTATAAAGATATCCTTGGGATATGGATTGGGGAAAATGAGGGTGCCAAATTCTGGTTAAAAGTATGCAATGAATTGAAAAACAGAGGCGTTTCTGATATTTTGATTGCATGTGTGGATGGTTTAAAAGGTTTCCCGGATGCGATCCATACGGTATTTCCGGAAACAAGGATCCAATTATGTATCATCCACCAGATCCGCAATACGCTAAAATATATTGCTTATAAAGACCAGAAAGCATTTATGAGAGATTTAAAGCGCGTATATGGGGCGGAGAGTGAAGAAATCGCGATGCGGAATCTGGAGAGTATGATGGATAGCTGGAAAAAGTATGCCGTCGTCCTGGATAACTGGCTTGATAAGTGGGAGCACCTCTCCACCTATTTCTGCTATGGCCATCAGATCCGCAAATTAATCTATACCACCAACACCGTAGAAGGTTTTAACCGGCAGCTGCGCAAAGTTACAAAGAGCAAAGCACTCTTTCCAAATGACGAGGCATTAAGAAAAACAATTTATTTGTCTACCAGGGACATTATTAAGAAATGGTCCATGCCGTACCGTGACTGGGGAGAGACCTATGGACAGTTTGTGATTGAATTCGGCGACAGGGCCAGGATTGCCTAAAGCGTAGAAACAGAAACGTATCCGGCTGTAAATGACAGCAGTGCTGCCCTTTATCCCTTGACTGCCTCAATGCCGCCTGTATGGTTCTTATGCATAGGCATTTCATGCATAAGAACCATACAGGCGGCAATAACTAAAGTGAGGGATAAGGCAATCAGAGAGGTGTATAGAATGCGGATCAGTAAGGAACGAAAACGATTTCTGAAACAAGAATTAAAGGAATATGAAAAAATAACGCCTATGACCGAAGAAGAACGCAGGGAGCTCCATAAATGGATAGAAGCAGGATATAGTGTACATGAGAATACATGCTGCGCTGTTGGCGACGGGAACAGTCCGATTGACTTTCTTGACATATACAGAGAGGAAGAAGCATTGCGTAAAGCGACAGCCGGCATGGGGAATGAAGAAGCAAGAAAATACGTATTGGATTACTATGGATGGACGGAGGAAGAAAACGAGCAAAAAGAATACACTGTTGAAGCACTAAAAGAGAGGGTACGGGAACTGGAAAGGGAACTATTCCACCTGGAGGAATTCATAGGACAGAAAGGCTTTTGGGAAGAATCACAGAAATATATTGATGAATATGGAGGAGAACCTATTCCCTTTGAAATCAAATGATAGGAAAAGAAGGGAATACCATAAAGCCCCCACCTATTGGGGGTAATAGTTTATAAGCAGAATAGAGAATGAACCTGAAAACCAGCAGTAAAGTAAAGGAAATAATACAATGACACATCAATCTTCCAGGGCGTATGCCTGTGTAGCCTACCGGATCATGGAATACGAAGGACAGGAAATGTCTGAAGAATATTTAAGCATACTGATGGAGATGCTGTATGATTTTTATACGGAAAATGAAATCAAAAAAGTCTATCTGGATAACGTCCGGCTGGATGCCTATGAAACATTGCTAAGGGATGGGAAATAAAAGAAAAATAAAATGAATAGTATCACCAGAAAATGGCAATACTATTCATATAAAGAAATCGAAAATAGCGTCGAAAAATAACGGTAATTGTAAAAAAATCGGCACTGGGAATTGATTTTAGAAATGTCGAAAAAACAAGATTTTACATACCAATTTACGACAATACACAGTTTATTTTACAGTCTC
>CAJTCH010000110.1 GCA_910574715.1 Lachnospiraceae bacterium | reverse complement strand
GTAAAATATACCGAAGGTCTGTTAAAGTTACCCTTTTTTCTGAAAAACATATCAAAATCTTTTTAAAAAAGTTCTTGACATATCACCAGAATGCTGTCAGAGTATCATATCCAGAACTTTATTCGTCTTCTCTAAAAATGTATTATAGCTGTCCGCAAATCCAAATTTCTTCATAATATAAGAAATAAAATCCGTCGCCAAGTCTACGCTTCTGACAAATTCACTTGGGTTTACAGAATAACGATAAGCCGCGACCCGGATCGTTGCCCCGCCTTCATATTTAAGATATTTCAAAACTCCCGGTATCGGAAGCGTATGCCTGATCGTTACCTTGATATCTGTTCCCAGGAATCCTCTGTCAACCTGTATCTCTGGGTTACTGATATTCCCGAGCACGATCAGTGTCGATTCTCTTGCCGCGTCCGCGAATCTGGAATCATAATCTAACCTGGCGCCTTTTGAGAATGCTCTGCCGATTCCTCTGTACAGATCTTCCAGCCTGTTATGATAAGCCTTGTAGTAAGAAGTTACCTCGCCCGCTGACGGAACATTCCCTTCTCCCCAGGAGAAATCGATCTCATTGTCACTTCCCATGCCGAACTCTTCATAACCCAAATATGCCTCTTCGCGGGATACGACCGCCGCCACACGCTGCGCCTGGTACATCAGCAGGTATTCCTGCATATTGAATAATGCCAGATATAATAAGGCCATCACGGTACAGAGTACGAGAGGCATGTAGATAGTCGCTTCTACCATGATGGCGCCGTTTTCATTTTTTAATTTTTTCATATTATCCAATAAATTCTGTCAATTTATCGAATACTGAATTTACCGCACCCAATAACTGTGTTCTAAAAATACCTGCCACTGCCAATATAATTACAATTAAAACAATAACCGCTACAAGATTCGAATCCCCTTCTTCATCATTAATAAGTCCTTCCAATACTTTCCATCTTAAATTCCATAAAATTGTTTCCACTTTTTTTTGCATTGTGTTTTCTCCTCTTTTTCTGTTATATTTAAGTCAAACTGGTCCGCCAGTTGCTTACAGAGACAAAAACGCCGGAACCATGATCATAATCAGAATCCCAATAAAGATCATTGCCGTAGGTATCAGCAGCTTCGAATTCGCCGCCTCTCCTTTCCGCTTCACCAGATGCTTCTTCTCTTCCCACATCTCATCCGACATCTCCTTTAAAAAATACGAGATCTCCGCATTTCCCTTCTGCATATTCTGAATCATCGTTGATGCAAACCTGCGTATCTGCTTCACCGAACATCGATCAGCAAAGTTCCGGTATGCATCCAATTCAGAGATCCCGTTCTTCATCTCCTGCACCGTCACCTGCATTTCCTTATAGAGAACCCGCTCGCCCCCATACGCCACCTTTTTCCATGCCTCCCGCAGCACCATACCGGAATTCACCAGCAAGGTCAGTTTGGACAACATCTGCGGCATATCCGCCAGAAGCTCATCTCTTCTTTCCTCCAGTTTGTCATTCATCAACTCTTCCACATACCACATCAGCAAGCCGGCAAGAACCGGCCCCATGAATACAGCCATCAAAGAATTACCCAAAGCGCCAAGCAGTATAAGCAGCACTAATATCGTGAATCCATAGGTCCATTTTGCCCCGTTAATTACATAGAAATAATATTCCGCATACCGCTTCCCCTGTACTTCGGCAATCTCTTTAATTCTTTTTCTCGCGCTCTTGCTCTTGCTGTCAATTTTTAAAATCTTCATCAGAGCCAGCCCGACACAGAACAATTCGGGATACTTATATTCCTTTGGATCAATGGACTGCACCATTGCCGCGTAGGTACTCTCATATTTGGTTGCCAGCATGATCCATGCAAGAACTAATACCGTTGCAAGAATCAATACGATCAATCTGCTAATCTCCATCCCTCACTCCACCTTATGAACCGTATACGAATCACTTTCTTATATCTTGATGTCTATAATTTTTCTTCCCATCACATATGCCAGTGCAAATATCCCTATGCAGACCATCTTCACAAGAACCGCTGCAAGACTATTGGATCCTGCCATTCCGCTTCCTAAGCCTTTCAGCATCACCACAACGATAACCGGCATGATCATCATAATATTCAACTCATTCTTGGAACCCGCGATCATAGTCTCAATCTCCATCTCGACCTCAATCTTGTCATTGATGATCTCTCTGGTATCCGACACAATCCTCTTAAGATCACTTCCCTGCCTGTTACAGATCTCAAATACATTGGCAAAGCTCATCACATCATCCAGGCTGCTTCGTGCAGCAAAATCCTTCAAAAGCTCTTCTATATTAACATTGTGTTTTAACCCGGTGCTTATAATCCTGACTTCCTGTACGATGTCCGCTTCTTCTCCGTATATGGACATCATATCGCTTACTGCGTCGCCAAATGCTTCCACCGTATTCTGCCCGGCAGAATACGATGAAGTTAAAGACTCCAGCAAGTCCTTGAACTGTGCACGCAATTCATTTAACTGCTTTTTCTTCTTAAATTCCCGGTAATACTTCGGCAGCATCTTCGCACATAGGATTCCGCCGACCACCGATAACACGGGGCTGTTAAAAAATGCAAACAATACGATCGACGCAGCCGCGAATCCCAGCGCCCATGCTGTCATAACATCCGGCTTAGTCATATGATAGACATGGTAATCCTTCCCATTGCCCATTATTCCTCGGTTTTCCACATATTCTTCTGTTTTTTTCTTCTTTTTCAACGCCATATTCAGATAACCTCGTTAATTCCTGACATTTTCAGCTTAGAATCATTTTTAAACGGATTGTCGGTGCGCATAAGCTTCCCGGATACTTTTTCCATAGTAGAATTCTCATCCTCCGCAAACCGGTAGATCGGATTCACCTTGATCTTACCGTCTTCATATCCCAGGATCTCGCTGATCTCTATAGTTTTTCTTGTCTTATCCCGAAGCCTTGACAGATGAATGATGATATCCACCGCGGACGCGATCTGCTGCCTGATTGCTTCAAGCGGGAGTCCTTCGGAACCTTGGAGCACCATTGTTTCCAACCGGCTTAACATATCCCTCGTGCTGTTGGCATGGCCAGTGCTTAAGGAACCGTCATGTCCTGTATTCATTGCCTGGAGCATATCTAACGCCTCGCCGCCCCGCACCTCTCCTACTATGATCCGCTCCGGTCTCATACGCAGAGAGGATTTGATCAGATCTCGGATCGTTACCGCACCGCTTCCTGACGCATTCGCATTCCTTGTTTCCATTCTCACCAGATTGTCGATCCCTTCGATCTGAAGCTCTGCTGAATCTTCTATTGTAATAACGCGTTCATCATGCGGAATGAAGTGTGATACTGCATTCAAAAAAGTTGTCTTTCCTGAACCGGTTCCCCCTGAGATGAAGATGTTATACTTCGCTTTGACGAGAAGTTCCAATACATGTGCCACTTCCGGCGTGATCGAACCATATATCAGCAATTGCTGAATCGTCATAGGAGACTTCGAGAACTTTCGGATCGTTACCGTCGCGCCGTTCAGTGATATCGGCGGAAGCACAACATTGACACGGGAACCATTCGGCAATCTCGTATCTACGATAGGATTCGCCTGATTAACCTCTCTGCCCGCCTGTCCGACGATCTTCTGAATAATATCTTCTAATTGTCTCTCATCATCAAATGTTTGATCCAGTTTATATGTGCTGCCCTTTTTCTCTACAAATATCTCATTCGGCCCGTTGATCATAATCTCTGTGATCTTCTCATCCTTCATAATAGAGTCCAGAATCCCAAACCCGCGGATAGAATCATACACGCGTTCTGTGATATCTATCCGTTCTTCAATCGTGACATACTCATCCCGGATCTCTTCGATCAACAGATGTCTGATTATATCTTCCAGCACGTCATCCTCAATAAGATTCAGATCGTATTTATCAAAAAGTTTTTTCTTTAAATCCTTTACAATGTCAGATTTTTTCTCCTCCGTCATCCGCCTCTCCCAATATTGATACGCCGGCTTGTTGATACCAAGCTTAAAAATCTACAGCTTTATATACGGCCAAGCACATCCATCTGCGCAATTTTTTCAGACAATTCTCTTCCGCTAAGCCCCGAGATCTGGTGAATTCCTCCTAAAACCGGAACCGCCGCTGCCGCAAGCTGTACACCGCTCTTAGAACTAAACCGATTATAGAGAAGACAGGTTTTATCCAGAATACTGATATTCTGCCTTTTTTCAATCACATGAACCGTCTCGCAGAATTTCTCAAACTTCATATTTCCGGTCTGTCCGCCGTCCGCCACATACACGATCTTGTCTGCATAATCTCTCATCAGCATAATCATCCGCTCTGTCATATCCCCTGAAATATCCGCAATGATCTCCTTATATCTGCCAAGCTGCGCTATTTCCCGTATCAACGGCTGTATCTCATCATCTGTCAGCTCGAACATATCATAGGCGTTTCTGCATGTATGAAAGAAATCAACTCCTGCCGGATCCGTCTGCAGTACGCTTTCAAGCTTGATCGATAAATTCCCTTTTCTGCTCTTCAATGTATAGATCACGTCTGAAAAACTCAGTTTTCCTTCACCCTTGAAATACAGGTCAGAATCCCCGAATTTCTCCAGATTAAGATAGAATACTTTCTTCCCGGAACTCGTCCTCAGCGCGTATGCCGCTGCCGCCGTTGATGTACCGCTTCCTCCCTGAACAGAAGTAAAAAGAACCATTCTTGTATCTGAATCATTCTTTTTCATCTTTACTTCTGCCGCTTCTTCCGCATATAAATTCAGCATCATCTTATATATTTCTTCTGCCTTTTGATATTTGCAGATCGCAGGAATTCCGTCGATCGTACCGACGTCTGTCATAGCGCTTAAGTAGCCTGCCGCAACCCCATTCGGAATTCTTTCATTTTCTATTTTTATTGACTGATCGAACAATACAAGATCTGCACGATCTTCACTTAAGCTCTGGTACAGAGAACCAGGACTTGAAAATATAGACAAATTAACTCGATCCGCATATTTTTGCTGGAATATTTTTGCAAGTCTATTCATAAACTCTATATTAGGATCTAAAATAGCCACCTTTATCTTCATTGTATTCCTTCTTCTTAATATTTATTGTAGTTATTATTATACGTTTTATCGAAGTAAGTTGCAATACTAATTCCCCTTATAATTAACAAATACTGACAACATTTATTTTTGGAGGTGATACCCTATTATGGACATATTAGACAAAATCACGCAATTCCGTCTGGAACGCAATTGGTCAGAATACCAACTGGCAGAAGAATCCGGACTCACACAATCAACAATTTCTTCATGGTACCGCAAGAATATGCTTCCTTCCATTACTTCTCTCGGCAAAATCTGTGATGCATTTGGAATCACCTTATCTCAATTTTTCCTGGAGGATGACGATAATACCACCCTCCTCACCGACCAGCAGCGTCAATTGCTCTATCACGCCGCAAAGCTGAATTCTGAACAGTATGAAGCATTAGTTCATTTTCTAAAACTTCTATAATATTCTTTCAATCTGCAAGGTGGAAACCGCAGTAATACCTGCAACTTCTGACAATGATATGTCTTATCATATATTTTATCCAATCAACATAACCGAATAAATCAAGATAACACATCGCTCCATTCTGCCACCTTGCAGAATAACAGTACCAGGACGGCTTGGCCGAACTGTTGTGTACAGTTAATATGCTTCGCTCATCTCAACAATTTCCTCCAGCTCATAGATCTTCGATTCCCGTATGCTTCCCGCCGGATAATCAAAGATCAACGTCTCTTTGCCCACATCGCAAAGATACGGCAATTCCGCCAATACCTCACAGTTGTTATCCATCAATTGCCCAAAACCAATCCCGCCCGCTTCCTTATACCGCGCAGCCAGATAATCGCCTGCCTGTGTCACATCAGTAAGATATGTGTCCTTCTTAAGCCTGGCCACTTCCCTTCCTGTCTTCGCATCATATACCGCCGGCGTCCCGTGCAAAGGTGATTCAATACGAAGATCACCGATTACAAATTCCTCATCCAGCCCGTTACTTATATTTCTTTTCTTGTCATAGCCTTCTCGCAGAAGACTCCCGTCACTCGCCGAATAGACGTCCTCTTTCCCATTGTCATATATCACCTCCAGCCAGGATTCTTTCCCATCACGGATAAACTGCTGATCAATTACCCGGTCTGCCTCTGGAATATCCGCTTCTTTGACCAGCTTTCCTGCTTTATCATAGATTCGGAACTGACGGTAAGAGAACAGCATCACCGTCTGCCTGTCTGCGCTGATCCTTGCCTCATCATGCTGATAACCCGGATCATAGGTAAATATCTCCGTTTCGGAATTCTCTTCATACTTCATAATCCTGACCGCCGGCCTGTCCATACTTCCGATTACAGCCGTACCGCCGGCCATGCCAATGAGATCGCTTAAGTATTCCTTTCTATAGTGAGAAGTCATCCTCGCATCCTTGTCAAAAAAGTATATCCCATCTTCCGAAGTCGCAAGCGTATATGCTTCATCCCTTACAAAACGTAATATATTCTCATCCATAGTAACCAGCGGCGTCTGTTCCCCCGTAACCGGATCTACCTTCACCAGAATATGATCCGACTGGACATAGATTCCATTCTCATCCGCCTGCACTCTAAAATCAGTCTCCCCCTGGAATCCTCCGCACTCTTCTCCCTTTGCCGCATCAATCACCGCAAATGCCGCCTTTTCCTCACCGGATGCGGCAAACGCAAGATATTGGCCGCAAAACCCGCCTTCAAAATGTGTATACCCCGAATCCGCATCGAATACCGTCAATTCATTACAGTCCCCCTGATTATCTACCCCCTCAAAATCATCTGTCCCGGAATATCCAAGCGTATAGATCTTAAGCGACCCATCCCGGAAGCTGACTCCCAACAATGAGCCGTCTTCATTCAAAGCAAACAGATTATCCTTGATACCGATATTCTGGCTTTTCCCGGCAAAATCAACCTTGTATCTCACTGCTCCTGTCTTCGTATCATATACCGCTGCAAATGTATCTCCTTCACAGATTCCCGCCGCAGTCTTCCCGTCACCGGATACACAGATAGATGAAGCGGCGCCTCCTGTCCATAGTTCACGTCCTTCCCTGATATCGTAGGCCGTCATGCCGTCTTGTCCGTCATACAGGATCGTATGTTCATCCAGATATCGTATCTGTGATATGGAAGATTCGCCCGACGGCAGTTCTGCCGCTGTCTTCGCGCTGACCGTATCAAAGACGACCACTTTCTGCCCGCACAGAGCGGCGACGCTTTTTCCGTCCGGTGCAATTGCTATGTAATGAGGCGCTGACGGCAGTTCTATCGTCTTATATGTTTTGTATCCGTCTGACAAGTCATATGCCCCAACCGCTTCTGTGAGCACTTTCTGTACTCCGGGTATATGCTCCGGCACAAACCGGCCGGAAGACTCTGACAACACCTTTATTGAATAATCAATCGCATCTTCCACATCCCCTTTGTCCAAAGCCGACTGTGCATATTCCGTAAGCTTCAGCCAACTCTCCGTCATCTGCATGCCCTTTAACCCAGCGAATGCCGCAAGACCTCCCGCAAGAAACATTACCGGAAACACGGCAGCCGCTATCCGCCGATGCTTTCTCCATCTGCGCATGCGAGGATCATTGACCCGAAGATTCTGAAAATCCTGCAGCATCTCCCTGGCATTCTGATATCTCAGATCCGGGTTCGGATCCATGGCCTTGGTAATGATCTTAACGAGCTGAGGATTAAATAAATCATCTGATAACCGGACAACTTCTTTCGCATTTCTGGACGGCCGTTTCCCGCTGAGCAGGTGATACAATGTAGCACCAACACCATATATATCTGAACGAACATCCGGCGTTACCATCCTCTTCCGCGAAGAACTTACGGATCCTGACATACTAAAAGACCCCTTATCTCTTGACGTCCACCGTATATTTACCGGATCCGCATTATCTCCCGCCACCGTCACCGTCAGGGCATCATTCTCCGATACCACAGTCATCGTCAGATCCGTATCATCCGTACTGCCCGCATTCATTATGCGCTCATCTGTCCGCCTGTCGTCCTCTTCCTCATATTTAGACGAAAAATCAAGCCCATAATGCTCCGGCGACGCATATCCTGCGCTGCATCCGATCACACCTTCTTCGCCAAGGGCAAGCGCAATATTAAAATCTATCAGGCAGATATTACCCTTCGGCGCAAGCATAAGATTCGCCGGCTTGATATCACTGTGGACAAATCCCTTCGGCGGATGTCCGTGTACCGGACTGTGCAGATAGCAGAGTGCATCAAGAAGCTGGCATGCCCATCCGATCACCTGAGCCTGGGAGAATCTCACGCCTCTCTTTAATGCTTTATCAAGACTCTCTCCCTCAATATAGTCCATTACCGTACAGACTTCTTCTCCTAGTATAATAATGGTGTAGTCAAGAATGACTACTGGTTAATAGTTACAAAGTCCAATCTAATAAATCTATATAGATATAACGGAAGGAGGAA
>CAJTCH010000109.1 GCA_910574715.1 Lachnospiraceae bacterium | reverse complement strand
TCGTAAAATATACCGAAGGTCTGTTAAAGTTACCCTTTTTTCTGAAAAACATATCAAAATCTTTTTAAAAAAGTTCTTGACATATCACCAGAATGCTACAAAATGCGATTTTTTATTTTCTTACTTCCGTCCCCGCTGTGGGGTTGGTTTTTTCAGCAAGTCCGACTTCTGTGCAATCTTTTTCAGCCACTTCTTTTCTTCCCCGGACAGCTTCTTAAAGTTCAGCCGCAGCCGTTTGCAGATAAACGCCAAAGACGCTTGCTCCGGGTCACTGTCTGGGTTGGTAATTTCGGTAGCGGCTTCCAATAATCCTTTCAGCGGGTTATCCTCCGGGACGCTGAAAAAATCCTCCCTGTGGGCTTCCCGCAGGCCGGCGGCTATCTCGTCTATGTCCTGCTGGATTATGTAACGGCAAAAGCTGTCATCATCAATATGGGCAGCGATAAGCTGTCTTAACTGCGGGTCGGTCAAGCCGGGATTGTGCTGTTTCATAATCATTGCGCTCATAGCGTCCACAATGGCGTTTGCGCTCTGTACCTGCTTCACCGCCGTTCCGTTCACATAGATTTCAAGGTCGGCCATCAGCTTGATAAAATCCGGGTGCGCCGCCAATTCGCACAGCAGAGCATTGTCCACCTGCCCGCTTTTCAGCAGGTCAATCATTCCGTCACTCAAACGCAGGTCTGCAAGATCAGCGTTTGGGTGACGCTTCATTTCAGACAGCCCCAGCAGATAGTCGGTGGTCACGCCGTAAAACTTCGCCAGCTTGATAAGAGCATAGTGGCTGATGTCCTTAAAATCGTCCGCTTCATAACTGCCCAACGCAGACTTGGAGAGGTTCGTCTGCTCTGCAAGCTGTTCCAGCGTCAAGCCACGCTGCACACGCAGGTCTTTCAAGCGTTCTTGAATGGATAAAGACATTTTCTCGCCCTCCTTGTCTGTTCGATAAATCGGAAGTTAGTGAATCGGTAATAATTCCATATTTTTTGCCCGCTTTAGATTTATTTTAAGATCGTCATATCCAAACGGCTTGCCATGTCCCGGATATATTAGATTTGGTCTAAGTGCGATGATTGTTTCCCAAGATTTTAGGAAATCCGTTTTATCCTCCGCCCAAATAGTTATTCTGTGTAAACTTGGCAATCCGTTCATAGCAGCGTCGCCGCAGAATAGAGAACCGTCATTAGTTAAAAGAGATATGGAATCGGCAGTGTGACCGGGAGTATCAATGATTTTTCCTTGCAATAAAAGTTCCACTTGCTTACGGTTTTGTTCGGTCACTTGAATACATCTACATGAATATTCTTGCGTTATTGGAGGAAACAAATGCTTGCCCTTGCCAACAAATTTCATTAAGAAACAAAAGAGCAAGGCAATCTTGGTTGTGCAACCGCCATGAAAAGAGTTTTGCCCTTTATATAATCTTTCTAACGCCTTGTCACTCATAACGATTTGAATGTCAGAGCATTCCGAGAGTATTTCATTCAAATAGCCTGCATGGTCATCGTGAGCGTGTGTCAGAAAAATATATCGTATCTGTTGAGGGGCTATTTGCATCTTTGCCAGTTGCTTTTTGAAATGTGCAAATCCTCTTTCATACCCTGTATCAATCAGTACATAGCCGTTGTCAATAGGATATATCCAATTATTTACTATCCTGCTTCCTGCATTGAGCATAGATGTTCTCTCTTTTCATTTATTTTCATCGGCGTCAACTTTCAATTTACTGTTCTGTATTTTCTCATTATACCACAATTCCGAGAGCGTGGAAATAGCGAGTTTTCCGGGCTGATTTCCTACCTCTTGGATATACGGCACAGGCAATCAAAAAAGTATACACTTGAGATAGTTCATCGATGGACAAGCCTCTTGAAAACTAAATGACCGTCTGAAAAGGAATACCCCGGCTGGGGAAGTGTGCTGTGACCCCGCTTCTGGACACCGTGACCAGAGAGGGTGAGCGTACCAACGCCGGAACACGCCGCAGGAATGGGGCAGGAAGCCTTTTCGGGGAAAACGGCAGCAAGAAGAACAACGGAGGGAGTGCATGAAAGAAAGACCCTATCAACATTTGCCACCGCTGGAACACAGGCCGGACAGCTTCCCCTACCGCATGACCCCGGCGCAGAGGAAGCGGGCCAGCAGCCTGATCCGCCGGGAGTGCTGCAACTGTGGTGGTGGAAACTGCTTTGCGCTGGACGATGGCGACACCTGCACCTGTCCGCAGATGATTACATTCTCCGTCTGCTGCAAGTGGTTCCGCTGGGCGGTCTTGCCGCTGGATAGGACGCTGGAAGCGGAGATTTACCGTGACTGTGCTTTGAAACGCTGCTCGGTCTGCGGAAAGCCCTATGTGCCAAAATCCAACCGGGGCAAATACTGCCCGAACTGCGCCGCCAGAGTACACAGGCGGCAGAAAACAGAAAGTGAACGGAAAAGGAGGTCTGCTGTGGACAGTTAAGGCGGAGAAAAGCCTTGATTTGCAAGGCTCCGCAAGCCCAAAACCGGGGCGGGCGGTATGTTTTATCGCCCACCCCGGAAAACGGGCTTCTAACCGTCCACAAAACACGCTATGACAAACACGATTTACATTCACCAGCCGGAGAAAGTCATCAGCTTCACCCGGCTCCCCAATTTCCTTTTTGAAGCCCCATCATTCAAGCCCCTGTCCAACGAAGCGAAGGTGCTGTACGCCTTTATCCTGCGGCGGGCGGAGTTATCCCGGAAAAACGGGTGGGCGGACGAATATGGGCGGATTTACCTGTATTACCCCATCTGCGAGGTGGTCGCCCTGCTCCACTGTGGGCGGCAGAAGGCGGTGAATACCCTGCGGGAGTTGCAGTATGCGGGGCTGGTGGAAATACAGAAACAGGGCTGTGGAAAACCCAACCGCATTTACCCAAAATCCTATGAAGCGGTTCCAAACACCGACTTCAAGAAGTCCGGCTGCGGTACGCCGGAGGGATGAAAACCGTACCCTACAAGTACGAAAATCAATCCTCTTGGAGTACGGAAACCGGACGATATATAGAAATACAGAGATTAAAACCATCTATTTATATCGATTCCATTCCAATCCTATCAGAGATATTTTCGGCGGGAAAACCCGCCGGAAAGGAATGGAATGGGGAAAGGAGTTCAATGGCGCAACACGCAATTTTGCGATTTGAGAAACACAAGGGCAACCCGGCAAGACCGCTGGAAGCCCACCACGAACGGAAAAAGGAGCAGTACGCCAGCAACCCGGACATTGACACCAGCCGGAGCAAGTACAATTTCCATATCGTCAAGCCGGAGGGGCGCTACTACCATTTCATTCAGAGCCGCATTGAACAGTCTGGGTGCAGAACGAGGAAAGACAGTACACGCTTTGTCGATACGCTGATAACCGCCAGCCCGGAGTTTTTCAAGAAGAAATCCCCGGAGGAAATACAGGCGTTTTTCAAAAGAGCGGCGGACTTCCTCATTGACCGGGTAGGCCAGGAAAATATCGTGTCGGCGATAGTACACATGGACGAGAAAACGCCCCACCTGCATTTGACCTTTGTTCCGCTGACGAAAGACAACCGCCTGTGCGCCAAAGAAATCATAGGCAACCGGGCCAATCTGACAAAGTGGCAGGACGATTTTCACGCCTATATGTTGGAGAAGTACCCCAGCTTGGAGCGTGGGGAGAGCGCAAGCAAAACAGGAAGAAAGCATATCCCCACCCGGCTTTTCAAACAGGCGGTTTCCCTCTCCAAACAGGCGAGGGCGATTGAAGCCACGCTGGACGGTATCAATCCAATTAACGCCGGAAAGAAGAAAGAGGAAGCCCTCTCTATGCTCAAAAAGTGGTTTCCGCAGATGGAGAACTTCTCCGGGCAGTTGAAGAAATACAAGGTCACGATAAATGACCTCTTGGCAGAAAATGAAAAACTGGAGGCAAGGGCAAAGGCCAGCGAAAAGGACAAGATGAAAGGCGTTATGGAACGGGCAAAGCTGGAAAGCGAGTTACACAACATTCAACGGCTGGTTGACCGTATCCCGCCGGAAGTGCTGGCAGAGTTGAAGCGGCAACCGAACTATGGAAAGGAAAGGTGATTTTATAACGAATATCAGATACAAAAAGGAAACAGAAATCGTGACTTTTCAAGGGAAGGAAATCACGCTGGAAAATCTCTCCCCGGTATTTACACCGGAGCAGGAAGCGGCCAAACGCCGGGAACTGGAACAGCAGCTTTATGAGGTGTTCCGCAAGTACGCCGACAAGCGGCAGAAAGAGGAAGCCGGGGCGTAAGTTTTTCCAGCCACATCATTGATTTACGGGGCTGTTGGCGGTATAATAAGACTGTCAGCAGCTCCGTTTCTTTTTTAAGAAAAGGAGCGACAATATGAATAATCGGATAGACGCAATCTATGCAAGACAATCGGTAGACAAAAAGGACAGCATTTCCATTGAAAGCCAGATTGAGTTTTGCAAATACGAATTGAAAGGCGGTAGTTGCAGGGAATACACAGATAAAGGATACAGCGGCAAAAACACAGACCGCCCGAAATTTCAAGAGTTGGTGCGGGATATTAAAAAGGGCCTGATAGCAAAAGTCATTGTCTACAAACTTGACCGTATCAGCCGTTCCATTCTGGATTTCGCAACCATGATGGAGCTGTTCCAGCAGTACAATGTGGAGTTTGTTTCTTCCACGGAAAAGTTTGATACTTCAACCCCGATGGGCCGGGCCATGCTGAATATTTGTATCGTGTTCGCACAGTTGGAACGGGAAACGATACAGAAGCGGGTGACGGACGCTTACTATTCCCGCAGTCAGCGGGGCTTCAAGATGGGCGGGAAAGCCCCCTATGGCTTCCATACGGAGCCTATCAAGATGGACGGTATCAATACAAAGCGGCTGGTAGTGAAGCCGGAGGAAGCGGCAAATATCCGGCTGATGTTTGAAATGTACGCCGAGCCGACAACTTCCTATGGGGACATTACCCGGCACTTTGCGGAACAGGGCATTTTATTTAATGGCCGGGAACTGATACGCCCCACGCTGGCGCAGATGTTACGCAACCCCGTCTATGTGCAGGCGGATTTGGATGTGTACGAGTTTTTCAAGAGCCAGGGGACGGTGCTTGTCAATGACGTCGCCGACTTCACGGGCATGAACGGGTGTTATCTCTATCAAGGCCGGGATGTGAAGCCGGGCAAGGCCCAAAGCCTGAAAGACCAAATGCTGGTGCTTGCGCCCCATGAGGGGATTGTCCCCTCGGATATATGGCTGACCTGCCGCAAGAAGCTGATGAACAACATGAAAATCCAGTCCGCCCGGAAAGCCACCCATACATGGCTGGCGGGGAAAATCAAGTGCGGGAACTGCGGGTACGCCCTTATGAGTATCTTCAATCCCTCCGGCAGACAGTACCTCCGCTGTACGAAACGGCTGGACAACAAAAGCTGTCCCGGCTGTGGGAAAATCATCACGGCGGAACTGGAAGCGGTGGTGTATCGGCAGATGGTGAAAAAGCTGGACAGCTACAAGACACTGACGGGCAGGAAGAAAGCGGCAAAGGCCAATCCCAAAATCACCGCCCTGCAAGTGGAACTTGCCCATGTGGATAGCGAGATTGAAAAGTTGCTGGACAGTCTGACAGGCGCAAATAATGTGCTGCTCTCCTATGTGAATGTGAAGATAGCCGAACTGGACGGACGCAAGCAGGAACTTCTGGCGAAGATGGCGGAGTTGACCGTGGAAGCCATCAGCCCGGAACAGGTCAGCCAGATTTCCGGCTACCTCGACACTTGGAAGAACGTATCCTTTGACGACAAGCGGCGGGTGGTGGATTTGATGATTACCACCATTGCCGCCACAAGCGACAGCTTAAACATCACATGGAAAATCTGACGGGCATATCAGCGCCCGTCAGACCGTTACCTTGTGTAGTCCCTTGTAAACTGTACTTTCGTATGTGATAAATTATTACTATCCATATGGATAACCTCCTTTGTCCTTAATGCGGTTGGCGAACCTGCATCATTATAACATTGGAGGTTTTTTACTGTAAGCTAAAGCAATGCTGACTCACCTGCATAGCAGGTGGTTTATTTGTTTCCCAAAGTTTCGTTTCTCTGTTGAGAAACTCCACAATGTGAAACAGGCTAAAGCCTAACAAATAAAAAACGGCAAACCCTTTCCTACATGGATTCGCCGTTTTAAGCCTGCCATTGCGCAAACATTCTCCTATGATTCTGTTTTTAAATTCAAAAAGCAGTGAATCTTGTAGACTTACTGCTTTCTTACATTTATGCAAAACAACGTTTTATTGTTAGCTCTATTCTTTATCAAAACGGAATTTCAATATACCGTCTATTAATCGTTCCCTTACATGGTTTTCTACATCTGTATTCACATAACCATCCATTTTTGAAAAATATCGGATATATCCACCATAATGTTCTAATACTGTTTCGATTGCTCCCGGATCACCATTGGCAGCTTTTACAATCGTTCCATACGAAATAAGATTCTTTCCCTTCATTCCTGTTTCCCCATTTCTCCTTTCAGCTGCTTCATTACCGTCTTCATTCTGCTCCAAACACTACTATGCGCCTGACCATAATACCCTGCAATTTCCTGGTAAGTGTAATGTTTAAAAAAATATAAGAATACAATTTCTTGTTTCTTCCTTTCCAACAAAGATAATGCCTTGGAAAGCCGCTCATTTTCTAAAATTACAGTATGTCCACAAAGCGACAGCGGATGTCTGGCTTCTATTCCATTCTCAAATCCCCCACAACTATATGCTGGTATCACTCCTGATTCTACTAAATACTCAAAAGATATTTCCTGCTTCCATCTTTTAGAAACTTTGCTCTTAGCTTCTGCTGACGCATGGCGAATGATGATCTTACATAAGGCATTAAACTCATGCTCAATGCGTTCTTGATATTGTTCAATGATATTTTCCACAACACATTCCTTCACTTCATCAAAATAATGCCGTCTAAATCTGATAAGAATATATTCACAAAACTGTTGCTGTCCGCTTCTAGTCTATCATGATATCCCCACATTTCGACACAATCGTCAGGCAATCATCTGAGCCTTTTACCTTTCTCTCAAAATATGCTTTCTCATCATTTTCCGATAACTTTCCTCCCAGTTTCTCGGACACTTCTATATCCATCTCTGAATTGGCATAAATTGAAAGCATATCCTGGGATGATGGATTCAGTTCCAAAGAAAAATCCCCATTCTCCGTTTGCATTTGGATATTTTGAGATAATTTCACATTCTCTGCCACAATATCTCCATTAACTAATATAATATTTCCGCCCTCTATTGTCATATCAAAGAGATCTAAATCTCCCTCATCCATGTGAATGTCTACTGGTTTTACATTGAGTCCATGAAGTTCCATATCGCCTTCCCCCATATTTGTCATCAACTTAATTTCCGCATCAGAAGGAACATATAATGTTACAACACTGGTGTAGTCAGTTTTTTTCGTTTTCAAGTTATTGCTAATGCCATCAACAAATACTCCGCTATAATAAGTTGCCGGCTTAGCATTTTTCTCTTCCAGGATAAGAACTCCATCCTGTATATTGACTGTCAAAGGGGGTTCATCGTTTTTGCCACTAATATTGTATTCAAGATAAAAACCATTATCTTCTGATAAACGAACGATAAAATCTACATGGGTTAAATCTGCTCTCACTTCTTCTCCATCATAATCCAACGGTAATTTCTCTTGTTTATATATCTCTGCATTCATTTCAGAAATGATCCCATCATCTTCTAAAATCTCCCTTGGTGCCTGATTAGCAGTGCCTTTTATAGTACACCCAGATATCAAAACAATTGTCAGATAAAAAGCCATTCCTGCCAATAATCTCTTTGATGTTCTCTTCATTACAATCCCTTTCCTTTCACCTTTTCCACTCAATTACCGATTTATATCATCAAAGTAATGTTATCTCAATCTGATACAGATATATTCATATTATTTTTTGAAATTATGCTTTTTGAGCATCCAGAATTGCTCCGAGATATTCTTCCCTGCTCCTTGCTCCCCGATATATCTCATAAGATATTTTCCCATTTTCCAAAAACAAGATACGGTTACAATAGCTTGCAGAAAATGAATCATGTGTAACCATCAAAATAGTTGTCTTAAATTTCTTATTGATTTCTAAAAGCAATTCCATTAAATTTTCTGAATTCTGTGGATCAAGGGCGCCTGTCGGTTCATCCGCTAAAATCAATTTAGGATTATTTACGAGCGCTCTGGCACAGGCACATCTCTGCTGCTGTCCGCCGGATACTTGATATGGATATTTGTTTCCAACTTCCTTGATTCCCAATATATTTATGATTTCTTCCGTTCGTTTTATGATGTCGTTACTTTTTTCTTCATTAAGGATCAGCGGCATATAAATATTTTCCTGCAATGTCATAGTATCTAAAAGATTGAAGTTCTGGAAAATGAAACCTAAATTTTCCTTCCTGAATTCACTTCTAACGTCCTCGCTCATTTTTGTAATATCTTTTCCCTCAAAATATATGTGTCCTGCCGTAGCTGTGTCAATGGTGGCAAGCACATTCAACAAAGATGTTTTACCAGAACCGGATTCCCCCATAATCCCAATAAATTCCCCTTTTGATATTTCAAAGCTGACTCTTTCTACCGCTTTTGTAATGATTCCTGAACTCCCATAATATTTCTCAACATCTTCCACCTTGATATATGCTTCCATCCTATATGTTTCCTTCCTTTCGAT
>CAJTCH010000108.1 GCA_910574715.1 Lachnospiraceae bacterium | reverse complement strand
TCTTTCATTGTGCAATATTGGAAACAGTTGCTATTGGCATGGTGTCTATGATGTACGCAATTATCGTCTGGTAATACTGTAATGAGATTAGACCAACATATTTATTGACTAACACCATATAATTTTCTATTTCCCGTTCTAAGAAATGTGTAAGTTGTTTCGATAGATCAGGTGGAGAAGATATCTTATCCACCACCAGTCCTAGACAGTGTGTTTCCTTAGAGATCGGGATGTCGGAATAGTCTTCATTGACAGATATCAATATATTTTTGCCGAACTTCTTAACAAAAGAATCCCCATCAACAATAAATATGCCGATTTCCCCGATGTCTATTTCTTTGCAGGGTTCTACCAGTAGTACATCCCCGTCATAGTAAAGGGGTTCCATACTCCGGCCGTTGACCCCTATCGCATATTTGACCTTCTTATATTCCGGTATATCCGGTATCTCGATCAGATCCACTGGTACATCGTCAAATACAAACTGTCCCGTACCGGCGGAAGCAAGGCGTTGATAATAGTGGAGCGTCCTGGTTCGCTGAGTAGAAGAGTTTGTTTGGAAGTCTAAAATTTCAGCATTATTTGCTTTTTCTAATTTTATTACACGTTCAACCTCTTTATTTAGTATCATATCTACAATATCTTTACCATGTGAGTCGAGAATACGATATTTTTTGATTATATTTTCAAATTCTTCAGGGGTAGCACGGTTTTCATGTAATTCTTTAACCTCATCCTGATATAAGAAGTTTGCGTCGACATTGGTTGCATCTGCCAGAGTTCCAACCATTGCAGCAGTAGGAATTCTATTACCTTTTTCATATCCAGTTATTGTAGATTTGGCAACTCCTACGATACTTGCTAATTGTTCTTGTGTAAATCCGCACTTTAGGCGGGCTTCTTTTATTCTATCATTTAGTGCCATTAATATCTCCCTTCTTAATTATGCTTAAAATATACCACCTAAATATTGAACAGTCAATATTTAAGTTTGCGTTAAGAAAACTTTTGCATAAAAATATATTGATAAGGTTACCATATGTGACTATAATGAAAAAATCACATAGAGTAAACGGTGGAGGTGATAAGATGCGTGCTGCATACTACAATATGAATTTACCAGAAAATATTGTACGTATCATCAATGAAAAAGGTATGAAGCAATGTGCAGTTGCAGAGCGCGCAGGGTTCAGTAAACAACAATTCAACGACATGATTAATGGACGAAAAATAATTAAGCCCTGCGATCTGCTTGCAATATCAGGTGTACTGGGTGTAACAGAAAATGATTTGTATGGAATGGATAGCAGTATGAAGGAGGTGGTGTGAGGAATGGCAGAAGGAGAAATTAGGAAAGTTAGAAAAATATTGGGGTTTGGGCGTAGTGGGGAAACATTTGAAGTAGAGATTGTGTTGAAGAATGTTTCCCCGGTGGTTGAAAAAAAGACAATATTTTCGATATTATATACTCTTTATGAAAAAGCTAAAAATACTATTTTTTAGGTGGAACGGAATATTTTGCTAATTTATCCAAAGCATCTGGATTTTTAATTACTATCAATATACCCAATTTTTAAGAAAGAACCGAAAAAAGATTATTCCATTCTATCTTTTTCCGTAATCTCCCGAATTACTTTACATGGATTGCCTACTGCAAGACTGTGTGGCGGAATATTTTTTATTACGACACTTCCTGCTCCAATAACGCTTCCTTCTCCGATTGTTACTCCCCCACAGACAACAACATTAGCGGCTAACCAACAATCATTCTCAATGGTAACTGGTTTTGCATATTCAAGATTATATAATGTACCATCCTCACGTAATCTACAATTCCGTTCTTCAGGAAGCATAGGATGCATAGGAGTGGCAATGGTAACATTTGGCCCAATCATTACATTATCTCCAATATGGACAGGGCAAACGTCAAGACAGGTAAAATTAAAGTTTGCACCACTGTATTTGCCAAAATATGTATTACAGCCATAATCAAAATAGATGGGAGCCTGCAATCCGGGTATTTCTGGCGTATTGGCAAGTAACTCTTTGAGAATCTGAAATTGCTTTTCCCTTTCATCCTCATCAGTCAAATTATAGCTTCTTGCCAATTTGCGTGCTTTTAAACGTAACTGATCCAGCTCGGAATCAGACGGGTCATAAAGTTGCCCTGCAAGCATTTTTTCTTTTTCAGTCATTGTTTATACCTCTTTTAAAATTTTTGTTGCTGATTTCATTATACTGCAATAAGAATCTGGATGAAATAGATTTTACAAAATAAATATTCATTCTGTTTTGTTTTTCTGGTTCTAATCTTATTTCGTCCTTTATAATGATAAGCCGTCCATGCTGGCATTTCACGGTAATTTAGTCCCCTGCGGAAAATCCAGCCTTTTCCAGCCAGTTCCCCTGTAAAAGAATCTGTCGTTCCCTCTTGTGGCGGAAGGCTCGTCACGGGTCAGTTCAATCACGTCTATAATACCATGATCCAGCGTTTCGCAGATTCGGGCAAGTGTGTCCATGCTGATATGTTTCCAGGCAAACTCTACACCGCTGACGCTCTCAATTTCCTGCGTCTTATTCACGACCTCAGGAGGGAGATTATAGTATTTAGATAACTACACCATATATATTATTGATGATGGAAATTATTATGTCCAAAAGTATTAAACATTAAATTTCGACATGCGAGATTAAATTCATGTATTTTTGCATATTTACTAATAAAAATTATTTGACTAATTTATAGATGTGTGATATGATTTTTAACGGTTTAAGAATAAGTTGTCTCATTTTTGACCGATAGTACTATGGGAATATAAGAGTTTATGCGATGTATCGAGTTTGGATAATATGACTTTTAATAAAGTTGTCCCGGGTTCGAACCCTGGCATACTCAGTAGAGATGATTTCCGAGAATTTTGTGTTTACAGGATTTTCGGGTTCTTACATTATATATAGAATATGCGGATGTGGCGGAATTGGCAGACGCGCTAGACTTAGGATCTAGTGGGCTTCCCGTGCAGGTTCAAGTCCTGTCATCCGCATTGAATCAGAATCCCGGAGTCCTTTAGAATAAGGGATTGCGGGATTTTTTCTTGTTGTGAATTCAAAAATGGGGCAGAAATGGGGCAAGCTATAAAATAGATACTTCTTTTATCTTCTGGTTGTCCTTTTCACGCATCTTCTTCGTTACATGAAAATAGATATTCATTGTGACCCGGCTGTCACTGTGGCCAAGTCTTCTCGATATGACATCCAGGGGGACTCCCTGCTCTGCCATGAGTGCCACGTGAGTGTGTCTCATAAAGTGAGTAGTCACAGTCTTACCAAACAACTGTTTTGCGTTCTCTTGCAGATATTTGTTGTAAGAGTAGTAATTCAGATGATCGCCGTTCACATCACACATGAACAATTCAGACCGGTGTCCGCAGTAGAATCGTTCCTTGTCCATATAACGCTTAATCTGTTTGCATAGGGTAAAGAGTTCATCCTGCATGTATACTTCTCGATTAGAGGTTGCGGTCTTCGGTGTCCCGACAACACGGTTCACTGGATCGTATGTCTTACTGACACGGATGTACCGGTTGGTGAAGTCGATATCAGATGTATTGAGCGCGATCGCTTCGCCTGCACGCAGGCCGGAGAGGGCTGAGAACTCTGTGAGCATCCGCCATTTATCGACCTTCATGTTTTTCAGCAGGATCTTCAACTCATCACTTTCAAGATATTTTTCTTCAAGTTTCTGGACCTTTTCATCATCTTTGAATTTCTTGATCTTATCAAGCCAGCGGATATCGGCGATATAATCATTCTGATATCCCCAGCGCATCAGGGCTTTCAGACGGGTAATACGCTCGTTGGTAGTTCCTGGCTTCTCGTTTTCTGCAGCGAGCTTTTCTCGGACATATCCGGCTGTGATCTTATCCACCAGGATATCCCGACCGAGGATCCGCATCAGAGAATCCATGGCAAAATAGTTCCGCTGGTATGTAGACTTGGTTACGGTGGCTTTCTGGTCTGTGCGATAGAGTTCGACAAGCTCAGAGAGCCGCAGAGCGTCTTTTTTGATGGTAGCCGTAATAGAGGACAGCTTCGCGTCTATCTTGTCATTTAGGGCTGCCTGCGCAAGTTTCCGGGTACTTGCAGTATCCTTGTCCATGGTGACAGATACTTTATGACTCTTTTCAGTCATGGGGTTTTCGTAGCGTTCAACGAAGCGGACTTTTCCGTTAGGTAATATTTCACTCCACATAATCTCTTCCTCCTAAAAAGGGTATAAAAAATAACCCTCGTAAATTGTGGAGGATTATGGTATAATCTACTTGCTTAGGGTAGAATGTACCGCAATCCTCTGGTTTGCGAGCTACATCTATGTGAAACCGTTCCTGTTGGCGCAGGGGCGGTTTTCATTTATTGTAGAAAATCAGCAAATACAATATTTAGACTGTCAAGTATCCCAGACGGAACAGCTTCCTTGAAGGAATAAGAACTTGATTCACCGGTTTCAAAATTGTAGACTGTCGTGCTGAAAATCCTTGGATTCACAATCCAGTATTCACGGACACCTGCATTTTGATAGAGCATCAATTTTTTTAAATAATCACGGCTTTGGGTGCTTGGTGATATAATTTCAATAATCCAGTCGGGCGCGCCTTCACATCCGCGGTTTGAAAGTTTCCCTTTATCGCAGATTACACTAATATCAGGTTCAACCCATGTTTCATCATCTTTATTCAGATTAACTGCAAACGGGGCAGCATAAACTTCACAGTTTCCATGTTTAGATTGTATGTGGTTCAGTATGATGTTTGCCGTTAAAATTGACAATTTTTGGTGAATCCGGTTCGGCGGAGCCATGGCATATAGTTTTCCGTCGATCAGCTCTGCGCGCTGGCCTTCCGGAAGGTTCCAGTAGTCTTCTGATGTGTAAATTCGTTCCTGTGGCATTGGCATGTGGTCACGTCCTTTCCTGTTTGATTTGCTTACATTGAAAAATTGATATAAACGCCGAAGCGGTTATCACTCATACTTTCCTACCACTTTCCCCATACAGACAATATTGTCATATTTAGAGATTATGTTATTCGGTGAGTCCGGATTCCGTGAAATGAGTTCCGTCTTGCCATATTCTTTGATGTAGGCATCATTATTTATGATAAAAATCCCCACATCCCCGTGGTTTAGTTCTAGTTATTGAAATGTGTAAATATCATAAACATTTCCCATCAAACCACTAAGAATCTCTACGGTTCCGTCTAAATGTTTCAGGTGCATAAGATCGTAGACATATCCTGGTGTAACAATTTTATCTCCCACTTTTAAATTCGGATATTCATCGTTTTTATACATAAAATATATTGATCCGCTTTCACCTTGTAACTGTGCAACCGTATCATAATAGTAATCCTGGTGTTCATACGTAACTGTAGATTTCATTATTTCCATACCCTGTTCAAATTCTTCCAAAGATAATATTGTGCTAATCTCACCTTGAACTATAAGCGATCTGGAAATATGTTCATAATCAGAAAGGATGGCGTCAATATTATTTTCATAAACAATTTCAATGTTTTGGGGAGATTCTATAGTTGCATTCGTTAAACAACCATAAGAGTTTGCGTTTTCTGAAAATATTCCGCTTACTACAATATTATCACCGTCATTTATGAATAAGCTTTCATTTAGAGAATCCTCATTGAAAAAACAACTAATAGAATACTTCCCATCAGTGGATTCTAAGAGAAAACCCTTCATGGAATTCATTTTTTTCCCTCGTAGTCGGATTGTTTTTTTAAATGGAAGCCCAGTTTCTTCTGAGCATTTTTTATAAATTGAATAGCCTTTATCGCTGTATAATTCATCATCAGTTAAGTATTCGGATTCTTTTTCAAAAAGAACATTAGTTTTTTCATATAAAGCACCAAAATCATCTATATTATATTCTTCAATGTCTTTGTCCTTTTTTTGTGTTCCGGTTTCTTCGCTAGTACATGCAGTTAAATTCATAGAGAATATACATAATAGTAAAATCATTAATAGTTTCTTTTTCATAAATTTTCCTTTCTTTCTTTTTTGTACGACCTCACATTGAGAAATCTATTTAAACGCTGAAGCAATCATATATTATTTAAGTCTTAATCTGATCAATTTTTCTGAGTAACCAGTAATTTTTGATAAATGCTCAGTAGTATTTTTCCAGTTTTCCAGAATAATTTCATTTGGTACTAACAATTCAATAGCGAATTTGTCAGCTTCCGTTTCATACGGCGTAGTCTTCAAGTATGTTCTGGTATCCATGAAGACAGTATTTTCTCCACGATGCATGAGCATATGCCCTAACTCATGTGCACAGACAAATTTTTGTTCGTGCTCTGGTAAGTGCTCATCTACGTATATAATGTTATTTCTTTGAAAGTATTGATAAAAGCCGCGTACATCAATAAGCGGAGCAAATACCAGTATAGTGTTCATCCCTTGTATGATTTCAAAAGGGTTTCTACTCTGGTATTTCTTAGCAAGTGAATTTGCTAATTTTCTAATATCATTCATAACATCAATCCTTTTTGTACTTTTTGGGAGTGTACTTCTCTTTATTCTTCTTTTTAGCCATCTCCATCCCGATCTGCATGGCTGAGAGGATGGAATCTATAGCCTCTGGGCTGACAGGCTGGCCGTCGAACATAAGCCCGTCTTGCTTAAGGAGTTGTTCTGTGCTGGACAGAATTTCTTTGATGTCTTTTTCGTCCCGGGGTTTTAGCTGGGGTTCTTTGCTATCGGTGTCTTTACCATTCATTAAATATTCTATGGTTACTCCGAAGTAATCAGCTATTTTCTGTAATTTATCAGCTTTTGGGACATATCGTCCTGCTTTCCAATTACTAATAGTTGCAGTAGTTATTCCGGTATCTTTACACACTCTATATGGAGTTACCCCATGTTCATTACATAATGTTTCAAAAATCTTGTACATATAGCACCTCAAAAATAAGTTTGAAAAATAAGCTAAAGTATATTGATAAACTTTGAAATCAATGCTATATTATGGTAATAGCTTTGACAACAAAGCTAAATCATGATTATTAGCTTTGGTTTCTTTTATAACTTTGATTTGACAATTCAATTATATTAGAAACCTTAGCTAATGTCAATATAATTTTGTTATGGAGGTGAAAAAATGTACAGCAAGTACACAACGCTTAGAGATAAAGCAGGTGTAACTGATTACGGTGTATCGAAGGAAACAGGTATTTCAACAGCAACTTTAACTAATTGGAAGTATGGAAGATATAATCCAAAAGTTGATAAGCTCAAAATATTGGCTGATTACTTCGGTGTATCTATCGAGTATTTTCTTAGTGAAGAAAAGGAGGTGGTTTAGATAAGCATAACACAGTGGGTGTACCAAAGTTTGGACAGTCAAGAAAAAAGAAGGAGGTGGGTGTGAGAGAATGAAGCTTACATTGGAAGAATGGATTACCCTACAGAAGTCCAGAGTTGAAGTATGTAAGGGGAAAGAAGAGATTATACCTAAGGCAATCTTCGTAGGAACATTAAAAAATGATGGAATCATAGAATCCAAGATGAAGCTGGTATCAAAATCTGAATGGGAAGAGTTCCGGAATATTTGGAAACGGATGAGCAGACAGAACAACATTATTTGCAAAGAGTGCCTACCCGGTCATCCGCCCGAATTCTTTTTGTTTGTTGAGTAGTAAGAGTTAAGTGGTAGAGTTATTTTTGATTAATGAGTTCATTATATGCTGTTTCAATCATGACGTCCCAGGATTCAAAACTAGATTGGGATCGGATAGCAGAGTCAAAATCATGGCTATCCTGTAATCTATTCAAGTCATCCTGTGATTTCATATCACAATGAATGGCCTCACAAAAATCTGTAAAATTTTTGTGGTTTGTATATGCTTTCATGAAGGAATCCGGGAAAACTTCAAATACACTTGCAGATGATGTATATTCAAGACGTTTTTCAATATCGCCAGTGTATTTGCCGACAGTTAGTCGTATTGGATTCATGTGGTTTCTCCTTTCTTTCGTACTCGGACATGGCAGTGTCCTGTAATTACAGTATAGGAGAACTGAAAGAGATTTACAAGTAGAAGAGCAGGAGGTGGTGTGAGATGGGCCAAGATATGTATGAGATAACCGAATATGAGAAGCAGTACGTCAATCAAGATGATGCCCTAGTGGTAGTGTCTTTTCAACTACCACGCCACGATTGGAATTTATTAGGAACTTCAACTGAGTGGCGTCAGTTTGAAAAATTGCTTCGGGAAACTCGAAGTAAACATACCCAGAAGTGCCACCGAGAGAAGGGAGGCTAATGGGAAGCGCAAGGCTCTTGTATTCATGATGTGAAGTAACGATTTTGCCAGTTCGGAACGTTTCATTTAGGACAGTAATAGAAGGTTCGACGCAAGAGTTTTAAAAAGTATAGAAAAGCATGAGTAAGGAGCTTGTGATCAGTGAAGGAGGTGAGATAGATGGCAGTAGCCAACAAAAAGTACCGGAATAAAGCAGATGTTGCCCGGATTTTCGGAGTTTCGACTCCAACGGTATACCGGAGGGTTGAGGGCATTAAAAAGGAAATTGGGAAGAGATACAATCAATACGCCTTATTAGAGAACCTTGTCAGTCTTGCGGTGTATGCAGACTATGAGAAATATCATAAGAGATTGGCAAATAAGAATCTTCGGAAGATAGTGCCGCCGTTTGATTGTTGGACGGCGAATTGAGGGAGACATAAACGGCAAATTATTTTTCCAACCTTTTTCGCATTGACTGCGCAGTGCTGTCTACAAATGCATAATACCGCCGAAAATGCAGCACGCTGTTGGTATAGCTTTTCTTTCGAAATCGAAAGGCCATGAATCCCATTATGAGATCCATAGCCACATGATGTAGTTGGATTTTTTATTGTTTGTCAGCCAGAGTCGGCAGATAAGCCAAACCGGCAGCAACAGTTA
>CAJTCH010000107.1 GCA_910574715.1 Lachnospiraceae bacterium | reverse complement strand
GAAATATCAATAAATATCATCGGTTCTTATGCAATAAGCTCCGGAAGTTTGAAGGCAAAAAGGAAGAAAACGCAGCATAATGGAAAGCGTGGCTTACCAGGCAGATATCCTTTATTTTGTGCGCTCAAAAATAATTACTGATCTTAGAAATAGGGATACCCTGTGGAATATGTCAGTGCCGAAAGGCACTGACATATTCCACAGGGTATCCCTATTTCTCTTTTAAAGCGGAAAAATCGGCATTAGCCGATTTCCCCCTTAGAAAAGCTGTGTGCCAATGCCCGCTTTGCAGGAATAAGCAGAAGTTAATCTTAACGCAGCCAAAAAGGTACCGTATGCTTCTTCCTCATACCAATCACACTGCTGCCCTCCGAAAGAAGGGTATCCTGTGAATCTAATGTCAGCCGGCTGCCTTCAAATCGAAATATGAGCCTTGCCCCGCTGACCGCATCCAGCCTCCTGATCTCCATCTGCAGCGTATTTTCATCCAGCCAGCCGGCCGAAGCTCCGTAGAAGAATTCTCCGCAGCGGCTGATTTGAAATCGTCCGCGGAAATCTCCCGTGAGTCGTTTCTCCCTGTCTCCTTCCCACAGGCTCCATGTAACCATATCCTTCGAAAAACCAAAGCTCATCTTCTCCGTCTTTCCTTCCTCTACATGGTACAACGCCACTCCTCCGATCAGAATCTCCATAGAACTGCAGTATTCTTCCGCTTCTTCCCCTGCGTAAAAAGTCCTGCCGTCTATCCTGCTCTCTGTCTGGGACTGCCGTTTTCCCCCTAAAGGCAAAATGGCCAAAGCAGCAAGCTTTTCTTCAAGGACCTGCGCCAGAGTGTTTTCTTCGATTGCGTTATCCGCCGCTGCGGGGACAAGGCACTGCCGGAGCGAGTCCATGACTTCCTGGGTCTGCTCTGTTGCAGCTGTCATTACCACGATCATATCCCAATCCGGAAAAACGACTCCAAACTGCCCAAACGCGCCGTCCGCCCGGAAGGCGCCTAGATGCGAACACATCCAGAACTGATAGCCGTATCCGCACGCCCAGTCCCCTACATGCCCGTCGGCGTCTCCTTCTGTCTCGATCTGCTTGCTGCACGCGCGCTCAAACCAGCTTTCTCTTAATAACTGTCTCCCTTCCCATCTTCCTTTTTTCAGGAGAAAATATGTAAATCTTGCCATATCCTCCGTGCAAAGCTTCATAGCTCCTCCGCCGATCTCAACCGATTCCCGCCCCGGCAGGCACTCACAGAAAACAGTACGGATCCCCAACGGTTCGAAAAGTCTCGGCCGCAGATATTCCGTCACATTCTCTCCGGTCCTTCTTTTTATCACAGCTGCCAATATATTTGTCCCCGCCGTATTGTACCGGAAAAAGGTCCCCGGCTCATGCTGAAAGGGATGTGCAAGAAACTCCTTGATCCACTCCTCCCCCATGGCCTCGATTTCCGTATCATGCCCGCAGCTCATTGTCAGTAGATGCCGCAGTTCCACATTCAGAAGATTCTGCGACGGATTCTCCGGCAGATATTCCGGAAAGATATCCGCGATTCTTTCATCTAGTTCGAGAAGTCCCTCCTGTTCCGCAAATCCTACTGCTATCGAAGTGACAGACTTGCTGAATGAACACAGCGGATGAACATATTCCGGAGCATAAGGTGCCCACCAACCAAAGGCGCAGCATTTTCCGTACCGGATGATCATCAGACTATGCAGTTCTATATTTTTCTTTTCCATATCTCCAATAAATCTCAAGATATCCTCCGAATGCATCCCCACTGCCTCCGGAGTTGTTTTTTCAAAATAGCTCATCCCCTAGACCTCTTTACCTACGATTTGGCTTCCAATTCCATCCTGTGAACTCCATAGCGCCCGGACTGCACAGATAACACGATCTTCCCCGCACATTCCGGACGAACAACTGCCATTGCTTTCCCACAAAAAGTCGTGCATTTTCCTTCATAAAAATTTTCTTCTCCCCATGGCCTTGCACTTCCCAATCCCTGCAGGACTCCTGCGCCTTCTACTGTCACGCTTACCTCAATATCATCATTGGGAATGATAACGCCATTTTGATCGCTGTGAAGGATCGACACAAAAGCAAGATCCCGGTGATCCGCACGCAGAACCTTTCTGTCTGCGTGCAGAAGCAGACTCCCCTCTCCTCCACTGGACAGACGATTCGTCCCTGTCTTCTGTCCGTCTTTATAAGCCCGAACAGTCACTGTTCCCGGTTCATAAACCGTCTCGTACTCCGTTATAAAACCACATTCCCTTCCTGCCTGCTTGACTCCCAATGACCGGTCATTAATCAGCACCTCCACCTGGTCGGCATCTGCATAAACCTGCAACACAATTGCTTTTCCCTCCTGACCTTTCCAATTCCATGTAGGAACATAATCATAAAAGCTCCATGGAGTGAACACAGGTTTTTTCCCATAATGAGACGGATTCTGCGAGACAATATAAGGCTGATCAGCCTGTCCGAATACAGTTTCTCGATAGTAAGACTGTGCCCTCCTTGTCCCGATCAGGTCAAAATCGCCGCAGTACGCCGCAAACCATGGATAATCACCGTATTTCCAGGTTGCATTTTTTGTATAATCTACTTTTCCTATGCCGCATTCTCCAAGATAATCCCATGCAGTCCATGTAAAATCACCGATCACATAAGGCAGCTTCTTTATTAATGGCCAGCTTTCTCCAATTCGGTTTACAAAGGTTTCGCTTCCGCATATAATCCTGTTGGGATATTTCTCGTGATCCGTCTCATATCTACCGTCCGCATAATTATATCCTGCAACATCTACCGTCCCGTAAGATTCCTCCGTATAATCTCCCAGTTCCTCCCTAGCCATCTGCTTCTGCATATTATCACCCAGTTCTGCCATCGTGCTGTTAATATCCAGATCCTGTGATTCAAAAAAAATCATGGAACCGGCTCCAATGGAACTTAGCATCATATTAATCGAATTAATTATATAACGGCCCGGATCCAACTGTCGGAATTTTTCGGCGATTTTCCGGCTACATTCGGCCCCCTCTTCATTTCCCGTATCCGGAATTTCATTTCCAATAGAATATAGGATAACGGAAGGATGATTATAATCCTTATCTACAATTTTCGTCACATCTTCTTCCCAGTTTTCATTGAAAATAATGCTATAATCATACGCATTCTTGCTCATATGCCAACTGTCAAAAGCCTCGTCCATCACCAGCATTCCTACCCGGTCACAAGCATCCAACAAAGCCCGGCTCGCCGGGTTATGAGAGATTCTTAGCGCATTGAAACCTGATTCCTTCATCAATTCCACTCTTCTTTCTTCTGCCCGTGCAATAGACGCAGCTCCCAGGATTCCCTGGTCATGATGAATACATCCGCCCCGAAGCTTCGTTTCTACCCCATTGATCAGCAGGCCATTCTCTACGCTTAAGGAGAGCATTCTGATTCCAAATGTAGTCTCTGTCTCATCCCGGCAGATGTTCTGGGCGGATTTGTCCATAATCCTGGCTCTGCAGGTATACAGATACGGCGTATCCACATTCCACAGCTTCGGATTTGGGATACTCACTCTCTGTCGAATTACCTTTTTCTCTCCCGGGAATATAGTTACCGGGACTTTGTTCTCCGCCGCCAAAGATCCGTCCTGACAGCAGAATTCCGTTTTTATGAATGTTTTAACCGTACTGATTCCCTCATTCACAATCGTCAGCACACTGGAAACCACTGCCCGATTTTTGTCCGCACTCTCAACTGTGATTTTCAGCTGATCCGGCAGCGCATGAACTAGATCGGCCGTATAAAGCGACACATCACGATAAAGACCGGCGCCGCTGTACCAACGGGAATCTTTATAATTTCTTGTAACAACACGTATCTCATTCTCTTCCCCATAATGGAGATATGCATCAGCCTTTATATAAAACTGTGTGTAGCCATAAGCATGACTTCCCGCAAACATTCCGTTTATATATACCATAGCCTGCATATAGGCGGCTTCAAACTCTATTATAATCCTTTTTTCTTTCCATTCCTCCGGTACCGTAAATCTTTTCCGATACTCATATACTCCTTCCGGATAATAGCCTGAATTATTCTTTCCCGCCGCATCCCTATTCCTGGGTCTGCAGATCATGGCATCATGGGGCAGCGTAACCGGTCGGAATTCCTCTGTTACTGTTCCCAGAAAACCGTCGCTCTGCATCGCGTACTCCCATCCTTCATTAAAGCTTATTCTTTTCAAAGCCAACTTCCTCCCGTACCAATTATTATTCTTTCACAGCACCGCTCGTCAGACCGGATATAAAAAATTTGGATGCACATAAAAAGGTAATGAGCAAAGGCAGTACGGCGCAAGTACTCGCCAACATAATCGCCCCATAGTCATTTGCCCTGTCTGAAATCATGCTTTTCAATGCAAGCGGCAATGTCATCAATTCATTGTCCCTTAAAACCATCAGCGGAACAAGAAAATCATTCCAACTGTTCACAAACTGCATAATTCCAAGAGCAGCATATGCAGGTGCAAGATTCGGCGCGACCACCTTGAAGAAAATCAACCATTCACTGCAGCCGTCTATCTTTGCCGCCTCCCGCAGAGAGATTGGCACATTATTCTGACAATACTGCCTCATCCAGAATATACCAAAAGCATTTGCACTATATGGAATAATCAGTCCCCAATATGTATTGATCCATCCAAGCTTGGACATCATGATAAACCACGGAATAATTCCCGCCGTAAATGGAATCATCATTGTTCCCAACAATACGGCGAACAGTTGTTTTTTGCCCGGGAAATCATACGCTGCAAACGCATATCCACCCATGGAACAGAACAGCAGGCTTAAAGCTGTCTGTGAGAAAGTGACAATACAGCTGTTCAAAAACGCTTTTCCAAGATCAATCTGTTCCATCATACTCTTAAAGTTTTCCACAAGATTATTTCCAAACCATATATGCGGAGGAAATGAATAGATCTCGTTTGTCTCTAATGTGGACATGACTAACATCATGTAAAAAGGTGCCAGCATAACCAACGCAATGACTATTAGAATGGCATAAAGTACTATTTTTTTACCTGTCCTTTTCAATTTATTTTATCCTCCTATTTTTCTTCCGCCAGTTTATTAAATACAAGGGAACATAATACGATAAATATAGTGATAACGTATGCGATCGAAGATGCATATCCGTATGCAGTTCCTCCCTGCGGCGCTTTTCCCAGCAGATACATCATCAGCGTAAGTCCACCATTATTCACTCCTCCCGTCCAACTGGAATTAGTCAAAATAAATGGTTCTGTAAACAGATTAAACATACCGATACTGGATTGCACCAGCGTGAACAAAATAATCGGCTTGATCAGCGGAACCGTAATAGAAAAGAATGTTTTTACATGACCGGCTCCGTCAATCTTCGCCGCTTCGTAGATATCCGTATTAATTCCCTGCATTCCTGCCAAATAGATAACCATATTCCATCCGATCCATTTCCAGGCGTTCATAACAATAACCGCCACCTTGATCAGGGACCCGTCGCCGCCAAGCCAATTATATCCCTCTGCTCCAAACAGCTTTAGCACATAGTTAATCAGACCATAATTATTACTGAACAACTGCGTAAAAATAATAGAAATCGCAACAGCACTGGTAACCATTGGCATAAAGTAGATTGTCTTAAATAGATTGGCACCTTTGACTAATTTTGAATTCAGAATATAAGCTAAAGCCATTCCGCCGAGCAAGATCGGAATATGCGCAATCACGCCAATAACGACTGTATTGCGAAATGCCGTCCAAAACAAAGAATCTTTCAGCAAATTAATATAGTTCTCAATCCCGATAAAATGTTTACTTCCCATTCCATCCCATCTGAAAAAGCTAAGTCCAAATCCGGCTACAATCGGATACAGGCTGAATATCAGAAAGAGAATAAAAAATGGAGCGACATATGCATAAGCAACACGGTATTTATAAATGGATTTCCAAAATCTTCTCATACATGTTTTCTGACAGGGCCGTCCGTTTTAAAGACAGCCCGCCAAGTCCTCCTTTCAGGCAATTCCCCTTATCGGGTAATTGCTAAACTCCAATCTAAATTAATCCTCCCACATACCTGCGTCTTTATAAATCTGAATCCATTGTGCTTTCAGTTCCGCAACCGCCTTTTCAATGTCTTCTTCCAGTTGTTCTTTCATCTGTTCCGGCGAATCTCCCCGGTCCAGACATCCGTTGATCGTGCTGGTGATACATTCTTCCGCGCTCACATCCATCATCGTTGAGTATACAGGTTCCATCTCTACTGCCTGCTCCACCCATAAGCTCCTGGTTTTCTGACCTCCGAAGTAAGCGTCTTCCTCATCATACATAGGATCCTCATATGCGGGGGTATATGCCGGAAAATAATCGACTTCTTCCATAATGGCATTCTGTCCTTCCGCCGTACATAACATATATTCTATAAACTTCCATGCCTCTTCTTTATGTTCAGACTGTTCCGGAATTACCAGATAAGATCCTCCGCAGTTACTTGACTGAATTCCTCCGGGCATATCTGTAACCGCCCATTTCCCTGTGCCTTCGGGATCCACGTCTGTCTTCAACATTCCTCCGAACCAGCTTGCCATCGGTACGCTGACACATGTACCGGAAGCAAAGCCGCTATAAGCCTCAGAACTGAAAGCATTTACATTCATATCCCATCCGTTTTCCCGAATTGTTTTAATCGCATCAAGACATTCCACATCACCATCACGATCCAGGCGCAGAGTCAGGTCTTCATTATAATAATCTCTGTTTGCAAACATCATACGATAAAAATCAACCGCATCTGGAAGCAGCCATCTTTCTCCGGGAATAGAGACAGCTTCCGCCACTTCCAGAACACCCTCCCATGTGCTCATCAGTTCGCCCACCTCGTCCGGGTCGGTGGGAAGATTACATTCCTCAAACACATCCCTTCTATAAAAATAGGTCGCCGGTCCGATATCCCATGGAATCGCCACCATCCTTTTCCCATCTACGGAATACGCTTGATTCCATTTCAACGCCACAAAATCATCCTTATATTGTTCCGCATTGAACGGCTCTTCCAGCAAGTTAGTCAGTGCATTTGAATTACTGTACTGGGCAATATATCCTCCCTCTACCATTGCCACATCCGCCGCGTCCGTACCCGACGCAAGCGCTGTGGACAATGCCTGATGATGGCTGGTAGAATCCGTGATATTGAACTCTACCTCAATATCCGGATACTTCTCATGAAATCCTTCTAACGCAGCTTCAAATGCCTGATCCGCACTTGGATAGCCTGCGACAGTAATCGTTGTTTTCCCTTCCTCATCTTTTGTTCCTTTTGCATTTCCATCACCGTTTGAACCGCAGCCACATAAAAGCGCAGCCGATATTCCCAATATCAAAAATCTCTTTTTCTTCATCATCATTCTTATTTTCCTCCTATTTATACAACACTTTTTTCATACCTACATAAGGTCTCTGACAGAATCCCCTTCTATGATTTGAGGTTTTATAGGAATAAACCGGCCGACTTTCTTACCCTCAATCATAGCAATCACTACATCTACACATGAACAGGCCTGCATTTTTGTATTTATCGATACAGAAGTCAGACGCGGAACAAACAGATTTCTTTTTTTTAATCCATCTATTCCTATAACCGAGACATCCTGCGGGATCTTATATCCCAATTTTTCCAATCTGTAGATCATACCCAAAGCATATTCGTCGTTATAACAAATGACGGCTGTAGCATCACAGTGTTTTCTAGCAAATTCATCTGCCCCACAGCCTCCTTCTTCAAAGCAGTTACGATTTTCCAAGAGTTTCACCCCTTCTTTTTGAGAAGCAATCAGATATTTCTCAAATTTCTTTTCGCCCAGCTCCTGCAGCATTATATTTTTATACGCAATGCTTCTTGGCTGAATTCTTTCTCCTTTTGTCAGAACATCCGGAACCGCATAGGCGATTTTCTTATGCCCTTTTTTCTTCAGATATTGAACCGCCATTTCCATAACCTGATAGCTGTCCACATCAATATACGGAATACACTTAGTCTGCACCACCGGCAAACCATTAGATACGCTCACGATCGGAATTTGCTTCCGTTTCTTTAAAGCGGTCTGTACTTTCACTGCCACCTCCTCATTTTCAACTATGATACCGTCTGTCAATATAGATTGAATCTGCTTCACACTCAAGTCCCCTGTCAACAGCAGCGTATACCCTCTGGTCTGTGCATATTCCGCCATATATTCAAACAACTCAACACAATATCCATTATGAAGACTCTGCCCCAATATCAAGCACAGCTGACGGGTCCCTGTTTTACTTCCTGCCAAGCTTGCTGCCTGATATCCCAGCTGTTTAGCAGCAGAGCTTACAGCCTCCTTTTTCTTCTGGGAAACATATCCTCTTTCATTCAATACCCTTGATACTGTACTGACTGAGACTCCGGCCAATTTTGCAACATCTTCACGTGTGATCATCATATCCTCCTTTCAAGCATTTTCAGTATCATTAGCCTATAATTTTATTTTAATGATATTGTTTCCGCTTTTCAATTTGCCAATTTCTGCTTCACGAGTCATATTTAGAAACATAAAAAAATTTATTTTATTATATAAAACAGACAAATTATTTCCTGTTAGCATCCTTATATCCATTAATTTTTGTTAATAGTATCCAAAAATATAAATTGATACTTTTTTATATTTTTATAAGAGTATCTTTCTTTAATCCCATATTACTCACATCTGATACAAGGCACGTCTTTTTTCACAAACTCCTGGTCAAATTCATTCAGATATATGTTTACGTGCAATGATTTCTGCACAACAAATTTACCAACAATTCATGATTCTGCGTATCGAAGTATTTCGACAAAACTATCGTTGCCGCAAATATATAGCTTTTAAAAAGGGGCTGTCGGTTAACAGGCAGTTTTAAACAGGGAGGCATGTGACTCGTTCCAGTCGCATGCCTCCCTAAATTATTCCCATAAAAGAGAAAAAGATGGCTAACGACAACCATCTTCTCTCCGTTACATGTTATAATGTAACTATGTTAAACAATAAATATTATAACGAATTTTTTGAATTAGGGCAACAGAAAATCAACTTTAAATTTTATGAATTGAGTTTACCTGATGACGATCCGGTCTTTACCCTTAAAAA
>CAJTCH010000106.1 GCA_910574715.1 Lachnospiraceae bacterium | reverse complement strand
TGAGATATCCCAACGCAAGTTGTAAGACCCCTTGAAGACGACAAGGTAGATAGGGCGGAGGTGGAAGTGCAGTAATGTATGGAGCTGACCGCAACTAATCGGTCGAGGGCATGACCAAAGCGGAGATAGGTAGAAGAAGGATGAACAGGATTTCTTGTATGCAGTTTTGAAGGTACATGGAGAAAGGCACTTGCTATATAAGATACGGAAGAGTATAATATAGTTAGTGTTTCTTTCGATTAATAGAATAATCCTCGATAGCTCAATGGTAGAGCACACGGCTGTTAACCGTGGGGTTGTTGGTTCGAGCCCAACTCGGGGAGTTAATAGAATAGTTTAGCAAAACCTGTAGACGCGGTTGTTTACAGGTTTTTGTGTATTTTTCTTGAAAAACAAGGTAAGAAATATGCAGCAAAAGATAAAGTATCTGTAAAGGTTATATATCAGTTTTCTGTGGTAGAGTATATTGAAAACAGGGATTATTAGAAAAAATTTTGAACTGTAAAAAGTAACTTATAAATGAAGCGGGAGCGCGCTGTATTTGAGTATTCGGAATTATAAGTGTTTGAGATAAATGAGTATGTTTTAATGAAGGATGGGCAGTAAGGAAGAATGGACAGAGAAATGGGTATATACGAAAACAGAGATTTGGATATATCTGAAGGAGAGAATCAATATACTGAGTGGAAATGGTCTTGGAATGATGATTTTTTAAAGTGGTTATGTGGTTATGCAAATATGGATGGAGGAATCCTTTATGTGGGAGTCAATGATGACGGATATGTTGTTGGACTTAAAGATTCCCGAATTCTTCTTGAATCCTTGCCTAATAAGATCAATGACAAATTAGGGATTGTTGCAAGTATAAAAATACATCATGCAGACAGGCAGGGAGTTAATATCAGGTATGGGAATAATGTTCCAATCAATATATCTGAAAAACTTGTAAATAAATATGCAAGTGGCAAAATTAATTCAGAGATAATTGATAATTGCGGTGAAACAGAAATTAAAAGATGCAAACAGGCTATTTTAAGATTAGAAAAAGAAACCCCAATCTATTTTAATCAAGAAGGAAGGCTTGATTATATTAGTATAGCGATTGAACGCTATCCTTTTGCAATAAGCTGTGATGGGAAATATTATAAAAGGTCAGGCTCTACGCTTAGAGAACTGCAGGGATTTGAACTGCAGAGTTTTTTGTTAGAGCGTGCAGGAAAAACATGGGATTCAGTTCCCATACCAGGAGTTTCTGTGGAAGATCTTGATAAGAATGCGTTAAATGCTTTTCGTTCTAAAGCTGTTAAGAATAGCAGGATGAGTAAATCTGAAGTAGATGTGTCAGATGAAGTTCTGCTTAAAAACCTTAAACTATATGATGGAAACTACTTGACCCGCGCTGCAATTCTTTTGTTTCATCCGGATCCTGAACAGTATGTTACAGGGGCATATATTAAAATAGCTTTTTTTGCACCGGCGGGGACATATGGAAAGAATAGAGATGCAGATATTATATATAAGGACGATATTCATGGACCATTGATTACGCAGGCTGACAGAGCGATGGATGTATTATATACGAAGTATTTCAAAGCTTTGATTTCTTATGATAAGTTACAGAGAATGGAGACATATATGCTTCCTGGTGAAATCATCAGAGAGCTGTTGTTGAACCCTGTTAACCATAAGCAATACGAGAAAGGCACGCCAATACAGATTTCCGTATATGAAGACCATATTAAGATTTTTAATGTCGGGAAATGGCCTGAGAGTATTCCGATAGGCGCTTCCTTATATCAGCAGCATGAATCCGTGCCATATAATCCTAAAATCGCAGATGTGTTTTACCGGGCTGGGGAGATAGAATCTTGGGGAAGAGGCTTTTGGAAGGTACGAGTTGAATGTGAGAAAATAAATGCTAAATTACCTATTTTAGAAAAAACAGATATTGGGATAACTATCAATTCATTCGCATGCGAAAAGTATCTAAAAATTCTTAGCGAAAATAAGGCTGTAAAAGAAAATCAAATGATAGAAGAAACATTCTACATTTTAACTTCAGATGGATATCGGCTAACTGATGATCGTGGAAATCCATTGTTGGGCAATGCTTTCAGAGAGATGACAGAAGAAGAAAAAGAAACCATGGAAGACAGAAAGAAAATATATGAGTATATGTTAGACGTATGCAGCCAAAAGTTAAGCGAGAGAGAGAAGAAACAAATATACCCAATTATTGAATATTTTAAAACTCATGATGAAATTGACCGTGCAACAGCAGAAACAATTTGCGGAAAGGGTACGACTACTACGGTAGGGTATTTGAATAGATTGATTGAGGTTGGAGTTTTGCAAAAGCAGAAAGAATCAGTTGCAACCAATTATAGGATTACTGGATTATAAAACTGAAAGCAATCTTGAAAGCAAGCGAAAAATTGAAAGCAATTCTGAAAGCAAATAAGAAATTGAAAGCAACTTGAATAATTTATGAAAGAGATTTTCCGGTATGTAAGTGTATCAATGGTAGAGCACACGGCTGTTAACCGTGGGGTTGTTGGTTCGAGCCCAACTCGGGGAGTTTGAAAAAGCCCGCAAACATCAGTGTTTGCGGGGTTTTCTTTGTATAAATGTCATGCCTTGGAGAATTTTATGAACGGTTCCGTATTTCCGCAATATAATATCTGATTATTGATGCAGCGGCAAATTGTTATAGGGATTATTATGCCCGAACAGGACTTGATCTGGCGCGAGGGGAGATGATTATGTTCTGCATTTTAGCTGTTCAGGGAGGGTGCGAACCGTATCTTATTGCCTATGCAGCATATTCTGTGGAACAGAGTTTTCTGAATATGCTTACTACGGAAGGCATCGATTGGCAATGTTACTTTTAAAGATTTCAATGGGGCTGTGTCTATATGCTGCATTTTTGTTGATATTGCAAGGCAAGCGTATCTTGCCCGAAAAGGTCATTCTGTCTCGTATGGATTGGCCTTTTATTATGTTTGAATCGTACAGGGGAATAATATATAAATGAATATAAATCAGAACGAAATTGGATCAATAACAAGAGAAATTATAAAATTTTTTTGAAACTTTTTTGAAAAAACAAAAAAAGTGCCCCAGACTATCCGTTTGGAGAGTGGACTTAACAGAAGAAGTGGCGTAAAATAAAGCGTAGCTTTGATACATCATGCATCTGTGACGTGAAAACTTTATGGAAATGAGGTTGAAAAAGATGGGTAAAGCGCACAATCTGTTAAGCAAGCAGTATAGCCGGTCCTTTTTTTGATCTGGGGATAACCTGAAGGGTGTGGCAGTCTCAGGCTTTTGAAGGGGGAAAGTCAGTTGGATAAAGGGTATATAGTGCCGGAGGCCGCATTAAAGAAACTGCGGGCGGCAAAAAGGCATGGGAAGACAGTCTATATCTATGGGGCAACCGGCTATGGGAAAACGGAACTGGTGAAGCAATACTTATCAAAGCGCAGGTACCGTTATATTTCCTGTGCAGAGGATTTTGCAGGTCTTTTGGAGGCGGCACAGGATGGAAGAGGAAAAGAGGCGGAAACACGGACGGTGGCGGCTGTGGATGACCTGCACCTGCTGAAAGATGCAGAGGGGCGCAGGGCTGTCCTTTCCCTCATAAAACGGCAGGATGTATGGCTCATCCTGATCTGCCGCAGCCCCATCCCGGCTTGGCTGATGCCGCCCTATGTGGGCGGAGGATTACTCGTCATCACGGAGGATGATCTCCGGCTTAAGGAAAAGGAGACCGACGCCTACATGGTGTCCCAGGGGCTAGACATCACGGAGGAAGAGCTGGCTTTTGTAACGCAAAGAAGCCGGGGTAATGCCTATATCGTGCGCCATGCCGCCCTTAAGATGCTGGAGGGTCTGTGCCCCGGTCCAAAGCTGGAGCAGGAGATCGCGGAGGCATTTGCGGGGTATCTGGAAAGCCACGTGATGGTACAGTGGGACAGCGATCTTCTGGAATTTTTGATGCAGGTGAGCATTGCCGATGAATTTACCCTGCCCTTTGCGGAGATGGTCACGGGGAATTGCCATGCGCCGGAGCTTCTGGAGAGGGCGGTGGAGACCGGGAACTTCATTTCCTGCGAGGACGGCGTATACCGCCTGCGGCCGCAGCTTATCAGGGCGCTGCGCAGACGGGCGGCAAAGGAGTACAGCCCCCAAGAGAGGGCAGGACATGTGTATAATGCGGGGCTGTATTATGAGATGCAGGGGCAGATCGTGCCTGCCCTTGCCATGTTTGAACAGTGCGGCAATAAGGAACGAATCAGGGAGTTACTGATCAGGAATGCGCGGCTGAACCCTGGCAACGGTCATTACTTTGAACTGCGCCATTATTATTTACAGATGGAAGAAAAGGAACTGGAGGAGAGCCCGGTACTGATGGCGGGGATGAGCATGCTCTATTCCCTGCTGCTCCAGGAGGAGGAAAGTGAATACTGGTATAAAAAGCTGGAAGGTTTTGCATCAGCCGCGAAAGGCGGACGCAGGCGGGAGGCATTAAGCCGTCTTGCCTACCTCGACATCGCGCTGCCCCACCGGGGGAGCGCGGACATGATCGGGATTATGAAGAAAATGCCCTCCCTGATCTTTGATAAAGGGATGAGCTTGCCGGAATTTTCGGTGACAGCCAATTGCCCAAGCACCATGAACGGGGGCAAGGACTTCTGTCACTGGAGCAGGGAAGATCGGAATCTTGCAGCAACCATCGGGAAACTGGTGGAGCGGGTGCTGGGACGGTACGGGAAAGGGCTTGTGAAAGCGGCCTTAGGCGAGAGCCTTTATGAAAAAGGCGGGGATACCTACGAAGTCCTGACGCTTCTTGCCCGTGCGAAGATGGAGGCGGAGGGCGGGGGTATGGCGGAGATCGTCTTTGCCGCCGTGGGCCTTCAGGTACGGCTTGACACCCTTCAGGGGCAGATACAGACGGCAGGGGAAGTCCTTGCTTCCTTTGAAAAAAGTGTCATAGGACAGGGGGCGGTGAAGCTTTTACCAAACATAGCAGCCCTGCGGTGCCGTCTTGCCCTTTACCGGGGTGACAGGAAGGCGGTGCTGGCGTGGATGGGGCGGGCCCCGGACGAAGACAGAGAGTTCTGTATTTTAAATCGTTACCGTTATCTTACGAAAGTGCGCTGTTACCTTTCGCTTGGGGAGTATTTAAAAGCGCAGGCATTACTGGAAAAGCTGCGCTATTATGCGGAAAAATGCGGGCGCACCTATATCCGCATGGAAGTGTGCCTCCTTAGCGCCATAGCGAAATATCGGACAGGCGGGGAGTGGAAGGAGGAATTTTTCCCTGCGCTGAAGGAAGCCTGCGGATATCATTTTATACGCCTTGTCAGCGAGGAAGGGGCGGCGGCACAGGAATTGTTTGCGGCGGCGGGGAGGAACCTTCTGGAAAAGGAGGTGCCGGATAAGATATGGCTGTCCCGGCTCATAGAGGAAACAGGGAAGGTGGCGGTGCGCTACCCGGCGTATTTAAAAGGCCGGCTTGCCAAAGCGCCGGATTTCTGTGAGGCGGCATTAGCCATCCTGCGCCTGCAGGCGGAAGGAAAGAGCGCATCACAGATCGCCGGGGAGCTCTCCATGAAGGAGGCAACGGTGAAGTATCATGTGAAGGAGAACTACCGGAAGCTGGGTGTTTGCGGCAAGGCGGATGCAGTGCTTACAGCCAGAGATTTAGGGATTTTATAAGAAGAGAGGAAAAGAAGTAATGACTACGCAAAAGCAAATCTTAAAACGCATCCTGATGATCGTACTGTCTGCCATATTATTCTACGGTATATCGGAAATGACCATGATGACTGCATTGTGCGCACAGACGGAGGATGTGGAGATCAATGAAGAGAATTTCCCGGATGCAGGTTTTCGGGAATACCTGCGGACTGATCCCAATATGCTAAAATTCCATAGCGACCCGAACAAATTTACCGCCGGCGAGATTGAATTAATAACGGTATTAGATATGAAAAACAGAAGTTTAAATGCCGAAAGTCTTGCAGGAATCGAGCATTTCGAGAATCTGACGACTCTGCACTGTAACGGCACGTATCTGAAGTCCATAGATGTGAGCAAGAACACTAAGCTTCAGTATTTGAACTGCTCAGAGACTTGGAATCTGACGACGCTGAATGTGAAGAACTGTACGGAACTGCATACATTATACTGTAGCGGATGTAAATTGACAGAACTGGATCTTAGCAGCAATGGACAGCTTCAGGTTCTATGGTGCGACAATAACCAGTTTACTGCTCTGGATACAGCCGGCAATTCACAGCTAAAAAGTCTATATTGCTACAACAATCAACTGGCAGCGCTGAATCTTGCTTCAAATCCGGCTCTTAAAGAGCTTCGATGTGAAAACAATCAATTGACCACATTAGATCTTAGCGGAAATACTGCACTGACTTCACTGAGTTGCGAAAACAATCAGCTGACAGAAATCCAGCTCAAAGGTTTTTCTAACTTGATAACCCTTTCCATCCAAAAGAACCAGCTTACATCCCTGGATGTCAGTGATTGCTCGAATTTGTCCCATTTGCGGTGTTCGGATAATCAGTTGACAGAATTAAATATCACCGGGGACAATAAGCTCAAGAATCTAGTCTGTGCCAATAACCGACTGACAGAGATAGATGTGAAAGATAAATCCATATTAGATTATTTTGATACAAGGAAAAACCTGTTGAAAACACTGGATGTATCCCAGAATGCTGATCTGCATTATTTTTACTGCGATGATAATCAATTGAAAGAGATGGATGTGAGCAAGAATCCAGATTTGATAATATTCTGGTGCCGGAATAATCAGTTAGAGATGTTAGATGTAAGCGGAAATATTGATATAAGTAACTTAGGCTGCACAGGCAACCGTTTAAAAAGCCTGATCATTCCAGATAAGGTAACAACATTTGAAGATTGTGAACAGTATGACACAATTACTTTGGCAGAAAACCAGAGTTCTTATGATCTGGGTTCAGCAGATCCGAAGCTGGATCCATCCAAGATATCGGATTTAACAAACGCGCAGCTTTCCGTTGACGGCATGATCCTGACAAATATTCCGTTTGGGGAAGATGTCACATACACCTATGACTGTGGTAATAATAGGTCCATGAAAGTGACTCTGCATTTCATCTGGACCAATCAATGGATTACGAAACTTACTGGAATCCCTGGGTGGAAATATGGTGATGTTCCGTCAACTCCCCATGCAGAAGCACGATTCGGAGAAGTGCAGTATCTCTACGGCACAGCTTCCGACAGCAATTCCTACAGCGCTGAGATACCGACAGAACCCGGCACCTGGTATGTGAAAGCCATTGTTGCAAAGACGGAAGATTATTTGGGCCTTGAGAGTGACCCTGTAGAATTTGTGATCGGCAAGAATGACAGCACGGTCACATTCAAGGATTCTTCCAATCTAAACAAGATGTATGACGGACAGCCTGCGGCAATCAACAGGGAGGATGTTATGATAAGCGGAAGCCAGGGCGAACTGCGCTGCACATGGTATCAGAAGGCTGCAGATGGCTGGAAGACATTGACGGATGCCCCTGTGAATGCCGGAAACTATAAGGTGTCAGTATTCGTAGAAGAGGACAGTCACTATGCATCATCTGCTCCGGCTGAAAAAGAATTCGAGATAACAAAAGCTCCCCCGGCAGAGATTACGCTTCCTGAAAACTTAAGTACCAAGCAAGGTGCGCCGCTGTCTTTGGCCGTTCTGCCCCAGGGATGGGAATGGCTTGCGCCGGATGAAACTGTCAGCAGCACGAAACCAGGCTACAAAGCCAGGCTGAAAGTAGATGACACAAATTATGATTATACAGACGTTGAAGGTTATGATGCGTCAACGCACAGCGTCGTTCGAGAATTAACGGTATCCGTCATCATGGGCGAAGAGATGCGTATTGATATCACGGAAGGGATCAAAGACATCCCGGAAGCATTGATCGCAGCCGGAATAGATACCGAGGAAAAGATTAAGCAAGCGCTTACCCGTGCGGCAGTGGAAAATCAGGGATATCTCAAAGAAAATACAGCGCTCTATGACGTCAGGCTTCAGATCAGCCTGGACGGCGGTAAGACCTGGGAAACTGCATCGCCGGAGAATTTCCCGCCGGAAGGACTGCCTGTGACATTGCCCTATCCCAAAGGAACCAACGGCACAGAGTATGATTTCATTATAACGCATATGTTTACACATGAGATGAACGGACATAAGCCGGGAGAAGTAGAAGCGCCTGAAGTTATGAAGACCGAAGAAGGGCTTCGGTTCACTGTTCACGGCCTGTCTCCCATTGCTGTCGCCTGGAAATCTGTAAAAACAGATAAGCCCCTAGTGAATCCGGGGCCGGCGAATCCGTCAATCCCAGGAAATAACGACACGTCAACGCAGCCCGGAACACAACAACCATCCGGAGACTCTGACAGCTATACACCCGATTCCGGCAGTAAAAAGGATACGGGTACTGTAACTGCGGCAGCAAACAGGCGAAGCCCGCAGACCGGAGATGACAACTTATGCGGCAGGAGTATCCTTTAGACACAGGATACTCCTCCGTTCCGTAAAAACCACAAGTCCCTTTTTCGGAAGATTATTCTTTCTTCCGCGTCAAGAATATTCCAATGACCGTACCGATAAGGATAATTGGTGCGACTCTGACAAACAGCCATTCAAATGAGTGAAATGCCGTCCCGAGAACGGCGGTTTCAGGATCACTATAATCCCAACCCGAGTAAGGACTTTCTAATGCCAATAAGACTGCAAAAATTGCGAGTATCACTGTACACAATAAAATAAGGATCCAAAACACAATTCTTTTTCTTGTGGTTTTTCTCTGTGCAAGCTGCAAGTTTATTACCTCTAATTTTGCGGAAATTGCCTTTAACTCATCAACTTCCGTCTTAATGACATTTTCTCCAAGCAATGTACTCACGGGTGTTTCAAGCACTTCCGATATAGAGATTAACATATCTGAATCGGGAACAGACAGTCCTTGCTCCCATTTAGATATTGTTTGCCGCACTACGTCGAGCTTAACGGCAAGCTCTTGCTGCGAAAGTCCTTTTGATTTTCTGATTGTTTTAATATTTTCATTGAGCATTGGGGAAGATCTCCTTTCTTTTAGTTGTTACCAATATTGTAGACAGAACTGCCCGTTGCTACAAGCAACACATTTTAACATTTCAGTAAAATCAATAAAAAGTCAATAGGTGTTTAATTTGTTACCAAAAAAGTGGTTACTTTTCACACCCACGCCATCTGTATAATAAAGAAAAGGTTGCTGCTTTGGCGTTAAGCTTTAGCAACAACCTTTTCCTGTTTTAGTTTGGGCGG
>CAJTCH010000105.1 GCA_910574715.1 Lachnospiraceae bacterium | reverse complement strand
TTCCCTCTTCATTATCCACAAATTCCGTCTGAATACTGATCAGGATTTTCGGATGCAGTACCAGCTTTGCTTCCAGCACATAATAATAGTTCTCCTGATACTCTTTTTCTGTCCCCTTGTTATGGGTCCGGTGCAGGCTTTTCCCATCCAGTTCCCTCCGGCTGCTGCAAAGCTGCGTTCCATCTATGATCACCTGCCAGTACTTGCCCCTGATTCGCATATTTTCAAAAGCCCGGCTGCAAAGAAGCCTGCTGCAAAGGCGGTTTAAGAGGTCCTGCAATTTTTCCGGATCTACTTTTTCCAGATACCGGTTGATGGTTTCCCAGTAGGGAAGCTCCTCCACGGTCTGTTCCTCCCCGGATAGATGCCAGATGTTTTTGATCATTTCACTGGAATTGAATTCTTCACTTGTTTTCCTCATACTGCTGATGTAAAATAGAGAAGAAAGGATACGGGTCATAAGAAGTAACACAGCAGGATAGGTAATATAGCTCTGGTTTCTGGGATCTGGAATCTGTTTTAACAGGGGTAAAAGATCTGGGAAAAAATGCCGGATTAGCTTGGCTAATTCACATGCAAGGTTCAACTGTTCCAGGTGTTCCCTAACCTCTTTTCTTCTGATTTTTATTCTTGCTTCATAGTAAAACCTCCTCTCTTTTATGGCGGTGCGAAAAAATAGTTGTCTGGTTACTTCTATTATCGCGCATCTTCCCATAAAATGGGAGGTTTTTTTATTAATTTTTTTTAAGCGTCAGAGCTGACTTCCGGGAAAATGCACATCTTCCCTTTTCTTCTGCATTGCAATTTTCTCATGGATATTGGTATTATACAGGTTGTAGAGATCTGTCCCTTTTTCAATAGTATTGTCAAAGGGGATTACCACGTTTCCGCACTTCATAAGTCCCATACCGCTTGACGTATTGGTTACAAAACGCAACTGCGCCTCCGATACGCCGATTACCTCTGCCATGCGCCCATGACCTTTTTTACAGCGTCGCATAATCCCCAGCTCTCATATTCACGGAGAATATCAAGGGGAATATTGTAACGTGTGCTTGCTTCATCAATCGTCATTCGTAAGCTCCTTTCCACAAATAATAAAAAATGTAGGTGTCCTCCTTGAACACCTACATTTAAATTTAATTTCAAGAAATGTCTAATACCTACATTAAATCTCTCTTAATGCCTAAAAAGCATTTTTAAGATACCTCATAAATTGGGAAGTAGCTGCTCCAAGTGTCTGATTCTTTTTCCAGACTAAAACCGAACCTGTTTCTAATGTTGGAGCAAGCGGAATAAAACATAAATCCTCATAAAAAGCAGCACCAAGATCAAAACACAGCGCAACGCCAACTCCACATTCTACCATAGACGCAGCGTTTAGAATCAAATTATAGGTAGCCGCAATTTGAAGTCCCTCGTAATAATCCCCAAACCAACTGGCCAGTTCACTTTTTACCAGTTCCCGTTTTACCATGATGAGAGGCACATTGGTTAAATCCTTAGGATTGATAGATTCCTTCGCTGCCAATTCAGAATCTTTTCTTACCAATATGCCCCATTTTTCTTTCTGCGGCATACGGATAAATTCATACTTCCCAACATCCACAGGTTCCATAAGAAGCCCTATATCTAAAACCCCCTTTTCAATCCGTTCTTTAATATCATCTGCGATTGCACTGTGAATACTAAACTGCACAAGAGGATATTTCTGCCGGAATTTTTTGATCTGCTCCGAAAGAAAGAGCATATTTTTCGTTTCACCACAGCCGATTGCAATTTCACCTGACAGCACATCTTCCTTATGTGAAAGTTCCTGAACCGTCTTATCGGACAATGAAACGATTTCCTGTGCCCGACGCTTTAAGAGCATACCATCCTCGGTTAAAATGATACTGTGTTTGCTTCTGTGAAATAGTTTTACTCCTAATTCTGCTTCAAGCTGCATAAGCTGCCGGGAAAGTGTTGGCTGTGTAAGATGTAATAACGCTGCTGCCTTAGTAATGTTTTCTTCTCTGGCAACCATTAGAAAGTATTTCAAAACTCTAAATTCCATAATACTATGCCTCCTTCACTGAAACAATTATATTTGATTTTTAGAACAGATTCAACATATCAAGAGTGAAGAAATGCCTATTATGAAAAATTGAAACTCGACTTTTGTACCGTAGGTTATCAGAAATTTTCGATAACGTAGGCAAGTCTGCCAGTGCCGTATAATACATATCTGCTGCATTTGTACATGAAAAATCATGCATGAGTTTTCCGATTGGTGTATCTCCACGATAAGCACCGTTTACATACAGTATATGTGAACCATCCTCAAATCTTTCCCCAGTTCCTAAAAAGCAGCGCTCAATCGGATAGAGGGCAGCCCTTTTCCTATCACATCATTTTCCGTGATGAATACTACCCATGTTTCTGGAAGATTGTCAAAATCATCACCTTTCTCCAAAAGAGCCGCGTCCATCATGCTGGAATTATACCTTGCTCTTTTTCTCCCGGCTCCTTTATCGGCTCGTTGGATTTCAACATTTATTTTAGCACCGGTACTGTCAGTAGCAAGAATATCAAACCGTACTGAACGATTCAACAAATTCTCCACAAATACCTGGGTGCGGATGTCCAGCACCTATTCTGCGTTTTACCAGCGCAAAGCGTCATGATTCGGTCAATTTCCTTGTCACTTTCCATGAACTGGAAAAACATATGCCGGCTGTTTCCACCTCGAATATAACGTCCAGTTCCCGCACCGATTTCAATTACAAGATTCTCTGGACGTATGTATTTTTCTATATAACGCAAAGTGGTAAGAAACTCAACTGTTCCATGTTTTAATGTCAAACGGCTGTCTGTGTATAAAGAAATGCGTCCACAACTGTTATATTTTTTCATCAGAAAAACGTTTTTTATTGGTTTTGCAGGAACACCGCCCACAATGGTATAGGGCGGCACATCTGCGTCCTCCAGTTCAGCAGATCCTATCATGGCCGCCGTCGTTTTCCCCATTTCTTTGATTATGTTTGAAAAAATGCTATATAATATAAATATATATCAAAATGAATCTATATAATGTATTATTAACTCCTCCATTAAGGTCGATATAAAGTTAACTTTATATCTTTCAAGCTTTCAGAAGATATTTAGTTTTTAGTGAAAAATAATCGCATTTGAAGTGTTTTAGATATACAGGCGCATGAAATGCGGAGCAAACATCAATCTGCCGTTCAAACCGGCAAGAAGAAAGGAGGTGGAATTGGTGAGAATTCAACATAATATTACATCCTTGAATGTCCACAGGAATCTGACTGGGAATAACCGTTCGGTAGCCCGGGATCTGGAGAAGCTCAGTTCCGGCTATAAGATCAACCGTGCAGGGGACGACGCGGCAGGTCTTGCCATTTCCGAAAAGATGCGGGCTCAGATTACCGGTTTGGAGCAGGCCTGGCAGAATGCAGACGACGGCATATCCCTTGTACAGACGGCAGAGGGCGCCATGACTGAGGTTCATACCATGCTCAACCGCATGATGGAGCTCTCCGTACAGTCTGCCAACGGAACGTATACTGAGAAAGAACGCATTATGATGAATCAGGAGGTGCAGAAGTTAAAAACCGAGATCACAAGAGTCGGGAACACCACATCCTTTAACAGTATTCATCTCTTTCCGGACGGAAGCATATTCAGCACAAAAGAAGCTTCCGTGACTACTTACAATCTTACTTTGGATCTGAAGAACGGTACTGTTCAGATAGACAAATCAGGCGCCGCTTCTGCAAGCGGTGCAGGCGGAGTGTCAAGAGCCGCTAATAACCTTGCCGATAAGATAGCTGAAGAATATTTCCCGAATGCTGTCAGACAGATCCTGGATAAATTTCCATCGCTTAAGACGGCACTAGCCGGGGATACCGTGGGAATGGAGCTTCAGATTGGGAATATCGACGGTTCAGGCGGAATGCTTGCGTATGCCAAGTTCTCATTTCGTGCCACCGGTAAAGCGGGAAATATGCTGATCATGCTAGATTCCTCTGATTTTTCAGATGCATCTATAACCGGTGCTGCTGAAAAGGAATTAGAATCTACGCTTGCACACGAGATCATGCATTCGGTAATGCAGTACACCATGACCGATCAGATGAGCGGGCGCGGCGGATCTGAGAGATTCCCGGAATGGTTCTCGGAAGGAACCGCGCAGCTTGCAGGCGGCGGATTCCCCACACACTGGAATGATACGCTTCTAAACATTGCCAATACCCTTAGCAGTGCAAGTGATACTTCAAAAGATACGGAAATTGCGAATTATCTAAGATCGTATAGTGTGGCTGGACGTCCTTACGGGCACGGTTATCTTGCAAGCGCCTATATCGGATATCTAGCAGGCGGCGCAGGTGCTGTCGACGGAACAACTATTGCGAACGGAATGAATAAGGTGTTTCAAGAGATCACACAGAATAAGGCCAGTTTATTCGGTGCAATATCCACGGCTACAGGCGGAAAGATTACCAGCCAGGGCGGTTTGGAATCCCTATTCAGCAGTGGAAATTCAGATTTGGTATCATTCGTGCGTCAGCTTGCATATAATTCCAAAAGCGGTTCCGGTTCTGTGATTGCAAACAGCCTCGGTGATGCTGATATCATCGGCAGCACTGTAACGGGCGACCAGGAATTTTACTTAACGGACAATCCAACCAAGCCTACCGGTAAGGGAATCGCAAGTACAAGGGGTATTCAGTTAATGGTCGGGTGTGATAACGAGAGTGCGAGCATCATCAACGTGGAACTCTTCCGGATGAATTCGGATTCCCTTGGACTGACCAGAACAAACGTACTGGATCAGGGCAGTTCCCGCGAAGCGATCAAGCAGGTGAACAATGCGATCGATGAACTCAGTTCTATACGGAGTTACTACGGTGCTCTTCAGAACCGGTTAGAGCACACGGTCTCTAACTTAAGCAACACGATAGAGAATCTGACTGCGGCGGAATCCCGCATCCGTGACACGGATATGGCGAAGTCCATGATGAGTTATGTGCGTAATTCGATTCTGGTCCAGAGCAGTCAGGCCATGCTTGCTCAGGCTAATCAACAGCCTTCGTCCGTTCTTCAGCTACTGAGTGCATAAGCACGCATAATGTCTGCCAGAAGTTGGATTATTGAAATGAAAAGGAGATAATATATGGGTAGAATCAACAGATTTGTATGTCCTTCCTGCAATGCATCATGGCAGATTGCTCTCGGGCATGGTATCGGGCATGCCGTTTTAGAAGATGTATTGGAGTTGTTTCCGGCAGAGATCCGCCGGAACATTCTCTGCGATACAGCAGACGAGCAGATATCTTCTTTTGAGTTTAACTATCGTCCGGCAATATGTCAGCAGTGCAAAAAGATGGTGCCCGTTCCGGTTATTTATTTTCCTATGAGCGGGAAAACTTACTCCTCTTCTTGCCCGGACTGCAATGGCAGCCTGACTCTTCAGCCGGAAAAAGCCGAACTTATCTGTCCCCGCTGCGGGAACAGTGCTCTGTCCTCTGAGGAGATTGGGCTATGGGATTAACATGCTAACATTATTCACCATTATATACGCAATACTGTATTAGGAGGGCTTTCTAATCACGTGCAAAGTCATGGAGAATATGAGAAAAGAATCTTTATAAGAGGGCATAATTGAAAGCAGAGCGGACAGCATAAAACAAAACCGTAGGCCGGGAATCTAACAACAGGTTACCGGCCTCATTTTTTTACCCAAAATATAAATTTTCTGTGAACTTGTTTAATATGTAATCATGTTATTCCTTTACACCGCCAAGTGTAACACCTGCAATGATAAACTTGGAAAGGCACAGGTATACGATAATAATCGGCACAATTGCCACCAGAATCATTGTATAGATCTTACCCATATCAAAGTTCATATAATCAGCGCCTCGAAGTGTCGCGATCAGAATCGGAACGGTCATCTTGTCTTTCGATTGAATAACCAGAGCCGGAACGAAGTAATTATTCCAACATCCTACAAAACTGAAAATCGCCTGCACCGCAATCGCCGGTTTCATAATCGGAAGTACAATCTGGTTAAAAGTCCTGAACTCTCCGCAGCCGTCAATTCTTGACGCTTCCACAAGTGACAGCGGAAGTGATGACTGCAGATAACTGTACATAAAATAGAACACAGCCGGAGACGCAATCGAAGGTATGATCAACGGGAGCAGAGAGTCATACATTCCCATATTCGTAATCAACCGCAGGAATCCCATTGCAGTCACCTGTGTAGGCATTACAAGAATCGCCATAATAAATGTAAATGCAACCTTCTTTAGTTTAAAGTTATATGCATACAGACCATACGCCGTTAATGCTGAAAAATATGTACAAATTGCCGCAGAGCAGCCAGAAACAATCAGACTGTTTAAGATACCCCTCAACATCGGAAAGGTTCCGTCGTTGGCGACATTAGATAGATTTTTTAACAAATAGTTTCCTGGCAATGCAGAAAACCCTTTCTGCAGGTCTGCATGCGACCGTGTCGCGTTGATGAACAGGATATAGAAGAAAAACAAGCACATGAATGACAGGATAATCAGTACAATATGCGCTACTATACTCCGTAAATGACTTGGTTGTTTTGATTTCATAAATCTATCCCCTCCTTTGCTGTTTTTTCGCTTTTTTCGCTGCTGCCTTCGAACCGTCCGGGTCATCATTATTCGTCATCCGATATACAAAGAAGCACAGAATACCGCTGACAATAAACAGATAGACAGACAACGCACCTGCCATACCATAATTTCTGCTCTTCAAATGGCTGTTCAGGAACATGATCAAAGTCATGGATGTACGGTCCGGAGTACCCTGTCCATTAGTCAGAATCTGCGGCACATCAAACATCTGCAGGCCGCCAATGATAGCTGTGATCAGCGTATATGCAAGAATCGGCCGTATCTGCGGCAGCGTAATGTAGAAGAACCGCTGGAAACTGTTGCATCCGTCCAGTTCAGACGCCTCAAATACATCAGGACTGATTCCCATAATTGCAGCCATCAACATAATCGTCGAATTTCCAAACCACATCAGGAAATTCATAAACCCAACCAATGATCTTGTTCCCATCGCAGAACCCAGGAAATCAATGGGCTGACTGGTAAGCCCTATGGACATAAGAATAGAATTAACCGGTCCGTTCGTAGAGAACATCGTAAAAAATAACATCGCAAATGCAGACGCCATGATCAGGTTCGGCAGATAGATAACAACCTTAAAAAACTGTGTTCCGTGAATCTTTAACCTTGCATCTACGAACCACTCCGCAAGTACCAACGCGATCACAATCTGCGGGATAAATCCTATAATCCATAAGATCAGAGTATTTGCTGCATATTTCAGCATATCCGAACCCAGAAGGCTGATATAATTTCCCATTCCGACAAAATTCGGTCCGATCTCTTTAATTCCTGAACGGTAATATTCATAAAAACTATACCGAATGGTATCCACCAAAGGAATAAAGGAAAAAATGAAGAAACTTACAAAAAATGGAAGAATAAAAATATATCCCCATTTTGAATAGTCAACTTTTTTATGTTTTGATTTCATAAACTATCATTCCTTTCTGCTCCATATGACGCAGGGCAATCAATGCCCCGCGGTCATTTTTATCTATTCCGGCCATTGAATCTCGGTAATATCAGGATAGCGCTCTATGATCGCCGTCTCAAAATTCTTTTTCGCCTTATCATAGTCAACCTTCCCCTGCAGGTAATCGCTGAACGAATTCTGGATTAATTCCACACATCCCTGATCATATGCGGAAAGCGGAGCAATCTCGATATTTTCTGCAACCGGTACAAAGTATTCAAATGCATTCTGCCCTCCAAGGAATTCTGAAGCGAAAGAAGCATCTTTTGCCGCTTTTTTCATACCGCTTGTTGTATTCGTGAAATCCGAATATTTTTTTGAAATTTTCAGCAGATTATCTTTGTCTACCGTTACCGCAAGAATAATGTCTTTTACGTGCTCCGGATTATCTGTACCCGTACATGCATGTACATAAGAACCGCCCCAGTTATATTCCTGCGGAGGATTGGTAACAGCCCATACGCCGTCTTCACCGTCCCAGTTTGGAGTCAAAGTAAAATCAATTCCCCATGCCGGGAACAGGAATGCGAATACTTTGGATGCAGAACCCATCGCTTTATTCCAGTCATCGTTCCATTGGCCTTTTACATTCTTATCCAGATAACCTGCATCCAGCCACTCTTTCGAACTATTTACCCAATCCATGATTTTCTGGTCAACTTTAATCGTCGTTTCACCAGGACTTACCCATGATTCTTCAATGCTGTTACCATACAGGCGGAATGTATCTGCATAGGAAGCAAATGTATAATATCCTTTTGCTTTCAGTTCTTCTGCCGTTGCTTTTATAGTATCCCAGTCTTTTACTTTCTGACCGATTTCTTCCGGATCATCTGTTCCAAATACTTCTTTGGCGATATCACGGCGATATACTAACAGTCCCGGACAGCACTGCCATGTAGAACCCCTCTGAACGCCGTCTACATCAGAAGCTGTAACTTTCGTAAAATCATACTGATCTGCCAGATCCTTGTCAGGATCAATTCCAAGATCCTTAAGCGGTATAGCCGCATCCGCATCTGCATCCGTATATTTGTTGACATAATCCGTCTCTGACAAGAAGATATCGACTTTGTCATCGGCTGCGGCGTCTGCCTGCTGCATCAGCGCCTCGTCAAGCTTTTGCTGATAGACGCCGTCCTGATTGGGATTGATAATCCAGTGAATCTCTGTACCGTCGTTTAAAACAGTTACTGTGCCGTCCTTAGAAGTTTTCTTTACTTCCGGATAAACTTCCTCCACACGTTTACGAAATTCGTCATTCCAGCTATAAATATTAATAACCTTTCCTTCCTCGCCGCCGCTTCCAGAATCAGAACCCGACGACTTCCCGCAGCCTGCTGCCAGACCTGCCGCCATCGCCGCAATTAACATGATACTGACTACTCTCTTTTTCATTGAAAAAACCCTCCTTTTATATTTGTGAAGCATTTGCTTCACGTTTATTGATGGATGGATTATAATATATAATTTTTTTCAGTTATATTAGAGTTCTTACCAAAATATCAGATTCATGACACATTTTAAATTTTCAGCGAAACAATGGAGACTGCTTCGCTTATTTTAGGTCATGAATCTGATATTTTTCACATGTTTTTTATTTTTTTCATACACGATTTCCTCTATGATGTTCTCTATATATATAAATGAAAGTCCAGCTAAGAAATGTCAATAGTTAAAATGAAAAATGTTAAAAAAGTTTTTTTCAAACAGTTGATGTAAAAAAGGGTAACTTTAATAAACCT
>CAJTCH010000104.1 GCA_910574715.1 Lachnospiraceae bacterium | reverse complement strand
GATAGGGCGGAGGTGGAAGTGCAGTAATGTATGGAGCTGACCGCAACTAATCGGTCGAGGGCATGACCAAAGCGGAGATAGGTAGAAGAAGGATGAACAGGATTTCTTGTATGCAGTTTTGAAGGTATATGAATACCTTTTATATGGCCCAGTGGCTCAGTTGGTTAGAGCGCCGCCCTGTCACGGCGGAGGTCGAGAGTTCGAGTCTCTTCTGGGTCGTTATATGGGATCTTAGCTCAGCTGGGAGAGCATCTGCCTTACAAGCAGAGGGTCATAGGTTCGAGCCCTATAGGTCCCATATATATTTGGATGGGTTCCCGAGTGGCCAAAGGGGGCAGACTGTAAATCTGTTGGCAACGCCTTCGAAGGTTCGAATCCTTCCCCATCCATTGGTGGCAAAGTGTGAATCGTTTGCTAAAACCAAAACGGTTCGAATCCTTTCCCATCTTAAGTCTATGATAATACGTGCCGATGTGGCTCAATTGGCAGAGCAGCTGATTTGTAATCAGCAGGTTATCGGTTCGAGTCCGATCATCGGCTTGGCTTCGTAAGAAGCAAATAATAGAATATCGCGGGGTGGAGCAGTCTGGAAGCTCGTCGGGCTCATAACCCGAAGGTCGTAGGTTCAAATCCTGCCCCCGCAATCCGCCCAGATAGCTCAGTTGGTAGAGCAGAGGACTGAAAATCCTCGTGTCGCTGGTTCGATTCCGGCTCTGGGCATTTTGTTTACTCAAATTATGATATGGGTGTGTAGCTCAGTTGGTAGAGCACTTGACTTTTAATCAAGTTGTCCCGGGTTCGAACCCCGGCACGCTCAGTGAAAGAAACAGCCCAGAAACCTAGATTTTAAGCGGTTTCTGGGCTGTTTCAGCATTTGTTCCAATTCTTATTAATTCCCTTATTTTTTCATAGCAAAATTATAGCTTTTCGAGGGTTACTATAGCAAAATTATAGCAGATCATAGTGCAATTGCACTGTTTATTTTTTCATGTACAGCTTCTTTCTTTTCATCCAGATGGGCATACACTTCCATTATCATCTTCAGATCAGAGTGACCCATAAGTTCAACAGCCTTCTTTTGACTGATGCCGGAGTAGTAGAGCATGGTACAGTAATTATGCCGGAAGATATGTGCGGTAAGTCCGCCGATCGGTTGCGCACCTATTATCTTTTCTTTCTCTGTAGTCACCGTATCATTCATCTTTTTCACAATTCTGTTCCACATCTTCACATACTGCGTCTTAGAGAGTGTTTCCGTGTTTTTTCCGGGGAAGAGGTAAAATGTATCAACCGACTTTAGAAACTGTCTAAAAAAGGGTGCTGCGCTGTCTGGGATGGGTATTTCACGGTTCCCGGCATCACTTTTTGCCCCGGTCTTTATGATTGGAGTATTCACATCGAATACGACAGTCTTATTCACGGTCAGCAACTTCTTTTTAAGGTTTATGTCTGATTTGGTAAGGGCAAGAACCTCTCCGCGGCGCAGTCCAAAGTAAAACAGAAGCATAACAAGGGCGCGTTCTGTCTGGGTAAAATCCGCTTTTTTTATCGCTTCTTTCTCCAAGTCCGTCAGAACGCGCTTCTCCGCCTTATGTCGCTTCGGAGGGGTTGCTTTCTTCGCAACATTCTCATGCAGCAGCTTATCATCTATGGCACTGTTAAAAATTTGGACAAGCGTCATCTTGATGATTTCACAGGTCCGTGGATGTTCCTGGTTATCATTCATCAGCTTCTGAACATCGGATCGGACAATCTTATTTATCGGTAGATGCCCTAATTCCGGTTTAATATGCTTTTCTACTGCATTCTTATACATGGCCTTGGTGTTGATACTGGCAGAGGTTTTATAGGTATCCATCCATGAATCCGCATAATCCCTCAGTAAAGTATCAGAGGTCTTTATTGCTTCGCCTGTCTTCATCTTCATTTTGAGTTCAACAATCTTATTTCTAAGTTCCTTTTCGGTCTTGGCAGACAGGAAAACATTGTTCGGACGGCCGTCAGCCTTATATCCGATCATTACAGTTGTCGCGTATCTTCCGTCTTTGCGTTTTTTGTATTTTCCCATAGTAACATCCTCCTTAGAAAGGGTATAAAAAATAACCCTCGTAAAATGTGGAGGATTATGGTATAATCTACTTGTTTGGGGTAGATTGTATACCGCAATCCTCTGGTTTGCGAGTTACATCTATGTGAAACCGTCTCTGTTGGTAGCAGGGGCGGTTTTTGTATTTGATATTATTCATCTGTTTTATTTTCGATGCTAGATTCTATATCATCTTCAAGAACATGAGTGATTATATTTACTAAAGCTTGGGCACAATCACGATCCATAATGACTGAAGAAACATTATTAATAACGTCCAATACGGTATCTTGCCCATTTTCATCAACAGTAAATGAAGGTTCTTTTTGGTTGAATTGAATAACCAAGGTGCTTTTTTTTTCGTCAGTGGAACAAAAGAATTCATTAACATATTGAAGCATATTTGTTTACCTCCTCCTTATAATTGTTTGTTGAATAAACCCCAGAGATTTTAGGAACTGTTTTTTTGCGGTAATGAACAATTCGTGTCTGAGAAAATGAAGCAAATGAATTAGATGATATTGAATTCTTATTAGTAATTAAAATATTTACATCTAAATCAAGTTTTGTAGCGATTTCAGACAATTTCTTTATAGAAAAGTTGTAATCGCCATGTTCCCAACGAGAAACCAAAGATTGTGATGCATTAATAATTTCTGCAAATTCAGATTGGTTTAGTTTTAATTTTAGTCGTTCTCTTGTAATGGCTGAGGATATTTGAGCCATGAGTTTTGATGTCATAACATCAGAAGGACTAAGTGAGTCAGAGAACAATTCAAATAAATCTTCAATAGAGCATTTATACTTATTACTCATCTTCATCATCTCCTAACATCTGTTTTAAACGCTTTTTTAAGATAGGAGTATATTGGGAATAATTGGTGCGGGATTTTCCAGACCGTTCATAAAAAGCGCATAAAAAATAAGCAGTGTTCTCGTCAGTTATATATATGAGTAAGCGAACATTATATTGAGAACTTTCTAAATGTATTGAATAGTAGTGACCATCCAAGTGCTTGAGCTTTTCATTATGATCGGCTGTATGAACCAAACATCCCATACTCCTGATGTTCTCTAATTGAACTGTCAATTGTTTGAATACTTGTTTTTCTTTTCCGGAAAGCTCCTTTTTGATAATCTTACTCAGTTCTTCCAAGAAAGTAGTATGACATTCAACATCAGAGAAGTGATGAGATAGCGTTTTCAACATTTCTTTAGTATTCATTGCTACTCCTTTATATTATTACATATATGTGATAATTTCAATCATATGATGAAATATAATACAATTTTTATGTTTAATTAGATGTTGTTCCACAATCTACCTCTCTTTCTCTTTAGTTTAACCTTACATTTGAGAAACCTATATAAACGCCGAAGCGGTTATATCATTTTTATCACCGCGAGATTGGGGATAAAGTAAATTATATAGTTGTCAGTACTTTTCATTTCTCCATATATATCCCGATAGCATTCTATACATTCCAACAGATATTCTTCTGTTACATTTAAAAATTCTGCAATTTCATGCTGATCTTGGCATCCAGCTTCGTATGCCCTAACAATACCAATCAGACCGATCATGCGATTGTATCCGTTCAGCCTTGCCTGGCGTTCCTGCTTCCGGTTCCATGGGGCGGACATATCAATGATATCGCCAACCGTAGTTTCATAATGACCGAGTTCCTCTGCCAAGACACAGGCTTTTTCTGTAGTAGTCATGTCTTTGCGGACGGCAATTCGATTCCCCATTATTCGTCCATTATTTCTTGCTAAACTCTTTTCTTTTACCAAAAGTCCATTTTTATTAGCAGTATCTAACAGTTCGTCGTATGTCAATGAAATCACTCCCATTCACTATCATCGTTCATAATTGCATCGTCATGAGCCTGATCTTCATCGGTAGGTTCAATGTCCGTACGGGCATGTGCGGCGTTTACTCTGAGATAATCTTCTTCATTTTTCTTTGTGTACTGTGGAATATATGTAAGTTCCTCGACACGCTTTGTTGCTTCATGTTTTCCTATGTCATTGAGAGTTTCATAGTATTGAAGGATTTTGGGAATCTTCTGTGACGGGAGTTCCATATCGTCAGATTTTCCAACAATCCATGCTGGATTAACATTTAATGCTATTGCAATTGCATCAACTACCGGAATTTTTATAGCAGAAATCTTTCCGGCTTCATAACGTTGTATCGTGGATTTTGTAACTCCTACTTTTTTAGCGATATCTTCCAACGTAGCGTCTTTTAAGTCACGAGCATATTTTATTCTACTTCCTATTTCTGCATTTGTCATATTCAATCACCTCTCTATGAGTAGCATTATAATACATAATATTGCACAATGCAATAGAAAAGGAAAAATAATTAAAAAAAAGTTGCATAGAGCTATTGACATATTAGTTGCACAGTGCTACTATTGAGAAGACGAAAGGAGGAAATTAATTTGATTAACACAAACAAAATCAAAGGTAGAATGGCAGAATTGCAGATAACCCAGAAAGACGTTGCTAATTCATTAGGACTTGCACAACCCACTGTTAATCAGAAAATAAACAATATTCGTCCTATGGATTTGAATGAGGCCGAAAAGCTTTCAGATTTATTACATATTAAACCTGAGGATTTTGCTGTTTATTTTTTTTATAGGGGAAGTTGCGTAGTGCAAAACATCGAGAAGGATGTGGTGTGAGGAAGTGATAGCATATACAGTATCGATATTATTTCTGGCATTAAGTGCATTTCTATTAGCAATTAGCCAGATGATGATTATCAAGAGACAAAAGGAATTATACAAACAATTGCAGAGATTACAGCGGCGATTGCAGCAACTAGAGTGATGAAAAAATTAATCCAATAGCGTCTTTTATTGATTTTTGACTCTTTTTCAGAATCTTCCTGCATTTTACGGAGGGCGTCGTGAGTTTCAAAAATACAGTTTTCAAGCTGTCCTTTGTATTCCTGCTCAGTAATGATTTTGGATGCGGTTCGGTCGTGCATTTCATCAACGGTGTCATTGATTCTATCCGCGATTTGTGAGCAGTCAAGATCGTTAAGATTCATAGCTTTCTTCCTTTCATTATTTGATAGGAAAATTATACCAGATATTGGAAATGAGGACAAGAAGAGAGGGATGTGGTGTGCGGAATGGCATTGAAGAGTAAACCATTTGAATCTTTGCATATCGACGTAAAAAAGGGCGAGTTCTTTCTGAATGGGGAGAGTATGAAGGCGGTAAGCCATTTAGAATTGGAATTCGACAATGGAAAATGGTCACTGCTTGTAACAAGAGATGAATTGTATGCGCAAGCTGATTCATCGTAAGTTCTGGAATGAAGGAGGTTATTAAAGAGTGAATTGGAGACAAAGCATGTGGCAATCACTATATTCTGTTTATGACGTATTGCCCTTTACGAAGAAATATAGAGGTGAAGAACATCTGTGTAAGCCTGTTGAAAAACCGCATCCGGTATTTATACATTGTCAGTATTGTAATAAAGGATTTATAAATACCAAGAGATTCATCCGTACTGGAGGTGGCTGTTGCCCTTTTTGCCATAATGAATTGATATACCGAAAATACAGAGCGGTAGGAAAACGTACAGAAGAAAATGAAGTAAAGATGTTGGCGTACATTACGGGAGTGTTATTGAAAGTGACAACGCGGCAGTCTGTTGATAGAAATGATATCGAAACGTTGCAAAATATTGCTGATGAATTAGGTAGCAGGTTTTTAACGGGAGATGAATTCAGATGTGCGGGAGGAGGGAGTGATATAAGTGTGTTGGAGCGGAGAACCGGGAACACCCGGACGTACAGAATCTACGGAAGGGATTCCAACTGATGCACAGATTAAAAAAGAAATTGCCGCAAGTGAAAGCGGGAGTAGAGATATGAAGTTGAAGAATTTCAAAACAAGCCTGCAAATTATGCCTGAAGTTTCGGAAAATGGCAGCAGAAATCATCCGGCCGGGATGCTATGGGAATGATCGCAATGCTTTGCGGATTCGGCGCGTTGTACATGATTATCTATTATACGGGGCATTAAGGAGGTGATAAACAGTGACATATCCAAAACAGGTCATGAAAACCTCTGAGCTTGTCGCAATGGGGTTTACATACCGTTATCTTATGCAGATGGCACATATACCTGACCAGAAATACGCTACAAAGCTTCCGGGGGGAATGCATTTCTACTGGGATACGGAAAAATTTGAAAGGGAGAGAGTGAAGCTTTCTACGAGATAGGAGGGTATTGGAAAAACATGCAAATGAAAGTATACAAGAAAAGGAAAAGATTGTGCCCGGTTCTTCGAAGGGTAGCAATAGAACTCATTCGAATAGGGATGCTCTGGGCAGTATGGATGTCCTTAAGCATCATGGTTGGTATGTCTCCGGCCCGGCATGCGGGATGGGTACTGGCAGGCGTAGTCACTGTAACGATAGGGTATGTGCTTGGGCGTACTGCCAGATACCTTGAGAAGCGGGGCATGTTCTTTCGCAGGATCACAAAAAAGAGCGCTTGTAAAAGGCGGCAACCTTAAGCGCTCCAATGAGTAACTACCGCTATTATAGCGGAAAAGGAGGAAGACGTCAAATGAAAAATAAAGCGGTGAATGCACTGATAGAGATGGGGATGCCGGCAAATGTCAAGGGCTTCCAGTATATTACAGATGCTATGGTCTTGTTTGAAGAGGACAAGGCGTGGCGGTCAAAGCTTACGGCATTGTATCGGAAGATTGCCGCAATGAATGAGACTACCCCATCCAGGGTAGAGAGAGCAATCCGGCATGCGTTTTCAATCGTGCTGACATCTGGGTATCTGGATGCGGTAGAGAGATATCTGACATTACAGAGAACAACGAATGGGAATCTGTTATCTACGTTTTTTTTTGAGGCTGTCACAGGAGGTTAATACCCGTCCTGGAGTGATAAATGTAACCAGATGATCAAATTTTAAGGAGGTATAAAGAAGTATGGATTTACACGTATGTATTAAGATTGACGATGATGCGATGGATAAGATTGCACAGGTGATTACGGAAACTGTTAAGAAAGTAGCAGGGATTCAGCAGACGGGGGTATTACCACAGTCTGATATGTTCCAGAGCCAACCCGGCGGAGCCGTTCCGGGTGAGCAGAAAACGCCGGCGTACAGCGCAAGGATCGCGCAGGCAACACAACTGCCGGTAGAGGTAATGACAGGACAAGCGGGAGCAGTACAGCCGTCAGTACAATCTCAGACCGCCCCCGTGCAGCAAGTATCCGTGCAGCCGACGCCAGTACAACAGCCGGCACAGGCACAACCAGTTCAGGCGGCATCACAGACGTCAGCTGCTTTGGTACAGTCAGCAGCAGTTCCGACAGCTTCAAAGACCTATACGTTGGATGAGCTTGCCAGTGCAGCAATGCTTTTGATGGATCGGGGAATGCAGGTGCAGCTTCAAGAGCTTCTTGCCGGGTATGGGGTAGAGGCCCTGCCGATGCTCCCGCCGGAACAGTATGGGAACTTTGCAACAGCACTTCGGGGAATGGGGGCGCAGATTTGATGGGACATTCAGAAAGAAAGCATGCGTTATTAAGTGCATCCAGTGCCCACCGGTGGCTGGCATGTACGCCCAGCGCGAAATTGGAGGATCAGTTTCCTGATACGGAGTCGGAAGCGGCAGCAGAGGGTACGCTTGCGCATGAATTGGCAGAGATGAAAGTGCGGAATTATTTTTTTACAAAGGAATTCGGGAAACGGAAGCTGAACAATGCGGTCAGGAAACTGAGTGAGAACAAGCTGTGGAAGGATGAGATGCAGGGGTATACGGATGAATATCTGGATTACATAAGGAATACGGCGCTTTCTTTAAAGTCAGCGCCCAGTGTCAGGATTGAACAGCGGGTATATTTCAAGGAATATACCCTTGCGGGCCCCAATGATGAGATCGAAGGAAGCGGGATTGCAGACTGTATCCTGTTGTACGGGGACACGGTCCATGTGATCGATTTTAAATATGGTAAAGGTGTTCCGGTCAGTGCAGAAGAGAACCCGCAATTGATGCTGTATGCGTTGGGTGCATACCAAGCGTACCGCATGTTATATCCAATCAATAAAGTAAGACTGACGATTGTGCAGCCGAGGCTTGATTCCATATCTGAATGGGAATGTCCGATAGATGCCTTGCTGAAATTCGGTGAACATGTGAAAGATCGTGCAGCTCTTGCGGTTAATGGGGAAGGAGATTATATTCCAGGAAAGGAAATCTGCCGTTTCTGCAGAGCGAGTGCACAATGCAGGGCACGGGCAGAGGAAAACGTGCGTCTTGCATTTTTTACTAACAAGCTGCCGCCCCTCATCAGTAACGAAGAAGTAGGGCGGTATCTGGAGAAGGGAGAGGATGTTGCTAAATGGCTGGAGAATCTCAAAGAGTATGCCTTGAAGGAATGTTTGAATGGAAATGATGTTCCGGGATGGAAAGCAGTAGAAGGCAGGAGTGCGCGTGATTGGACAGATATGGATACCGCATTTGAAACGTTGATAAAGGGTGGGATTGCTCCAGAAGAGATGTTGTGGGAGAAAAAACCGCTTACGCTTTCACAGGTAGAAAAAATGGTTGGAAAGAAAGACTTCCAGGAGGCAGTGGGAAAATTTGTCACCAAGAAGCCTGGGAAACCGGCATTGGCAAGAGACTCGGACAAACGGCCGGCTATCACAAACAAAGTGACAGCTGCGGAAGCGTTTCAAACAAATAATTAGTAATGGAAAGGATGGAATAAATTATGAATGATTTAACGAATGTAACGACAGGAGAAGTAAGGTTGTCTTATGTCCATCTGTTTAAGCCTTATGCTGCGATGCAGGGACAGGATGAGAAATACAGTGTTACGGTACTGGTACCGAAGACAGATGTGGATACTATGGGACGAATCAATGCTGCAATTGAAGCTGCAAAGCAGAGGGGGATTTCTGAGAAGTGGAACGGCCAATGTCCGCCGATCGTACCGATTCCGGTACATGACGGGGATGGAGCGCGTCCGTCAGACGGGATGGAGTTTGGACCTGAGTGCAAAGGGCACTGGGTATTTACTGCAGGTGCAAAGGCGGACCATCCGCCAGAGGTGGTGGATTCCGCAGGCAATCCGATCATCAATCAGTCGGAAGTGTACAGCGGGATGTATGGAAAAGTGAATGTAAACTTTTTTCCGTATTCTTTTGGGGGTAAAAAGGGGATTGGCTGCGGACTGGGGCCGGTTATGAAGACCCGGGACGGAGAAGCACTTGGCGGAAGCGCCCCAACTGCAGCGCAGGCTTTTGGATTCAGCCGGCAGCCGCAGGCGCCGGGAGCAGATTATACCTCGCAGGCGGCGCAGACGGCGGTGTCGCCCAGCAAACTAAAGTTCCTATCTCCCGCACAAAAACATCGAATTAAAATCTCATCTTCTTAATACTGTCTATCAGAGCGCGCTGTAGGAAACGGCGCATTTTCCTCTTGACCATTCCTGCCTGTTCCGATATAGTTTTTTT
>CAJTCH010000103.1 GCA_910574715.1 Lachnospiraceae bacterium | reverse complement strand
TATTCTTGCTTCATAGTAAAACCTCCTCTCTTTTATGGTGGTGCGAAAAAATAGTTGTCTGGTTACTTCTATTATCGCGCATCTTCCCATAAAATGGGAGGTTTTTTTATTAATTTTTTTAAGCGTCAGAGCTGACTTTTTTGGGTGACAAATTTTGGTGACAAATCAAACCGCCGTAAAAATCAAATCGATAAAGAAGCGAAAAACCGTATTCCCAAAACTGGTTTTTAGATAAACCTATTGACTTTTTATTGGTTTTACTGAAATGTTAAAATGTGTTGCTTGCAGCAACGGGCAGTTCTGTCTACAATATTGGTAACAACTAAAAGAAAGGAGATCTTCCCCAATGCTCAATGAAAATATTAAAACAATCAGAAAATCAAAAGGGCTTTCGCAGCAAGAGCTTGCCGTTAAGCTCGACGTAGTGCGGCAAACAATATCTAAATGGGAGCAAGGACTGTCTGTTCCTGATTCAGATATGTTAATCTCTATATCGGAAGTGCTTGAAACACCCGTGAGTACATTGCTTGGAGAAAATGTCATTAAGACGGAAGTTGATGAGTTAAAGGCAATTTCCGCAAAATTAGAGGTAATAAACTTGCAGCTTGCAAAGAGAAAAACCACAAGAAAAAGAATTGTGTTTTGGATTCTTATTTTATTGTGTATAGTGATACTCTCAATTTTTGCAGTCTTATTGGCATTAGAAAGTCCTTACTCGGGTTGGAATTATAGTGATCCTGAAACCGCCGTTCTTGGGACGGCATTTCACTCATTTGAATGGCTGTTTGTCAGAGTCGCACCGATTATCCTTATCGGTACGGTCATTGGAATATTCTTGACGCGGAAGAAAGAATAATCTTCCGAAAAAGGGACATGTGGTTTTTACGGAACGGAGGAGTATCCTGTGTCTAAAGGATACTCCTGCCGCATAAGTTTTCATCTCCGGTCTGCGGGCTTCGCCTGTTTGCTGCCGCAGTTACAGTACCCGTATCCTTTTTACTGCCGGAATCGGTTGTATAGCTGTCAGAGTCCCCGGATGGTTGTTGTGTTCCGAGCTGTGTCGGTGTGTCGTTATTTCCTGGGATTGACGGATTCGCCGGCCCCGGATTCACTGGGGGCTTATCTGCTTTTACCGATTTCCAGGCGACGGCAATGGGAGACAGGCCGTGAACGGTGAACCGAAGCCCTTCTTCGGTCTTCATAACTTCAGGCACTTCATATCGCACTGTCCTTTCTTCCGGGATTACTTTCAATACTTTTGCAGGAACGCCTCCTACTACCGTTCGAGGCGGAACATCCTGCGTTACCACGGCTCCTGCAGCAACAACCGCCCAATCTCCGAGCGTTACTCCGGGCAATATTGTCGCATTAGAACCAATCCATACATGAGCGCCTATCGTTATCGGCGCATAGTGATTTTTTCTGTTTTCTTCCGGGTTAAGATCGTGATATTCTTTCCAAAATCAGTATAGAACGGCGGGAACATCCGAAACGAGCCATCCACTTTTTTCCCAATCAGCCTTCCCATTATCTCCCGAATTTCCTCCGGCGTATGATACTGCATATTCAGTTCCATGCCGATACGGACAGCCTCCTGAAAGAGTTCATTTGCATACGCATTTCTCTCGGCATTTTCCCCTGAGCCTTCCCGAAAACCATCTATCACTTCTTTTATTGTCACAGCCTACATCTCCTTTTCCCATTCCCGAAGAGTAGAAATGCCTGTTTCATCTCCCAGCTTCTCTAACCGTCTGATTTCGTCATCTGTTAATGCGATCTGCGTTGCCTTTGCTGCTTCTTCCACCTGATGTACTTTTGTTACTCCGATAATCGGGAGAGTACCCTTTGCAATCGCCCACGCTGTGGCAACCTGTGCCGGGTTGGCGTCAAAGCGGGTTCCAATAATTTCCATTTCATGGATCAATGCCGCCAGTTTTTTCAGGTGGGGATTATAAGAATCGCCGCGTCCCGTACCTGCCGGAAAAGGATTTTCCTCTGTATATCGCCCGGTAAGCGCTCCCTGTTCCAAGACCATATAAGAATAAAATGTTATGCCGTTTTCCTTACAGTAATCAAGGATACCGGCCCGCTCAGAGGAGCGGTGTAAAAGGCTGAAATGGTTTTGTACTGCCGAGATTTTCAAACCTTCTGCTGCAAGAATTTCATCCGCCCGCTTGATTTCAGCAAGGTTATGATTAGAAACACCGATTGCCTTGATCTGCCCGCTCTTTGCCAACGGAATTATATCCGGTGTCCATTTTTCAACATCCATAGGATTATGAATCCAGTAAATGTCGATTATATCTGTATACAAACGTTCCTTGCTGCCGTCAATCATTTCCTGCATTGCGTCCGGCGAAGCACTGGCAATCTGCGGGGTAAATTTTGTGGATAGAATCACATCCTCCCGCGATACTCCTTTTACAAAGTTTCCAAGGATACGTTCAGAGCTTCCTTCTCCATATACAGCAGCCGTATCCCATAAGCACAGCCCATGTTCCATCGCTTTCTTAAATACCGGTTTCAAATCGTCCGCAGAAAGATAATTCCCAAACACCTGATCCCCACCAGCCGTGCCAACGCCCCAAGACCAAGCTCCTAATGCAATTTTAGGTAATATTTTGTTCATGATCTAAATCCTCCGAATAATAACGTGAATGAGCGTTCTCACCGGCAATCATCAAAATCGGACGGGGTGAAACTTCCTTGATATTCGCCATGAGTGGAAAATTCCAAAATGACACCGGCATGGTTGCCCAGCGCAAAGGTTCCGTTTTCCGCATCCTTCCAACGCTGTTCACTAAGATATTTTTTGATTTTGTTTCTCTGCTCCTCGGTATAATAATCCATGTGTCCCCTGCTCATATCACGGGACATATCATACATGGAAAGCGTGGCAACAGCCTTGATTCTGGTATCTGTACCAGCGGCCGCCGCTTTCTCCACCAAAGGACGGATCAAAAGCCAGTGCAACAAAACCGAAGGTTGCCATCTGTTGCGCGTACAGACCGGAGGCTTGCTCTTTTACCGCTCCAAAAGGCCCGGATATAATGATTGCCGGTTTTTTCGTATCCGTATGATTCTCCGGTAAGTAAAGATCTCCTGCTAGCTCAATACCGAAGCGGTTCTTGAAATGGACTTTTTTCATCTCAATTTTCGGGTTGATTTCGAATGTTCTGGTATCCATATTCAGTTCTCCTTTTCAATTTTATATTTTTTAATTTTGTAAATAAGGAAGTCAAGTCCTTGTGACTTTGATTCCATCCCTTGCTTTATCTAATCTATTTTTGTTACTTTTTCTCGAAAAACAATCATTACGGCTACTAATGTAACTATTAACACTAAAACTACTTGGAACAAATTCTCTTGATTAGTCGGGTTCTTCGTAATGATAAGTTGTCTGACAAATAAAACAATGAGAGAAGTAACAATCGTTGCAGGAACAGACTTTTTTATCATTCCAATAACAAACGGCCACCATGATAAAACGCTACAAATGATAGTGCCGGTAACTGCCATCGGCACCCATTCTGATAAATAAGATATCTGAAAAGAACCCTCCAACATATCAAAAGCATAATCCATTCCGACGATATATCCACAACAGCAAACATATCCGAACAGCAATGAAATAGCAGTAAAAGCCATAATAAGCATCATTTTTATTACGATAAGCAATTTCTTGTTTAAAGGATAAGAAAACAGGATTGTAATGGTTCGCTGGCTGTACTCACTAATCACCAATGTAGACGTAAGTATTGATGAATATATCAGAAAAATAAATGATACCAAAAGCCCTATTACAAGAAATGTGCTTTCAAATGTGTCTTTTGTCTGTTCTGGGTCGGTCATGCTGTCAACCAAAGACACCGTAATAAACAATATACAAAAAGCAACTGCAAAAATAGCAGTCATTATTTTGCGGGGCAGTCTGAATTTTCTTATTTCAAGTTTCAGTAAATGAACCATTCTATTTTCCCTCCTCTGTAAGCTGGAAGAAATAATCCTCCAAACTGTTTTCCTTTCGTCCTATGCTTTCCAAACCAACTCCATTTTTTACAAGCAACGCTGAGATTTCTTTTCCGGAAACAACGGTGCTATAAATCCTGATAATCGTATCGTCCACTACATCAAAATGTGACAACCTCTCGTCTTGTTCCAAAAGGCAGGCGGCTTGTTTCACATTATCCGTATCTATTTCAATGTATTCTGTCTGATATTCATGAACTTCTTGGATAGATATTTCTTTCAAGAGCTTTCCGCCTGCGATAACGCCGATTCTGTCCGCAATCTGTTCAACTTCGGAAAGAATATGGCTGGAAATAAAAATAGTTGCCCCGTAATCCTGATGTAGCCGCCCAAATAAAAGACGCATTTCTTTTATTCCCTCTGGGTCAAGCGCATTGATAGGTTCGTCCAGTATCAACAATTCTGGTTTTGCTAAAATTGCCCTTGCAATGGCAAGACGCTGTTTCATCCCTAAAGAATATTGCGAAACTGCTTTTCCCTCAATGTTTTGAAGATTGACCAATTCCAAAACATCTTTTATACGTCTGCGGTTATGATAACCCATATAATCACAATGCAATTCCAAATTTTGTAGTCCTGTCATTTTTTCATAGAAATAAGGGTTTTCTATGATACAGCCAATCCGTTTCAGACATTCATAATTCTTATCGTCCATTTTTTCGCCAAAAATATATATTTCTCCGGAATCCGGGCGCACTAAATTCAAAAGCATTTTCATGATAGTGCTTTTTCCTGCGCCGTTTGGCCCAACAAAGCCATAGATTTCTCCCTTTTTAACATGAAGATTTACCTTGTCAACTACAACTTTTTCCTTATAGGATTTTGTCAAATTTGATGTTGCGATAATATAATCCATTTTGTACGCCTCCTTTGCTATTCCACAGTATACAAAACAGAATTCTCTTTTATCTGTCTGAAATCTAACTTTTTTCTAACTTTTTAAAATCAAGGTAAAAACTGTTTTCTGGCCTGGCTTACTGTCGACTTGTATATCAGCCCCCATTTGCAGCGCAAGATTTTTAGCAATCGTAAGCCCCAGCCCACTTCCATAGTTTTTATGCGCTGTCGTGTAATTCCTGTAAAAAATGTGTTCCCGCTCTTTTTCTGCTATGCCCTTGCCATGGTCTTCCACCTCTATCATGACCTTATCTGATATTCTTTTTAAGCGGAACGCAAGATATTTCCCCTCATTGCCATGTTTTATTGCATTATCAATTAGATTTTTCAGTATTCTGTTCAGTGCGGGGGTATCTGCATATGCATATTCCGACAAAGGACTGATTTCTATTTCAACCTTGTATTTTCTTTCATCCAAAACATCATAATAATCCAATATTATTTCATGACATATTTGTGTAACATTTACCATGCTGGGTTCCATGTTCATATCCCCGGACGTTATTTTTGACAGAGTAAAATATTCATTTATAGTTGCAACTAATTCATTTGCTTTACTATCAATTCTAATTGCCATTTCTGTAATTTTCTCTTTTACCGGCATATCTGATACTTCTCTGTTTAGTAATTCGCTATATCCCTTTAGAACAGTGAGAGGTGTCCTTAAATCATGTGAAATATTGGTAAGCACCTGCATCATAGCTTGTCTGGAATGTTCATAACTGACTCTTTGTGCATAAAGTTCATCCAGTAATTTATTCAATTCTACTGAAAGCCCTTTAATTTCTGCATTTTCAGACGGGATTAAAATCTGTCGGTTTTCTTTCAAGCAAGGAGCCATTGTAAACCATTCTCTGATATATTTGATTTCTTTGGATGTTCTTCTGTTTTTTGACCATTCATATAAAAACATTGCGAATAATATTAGTATGAGAACAATAAGTAGTGTGTACACCAGTTATTCCTCCATTTTATATCCGATGCCCCATAAAGTTTTAATATATGTGGCATCACTGTTTGAAACCATTTTTAATTTCGCCCTCAGCCTGTTGATGTGCGTGTTCAACACGTTTTCATTTCCAAAATACGGTTCTTTCCAAATCAAATCATAAAGTCTTTCTTTAGAAAAAGCCTGTCCCGGATGAGAAGCCATTAGATTTAAAATTTCAAATTCTGTGCGGGTTAATTCCAAAACGGTTCCAGCAGCCTTTACGCTATGTGTTGTCTGGTTAATTTCTAAATCCTTAATTCTTGTGACGGTTTCTTCCTGTTGGTTGTCATAGCTTGTAGCACGCCTGATATTGGCTTTGATTCTTGCAGTAAGCTCAATTAAGGAAAATGGCTTTACCACATAATCGTCCGCTCCCAGATTCAAACCCATTGATTTGTCCGTATCATTGTCTTTCGCTGTAATAATAATAATAGGGATTTTGCTGATTTGACGAATGGCTTTGATTACTTCCATGCCACTTGTATCTGGCAACATTAAATCGATCAGAGCAAGTGCATAATCCGTATTTAACTGGAAAGCTCTTATTGCTTCAAAACCGCTATGAAAAACGTTTACTCTAAAATCTTCACTAACTAAATAATTATCAACCATTTCACAAATAGATATATCATCTTCAACGACAAAAATTTTACTGGCCACTTTCCTTAGCCCTCCCCTCCATAGTCCTTTTATCAATAGGCTTCTTTGCATCTTTTGGAAGCAGCCACATGCTTCCTATTTTTTCCGCTTTTTGAATTTTACCCTCTTTGCAGTAATATTGTACCATTCTGTTTGTAAGCCCCCATTTCAAGGCGGCTTCCTTAGTTGTCATAAAATCCATAATCGTTTCCTCCTCGCAAGATATTATATTTCGTTTAAGCGAAAAAAACAAGTTGCTATTGTACTTGCTTTTTTATTTTGAAAGAAGATATAAGAATAATATGGATTTCGTAGTAATCGGCATTGTGTGTAAAATCCAAACTTATATAAAATCCAAACTTTTCTGAAAACAGCTTGATAATTGGGGATTCTTGCCGGAAAAAGTTTGGATTTCTTCTAAGTTTGGATTTGTGGGAATGTGTATAACTGGCTATCTCATGGAATTGTGGGTAACTCTGTTTGCAGGACGTGTGAAAGCTGCACTTTAGCTTTTCCATGTGTTGTGAATAGAGTTATCCATGATTCCATAGCCTGTTATGCACATTTCCATAATGCTTGTCTTTTGGTCTTTGCTTTCTTTGGTTCGGAATAGTGTGGTGCTGGCGGTCTATCTCTTGTTTTCGGTTGCTTGCTTCTTTACCGTACATGAGCATTAGCACCGGCTATCTCATCAAATGGGAAGAAACTGCCGGGACAGGTGGTCGGCGTGACGTCCTTGTGTTTCTTTACGGTCGTTATGCCGTACTTGGCTTTCAGATGTGCGACCAGTTCCTTACCTGCTTTCTTCTGGGCATCCGGCATCGTCCGCTCCACATCATAATCACCCTCAAAACAGATCCCTATAGAATCCGAATTTCCGCCAGATGCATGAGCCCCGACAGTGTTATCCGGCCGGCCTTCCCAGATCGTACCATCCTTTGTAATGTAATAATGGTATCCGATGCCGGCCCACCCATTATTTAAATGGCATGCATGACATTGATATACACTGAATTTCTCCGCATCCGCATGATGCAGGACAATACATCTGGTACTCTTCCTTACTGACAACGAATTTCTAAATTGTAAACTTGGTTTCTGAATGTTCATATTCTGCTCCTTCCTGCCGGCTCTTGCGCCGGCGCAAAAAAAGAAAGCCCGTTCAATTTTCGGACTCTCCAAATTTTACATTGCAATCTTATTCAATTTACTCTATAATACAGATAGGAAGAGATAGCCGCCCACAAAGTGGTTGACCTCCCAGATTGACTATATAAGCCTACCTGTTCCGGCAAGATACAAGGTAGGCTTATTTATTTTCGCTTGTTTTTCCTATCTATGTAGGCAAGCAGCGCGATCAAAAATGTTGCAAACAGCATTAAATCCTGAAATGTAAACATTTCCATCTGCACCACCTCCCTTCAACGAGATTTAGAAAAAAATCTAATTTTATGTTGACTTTTTTAGAAAATATTCTAAAATGAAAGCACCACCAATCATTGAAATTATCTTCTAAATGGCTTTTGTGTTTTAGGCTTATTTCTAAAAAATATGGGAGGTATTATGAATAGCGTTGAACTCGTAAAACAAATATGCAAAGAAAGATTCCTATATCGCGACTAGAACAGGATTGCGGCTTTTCTAACGGATATATAAGAAAATTGAAAGAAGGAAAATTCCCCTCTGACAGACTTCTTATAATTTCAGAATATTTAGGCTTACCTTTAACATATCTAACTACTGGGATGGAAAGCAAAGAAGAACCCCAGTTAAACCCACGGGATGAAAAAGACATAAAGGAAATTCTTTCCAGTACAGAACAATTGTTAAAACAGGATGGTCTTATGTTTGACGGCCAGCCTGCCAGCCCAGAGGCTATAGATTCCATCCTCTCAGCTATGCAGATCGGGATGGAGATGGCGAAAAAGAAGAATAAAGAGAAGTACACTCCTAAAAAGTACAAAAAGGATTGATGATATTAGAAAATTAGCAAATTCACTTGCTAAGAAATACCAGAGCCGAAACCCTTTTGAAATCATACATGGGATGAACACTATACTGGTATTTGCACCGCTCATTGATGTACGCGGCTTTTATCAATATTAGGTTTCTCAATGTAAGCAAATCAAATAGGAAAGGACGTGATCGTATGCCAATACCACAGAAACGCACTTACACATCAGAAGACTACTGGAATCTTCCAGAAGGACAGCGTGCAGAACTGATTGACGGAAAGCTGTATTCTATGGCTCCTCCAAGCTTTACACACCAAAAAATCAGTTTTTCTCTTGCCCGCAAAATCGCAAACCATATAGATTCCAAAAAAGGTAATTGTGAAGTTATTCCTGCCCCTTTCGCAGTCAATCTGGATGCTGATGATAAAACGTGGTTAGAACCCGATATTTCTATTATCTGCGATAAAACAAAAATATCTGAGAAAGGATGTAAGGGTGCACCAGATTGGGTAATTGAAGTTATCTCACCAAGCACACAAAGCCGGGATTATTTAAAAAAACTATGGCTATATCAAAATGCTGGTGTCCGTGAATACTGGATCATAAACCCGATTATGCAGAATGTACAGGTTTATTCTTTTGATGAAGAGGCGACTTCTAATCAATTCTCTTTTAACGATGAGATTTCATCTCATATATTTAATGATTTGATTATTAAGATTTCAGATCTATTATAGCAAAAACCGCCCTTGCGTTACAGAGACGGTTTCACATAGATATATAATGTGTCTGGCCGTCAGCCCAGCGCCGATCGCGCCAGACACACTCTGCACACTGACAACAATATATTTACCCAGACAGGCGGCTCTCTATCCGTTCCGAGTCTTGCGGAAAGGATGATTCTTATGAGTACATATGAGGAATTCATGATCTTGCTGACATTCGCGTCATTGGTTGTTGCAATTCTGAATCTGAAAAATAAGAAATAGCCGTTCCTGTCTCTGGCAAAGATTGAACGGCTATTTCTGTAGCTAACTAAATTAATTCGCCGGAACGGGTAGCGTGCACCTACTCGTCGGCTGTCTTGTTAAGTATATTATAGCAAATATACTTCAAATGTCAAGAACCGCCCGGCGTTACCCAGCTCTGACGCTTAAATTTAGTTACTTTTCACACCCACGCCAGTAATAGGCTTTTTAGAAAGTGTTGGTAAATGTGCTGAAATTGAAAAAATTTTTATCCACAGTAAATGATACGTTTGAGGACAAAAT
>CAJTCH010000102.1 GCA_910574715.1 Lachnospiraceae bacterium | reverse complement strand
GCCCTCTTAGGCGTTGAAATAATAAAAATAGGTAAAAGAATAGGAAATCCATGTTTCAGATTTCCTAAAAATAAAAAAAGAGCCATTAAGCGACCACAGGGTGCGGCTATCCTAATGACTCTGATTTCCAAACTTAAACTCACGTGTGCTCTGGAGGAATGGTCCAGACTCCCGATGTGGGATAACACAAAAACTTAAATACATGATTATAATAACACAATATATAGTGATAGTCAATGGAATAAATTCTATATATAGATTTTTGGTTAAATGAAGAGTAAAATATGATAATTTCGAACGATTTTATTGTTGGAATCGTTCAAATAGGATATAATAAAAGTAATATGAGATGAAGGAGGGATTCACAATGTCTATTACGGCTACAGAATTAAAGCTTAATCTTGGCAAGTATCTGCTTCTTGCAGAAAAAGAAGATGTTTTTATTACAAAGAACGGGAAAGTAGTTGCAAAACTGACGAATCCATTTCAGGACCGGGTCAGCATGGCACAGTCATTATTTGGCAGCGTACCTGCTGAAATGACACTTGAAGAAGCTCAGGAAGAAAGGCGAAATAAAATATGAGAGCATTGATAGATACCTGTATTGTGATTGATGCACTGCAGAGCCGGGAGCCTTTCTTTAAGGAGGCCCAGGAGATATTTCTGGGAGCGGCAAATAAGCAGTTTGAAGGATTCCTGACTGCTAAATCTGTTACTGATATTTACTATCTCACACATAGATGCACACATAGCGATCAAGAAACCAGACAAATTCTAAACAAGCTGTTTTGCCTGTTTGGATTACTGGACACGGCTGGAATGGACTGCCGTAAGGCAATATCGTCCAATCTTCCGGACTTTGAGGATGCAGTTATGACAGAATCTGCGATCCGTGAGGAAATGGACTGTATTGTTACAAGAAACCTTGGCGACTATAAAAAGGCAGTTCTAACAGTATATAGTCCTGAAGAATTTTTGTTGAACATGAAATAAGCCAGCGAAATCTCTGTTTGGCTTTGTCCTGATTGGCGCAGGCACTTTCGTTATGACCATATGAAAAATAAATACATGAATGTAGAAGGAATTTCAAGAGTGGAACTGGAATTCAAAAAGTGGTGATTATGGGAAGAAAAAATAAGGGTTCCTCGAAAACGATGAGAAAAGAAATACGTTTACAAAAAGCAAAGCAATGGGTTCTGACTTATAATGGGACACCGAAGCATATGGCAAAGAATTACCGGAAGCGGTTCCACGTTGATATTAATACAGCGCTTTCTGACCTTCAGGCAATAGGAGTGGAATTTACTCAGGAATATCTGGAGTCTGTAAAGCGCAGCGAGGAAGAGCGGATCCGGCAGAAACATGCGAAAAAGAGACAGAAGCTGATGGAAGAAGCAGCTCTTTTGTATGCGGATTCGGATGACAGGTTTGCTTTTATTGCAGGATATACAAGTGGGGGCGTGCCTTATGGAACGACATGGGAGGAGCTTGGACTGGAACCGTATGCTTCATATGAGCAGCTAATGGAGGCATATGCCAGTCTGGACGGCATAGGAGAAATGGGTAATCATGACGATGTGGATAAGGATGAAGAGGAATTTAATTAGGACAGGAAGGGCGGTTGAACAAATGTTAGAATTTCGGTATGATATGCAATTATTGATTGAGGGAGAAGGCCTTGATGAAGATGTGATAAGTGAATATTTTACGGAAAACTTTAAGGGAGATTGTCTGCTGGCGGTTGGGGACGAGGAATTAATAAAAATCCATTTCCATACAAATGAACCTTGGGAGGTGTTGGAATATTGTGCTTCCTTGGGAGAAATTTATGATATTGTTGTGGAAGACATGGACAGGCAGGCACGAGGCTTGAAGGGATGATAAAATCAAAGAGGGTATCGGGCAGAAAGAGGATGAACCCATGAATAAGATTATAATAGCAGTGATTTTCATGTGTAGTATTTGTTTCAATGGATGTGCTATGCAGCATGTTTCCTATGAAATTGATTATGGGAAGTCAGAAAAGTATTCTAAAGAAGATATGGATGAGGCAATTACCCAGATTATGGAGGAGTTTGATTCATGGGAAGGATGTACTATGCATACAGTCACATATGCAGGTGACGATAGTTCCGGATCAGAATTAACTTATTGTAATGAAGTGGGACAGAATCCACCATATGACGAGTGTATTGTTTTTAAATCAAGTTTTCACTCTCCCAGAGAAGGAGGCGGTGCATGGAATCCGGATTTTGAATATGAAGACTGGCAGTGGATTTTGGCAAGGACTTCTGATAGTGGATGGGAACTTCTGCAGTGGGGATATTAAAAAAGATAAGGAGGAATCTGTTATGGATAAAGAAGTAACCTTAGAGGGAAAAATCGATTCAGAATTAAAAGAACAGGCAGAGTTATTGTACAAGCATTTATCCGTAACTGAAGCGAAACGGATTTTGGGAATTGCAAATGGGAAATATAAGATTCCAGATGATATTGACGAATGTAATAACGAGATAACAGAAATGTTTGAAATGAAGAAGATATGAAGGAAATTTTATTTGGCTCTTTGAGCATAAGTCTATAAAAGATTATATTACCAGTATAATGACAAAGCGTGATATAGGTGATATAGTAAGTACAGATAAAAATAAAGCGGACGAAAATAAGTCCAGAAAGGAAAGAATCATGACAACAGTTAATTTCGTGTATTACCTGAATAGTGAACATTATGAGACGCTGCACAGTAAAGAAAAAAAGCAGGGTTTGATTTTGGTACGCTCATGTAAGGTAAGAAAACGGAAAATAACTGTGTGATTAAAAAGCTGTCTTTCTATACAGGAGACTGACAGATAAAAACATGGATATCAGATCCCGCTTATCTTGTATGAGGTAGGCGGTATTTTTTGTCTTAGAAAGCAGAAAATTCCAACGGAAGTTTTTCTGTGCGCGCTCCATTAGCTCAGCTGGCAGAGCACTCGACTTTTAATCGAGTGGCCGTGAGTTCGAATCTCACATGGGGCAGTACCGCCTGGATATTTGTAAAATGACAGGAGGTGAATGAACATGGATCTGCCGACAATAGATATGATACGGACAGGAAAGAATATTAACAGGTTGAGGAAGCAGGCAAACTTATCAGTAAAGGATTTGCAGAATATTTTCGGATTTGCCACACCGCAGGCGATATACAAGTGGCAGCAAGGCGCAGCGTTACCATCCATAGATAATCTGGTCGTGCTTGCGGCAGTGCTTCAGGTAAGCCTGGATGATATTTTGGTGGTAAATACAGTAATTCCGATGCAGATAGGTGCATGAAGAAAATAGATAAAATATGCAGGTGAAAGCCTGCAGTAAGGTCCCCTAGTCTAAAAGGTCAGGACACCGGCCTTTCAAGCCGGAGATATTGGGTTCAAGTCCCATGGGGATCACTTGAGGATGGGTAGCCTAGTGGCGAAGGCGGCAGACTGTAAATCTGTTACAAGGAAACACCGCAGGTTCGTTCTTCGTTTCACTTCGGTCGGTGGAGAGCAAACGTCCACTGGACGTTTTGCACCCTGTCCCATCCACTTTTCGTTTGCGTGTCTGAGTGGTTTAAGGTGCCATCCTGCTAAGATGGTGTGCGGCAACGCACCGAAGGTTCGAATCCTTCCGCAAACGCTTGAAAATGTGGCAGTCTAATATTGATAGAACAATTAAAAAACAGATTGCTATGAAAACTCCGTGTGGAATTTCAAAGTCCAACACGGAGTTTTATATAAATTTTTAAATATGGTCTGGTTGCAAATTTCAATCTGCCGTACTTTCTCTGCAACATAATCTTTTACAGTTTGACACATAATAGATGCTCCGTTCTTAGTGTGTAGTCATTTTAATATTCAGTATACCATGAATCTATGGATACACAACAGAATTTTTAATTAGCTGTCGTATTCTAAATATTTCCTGTAACTGCAGGCAGTTCCTCATATCCAAGTAAATCCATAGAAGAATAGTCAATATCACCAGAATCTAAACCTACAGCTTTCCGGAAGTAGAGTCGGTAATGATGTCCAGAAAGTAGCTTGATATCCTTATCTAATGTTAGCGTATATTCTCTTTGGTTTTCATCTACAAGTATAATCTGGCTGTCTTTTTTGAAAGGCAGAGTGGTCTGTTTGACACAAGTTCCGGATAATGCCCAATAAGCTTCATTGTGGATCAATCGGTAGAAATTATAGGTACGGATCAGGCTGAAAAGCCCTATGAACAGGCTCAATATAATAAAAATATCATCTTTGGAATGGATGCCGTAAACACATCCAACCAATAGGAAGATAAAGCCGATTACCGCTTGAGCAATCAGCTTTGATAATAATGGTTTTGGCATAGTTCTCCTTTCAAAACTGCTGGAATGAAATCTGTTTATTAAGGTACAGGTTCCCGATTGCCTGCAGTACCGGATACTGGACGTGGAGAATCTGTGCCTCGTCTGCCAGTGATTCGTAGGTCGCATCTGTATCCTCATAAAGCAGATCCCATACTTCCTTCGGGTTTTTTGCTTTTGCCCCCTGCTCTACACAGGCGAGCAGTTCTGCGGTGGTAAGTTCCGTCGCTTTAGCGAGTTCCAGGACAGTCTCTTCCATTGGATTGCATTTCTCTTTCTTCAGATACCGACCGAAATCGCGGATTTTTATTTTCCCCTCCAGATAGAGCTGGATGCATGTGAAGAGCCGTACCGGAAAATGGTCAGTAACCGGCTGGATATGCAGTTTTCCAAGCAGCCGGTATAGGGCGTCTACTCCGGTCAGCCCGTCACCCTTTGCGATCAGCCCCCGCAGAAGCAGGCGGTTTAAGTAATGGGAGAAGGAAAGTCCTTCCGGACGGCCGGAATCTGCAAGCCGTTTTGCATATGCCTTCTCCAGTTCATAGATCTGCAGGATCTGGAATGCAAGACAGCTCCAGAGTACAAGTTCATGTTCGGATAATCCATATTCCTGCCTGTTATTGATGATCACCGGGACTGGGTTTCCCATGGCATCCCTTTTGATTTCCAAGCTTCCGATTGCAGTGTATAATGTCAGCATAATAAGTACCTCCTCTTTTCATGTATTTTTTGAATTATGCTAAAAGCGCATATAATTCCTGATCCTCTCTCAACTGCTTCCTTGCTTTGCTCTGCCATGCCCGGACATGGTTGGACGGGACATTATAGAGCTTCGCTACTTCCGCACTGGTGTATCCATTTTGCTGGAGACGGAGTGAGATAATCCCTTTTTTCAGGTGATTACTGCCTGCACATTCCAGTCTCTTTAAGTAAGAGTCGGATTCCTTCAACAGCACAGCCTGTTCTGGGGACAGTGCGTCTGTTTTACAGAGCATAAAATCCGGCTCATAAGTACCGCCGTCTTTGGCAGTGAGGATTGCATCCAGGGAGCAGAACGCGCTTTTACGTTTCCCACAGTCCCGCCAGTAATCATAAATGGCATTCCGGATTGCCGCCCTTGCATATGGCGGGAACGGCTGTGTGGGACTGCATTTCATGGCGGCATTGCACAGGGCAAGATATCCGGTCTGTGTCAGCTCGTCAAACTCATCTTGTGACAGATTGGTAAAGCTTCTGGTAAGCGCCCGCACCATCCGGGGAACGAGGCTTAAATGAGTGGTTACAAGCTGTTTCTGTTCATAACTCATGATTCCATCCATGGTATCCCTCCTTTTTATCCGGCCATACCAAGCGGTATGTGGTTATTCTGTAGAACTTTGGAAGCTTCCTGTATCAGCTGGTCGCACATATAGTCACTGAAATTCCCGATATGTGCCTGACGGGTCTGCAGACAGAATTTATCGCCAATCCACCGGTAAGCCTCCTCGCGGCTGAAAATTCCCTTTCTCCAAAGCTGGTCGAAAATCTGATGGGCCTGGATGCGTTTCTTACGGAGCGTGCGGTTCGCCAGAGAGCCTTTCGGCAGGGATGTCCCCTGATGGACTCCTACATAGGAGTCACAGGCCGGATAGTGGCTGCATACATAGACCTTTCCACCGGATGAGTTATGGCCATATACATAGGAAGCATCTTTTAAGATTGCAGGACTGCCGCAGTAGGGGCAGCGTATTGTCTGTTTTTTCATAAATGTTCACCTCTCTTACGTTTTGTATATGTATAAAATGCTTAGAAATAAGAATTCTTACGTTTTGTATACGTATATTATAAGTAAATAGACAAGGGATTCCTATAAGGCAAGAGCAAAAACAGGTGCCAATTTGGGACTTTTCCCCAATTTCCTCCAGTTAATACGTTAATGCAACAAAGCGAAAAAATAAGCACTGAAAAACTGTGCTGATGCGGAATCTTTCAATGCTTATTTTGGATGCTTTCATATGCGGTTGTATGTAGGAAGGGATTTTTGTCAGTCTCCCCCTGCCTTTTGCTCTTCTTATCCTTCTTTGCCTGGTAATTCAGCCGAAGGGTAAAACTTACTAACTGTTATCATGCTTCCGGATAAAAGACTGCCTGAATCAGAGGAAGCAGACCGCTGTCTGTAAATCTCGGATAGTTGACTGCGGTAAAAATAAATTTATCACAGAAATACCGGAGCAGGAACAAAACCACCAGTACGACACATACCCGGTAAAAAATGCACATCCTTTTGCTTCTCTCTTTGGAAGGAAAGAACCTGCAGTATAGGATAAAACACATGGGTATGAAGATTAAGCTGGTAAACGTCTGGTCAATGAATTGTATGATAGTGGTAAGATTTTTCATAGGTCATCCCTCCGGTTTTTCTTTTCTCTGTACGTGACAGGCAGAGAAAGTGCAACGGATCGATGTAAAAATAAGGTGTTAGTCAACATTTGTGTTGGTATGCCTGTTTTTGGCAATAATGAACACTGAAATATCGACCTTTGTATGTTGTGCCAACACACTTATTGACTAACACCAAAAATAAATTTATCTGTTTCATCACCAGTCATAACAATCCTTATTCTGGACGTCTAACAGCGCCATGCAGGGACAGTCCGGAGAGAGGATCTTATGTCCTTCTAGGAATTGTGCGTACATATCCAGGAAGACAGAATCTCCTAATACTGCAAGGCATTCTCCCGGTTCCGGACGGCAGGCGAAAAGCATATCTGCATCCGAAAGAGGAAGAACTAGCGGGACGGCCCGGTGATCCGGGCAAAATAGGAATCCAGGCTGATTGCAGGAACCCTTTGCTCTGCAGTTGGCACAATTAATATAAATACAGCAATGCCAATTTCCATCACAGGCATCCAAAAAACGGCGGATATGTTTGGCATCCGCAAGGCAGTGTGTTGTCTCCATAGTTATCTCCAGATACAGGCAGCCTGTAAAAAAGCTGCCTGTGTTGAAACGGGTACCGGCAGATGCAGTTGTCAGTGATTCATCCTGAAGCCTGCTAAATCTGACGGCATAAATTGAACGAGTTACCATATAAAATTACTTCTGGTGCTTACGTCTCCAGTAGAAAACAAGCCCGCTGATAATGATAAGAAGCAGGGAGCCTGTAGCAATACAGATGTATAGCAAGATCGGCGCATCATCCCCGGTATTGACAGGAGAGGAGATGTCCGGTTCCTTTGGCTCGGTCGGTACTTCCGTCAGCTTCAAGGTCTGGCTTTTGGCCTTGATGTCTTCATGGCTGGTTACTTCTACCTCTTTCTCATTGTCCTCTTCCTTCATCGTAACAAAGAGTTTCTCAAAGACAACCACATCATGCCCTTTCAGTTCTGTCGCGTCAAAGGTAAATGTGACATCCACGGAGCCGCTGGATTCTTCTGGCTTAAAAGTGGTTTCCGCAGTAACCGGCTTGCCGTCAATCAGGACTTCCTTGCCAGTTTCCTTATCCATTAAGGTTCCCACCAGGCGGTAGGAAGAGCCTCCGGCAACCAGATCTTTATATTTTACCGTATCTATAATCTGTGTCTCCTTCTCCGCCAGGGCTTCCTGATCGCCATCCTTACCATCCTTGGCGGTAGTGCCGATTTCAGGGATATAGATGCTCTGCGGCTCGGACTCAATATCTGCATGGACAGCAACTTCTTTTTCCTGATAGGTAAGTGATTCAAAAGCAACGATAGTTTTGCCTTTCAGGGCGCTTGCATCAAAGGTAAAGGAATGCACCACGCTTCCTTCCGCTGTTTCCGGTGTAAAGACAAGCTCCGAGGTAATTATTTTTCCATCAACCAACAGAAATTCGCCATTTTCCTGATCCATGAGGGTGCCGGTCAGTTTGTATTCTTTCCCCGGAATCAGATGCTGGTAAGTAACGGTATCTACAATCGTTAATTCCTTCTTAGCAGGCGCCATTTGGCTTCCGGTTTCCGGGCAGGTAGCTTTTGTGCCAATCTCCGGGAAATAAATGGTTTGCGGTTCGGAGTCGATATCGGCATGCACCGTAAGTTCTTTCCCCTTGTAAGAAAGGGATTCAAAAGCAACAATCGTTTTGTTCTTCAGAGCACTGGCGTCGAACGTGAAGGATAACTCTACAGTCCCATCTGCTTTTTCCGGTGTAAATATCAGCTCGGATGTAACAGGCTTCTTATCAACCAGCAGGGGCTCGCCGCTCTCTTTATCCATAAGGGTGCCGGTTAGTTTATATTCTTTTCCCGGAGCCAGATGCTTGTAGGAAACGGTATCTGTAATCGTTACTTCCTTTTTCGCAGGCGCCATCTGGGATTCTGTCTCCGGGCAGCTTGCCTTTGTACCAATCTCCGGGAAGTAGATGCTTTGATGAGTAGATTCAATGTCTGCATGGACAGCAATCTCTTTCTCCTGATAGGATACGGATTCAAACGCGACAATCGTTTTGCCCTTCAGTGCGCTTGCGTCGAATGTGAAGGATAATTCCACCGTGCCTTCTGCCTCTTCCGGCGTAAAGACAAGCTCGGAGGTCACCGGCTTTTCGTCAACCAACAGGGGGTTGCCACTCTCTTTATCCATGAGGGTTCCCGTCAGCTTATATTCCTTTCCCGGAACCAGATGATAGGAAACGGTATCTACTATCGTCAGATCTTTCTTTGGGAGTGCCATCTGGGATTCTGTCTCCGGGCAGCTTGCCTTTGTGCCGATCTCCGGGAAGAACATCTGCTGATCCTTAAACTCCGGATCTGCATGCATTCCCACTTCTTTTTCTTCTTGGGTGACGGATTCATAGATAACCGTATTTTTCCCTTTTAGGGAGCTTCCGTTAAATTCAAATACAACGTCAACGGTGCCTTCGCTGGCTTCCGGGGTAAATGTAGTCTGTGCAGTGATCGGAGTATCGCCGTCTAAGAGAGGTTCTTCTGTCTCCACATCCATCAGCTTTCCGATAGCGACATATTCCAGATTCGGAACCAGCCCTTTGAAGAAAATGGTATCGGTAAGCTGTACTTTTTCATCCGCATTGGCGATATTCTCCTCCGTATCGGAGTCCTTCGCCTTTGTGCCAATCTCCGGGAATGAGATCTGCTGGTCTGTATCCTTTAAATCTGCATGGACAGCCAACTTCTGCCTGTTCTGATGCAGTTCCTCAAAAATGACCGTGGTTTTGCCTCCCAGAGAGGTTGCATCAAATGTGAAGGTAACCTCTACGCTTCCGGAGGACCTCTTTGCCGTAAACTCCGTTTCAGCAGTTACGGGCTTTCCGTCAATCAGGATTGCTTCTCCGGATTCTGCATCCATCAGCGTGCCGATGACCTGATACTTCTGGCCCTTCTTTAACCCGGAATATTCCACAGTATCAATCAGCGTCACTTTCTTTTCAGGTTTGCTCATATGGGTTCCGGTATTCTTGTCAAGGGCAGTGGTGCCAATCTCAATCTTGTCATCGGTCAGCGTCCCTAAATCCACACTGACGGAATCCTTGTAAATGGTGATCTCGAACTTCAAGAGATCCATGCTCTCATTTGCTTTACAGCGCTGTTCTTCTATGGTGTAGGTATCATAAGGAAGCGCGCCCTTGGAATCATTTGGCTTGGATGTCCCAAACCAGATTCCGTCTTCGGAAGTCTTCCCCTGGTTGGTGTTGTGAGTGTGCTTATTCCATTTGGAAGCAGTGCTGGCGTAACCGTTTTTGTCGGTAACAATCGTGTGGCTTTCTCCGGTTGTAACAGAGGTGATAGAAAACGGGATATCAGAAAGCCGTTTCTGCTCTCCATCAGCGACCTTGACGAGCTCTAGATCTCCGCGGATCACCTGGTTTGATATAGCAGCCTCTTCAGAAGTCAGATCCACAATCTCACCATTTTTTGTAATGTCAAATTCTACAGAGAGCTTACCTTCGTTCAGATAGCCTTCCGGAGCTTTGGTTTCATCTGCCCGGTAATGTC
>CAJTCH010000101.1 GCA_910574715.1 Lachnospiraceae bacterium | reverse complement strand
AGGGCAGACAGGGAAACGAAAGGACAGATAGAAACACTTTTAGTTGGCGGCATTTTAGATATTCAGGTTCATGAAGAAGTTACCTATGGGGATATGCATAGTAATGGTGAGAACTTATGGAATTTTCTTTATTTTACAGGGTATCTTACAAAAGAGAGTGAGTATTTTAAGGAATCTTCTATCTTTTTACGAGCGCGTATACCGAATATAGAAGTAAAAACAATTTATCAGAATACGATTTTGAACTGGATGAAAGCCGCTATAAAGAAAGAGGATTTTCATGATCTGTATCTGGCAATGGAGGAGGGAAATGCCCAGAGGATGACAGATATATTAAATGGTCAGCTTTTCCGAACCATTAGTTTTTATGACAGTGCAGAAAACTTCTATCATGGTTTTCTGACAGGTATATTGAGCCAGAGCGAGAATTATCTGGTGCAATCTAACCGTGAAACCGGGAATGGGCGTTCAGACATAATGGTGAAAAGCCCGTCCCTGCGGGGGAGGTCATTTATTGTGGAAGTGAAGGTTTCGGATTCTGTGGACGATTTGGAAAATGACGCAAAAAAGGCGCTGCAGCAAATATACGATAAAAGATATATGGAAGAACTGCGTACAGAAGGGTATCGTAAGATTGATTGTTATGGGATATCATTTTTCCGTAAGGATTGCGAGGTTCGGTTTGGGGAAAGGTAAGATTTATCAAGTATTACCATATGATTTATACGGAGTAATATCAGTTTGTCTACGCATGAAGATGGGAATTGGATGTTTATATATGTTTATGAAGAATTCTCGATTTTCACAGAAGAAAGCAGAAAAGTTAGCAGATAAATATAATAAAAAGTGCAGTAGATAATTGATTGTGAAATGGATGGGTATTTTTTTGAGCAAAACTAAGTTGGAATAGTTTGATAACTTTTCCCGACGATGAAAACCATTGAGAAATAATATGCCGTTTTTATGCGGTTTAGAGTGTTTTTTAAGTGGAAAAAAGTGTACCATTGTACCAATTTTGTACCATTTAGAGACAAAAATATGAAGAAAAATGTAGAGTTATGTAAAAGGAATCCTCAGAAGCGGTATGTCTCTGAGGATTTTTGATTCAATTTGATTGGGTATATAAAGGTATGTCAGATTATTTTTATTGACTAATACCTTGTCATTAAATAAGTCCAGACTGTTCATAAATAAACTGCTCTACGGCAACCTTGCTTATTTTCCAGATTGAGCCAATCCGGAAACCTTTGATAGCCCCGGTATTCAAGAGTTCATATGCTCTGTTCCTTCCTATACCTAAATATTCCGCCAATTCATTAACGGTCATTAATGCCGGTTCTGCTTCATTATCTGTAGAGAAATATGGTTTTAAGATACCTGTCATTGTTAAAGTCTCCTTCTTGATTAGATATTTTATTATGATGTTCCAATGGACTATTTTTATAGCTTTGAATTGATGATGTGTAGAGTTGAGAGTTCATTATAGTCAGGGAAAGTTCGAGGTAGTTAGGGATAGTTTAAGAATGGGAATATTATTTTAATCAGAAATAAAAAAAAATAAAAGAGATAACAATTAAATAAAGGGTTACCACGGTAACGGACAATAACAGACAAAAATGTCTGACAGTCCGTTACCTGGTCAAAGATGTCAGATAACGAAGGAGGAAACAGAACAATGGCCAGAGGGACAGGAACAAAGGGCAAAAAAGTGACAGTCAGATTAACAGAAGATGAGTACGACAGACTTAACAGTGAAGCAAACAATAATCATATAAGTATCAGTGAGCATATCAGGAAAAAATTAGAAAATAAAATTCAAAATACAGAGCTATTAGTACAACTGTGCAATTATTCGACATCATTAAACAAGATTCTTAATAAATATGATATTGCACAAGAAGATAAAGATTTTTTGAATCAGGAGGCACGCTTGGTATGGCAGCATTTGAAATAGGGATTCCCAAAGGTGATTATAAAAATAAAGATGCGGTAAGTAGGGTAATTGACTATATCTGTAGGCTGGATAAGCCTGAACAGGTAGGAGGCATGGGAGTATTTCCGCTGTATGTGGAAGATATGGTAAACCAGTTTTTGGCCGTAAAGCGGATATACCATAAAGAAGAAGGAAAGCAGGTATTCCACATTTTTATATCCTTTGAAAAAAGCCTGGGCTTTACGGTTGATGAAGTAATGGAAATGGGGTATGAGATAGCAGCATATTGGGGATATGACAGGCAGGTCATGTTTGCCGTACATGATGATACGCAAAATATACATATCCATATGGCGATTAACACAGTTGCATATACGAATGGTGAATACAAGGCTTATTATCCTATCGAAGATATCACAGAGTATGTAAAGCCTATTGTAAAGAGGAAAATCTCAAGTAAATGGTTTGGGAAATAGCCGATACTAAAGAGAAGGTAGGGTAATGTGTGATTGTAATGATTGGGAATATCCCGGTTGGCGGGATATTCCTTGCTTTATGCGGCATATTGTAATTGTTATGGTTGGGGACTTTAATTGCATATTATTCTAATGATATCAATAAAAGGGCTGGACTGGGATGTCCAGTATTTTTGTGCTTATCGTAGTAACTTTATTATTCTATTTTAAATTTATTATCGGAGGTAGAAAAGATGGCGAAAAACCAAGAAAGGATGAATCGGGCACAAGATAGGGCGTTAGAGAGGCTGGATTATGTCATGGATTGCTATGAGGCGCCGGATTTTGTGGAAGTGACAGGCAGTATGGGTGGAGACGTGATTACATACAGAATCTTTGATGATGGCAGGATGTATGTGAAATAGGAGAATGATATTAGAAAAAAGTTAGGGCAGAGAATGTTCTGGCTTTTTGTCTATGTGCCGCCAGAAAAGATAGAGAGGGAGGAATTCAGATTATGAAAAAGCCTATGACAACGGAAGAATTATTCCGTAAGATTCTTGATATTTTAAAAGACAAGGGCAGGCTGCCGGAGATTCTGGATTACAGCCTTGCGGATGGGAACCCGGTTCCAATCACAACTTATGAATTTGAGTTGAGAAGCAATCTGAATTATGGAGGCAGTGAGGGGATTTATCTGAATTTATGGATTGAGTATTTTAACAAAGGGGAAAAATGCCAGCATGGTCTCGGTACATTTAAGACGTTATATGAGGATGAAAAAGCCATGCACAAGATGGCTGGGCTTCTGGCGGATTTTGTGGTGGAAGAACATGCTTACGTCAATGGGAATCTGGATGATTTCACATGGGAAGGGGCGGATGTTTATGTGTTAGATGATGAAGGCAAGAGGCTTCCCTGGGGATATTCCTGCGGCAGTATGGAGAGAGCCTTGAAAAGAAAAGACAAAATGCTGGAAAAGTATCATCAGGTAGTGGTAAGGGACAATGTGACACGGAAGGAGAAGCGGTTTCAAAAACCGAAGAAAAAGCCAAGGTGCAAGGATGAATGACAGATATCTATGGATTAGGGTGTCCGAATCGGACACAATTTTTTAGTAGGAAGGATAAAAATATTACAATTGGATTTCTATCAGAATGTTGATAGATGGATTTGGAACATAGGATATTGAATAATAGATATTTTAGGGGAATTGTGAGTACATTCCCTCTTGATGTTGTTTTAGAATCTTTGAGAGTTGATTCCAAATGCCTATGTCATAGTATCATGCACAAAATCAGTCAAAGTATTGGATTGTAATGGTATATGATTCGTCCATAAAGATATGAAAACCGATAATTGAAACCCCAAATAAAGTATGGTAGTATAAAGAGAAAGGAAAGGCAGGTGCAGGACAATGGAGAAGGAGAACCGGGAACACAAGGACAGTGTTTTTGTTGACCTCTTTTACCAGGATGAAACGGCAAAGAAGAATCTGCTGAGTTTATATAATGCGTTGCATGATACAAATTATGAGGATGAAACGATCATTCGGAAGGTAAAGATTGATGATGTCTTATATAAGAACTTCAAGAATGACATTTCTTGTGAGGTGAATGGGCAGGTGCTTGTTTTCGGAGAACATATGAGTACAATCAATAGAAACATGCCCTTGCGCTGCCTGATGTATGTGGGAAGGGCATATGAGCAGTTGGTAGACAGCAAGGCACGCTACAGGATGACATTGGTGAAGATACCGACCCCAGAGTTTTATGTATTTTACAATGGCGAGAAGGAACAGCCGTTAGAACGGGTATTATCTTTGTCAGACGCATTTATGAATCCGGCAAGAGAAAATTCCGTAGAATTAAAGGTCAAGGTCATTAACATCAATTCCGATAAAGCGCATGAGATTCTGGATAAATGTGGGATACTAAAGGAATATAGCCAGTTTATCAGTACCGTAAGAAAGTATTCGTATGAAGAAAGCGCCATTAAAAAGGCAATCAAGGAATGTATTGAACAGGGGATTCTGGCAGATTATTTAAAGAGGAAAGGAAGCGAGGTGGAAAATATGTTGATTGCGGAGTATAGCTATGAGGAAGATATACAGGTGAAGCAAGAAGAAGCAATGCAACAAGGAATGATTTTATCGGGAGAGATTTTCCAGAAAGTAAAAAAGAATCCAAAGTTTACCAATAGGCAGATTGCTGAGGAAGTCGGCTGTAGCGAGAAGGATGTTAGAAGTGTGAAGAAGATATTTGGCATATAATTTTATATTTACTTTTAACGCTATCGGAGTAAGTCTGATAGCGTTTTTTAATGTGCAGATTTTCTAAAAGTAAAATTAAAGCAAAATAAATCAAGGATGGTGAGAAATGGTATGAAAACAATCAGTTTGCTAAATTTAAAGGGAGGGGTTGCGAAAAGCTTTACTTCAGTAAATATGGCTTATGAATTGTGGCGTAGGGGAAACCGGGTCTTATTGTGGGATAACGACAAGCAGGGGAACCTGAGCAAGGCATTTGAACAGTATGAGGCAGAACAGGCCGCACCTGCCGCAAGGATACTCAGTGGTGATTGGCAGAATCCGGAGGAAATGATACAGGCGACAGATTATGAAGGGATAGATATTATCACGTCGAATTTGTCATTGTTTGGCGCTGCCTGGAATCTGGTGCGAGATGGCGGGGGTGATATGACAGGGAGATACCGGAGCTTTGTAAAAGCCAGTATCAACAATCAGACAGAAGATTGCATTTGTGAAAGATATGATTACTGTATCATAGATAATCCTCCAGATATCGGGATCAATGTGGTCAATGCCCTTGGGATGACGGATGAGGTGATTGTTCCTGTGAAGATTGATGAAAACTCCTTAGAAGGGCTGGATATTGTAGCAGGTCAGATTGAGGACACAAAGGCTCTGAATCCATCTTTGACATTAAAAGGTGTGCTGATAACGATTTACCAGAATACGGACGGGGAAGCGGCAGGGTTAGAATGGCTCAGGCAGGAATGGGATAATGCAGAAAGCAGGCATTACAGGCAGTATAAGGTTCTTGGCAGGATTCGGTATTCTGCAAAGGTGGCAGAAAATTCTTTTGTGAAGAAACCAATCTACGAGTACAGCCCATGCTGTGGTGCGGCGCAGGATTATAAGCATTTTGTAACCAGTTATACGGGGATAGGGAGATGATGGGGTATGGCGAAATTTGGGATTAACGATTTGATAGACATTAAGAAAAAGGAGTCCAAGTCAGAGACGGTGAATGCGTACAAGGAGATATGGCTGAACCCCAGGGATGTGAAGCCTTCGGAGAGTAATTTTTATTCGCAGGAAAATATAGAAGAGCTTGCAGACAGCTTTCTTGCGGTGGGCCAGCAGCAGCCGACGGTCTTGGCGAGAGTGAATGGGGAGTTCCGTATCGTGAATGGACACAGGCGGAACCTTGCGAATATCAAGAACCTTGAACGGGGCTATCAGGAGTATGGGAAGGTGAGATATCTGTACCGGGATATGACGCCGGCTATGTTGGAATTGTCCCTTCTGATGGGAAATGCGTACAACAGGGAACTCACCGGATGGGAGAAAAGCCAACAGGCGAAGCGGCTCAAGGAGGCTCTGATACGGGCGAAGAAGGAAGATGGCTTGAAGATACCCGGAAAGCTGCGGGATGTGGTGGCGGAACTGATGAATGAGAGCAGTACGAATATTGCGAGGATGGAATGTATCAGCAACCATGCGGCTTCGGAGATTGACGAGGAATTTAAGAAGGGAAATATAGGGATTTCTGCCGCATATGAGGCGGCAAAACTGCCGCTGGATGAACAGAGGGAGATTGCAAGGCAGGCGTCAGAAAAAGGCGGTATTCAGGCGAAGGAGGTAACGGAGAGGGTAATGAAGAAACAGAATGGAAAGGATAATCGAAAAGAGAAAGAATTTTCGGTGGTGGAAAAGCAGGAAACGGATTCTCTGTCGCAGGATGGGAAACAAATTCCAGAGGATGATTTGATAAGTAAAAGGGAGACAAAGGAAACGAAACAGGCTGTAGGAGGCGGAAACATAAGGCAGTTCAAGAAATTAAACCGCCATCAGGAGATACTGCGTGAGTGGGGCAGGGAAAGGGTAAGCCTGACAGTCATTCCGCAAACGGTGGCGGACGCAAAGCAAAAGGTGTCCGAATCGGACACCTCGAAAGAAGAATGGACGGATGTTGAATGGGCGGTGTTTCTTACAAGGGCGATTATGAATCAGGCGGATTGTGTAAGTGAGGAAGATTTGTATCTGCTTCACGATATTATGATACGCTGCCAGGGAGAAGAGTAATTTACGCATGGATGTATGCCGGATCGTGTGTGGATGTTATAAAAGAAGCATACTTAATGTGCGGTGTTTCGTTAGAATATCGGATAGAACTGGAAATTGTAAGAAGATTCATAGTATTGGTGTCCGATTCGGACACCTTATAATATTAGGAAGAAACAGATAGTGAGATTAAGAAATGGCAAAGCCGGGGCAGAAATGTCCCGGTTTTTGCTGTTTGGGAAGGGAGAAGGAAATACAGATGAAAAATATGCGTACATTGACAGAGAAACAGAAGATATTTGCAGAACAGCACCATATGCTGGTGGAACGGTTTCTATGGAAGAATCATTTGGAACGGGCTGAGTTTTACGACGTGGTAATCTTTGGATATCTGGAAGCAGTCCAGGAGTATCTGGAAAATCCGGAACTGTCCAAATACAAATTTTCATCCATTGCGTGGAGAAAGATGAAATATTGTATGATTAATGAATATATTTACCGGAACTGCCCGAAGCGAAATGCCCCTATGGGAACCTATCATGAAGATTATGACCATGTGTTTTCAAGAGAGCAGGTTTCAGAGCAGATGAATTGCGTTGCGAGGGATTTGGAACATCGGGTGCAGTTACAGAAGTTGATGTCCCATATGACGGCAAAGGAGAAGGAGGTTGTCTGCATGAGGGCGGCAGGATATACTTATCGGGAGATTGCAGAGCATTGCAACATTACCATGCGGGGAGTTTCTGCAAGGCTGATTCGGATGAGAAAAAGGTTTCGGGCATTGGCGTTGATTTAGATGGAATTGTGTGAGATAGGAGGAAACAAAAATGAGATATCAAGCAGATGAACTTCGCTATGAACAGGTTACAGTATTGGGGAGGGAGGCTATTTCACAGACCTGAGAGTTTCAAGGGATTCCGTACCGAAAGGGTTTTCCTGTTATGAGGTTAGGCATGACGATGAGGGCTGGGGAAATCCGGTAGAGATTGCTAAGGGAATCCTGGTTAATTTTTATGGAACCTTACTGGTCCAGGGGAATCTGGAACAAGTGGAGAAGGAGGGGGACTGTTTTCTTGAAGAAAATGACTGGAACTATAGCGGAGAAAGAAATTTTACGTTAGAAGAATATATGGAGGTCAGGGGGATTGGATAGTGGGAAAAGCAGAAGTGAAAAATTACGTGCCGTTTGTAAGGGTAAGGATGGTTCGGGAAAGAGAGCTTCCGTATGCGATGGAAGAAATTAACGGGCCGGAGAAAGTTGCGGCATTTACAAGGAAGTTTCTGGCAGAGGCAGACAGGGAGTATTTGCTGGTGCTGTCTATGGATAACGCAGGAAAGCTGACGGCAATCGAGGTGGTGTCCATTGGGACGGTGAATGCGGCGCTGGCAGAGCCGAGGGAAATCTTCAAACATGCGATTCTGGCGAATGCGACGGGGATTGTGATGGTGCATAACCATACGTCGGGAAGGTGTGTGCCAAGTAGTGAAGATATGGAGATGACAAAAAGGATAGAGAAGGCGGGAAACATCCTTGGGATACCGTTGATGGACCATATCATTGTGGGGGACGGGTATTTTAGTTTTCGGACAGAGGGCTTGCTGGTGGAAGGGAAAGAGGTATGAGCCATATTAATGTCGGATGATTCCATATTATATCTTTTTGACGAAAAGTTACTATCTTTGTTGTTTTTCGTCGGATATGCCGTAATTACTTTATAATGTGTTTAGCAGAACATAAAAGAGCTTTTGGTACGAGGAGGAGATAGGCGTGAAGGAACAGGAAGAATGGATAGGAAATTTAGAACATGATATGTATCAAGAAATCGTGAGGGTGACGCAATCCTTTCCGGTAAAAGAACAGCGGGCAATTCAAAAGGCATTGGCGGATATGATAGCCAAGGCGCAGGATAAGGCGTTTATGAGGGGATATGAGTATGCCATAGAAGTGTTGGAAAATGGGCGTGCGAAAAAATAACCGCTTATATCCCCTTGATATCATCAATAATCTGGCGAACATGGGCTAACTGTACATCGGTAAGGCCGGTCACTTCAATGTAACTCCGGCTGTCCAGTTCCAGCAGGTAGTCGGTACTTACGGAAAAGAACTGTGAAATCTTGACCAGCATTTCTATGGAAGGGAGAATATTATTATTCTCCCAGTTGGAAACCGTCTGTTTTGAGACGTTGAGCGAAACCGCAAGCTGGACTTGGTTGAGGCTTCGGGACTGCCGTAAATTTTTAATCATATCACCAAACATAAGAAAGCTCCTTTTTCATAGGCTACTCTAAAGGAAGTATATTTACAAAATACTATAATATTGATATAATGGACTCTGTGGAATGTCAAAATATGTAAAAATGACATTATGTGGAAGGGGAGATGTGAAAAAGTGGAAGGGCGGTGAGAAATCGAAGGGAAAATGGAAGTAGTGCAGGAAGTAACTACAGGGAAAGAATGTATCAAGTTGAAAACGAAAAGGAGCAGATAACAGATGAAAAGAAAGTTAATAAAGGGAGTTCTAACTTTTACGCTGTTGTTAGCTATGTTAGTTACAATGGCAAATCCTGTTTCTATCTATGCGGAGGAATTGGCGACGGATGATGAGCAGACGGAAGCTAACGATACTGCAGATGATAATCAGGATTTTGATGATGAGCAAAAAGAATCACAAGAGTCAGAAGGAACAGTAGGAACAGAAAAAACAGGTAATGGGCAGTATGATACGACGAAGCCTGTTATCGAAAAGGTGGAATTTCCGCAGCAGGGTACAACTGTAAAGGCAGATGAAACTATTCGGCTTTATGTGTATGCATATGATACGGGGACAGAAGATGGAGAATTGAAAGTATCTGCGTTCATCTCATCTGAAAGTTCTTCAGGTAATACTGTGCCCATGGAAAGTTCGTATGATGCAGAAAAAGGATGCTATGTATGTGAATATGCACTATCAAATACGAGTGCAAAAGAAATAAGAATATCTTCTATCGGCGTGACAGATAAAGCAGGCAATTATACAGATTATTCATGTTATGAGGAGGGGGATTATAAATATTGGGTTTCTGTAGAACAGCAAGAATCACAGGAAATTCATATAAAAAAGTTTGAGTTAAAGCAAAATGGACAAACGCTTGACGAAAATGGTGTACTAGAGATGACATTGGAAACGGAAGAGGAGATAGAAGGGTCTATATATGCAAGTTTCCAATGTAAAAATACTACATATACAAGCACCAGAGAGTTTTATTTCTCTTCGGTTAATCCGAATAATAAAAAAGGGTTCAAAAGCAACAATACTGTTGGATCTAATTACAGTGACGGAACATGGACTCTACAGGGTATTTATGTAAAGAAAGATTCGTTAGGGAAGAAAGAATCCCTTAATATAGATGATATAGGAGAGTGCAAGTATATCGTAAAAAAGACCGAATCTAATGTAACAAAGTCAAAACCTGTCATTACGTCAGTTTCGTTAGACAAAAACGGGGAAATGCTTTCTGCTGGAGATAAAGTAAATATTACAATAGGGGCTGTTAGCGACGAAGGTAAGTTGAATGAATATGGATATGTGAATTTCCAGGCTGTTTCACATATGTAGGCTAAGAATCCGGCGCCTTACTGCCTCACGACAGCAGGTTTCCGAACCCTCGCCCCGGAACCGCACGTACACCTCTCGATGTATACGGCTCCC
>CAJTCH010000100.1 GCA_910574715.1 Lachnospiraceae bacterium | reverse complement strand
GGGAGCCGTATACATCGAGAGGTGTACGTGCGGTTCCGGGGCGAGGGTTCGGAAACCTGCTGTCGTGAGGCAGTAAGGCGCCGGATTCTTAGCCTACAGCTGCGGGCTTGTCATCGGCAAGGTGCCCTGGAGTATGGAGACTGGGCGTCGCAGATGGAAGGATTCGGATGATGCCGGATACTATAACTATATGGAATTATTTTATGGGATCACGGGGAAGGAGAAGCTGGATAATGCTTTGCTGATCGTCAGCAGCCAGAACCGGATCAATGATGTGAGATCATATTTGAAAAATCTGAAATGGGACGGCGTCAGGAGGCTGGATACGCTGCTTTCGGATTATCTGGGGGCAGAAGACAGTGATTACGTCCGTGCGGTGATGCGTAAGGCCCTGTGCGCGGCAGTGGCTAGGGCGGTCACCGGCGGTGTGAAATATGACTATATGCCGATCCTTGCCGGGCCCCAGGGGATCGGTAAGAGTACGTTTTTATCTCTTCTGGGAAAAGACTGGTTCTCGGACTCCCTGACAACGTTTGAGGGAAAGGAAGCGGCGGAGCTGATACAGGGAACCTGGATCAATGAAGTCGGGGAACTTACGGCTATGTCGAAGCAGGAGACGAATGCAGTCAAGCAGTTTTTAAGCAAGACCCATGATATCTACCGTGCGGCATATGGGAGGAGGACGGACAAATACCCGCGGCGGTGTGTGTTCTTTGGTACCAGTAATGAAGAAGAGTTCCTAAAAGATGTGACGGGGAACCGGAGGTTCTGGCCGGTGGATGTGGGCGTGTACCCGGTGAAGAAATCTGTTTGGAGGGATCTTCCGCAGGAGGTGGATCAGATCTGGGCGGAAGCTTATCTGTATTGGATGCTTGGTGAACCGTTATATCTGTCGAAGGAGCTGGAACAGGCGGCGGAGGAGATGCAGGAGAGTCACAGGGAGCTGTCTGGGAAAGAAGGGATCATCCATGAGTTTCTTGACAGGGATATCCCGTCTGGCTGGGATTCTATGGGTCTGATGGCAAGGAGACAGTTTTACAGCGGGAATCTGAAGCTTTCGGAAGATGATCTATTGGTGAAACGGAATAAGGTGTGTGCAATGGAAATCTGGGTAGAATGTCTGAACAGTGAAGCGAAGTATATGAGCCGAAAGGACAGTATGGAGATCAATGCTATTTTGACTTCAATGCCGGGGTGGAGGCGGAATAAATCGAAGAGAAGGTATGGCCCGCACGGGGTTCAGAGAGGTTTTGAACGTGTACAAAGTACGGTGGACAATGAGAGATTAGGGGGGACAAAGTAAATTTTCGTGACTTTGGTAACGTTACCTTGGTAGCCATTAAAATTTATCTGGTTACGGCTTTCAGCAACGGCAAAAAGCGCAGAAATACAGAAAAATTTATTATATGTTACCAATGTTACCAAACTATCTAATAAAAAGAAAAAATAAATAAAATAGGGGGATATATAATACCGCCTAAATTACCTAAATTACCTAATAGAGATATATCAGTAATACGCGTTAGGAAAAATGGTGTTTTGGGTACGGACGGCAGTGTACAGGACAGGAGGGAATTTTGGATGAAAGAAGCAGAGATCGAGAAGATCCTTGTGTGTGAGGTGAAAAAGCTGGGCGGGATCGCGTACAAGTGGATAAGTCCGGGCAATGACGGGGTGCCGGACAGGATCGTGATCTTTCCGCACCGACAGCCAGTCTTCGTGGAACTGAAGACGGAAAAGGGAAGATTAACAGCCCTGCAGGATGTGCAGATCGGGAGGCTTAAGAAGCTGGGGCAGGAAGTAGTGGTCATTTACGGGATAGACGGGCTGAGTCAGTTCTTCCAGGATCAGGGGTATGATGAGATTAGCAGAGCGCTGGATTGCAGATACGGCCTGTAGGAGGCGGAAACACAAGGGAGGTGATGCGAAATGATATTCAAGCCGCATGCATACCAGCAGCACTGTATCAACAAGATCATTGAGATCAAGAAGCTGGGGCTGTTCTTGGATATGGGTTAACGGCCTGGGGAAGACGGTGACTACGCTGACAGCGGTCAAGGACCTTAAATACAACCGTTTCCAAGTGCGTAAGGTACTGGTGATCGCGCCGAAGAAAGTGGCAGAGGGAACCTGGACCCGGGAAAAGGATAAATGGGACCATACAAAGATGCTCCGGGTGTCTGCGGTCCTGGGTAGCCAAGCAAAACGGATCCGGGCGTTAAATACTCCGGCAGACATCTATATCGTCAACCGGGAAAATGTGGTGTGGCTGGTGGATTACTACCGGAATTCCTGGCCGTTCGATATGGTGGTCGTGGATGAGTCCAGCAGTTTTAAGAGTCATAAGGCGAAGAGATTCAAAGCTCTGGCCAGCATGGGGCCGCATATTGAGAGACTGGTTGAATTGACTGGAACGCCGTCCCCGAACGGGTTGGATGATTTATGGAGTCAGATCTATCTATTGGACGGGGGCGAACGTCTGGGAGGGAGATACACGCAGTTTCGGGAGCGGTACTTTGATCCGGGGGAGAGGGGACAGAACGTGATCTATAACTACAAGGCGAAACCTGGGAGTGAAGGCAGTATCCTGGAGAAGATCTCAGACATCTGCATTTCCATGAAGGCCGAAGATTACCTGCAGCTTCCGGATGTTATTTATCATCAGGTGCCGGTCGTTCTGGATACCAGGGCGGAAAAAGCATACAAAGAACTGGAACGGAAGATGGTCCTGGAACTGCCGGGAGATGAAGACGATATCAGTGTGACCAGTGCAGCGGCATTGAGCAATAAGCTTCTGCAGCTGGCGAACGGCGCGATCTATGATGATGACCACAGTGTACATGAAGTGCATGGGTGTAAGGTCGAAGCATTCCTGGAGCTGGTGGAATCTCTTCAGGGGAAACCGGCCCTGGTATTCTATAACTTTCAGCATGACCGGGAACGTATCCTGAAAGTGCTGGCGAAGTCAGGACTTCGGGTCCGGGAGCTTAAGACGTCCCGGGATGAGGATGATTGGAACCGCAGGGAGATCGACATTCTGCTGACGCATCCGGCGAGCAGCGCTTATGGTCTGAATCTGCAGCAGGGCGGCAACCATGTGATCTGGTTTGGGCTGACGTGGAATTATGAGCTTTATACCCAGGCGAACAAGAGGCTCCACCGGCAGGGGCAGAGTGAACGGGTGATCATTCACCATCTGGTCTGTAGCGGGACAAGGGATGAAGATGTCATGAAAGCGTTGGAGCGGAAGGATGATATGCAGGAATGGGTGATGAAGAGTCTGAAAGCAAGGATCAAAGCGATCAAGGAAGGCGAGAGGAAATGAAGTCATGGGTAAGAACAGAGAAGAGTAGGCGCGCCTGGAGGGAATGGCGCAGGCCCTGCGAATAGCAAAGGAAAAGGGGATTGAAGGTCTGGAAGCGGAGATCCGGATGCGTAACATTACAGACCTGCCGTGCGGGGTGCCGCAGAAGGCAATGGATGAATGTATCCGAAACATCAAGAACAATGTGGTGGATACATTTACTGTCCTGGTAGCGTATACCCTGCATCACAAGTTTGGATATGGCAAGACCAGGCTTGCACGTTTTGTGGAAGAGTTCAACTTCCAGGCGGAATGTCTGGCAGATGATTACTGCACTTGGGATGACTTGATTAACGAGATGCGGGAGGAGTGCGGGATGGATCTGAAGATTCGGAAGAATGACAGGGATGTGAGGATATAGGATTATGGAGAGGTATACAGAATACCACGCCGGTGTTCCGGTGATCAAGGATAAGGAACTTCTGCCAGGGGCAATGAAAAGGCTGGCGGTGTTAGAAGATCATTTGGAAGAGGTTATGGAGAAAATGTGTGATGAGTATTGCCAATATCGGGCATCAGCGTTAACGCAGGGGATGCTGGATCGAATCTGCGGAGAGTGCGAGCAGGCAAAATTGTTTGAGGCGTTGAAGTGAAAATGGAGAAGTGAAAATGGAGAAATGTAAACTGAATTGTGTTTTGAAATATCCGGGGAGTAAGTGGAGGATTGCAGATAAGCTTGTGGAACTGATTCCGCCTCATCATACATATCTGGAGCCATACCTTGGAAGCGGGGCAGTATTCTTCAGAAAATCCCCGTCAGACATAGAGACGGTCAATGATCTGGATTGGGATGTGGTGAATCTCTTCCAGTGCATTCAAACGGATCCGGAGAAGCTGGCGCGGCTGGTGATGACAACGCCGTACAGCCGGCAGATGTATGATGATGCGTTCAAGAGTGATCCGGTAGCGGAAATGATGCTGGGCGCTGATCGGTTCCATAAGGCGTGTCAGTTCCTTGTCCGATGCTGGCAGGGGCACGGATTCCGAACGAATGGTTATAAGGTCGGATGGAAGAACGATGTACAGGGAAGAGAGCGGATGTATGCACTGTGGAACTGGTACCATCTGCCGGAATGGGTGATTGAGATCACGGAACGGCTGCGAAGGGTGCAGATCGAATGTTCCTCTGCGTTGGAGCTGATCGTAAGATATGATTATGAAAATGTGTTTATGTATCTGGATCCGCCGTATCTTCTGGGGACCAGATGCGGGAAGCAGAAGCAGTATAAGCATGAGATGTCGGATGAAGAGCATGAGGAGATGCTTCAGAAAGCGCTCATCAGCAAAGCGAAGATCATGATCTCGGGGTATGCATCAGAGATGTATGATGATATGCTTGCTGGATGGAGAAGGAAAGAATTCAGGTCCCATGCGGAGATGGGGAGTAAAAGAACAGAGGTTGTTTGGATGAATTATGAATCTGGACAGATGGAGTTGAGGTTGGATTAAACTGAAAGTTAGTGGAGGTAGATTTGATAAAGATTCAAGAATGTAAACGGCACGGTGTCTGTAATGACTGCGGAAAGCAGCAGGAAGCAGATACTCAGATATGGGAGATAAAAGTATCTACAACGGGTCAGGGATGGACAACTCTTATGATGTGCAAAGGGTGTCTGGCGGCACTTAATGCGGCAATAGCAATCACAGTGTTTAACAGTAGAGTACATTAAAACGGGTTCTAAAAGTTAGTGGAGGAAAGTAGATAATGAAAGGATTATGTGATAAATGTGAGTATATGCATAAGTCAACTATATCTGGAGATATGAGCGGGAAAAGATATAAATACTGTGGTTTATACAATAATTTTTGTAAATCTGTAGCAAGAAATTGTCGGTTTAATCCAGATAGACCGCTCAGTTAAATGGAGGGTTAGAGTAGCAGATCCAGAAGACTAGAGACGTAGAAAGGAGCCAGCCTCCGGCCGGGGTGACGTGTACACGGGCTTCTTTGGAAAAATGAAAGGGACTTATAAAAGTAGAGTTTATACGGACAGACCAGATTATGCAGATTTTGATGCACCGGCAAAATTCCAGGCAATTGAAAGTATTATTGCTAAACGTCTGCGGGAACATCCGAAGGCAATATGTTCATATTCTGGTGGATCTGACAGCGATATCTTAATTGATCTCATTGAAAGAGTCAGGATGATATTTAGCCTTCCGTCTGTCGAATATGCGTTTTTCAACACAGGTTTGGAGATGAGGGCTACAAAGAACCATGTAAAAGAGATAGCAAAGAAATACGGGGTAAAAATTGAAGCACATCGGCCAAAGACAGGTATTGTGACAGCATCCAGAAAATACGGGATACCATTTGTTTCAAAGATTATGTCTGCAGGATTAGAGGAGTGGCAGAAGAAAGGGATTCCGTTATCCATTTCAAAGGAGTACGAAGAGGCGAAGGACAAAGCGGCAAAGAGGCAGGAGTTAAAAGAGCGATATCCGAAGTGTGAAAGCGTGATCAATTTCTTATGCTGCTGTAATTCCGAAGGAGAGCCAAGACCCAATATTCAACTCGTGATCAACAGTTCTAAGTACATGCGTGATTTTATTGATGAGTATCCGCCGGATTTTCAGATCAGCGCGAAATGCTGTGATTATTGCAAAAAGCAGGTTGCGCACGATGTACAAAAAGACTTTGATATGATCATTACTGGAGAACGCAGAGATGAGGGAGGCATGAGGTCTGTGCCGCGTAAGGATAACACAGCGCTATGCTTCACAGAAACCAGTGAAGGACAATACCGTTTGCGCCCGCTGTATTATGTATCGGACGCAGACAAGGCTTGGTATAAAGAATACTACGGGATCAGGTATTCTGACGCATATGAAGTATACGGACTTACAAGGACTGGGTGCTGTGGTTGCCCGATATCATATAAGGCGGTAGGGGATCTGGAAATGATACGTCCGCATGAACCGAACCTTGTAAAAGCTGCATGGAACATATTTGGAAAAAGCTATGAATATCGTGCGAAATATAACAGGTATAAGGCTGATCGTTTTATGGCTGAGCGAGAAAGAAAGAGGAATGTAGATGGACAGATGTCTTTTGCGGATTTCCCGGAGGTGTTACCATAAAAGAAGATTTGCATAGAGAAAGGAGAACGGTATGAAAGCAGAGAAAATGATTGTTGAAATTGAGAGGACAGGAAACCAGCGGCAGGGAAGCAGATTGAGCGCTTATCGGGATAAGTTAAGAGAAGCGTGCAAAGATGCTGCACCCGAAGAGGGAAAGACAGGTGATATAGATGAGCAAGGGAGAGAATAAGGAGTACAGTGACCGGGTGATCAATGAAGTTTTGGAGCGTTGGGACAGGGATGTGTGCAAAACGACGAATCAGGAAGGAGACAGGGAAGATGAGGTTGATTAATGCAGAGAAGCTGATAGAAGATATGCGAAAAAATATGGGGATCCTTGAAGAGGTGGAAGAAGTGATCAATGCGCAGCCGACAGCCTATGATCTGGACAAGGTAATAGAAGAGCTGGACAAATTTGCCCACAGTGATATCTGCCACCGAAACCACTGCAGATATATTAATGCAGATGATATCGACTGTGAGAATTGCGGCGCTCTTTGCGCACTGGAGATCGTAAAGCGGGGAGTGACAGCGCGAGGAAGCAGCATAAGGACCGTCATACTCTCAACCTAGAACACAGGCACCGTCTGGCAGAGATGGCAGGAACGACGCCGGATGCCAAGGCGGTGAAGGCCTTCGGCCGGAAAGCATACGAGTGCTGTGACGTGTTGGGATACATGGCTAAAAAGTACGACATAAAAGGGGAGATCGGGATTGGACAGGAAAGCATCGGATCAGATAAAGGCATTCCTTGATTTTGCGGAGGAATGCCGGGAGCTTAACGCTATGGCGCGCAGCGGAGTAGCGGAAGAGGACAAACGGCATCAGGATCTTATTCATGCGATTGAGTTTGAAGAAAACCCGGACAGGATCGCGCAGATCGGCGTGAGGCTTCACCAGAACAGGGTAGAGCGCCGGGGGTATAAGGATCTATTTGAGGTTACGGATCCGGTCGTGCAGTTTACCCAGGATTCCCAGAATAAGAAAGCCTTAGACCAGATGCGGCAGCTTCTCGGGAAGGTGCGCAAGGTGGAAAAGTATCATGAAAACCGGGTGTACATCCCGAGGATTAAGGAGGGGAACAGCCATGGACAAGAAGATCCTGAATGATTACATAGATGCCTGCAGGCTGATCAAGGAGACGGAAGCGGATATCTGCCGTTTGAAAAAGAAACGGAAGACCGTGATCCAGACCAATGTGAAGGGCAGTAACCCAAGGTTCCCCTATCAGGAGCAGCATTTCAGAGTCCAGGGCACGGCCTTCACTTATCAGGATGACGGGAATCTCCGCCTGGAAGAGATGCTTCTGGAACAACGGAAAGAGAATGCGGAGAAGATCAAGAGGCAGGTAGAGGAATGGATGCTGACGATCCCGATCAGGATGCAGAGGATCATCCGGTATAAGATTTTTGAGGAGTTGACGTGGGAGCAGACGGCGGTGAAGATTGGGCGGAAGGCTACGGGCGAGAGTGTGAAGAAAGAGTTTCAAAGGTTTATGGAGAAAAATTAAAGTTTGTCCCGAATGTCCCACATGTCCCGATTGAAAATGCTATAGTATATGCTGAGATCAGTGGATGATTGCTATCTGATTCCTCCCACACTTAGAAAGGGCGCTTTGCTTCGGCGGGGCGTTCTTTTTTGTCGAAATTTTTAGATTGATAATAAGAACAAATGTTCTTGTTTTGGATTGACATTTTTATGATTGTATGATATTATAAGTAAAACAACAAGGGTGTATATGGGAGGTGAAGCTATGGTATCTGCATTGAATGTTGCTAACAATATTCTAGAGAGGGGTTTTTCAGATGGTATTGATATAACTCCGATGAAATTGCAAAAACTCACCTATCTGGTATACAAAAAATATTATCAAGATACAGATAGAATATTATTTTCAGAAAATTTTGAGGTATGGAAATATGGTCCAGTAATAAGAAGTATCTATGATGAATTTAAAGATTATAAGGGGAATGCAATTAAAACATATTGTGAAGAGGCTGATGGTTCGATTCTTATAGTAAATGAAAAAACGTCATCGTCCTTTAAAAAAGCGTTAGATACAATATGGGGAAAATACAAATCTTACGATGGAATACCATTGTCTGCAATGACACATAGAGAAGGATCAGCTTGGTATAAGGCTGCAAAAAGAAATGATGTATATTTGTCAGATGCAGATATTAAAGCGGAGGAGGCATTTGTCTAATAATGGTTACAGATGAGGATTTTTTGTTTGGGAAACCAGTAGAAGAAGTAGATGAACCATTGGATACAGCGCCTTCTGTTGATATTAATTTAGAAGTAAAAAAATTAGAAGAAAAAGATAAAGATCGAAAAGAAAAGAGATACTTTTCTGCTTTTAAGTTAATTGTTGGATGTTTGGTTTTTCTAGGAATTATTTATATAATAGATACAATAGTTACAATTGCATTTGGAAAAACAAGTGATGCAACAAATTCGATTATAGAAATTATAAAAACATTGCTATTTACTTTGAGTGGGTATTTGTTTGCTCGAAAAGAAAATGGTGATTAGTCAAAGGCATTCTTTATAGAATGTCTTTTTCTATGTGCAAAACCAGTATCCTTAACTCAGCAGGCAGAGCATCCGGCCCATAACCGGAAAGTTACTGGTTCGACCCCAGCAGGATCCATTCATAACTACAGAGAATTGAGAGGTGGTGGTATGCCAAGAGCCAGAAGCCCTAAGCGAGATGAGGCATATAGGATATGGCTTGATTCGGGCGGAAAGAAGAAGTTAAAAGACATCGCTTCTGATCTCGGAGTATCAGAGAACCAGATCAGGAAGTGGAAGAATTTAGATCAATGGAATGGTAACGTTACTAATCAGTCGAAAGGTAACGTTACCAAACGAAAAAGGGGCGGGCAGCCGAGTAATCACAACGAGGCAAAGCAAGCAGTTGAACAGGTGATAAAGAATGAAGATTTAACCGATAAACAGAGGCTTTTCTGCCTGCATTATGTTCGTTGTTTTAATGCTACAAAGGCATATCAGAAAGCGTATGGAGTAGATTATAGTACGGCGGCTGCAATCGGTTACAGGATGTTGGAAAATGATGGTGTAAAAGATGAAATCCTACGCCTAAAACAGAACCGTCTCAATCGTGAGATGCTGGATGAGGCAGACGTATTCCAGTGGTATCTTGACATAGCAAGGGCAGACATTAAGGATTATGTGGAGTTTGGCAATGAAGAGATTGAGGTTGAAGATAAGAATGGGAATGTACGTACCGTAAAAGTCTCTAATGTAAATATCAAGAATGATTCAGATGTAGACGGTATCCTGGTCTCTGAGATATCAAAGGGGAGAGATGGGGTAAAGGTCAAACTTCTGGATAAACTTAAGGCGATGGAATGGATTGCTGAACATATGGATTTGGCTACTGAAAAACAGCAGGCAGAGATCGATGCGTTAAGGGCCAAGGTAAAGGATAATGGTCAGGTGTCTGCAGAAGATAAGGTGAAGAAGCTGTTTGAAATGATTGGAGGAGTATTGGATGATGAAGCCGGATCTGAGTAAAGCGTATTCTTCAAAGCAGATAGAAGTGCTGAAAGCTTGCAGAGCTTCAGATTGGTTTATGCTAATTAATCATGGTGCGAAGAGAAGTGGTAAGACCCAGGTGGATAATGACCTGTTTCTTCAGGAACTGATCCGGGTAAGGGGGATCGCAAATAAACTGGGGATCGATACGCCGCAGTATATCCTTGCAGGGTACTCTCTGGGGAATATACAGGACAATATCCTTACGGAGCTGTCGAATAAATATGGTTTTGAATTCCGGTTCGACAAGTATAATAACTTTACCCTGTTTGGCGTTAAAGTGGTACAGACCAGTCATGGCTCCATCAGTGGACTGGGGCGGATCCGTGGTATGACGTCTTTTGGAGCATACATTAATGAGGCTTCGTTGGCGAATCAGGAAGT
>CAJTCH010000099.1 GCA_910574715.1 Lachnospiraceae bacterium | reverse complement strand
TCCTTTCAGTGTTTGTGGGTTAGTAATAGTATTGACACAAAAAAGGGAGGTCATTGCTTTTTTTCTTGAAAAAGTGGTGTAATCCTTGGAATTATAAGGTTTGCAACAAAAAATATAGTGGTAGATTTGACACTACCGGTTTTATGAAGGAGGGCAGATTTATGACCGGTTTGGACAGACGAGAGGATATCGTGGCGCAGATTCAGAAGAGCGCGGTTCCGCTGTCAGGTACGAAGCTGGCTGCCATATACAAGGTGAGCCGCCAGGTGATCGTGCAGGATATAGCTCTGATCCGTGCGGCAGGCTATGACATCATTTCTACGAACAGGGGATATATTCTGAATACGGCAGGTTCCGTGAGCAGGGTGTTCAAGGTGCAGCACACAGATGAACAATTAGAAGAGGAACTGTGCGCGATCGTAGATCTTGGGGGAATGATCAAGAATGTAATGATCAATCACAGAGTGTACGGACGGATAGAAGCGGAATTGAATATTAATTCCAGAAGAAAGGTAGCTGAATTCATAGCGGACATTCATAGCGGCAAATCCAGGCCTCTTAAGAATATCACTTCCAATTACCATTATCATAAGGTGATCGCTGATAAAGAAGAGACTCTGGATATGATAGAAGATGTACTGCGGGAGAAGAATTATCTGGTAGATGTGAAATAAAAGTTGGCATTTTTCCTTGAAATAGGGGTATAATGGAAGTAGCAGTAAAGAGTATTTTGTACCAGGAAGGAGGAATACCAATGGCAGAACACAAGATTATTACGATTGGACGTCAGTTTGGAAGCGGGGGGCACGAGATTGGCAATATACTTGCAACAAGGCTTGATATTCCATTGTATGATAACAATCTGGTCAGGATGGCGGCAGAAAGGTTGGATATCAGAGAGGAGACAGCCAGGGCAGTAGATGAGACGACCCTGAACAGTTTCCTGACAGGATATGTGATCGCTCCGATGGAATACCGGGAAGCGATTCGGTCGGCAGATTACACGCAGCCTTTGAACGAGCAGGTATATGAGCTGCAATCCGAGATTATCCGTAAGCTGTCACAGAGAGGACCCTGTGTGATTGTGGGAAGATGTGCGGGACAGATACTTAAGGGTCATCCGATGTGTCTTGATGTGTTCATCTGCGCGGATATGGAAGACAGGATACAAAGGATTGCAAAGAGATACGATCTGTCGGAGAAGAAGGCGGCAGATAAGATCAAGCGTGTTGACCGTGAGCGGAAATATTATTACGAATCCCACACAGGACTGGAGTGGGGAAGCATATTATCCCATCAGATGCTTCTGAATGTAAGCAGGTTTGGGATAGAAGGTACGGCAGATATATTAGAGACGGTATACCGTGGACAGAGTTGATAGATGATGAAAGAAATTCTCATTGACACCAGTTTGGACGTATTGAAGATGCTGCCCTACCTGTTCGCGGCTTTTATGCTGATCGAAGTATTGGAGAAGTATTCGGGAGCATTTACCGAGAAGATACTCTTGAAGGTGGGGAGGGCAGGTCCGGTGGCGGGTGCGTTGCTTGGATGTATTCCCCAGTGTGGATTCTGTGTCGTTGCAGCGAATCTCTATACGGGCGGGATCATCTCGACGGGGACGCTTCTGTCGGTATTCATAGCGACTTCTGATGAGGCGGTGCTGATCCTGCTGGGGAATCCGGATGCGGTTGCGGCGATCGGCCCGCTGTTGGCGGCGAAAGTCGTGATCGCTGTTCTCGCCGGTTATCTGACAGACCTGTTTCTTGCCAGGTGGATAACAGTCCCCAAGGAGAGAGGAAGCCTGCGCAGGGAGTGGGGGACGCATGGGGAAGATCGCATGGAAGAGACTGGGATCGCCAGGGCGGCATGGAGACATACGGCAGAGATTCTTGTATATCTGTTTATATTTACCGGTGTGCTGAATCTTGGAGTAGAATTATTCGGGATTGAGCAGTTATCAGCCTTTTTACTGGGAGATACGATCTTCCAGCCCGTAATCGCAGCCGTGATCGGGCTGATTCCAAACTGTGCGGCCTCGGTCATTCTGACGCAGTTGTATCTGGGCAAGGCCATAACTTTTGCGTCTGTGACCGCAGGTCTGTGTACGGGGGCAGGAGTCGGACTCGCGGTGCTGTGCAGGGTGAATCATGATAAGATGGAGAACCTGAAGATCATTCTTACGTTGTTTGGATTCGGTGTGGCTGCAGGATTGATTCTCTGAGATACTATAAGTTGTGATTGCATTTCTGGAAGAATGTGTTATAATATTCACGACTCGGTGAAGAAGCTTAGGAGAAATTAGGAGGAATTATAATGGTTACAAAGAAGGAAGTATCCGAAACTAAGAAGACTGAAACTGCGAAGATATCTGCCGCGGAAGTTGCAGCAGAATCAACAGAAGCAGCGAAACCGGCAAGGGCAGTAAGAAAGAAAGCAGAGACGAAAGCGCCTGAGAAGACGACGGCAGAAGCTGCGGCAGAATCAGTGAAACCAGTTGCAGAAGCAAAGAAAGCAGAAACAAAAGCGCCTGAGAAGACACCTGAGAAGAAAGAACCTGAGAAGAAGACGTCTGCGAGATCAACAACAACGAAGAAAGATACAACAGTAAAGAAAGAAGCTACTTTGAAGAAGGATACAGTGAAGAAGTCACCTGCGAAGACAACAGCGAAGAAGGAGACTGTGAAGAAAGAGACCGTGAAGAAAGAGACAGCCAAAAAGGAGATCAAGGTGAACGCGGTTGTTGAGCATTATGGAAAACAGATAGAAGAGAACGCGATCGTTGCGAATGTGAAGAAGGCATGGACGGCATCCGGCAAGAAGATCAAGGATATCAAATCTATAGAATTATACATCAAGCCGGAAGAGAATGCCGTTTACTATGTTGTGAACGGAACAGAGACGGGAGCAATTGCATTGTACGAATAGGATTGGTTTTGAGGAATGTGGATTGGAGATAATTTACTTGAGATGACAAACGGACAGATTGATTCGCTTTTGTCAATGAATGGACAGCTTGAGACATTTTTGGCGTGGACTTCACAGATGGTATTTATTGTACGGATCGTGGCAGTCGTGATTGGGCTGATCGTCTGTTTTCTTGGGCTGAAACTGATCCGGGTATTATCGGCGATCGCAGGATTGGCAGTGGGAGCAGGGATCGGAACAGCCGTGGTTTTCGGGTTTCAATTTTCCGGTACGATGATTCCGGTTACGATACTGGTATGTGCGGTTATGGTTGCTGTGTTTGCAGCGGCAGTCCGTAAGCTGGGTGTTTTTCTGGTAGTGTTCCTATATACGGCGGGCATCGTGATGTCTCTGCGCATCCCTCAGATTATAATTCTGCTGGCTGTGTGCGGAGGGGCTGCACTGCTGATGTCGGTGCTGTCTTTGATCTGGACGGATCCGATTGTGGTAATCATTACCGGGATATCGGGAGCTCTGTCTGCCGGGATATCGGCCGCGGCGCTGCTTTTTGCCGGCGGGAATATATGGCTTGGATATGGAGTAGGAGCTGTGTTGGCATTAATCGGAATCTGGACACAGTTCATGGTGCAGTCCAGGAAGATCGGGAAGAAAGAGAAAGTATATGCCAGACAGATGAGAGACCAGGTGTCCAGGGAATCAGAGGTCGAGAAGGCTAGGCGTATACTGGAGGAGGAAGAGGACGACGACGAATCTGGCAGCAGGAAGATCAGAGGTGTCAAGAAGAGTAAGAAGAGCAAGACCACCCAGAAGACTTCTGCCAGGGATACCGGCAGTGATGATATGGAAGAAGAGGATGATGACATAACGATCATCAACGAAGAATTATGATTCAGGGGTTACTGTTTACGGGCGTGCCGGTGAGCGGTAACTTTTTTATTTTACTATAGGGAATTTCATCCATGAGGATTCGATTTGGTTGTATTTTAGAGCAGATGTGATATAATAGAACAAGACACAGGAATGTTAGAACCAGAGAAATATGAGTGAAGGAGGCCTTAGATATGAAGATTGATATGCATTGTCATGTTAAAGAGGGCTCTATCGACAGTAAAGTGGGTCTGGATGAATATATCACGAAGTTGAAAGAGCATGGATTTGAGGGAATGCTGATTACGGACCATGATACTTACAAGGGATACCGCCATTGGAAATATCACATGAAGGGGAAGGTCCACGAGGATTTTGTTGTATTGAAGGGGATCGAGTATGACACTTATGATGCGGGACATATTATCTGTATCATGCCAGAGGGGGTCAAGATGCGCCTGTTGGAGATCAAGGGATTGCCTGTGAGCGTCCTGATTGATTTCGTACACCGACACGGCGGGATCTTAGGGCCGGCACACCCTTGCGGAGAGAAGTATCTGAGTTTCGCGCATACGAAGAAGTTCTATAAGTCGCCGGAGATCATTAAGAGATTCGATTTTATTGAAGGATTTAACGCGTGTGAGCCGGAGGAGTCCAATGCAGGCGCGATGAAGCTTGCCATGAAGTATAAGAAGCCTGCCATTGGGGGCAGTGATTCTCATAAGCTGGACTGTGTGTCGTTGGCGTATACGGAGCTGCCGGAGCGGGTGACCTGCGAGACGGAGCTGATCTCGCTGATCCGCAGCAAGGTTCCGATCGGAGTAGGCGGCACGATATATGGGAAGACGACGAAGGACAAGATTGGGAAGGCGAACAAGCTTCTGGTGTACTCTTTCTGGTTCTATAACAAGGGCGGAGCTTTGTTGAAGATGCGCAAGAGGAAGGAAAAGGGCCAGGTGGAGAACCCGATCGATCCGATAGATCCGATTGAGATCCCATATCTTAAGCTGCGGGGAAGAGGTTAAGAGAACAGCATATAGGGACTTTAGAGATATCTGCAGTCCGGATCAGGGAGAGATGTGATTGTATGAGTTGCATCTCTCTAAATTTTTAATGCTGAAAAATTTATCAATTCTCCGGCGGTTTATCGAACTCCTGCAAGGTCCATACAGTTTGCTGATATTTGTTTTTCCATAACCATATGTTTACATGACAGGTAAGTGGCAATGAAATATCCACCATACACAATCAAGAACATCAAAACAGTAATACCAATATTTGTAGATATGTGCATATTTAGAAATTCTTCTACAATCGCTGTGATTTTTCCAATTCCAAAGACTGAAAACATTCCTGCAAGCAAAAGCGGCGAGGCAAAGAATATCGCTATCTGCTTGAATAATGCTCCGAAAAGCAACCGGCTATCCGTTCCCAGCTTTTGTAATAAACCATATCGGTAAATATTATCTGCGGTTTCTGTCAACTGTTTTAGGGACAGCAGCGCGGCGCATATCAGCAGAAATACCAGCCCGATATAGCAGCATAAGAATACCAGCAACGCGCAGGAGCCGTAATACATACTGCTCAGCATGTTTTTTTCAGTATACCGATACCCCTCTGTTTCCCATTCTAGCCCAATCGGTATCATTTTCTGCAATATTTCATCTGTATTTATACCGGGTTTATACTGTACTAACAAAATATTCATGTCTTTTGCTAAAGATGCAGCGATATGATCGGGAACAATAAAGGTTCCCCTGTCATTATTGCCTACCGAAGTCATCAAAACGGTTTCACCCAGCGGCTTCTTCCCACCCAGTTGTAAAATTGTCCCATTCATGTCAATTTCCGTACAGGACTGCAAAAACGAATCAATATATTGCAAAGTACCTTTGTAATTACAGTTCAAGAGAAATTCATTATCAGCAAGATTTATGGGGGATTTCCCCTGTGCCGCTAATGCTCGGTTAAAATCTGAAATGGAAACTACCGAAACACCCATTTCGGGAATGTTTTCGTCAATGTGCCATAAGTTTAAGTCCTGCCCTTCAAATAAATCTCCATAGGTTATTTCTGCTTCATAAAGGCTGATCTGCGCCAAGCTGTCTGCATAGATACCCATATCCACGTCCCTTGATTTCAGGTATGCCGCAATGTCTGTTTCTCCCGCTACATCAATATCCGCAACAACATTCAGATCATAAGGAAGCGCAGCCTTAGACGTTTCATTCATGGTTAAAGCAGAACTTATCCCCACGGATATACCACAAATAGATATGGTAAGCAAAGCACATACTATGCTCATAGTCATAAAATCTGTCTGCACTTTACTTCCAATCTGTCGGCTTAAAAAGGTATTCAGCCCTTTCAGATAAATTTTTCTGTTTGCCTGTATTGCTGTAAGCAATACTGCCGATACAGAAAAGAAGAAAAGCGCTGTCCCTGCTGCTAATAAAACTACTGCAATCTGAAACCATGAATTTTCGCGGCTGGGAAGTATACCATAGTGCTGAATAATCACGCCGGAAGAAACAATACAAAGGATAGAAAGCGCGGCTAAAGAAATCCCGGCGGCTTTGTTCCTTAATGCCATGACTTCATTCTTCCTGCCGGCGGTCAACAGATCAATCAGCCTGACCGAAGAAACCGTGCGCACATTAAAAATCATAACAATCAGAAAAATCAATACAAAACAGCTGATTGTCTTTTTCAGCGCACTTATGGAAAAAACAATTTGAAACTTACTCATATCTATTGCAAACAGGCGTAAAGAAAATATGGAAAGTCCCTGTGACAAAAGCAACCCTAATATAATCCCAAACACAAGGGACAGAATACCCACGCATAAGGTTTCCCCTGCAAAAATCTTTGATATTTTCCCTTTTTCCATTCCTAACAATGTATAAATCCCTAATTCCTTTTTCCTGCGTTTTAAGAGGAACTGATTTGCATACAGGATAAGAAATGCAAGCACAATAGCCACTACAACAGATAATACAGAAAGCAATATCCCTAGCTGGTCAGAAAGCATTTGCTTTGTTGTGTCAAGATCATTTAATGCTGGCTGGGTCTGAATGGAATTGAAAGCGTAAAACATACTTACCGAAACCGTAAGCGTCAGAAAATAAATCATATAGTCCTGTATGTTTTTGCGTACATTGCGAATAATCAATTTACCTTCTATCATTGTTTTCACCTCCCAATACAGAAACTACCTCCATGATTTCTTCAAAAAATTCTTTCCGTGATTTTGTCCCACGGTGAATTTCATTGAAAATTTTCCCGTCCTTAATAAAAAGAATACGGCGGCAATAACTGGCTGTGAAAGAATCATGCGTTACCATGAGGATTGTTGCAGAAAGGTTTTGGTTCAATTCTTCCAGCATATCCAAAAGCATATGGGAAGAACGGGAATCCAACGCTCCCGTAGGTTCATCAGCCAAAACAAGAGCCGGATTTGTTACCGTTGCACGGGCGGCGGCTACACGCTGCTGCTGTCCGCCGGACATTTGATAGGGATATTTTTCCAAGACTTCCGTGATATTCAATGCCCTTGCAATTTTCTGTACCCTTTTATCAATCTCTTTTGCTTTTATGCCGGAAATGGACAGGGCAAGGGAGATATTCTCATACGCAGTCAATGTATCAAGCAGATTAAAGTCTTGAAAGATAAAGCCCAGCTTTTCGCGCCGAAAAGCTGACAACTGTTTTCCGCGTAAAGTAGTAATGTCTTTCCCCTCAACTAAAATTTTTCCGCTGGTTACTGTGTCGATTGTGGAAATGCAGTTCAGCAATGTTGTCTTACCAGAGCCGGACGCACCCATGATACCGACAAATTCCCCTTTGTGGGCAGACAGGGAAATACGATTAACAGCTTTGGTAATGTTTCCTTTGTTTCCATAATATTTTTGAATGTTTGAAACCTCTAAAATCGTGGGGGTCATAATTTTGCTCCTTTCATCGTTGATTTCGCCAGACTCAAGAAAATACGAAGTATTTTCTTTCGTTGAAATATCAAAATTGCCATGCGATTTTGATATTTCATATTGTACATTCAGAAATTAAAATGTGCCATTAAATAAAATTACATTTACATTACCGAAATGTAAGGTTCCACGCTTCGCGAGTCTTCTATTGTCATGAATAAAGATTTTCTTTGGGGAACGTAATCTTTACGGTTGTCCCATTTTCAAAACTGCTTGCCGCCGATATTTCCATATTCATCTTATGGCATAATTTCCGGCATAAATATAACCCAATACCTGTTGACTTTCCAAATTTACGCCCATTTTCCCCGGTAAATCCCTTATCAAAAATCCTCAGAATATCTGCTTCGGTTATACCAATTCCATTATCAGAGATAGAAAGGCTGCACCCGTTATCAAAAGAACTCCCCTCAAAAGTGAGGATCAGATTTTCTTTTGCATATTTAACAGAATTAGCTATAATCTGCCCTATAATGAATACACACCATTTCCGATCAGCAAATACTGGAATATCCAAATTCTCAAATACAGGTCTGCCGTGGGCATCAATGATCTGTTTGGAATAGCTTTTCAACGCTTCCTGTACCAATGGTTTCAAGGTTGTCTCTTCTATTTTAAAATCTTTTTCCAATGTTGTACTTCTCGCATAGAAAAGAGCTTGTTCTATAAAATGGTCTATTTTATTCAATTCATCATCTATGCGGATTGTAGAAATATTCTTGTCATTCTCAATGATTAAATGGGCAGAGGTTATCGGCGTTTTTATTTCGTGTACCCACATTTCGATATATTCCCGGTACTCTTGATTAGCAGCTCCCGCTTCTGCCAACTTATCATTCATGTACTTATTAGACAGGTGTAGAATTTGATATAACAATTTCCCGTCAAGAAATCCCGGCTTTTCTACAAGCTCTGCTAATAAAGTCTTGTCGTCAAGTCCGTCAAATAAAGCCATAAATCCGCAGTAATATTTCTTTTTTCTTATGTAGTCCCAAATAAACGCTGCAAGAAAGGAAAACCCGAATATTATTTCGATATAAATAATAAATTCATAACGCAATCCCATTAACCAAAGAAGCCCCATAGAAAAAATAATAGCTGCCAAAAACAGTACAGCAGAAAAAAGGCGGTCAATTATATAATCGGTCAGTTTCATACTTTGTACCCCAATCCACGTTTTGTTTCCAAATAATCGGGCGCACCGATCTCCGATAACTTCTTACGCAATCGCACAATATTGACATTGAGTGTGTTTTCGTCTATAAATTCGTCGCTTTGCCATAATTCATCTATGATCGCGTCACGCGGTATCACATTGCCTTTGTTTACGATCAGCAAACGCAGTATGCCAAGTTCATTTTTTGTTAAATCTACCTCTTTATCCCCATAAGAAGCAGCAGCCTTTAGCAGATTGATTGTCAGACCTTTATGAATAAGGACAGAATTAAGTTGTGCTTCATAAGTCCTTTTTAATATTTTTTGAATACGCGCTATCAATACCTGTGCGTTATAAGGCTTTGATATAAAATCGTCTGCACCGATATTCAAGCTCATCAATTCGTCAAAGTCTGTGTTTCTGCTTGTCAGAACGATAATCGGAATATCCGATTGTTTCCGAATCTCACGGCATATCGTATAACCGTCTTGATATGGCAAGTTTATATCCAACAGTACAAGGTCTGCTTCCGCTTTCAAAATATGATCTGTGATATGTGCGAAATCAGTGCTGCTTTCATAAGCATAGCCATATTTCTGTAACAGAACGGACAGCTCTTTACAAATCTCTGTTTCATCTTCAACAATAAATATTTTCACTTTCTGTTTTCCTCCCGTTTTCTTTTATCTGCTGGCTTTTCAGCGTCCTTTGGTATCAGCCACAAGCGGCTGAATTTTGCCACGCCCGGTATACGGTTTTCTTCACATAGCTTTTGCACTCGTCTTTCTGAAATGCCCCATTTTTTCGCCGCTTCCGGGGCAGAAATAAACTCTAACATTTTCTGTCTCCCTCACTTTCTATAAGTTCCTTCGCTATAATTATATACGGTTAAACGAATAAAATCAAGAAATTAAATACTACTTGACATTTCCGGAAGAATCCCAAAGCAGGAAACATGGTGTCGCCCAGCAAACTAAAGTTCCTATCTCCCGCACAAAAACATCGAATTAAAATCTCATCTCCTTAATACTGTCTATCAGAGCGCGCTGTAGGAAACGGCGCATTTTCCTCTTACCATTCCTGCCTGTTCCGATATAGTTTTTTTGGAACGAAAAAATGGCGGCTTTACCCCTCTTGTATTTTCGGAGGGTGTAACAGCCCTCTAGACGAAAGAAAGGAGGGCGATACAATGTATGTTACATATGCTGATTTAATTCAGATTGGAATACTCATTGTTGCCCTTGCTAACTTGTTTTATCAGATTTACAAGGGAAAAAGAAATAGCCGCCACTACTCGCAATAGTGACGGCTTGCCTCTTATGAGGTAAAAAGTTATTGTTCGGGGGTAGAGCCGCTTCTGTGGCTTTCCCATTTCTATCTATAATATAGCATACCGCAGCCTACGGCTGCAATCAAACCAAAAAGCAAAAAGAATCATCCTATTCGTAGATGCACGTGCTATAATGCACATATACGGTATCTTGTACCAAATCCATCGGGAACTAAATTCCCCTGCAAGCATTCATACGA
>CAJTCH010000098.1 GCA_910574715.1 Lachnospiraceae bacterium | reverse complement strand
CAATATTTTAATCGTATTAGTGGTTATAAATAAAGAAAGGCACAGGGAATCCCGTGCCAATTAAAAGAAACACTATATGTTGTAGTTGCTTGAGTTAGGTTGTTAACATTGCTTGTATAACTCGTATTAATCGTCCATAATCTTAATACTCCGTCCATGATATTATCACCATTTAGATCAACATATTCCGTATCGGTGGACTCCATTTCCATATGTTTAAACTTTGCCCAACGCACAGAACTAAATCCAACCTCAAGTGTTATGACCTGAAACCAATCTCCACCATGATCCAACTTTGTTGCATACTGGCCTGCAGATATATGTTCTTCTCCTGCATCTTGTGAATTCACCCACATAACCTGCATGCTCGTCAATGGTGCCATTGCCGGACGTGACAAATTCTCATCTGAAAGAATAAGATCCTGCATAGACTCATTTTCTTCTAATACTTCCTGAATGCTATTATACTGTTTAACATTACTTTCATCCTTTGCATATGCAGTAGTACACATTCCTAACATCATAGCTCCTACCAACATCAATGATACTAATTTGTTGAATTTTTCATTTCCTAGTCTCCTTTGTGTCAAATTAATTTATAAGATATCTTATACATCCAGTATATTATTTTTTCTTAGGATTTCTACCCATTGTCCGTAAAAATGCATTTTTGGCTGTCAAAATTTTCTTTTCACACTAACAAAACTAGAAAATTGTATAATCACCTACTATTTATCTTCGTATTAAATACAATAAAATTCCTCCATATCCATTTAAGAGTCCTGGGTTTTCCCTCTCCTGCGGTAACAGTTTAACCTCATCGCACGCCAGATAACTATCAAATATATCCTCTTTATCCCCCAAAAACTTTGATGCCTTTTCTAATATCCAAAGATTCCCACATATCCCATGGCACAAACACCAGCTATCCCGTCTCCAATATTCCTCCATTTTTTTATATGCTCTGCACATATCTTTTCTAAGGCGTTTCTTCCATTTCTGATCTTTTACATATTTATAGCACTTCATCCTTGAATACAATATCCCCGGAGCGCCATGACACCATGCCATAGCCCCCATATCATCTATATTTTGTCTTCCCGTCCGCACATCCATCCAGTTGTTTATCTCCGGATTATATAAGGATTCTTCATATGCCCAGACCTTCTCCGCCAATTGTTCATATTTGTCTTTCGATGTCAGATACCACAAGTGTAGAAAAGCCATCAATACCCCGCTATTCCCGTGTGCCGCTCCCGCCATTGGCAGCATTCCTTCCTCTGTTATCCAGCCAATTCCATATTCTTGTTTTTCTGCTGACTTCTCCAACATATCCGCTGCACTTTCTGCCATCTCAAGATAAGTTTTATCTTGATTTATTTCATATAACAGCAACAATGCCTGAACTGCCCCGGCATTTCCATTAAGCAGATCATATTTCGCATCTCCCTCAATTAATTGCTCAATGATTCCGACGTGTCTTTGCGCATAATCCAGGTATTCCTCTCCCGCCCCCTCTTGATACAGCAACAAATATGTATATATAACAGAACTTTCTCCTTCATAGATTCCTGTATTCCGGGTTTGAAGATGCTCTAATGACTGTATCCCTGAATCCGTATATTGGAACAGCCTTTTTTTCAGATTTTTATAAATATCAGCAATCTCATCTCTCTTGTCCTTCCTCTTCAAGCTATACATTAACAACAACATTCCCGCTAAGCCGTCATACAGATACATATTCATCGGACAAATTGACCATCTCCTACTACCCCCGTCAAAAAAATGTACCGTATACCAACTCACCTCATTATGCTCACGGTTCCATACTGCATTTTGCAGTACACGTTCCGTCAATAACTCTATGTTCATCTTCAATCGTACTGACTTTACACCTTTATCCATTTTTAAATTATTGTATTCCTTTGAACGGTATACCCCGTTCATAAACTGTTCGGTTCTATCGGTTGTCATCTCCAATGCAAGTTCTATATATTCACACTGTTTTCCCATGTCTTTTTCACACAGTTCTTCTACTTTTTGATACAGCAGATCTATCGGCCTATACGCAAAATAATCTTTGATTCTCCCACCCTGGCTATCTTTCAGATCCTTTTCATCCATATTATAGTAAAAATAAGGAATATCACCGCCTGACAATGCCTTTACTTCCCTATTCACGATTTCTTTCTCATCCTTTTTTCTTCCTTTTTCCATAGAATAGAGAAAACGTTCCCGTTCTGCCTGATTTCTCAGCAACTCCGGATGATAGGAGCCCGACAAAACCATACTATAACGCTGTGTATCTGCTAACAGATACCGGCACTTCAAGCCGTTCAATCTTCTTAATAATATACGGAATCCCTCTTTTTTCTTCATAACCGCAAAATAAGCCGCCTGAAATCCTTTTTGCAGATTCTCCATATACAGCAGCGGCTCCCTGAACTCTCCCCTTATCGTTGCAAGGTTCTGGTTCTTCACAGATTTCGCATATCGGTATGCAATCCTCATATCAGAAGTTCCGCCATGAATAATTACCGGAACTTTAAAAGGATATTGCTGTCCTGCCGTACCACTTATCACACTGCTGTTGACACCTTTTCCTTCCTGATTCCAGTGATAAAACGGTAGAATTCCGGTATATAATACGGATTCTGACAATTGATAAAAGATCTCATCATTTGCAGTTGGCCTATCGCGGTTATACTGGATATTCGTCAATGTCTCCAGATCGATCAATACTGGATAACTACCAAATGCAATGATATTCTCGCAATGCAAATCTTTCGTTCCCAACAGATAGGCCAGAAACAGATTTACGCCCAGCCGTTGATAATAGTCTTCTAATTCCTTCTGCGAATCACAAGACGCACAACCGACAATAGAACACCAGCTATGATCTGAATATGACAAGATTGTATAGTCATATTGGCTAATCCCCGTTTCTCTGGCCAACCATTTCAGCATATCTGCATATCTCATTTCATTATCCATTGATCGGGGTTTGTATAAAATCTCTACTCCGTTATCCAGCAAAACCCTTACCACACAACGCCCTTTATTATGTACATCCGAAAAACCGCCCTTTATCCCGTGGATACTTCGCACTTCTTTCCCCTGGCAAAACATCTGTTGTATCGCTTGACTATCTTTTTGAAAGCATTCTATGATGTCTGCATAAAATGCTGCCATATTCTTCACTGCTTCTTCTGTACACTGGCATAGAACCGGATAACGTGCAAATGTTCTTTGCAGAAATTCCTCTTTTTTAATTATCTCTTTGCAGAAATATTCGTATTTCTCTTTTGAATCTTTTTCCTTTAAATCTCCACGGTTTTCATAGTCATGCATTTCTACAATTAATGTTCGGATACAAAGCTTCTGCAAACGATGTGCCAACTGCTCTTTAAAATCCGGAAATATACTTTTCAAAGTATTCGTATCTCTAACTCTCTGTTGCAGCAAATCAAGTCCAGATTCGATCAATGCTTCATAAAATCCTTCAAAAAACATTCCATTTACCCTCTTCCCTTTATTACTTCTAGCATATTTTAAATAATGCCTGAAATTATTTTTATATGGATCAAACTAAAAAAGGCTGTTGCTAAAATAGTAATCATACAATATACAGCTACGAAATTTACATCGCCGTACATTGTATGAATCTATCGTTTTACAACAGCCTTTTTATGTTCTTATCATTAACAACATATTAATGTATAAAATGCCCCACACATTAAAGTATTTGTAGATGCACCTTCTACTTGTTCTTCCTTCGGGATTAACTTCTCTATTTCCTCAAGCTCCATAGTTAAATCCTCCGCGTAATCTAAATTTGAATTTCGCTGCATACTACGTTCCTTAATATTTTATTTGTTTTATAAGAACAAAAGCTTAATTTGAAAAGCTTTGTCTCTACTTAAATATGCAATCGTACCGTCATATTTATTCAAAATTCGTTCCACATTTTTTAATCCGTATCCATGTCTCATTTTATCCTTTTTCACAGATACTGGCCTTCCCTTCTCCATAACAGGAGCTTCGTTGACAGAGTTTTCTATTTTTATAAATAATAACTGTTTTTGATTCTCTATCTTTACAGATATCCATTTATCCGCATTGTCGTCCATTCTCATACATGCCTCAATCGCATTGTCAAGAAGATTTCCTAACAGGGAACATGTTTCACTGTCATCAAACATCCATTCTGCTATTGGTACTGCCTGTATTGTAAATGTTATACCTTCTTGTTCTGCCATGGTTCGCTTCTGCTCCAGAAGCATATCTGCTATCTGGTTTCCTGTCCAGACACTTCTCTTTATATCAAAAAAACTCTGTTCTATTTCTTCTATATATCTATCTATCCCTTCATAATTCTCTTCCATCTTAAAATGCTTTAAAACTAATATATGGTTTTTCAGATCATGGGATAACTGCCGGTTCTTTTCCATGGCTTTTTCTAATTCTGTATACTTTTGTGTCACCATAGTGTCACGCATAATCAGCAATTCCTTCTCCTTTTCAAGCGTCTTGTTCTTCAAGAACACGATTCCGGTAAAAAGTGTAATCAACAAAACGCCTATGAGAGACAGCCCCGTTGTTCCTGCTTCCTGTTCTCTGCCCTCAAGCATCATATTTACAATTGCTATCTGATAGTACCTTAGCATGAAACACATAATAATCGTAATCGCCAGCAACAGACTCTGGAATTCACGTATGTATGCTTTATCATATTTCTGTTTGGCAATCTGATATACACAACACGCAACGATAAGCCTGACACAAAAAAAGAGGATACATTCCATCATTGAATTCGCATATAAATAGACCACATTTTTAAATTCATGCCTTAATACTATCATACTCACAAAAGCAGCGAAAAAATCCAGCAATGCCACTAAGACATAATATCCTGAAAGTCGAATAATAGTCACTAAATACTGATTCTACCGAATTAAAAAAGCGATAAAAACCTTGAAAATACGGCCCTTTTCCTTTGAAAAAATACTTAGTATCTGTTATAATATAAGAGAAAGATAGATACTAAGTATTTGGAGGGAAATATGGGCCGTATAGCTTCTGGAAAAGAACGTGTGGATCTGATCGAAAAGGATCAGGGGAATGGAACCGTATATGTCTATAGGCGGGTTAGCATCTACAATAAAGAAAAAGGATATTATGTCTCAAAAGAACAAAAACTGTTGGGGAAGAAAGTGAATGGATCCGATGAGATCGTACCCACGCGGGCCAAGGCATCCAATGGATCCCGGAAAAAATGTGCGGCAGAAAGTACAATGAGCGAAGTCGGCGTCACAGCCGCACGTATTCGGATTGGCGCATCAGCAATCATCGGCCATATCGGTGCAGCCAGCGGAATAGATGACGATGTGTATAAAAGCTGTGACACGGCGGTAGCCAAAAAGATTATTGCCTTGGCGAGATATTATCTGCAGAGTGACGGCGAGGCTACTTCGCACATTGAAAAGTGGCAGTTGACACATATTATGGAACCCTATGGTTATCCCATTTCTGAAGACACGGCTCATGACTTGTTTGAACGTGTCGGGGCAGATGAGACGATCTCGCAGAGCATTTTCTTTAACAGGGCCGCCCGTTTGGAAAACGCACGGGTTCTGGCGTATGATTCTTCTACGGTTTCGACCTATGGATTGAACCATGGCAGGGCCAGGCAAGGATATAATAAGGATAGGGACGGGTTGGAAACGGATAAACTCTTTACGTTTTACTCCATATCTACCAGGCAGCCAGTGTGTTACATGTCAGTCCCGGGAAATATACCGGATGTGATTGCAGTGGAGAATGCCACAAAGCAGTTAAAAGCATTGGGGCTTGAACAATCCGAGGTGATTTCCGATTGTGGGTTTTATTCCGAAGATAACCTGTCACTATTGTTACAATCATCCTTTGATTTTATCACTCGTGCACAGTACGATGTGAAATGGATACGGCCTGAAATTGACAAAGTTCTCAGGAAGCTGGAGGATACGGGGAACATGTGCCCGGATGAAGCCGGGACGTATGGTGTCAGCACCTGTATCATGCATGAATTTACCAGGACAAGGAAGTATGCCAGCAAAAAGAAAGGGCTGGAGGCCGGAGATACAGAATTATTCAACCGTAGGGTATATCTGCATATTTATTTCAATGATGTCAACCGCATAAAGAAGAACAGGGCATTTGATGAAACGCTCAATAAACTTAGGAATGCTTATCTGGAGGGAGAAAGAGACTTTAAACCTGCAGCTCGGAGAATGATCGACCAGTTTTTGGATATCAAAGAAAAGCGGAATGGAAAGCCCGTAATTACATTCAAAACGAAAGCGGTAAGAGAGGCAAAAAAGTACAACGGAGTATTTGTACTTGTAGCAAACAAGGAAAAAGATCCGTTCGAGTCGTTAAGGAAGTTTCGCAAGAGGGAATGGATTGAAGATTTTTTTGAAGAATATAAGCAGCGGGTTGGAGGCAGGAAACACCGTGTATGGGATGACCTGACAGTAGATGGTAAGAAATTAGTCCAATTTGTCGCGCTATGTTACTATGAACATTTTTCGGGTGAGATTACCCGGATGAAAAATACTCTGGGGGTACCGAACGGCGAACATGACCATGATTTGAAAGTGAATCTGGATAAAGAAAAGCAGTTAAAAACATGGTTAGAGAATAATTCTATCCAGGAAATATTTGATTGGTTTGATGCTGTGGAGAAGATAGATGTAACCACGCCATATGCAAAACAGATATGGACGACAGAAGCGATAGCAAGAGACCAGTTATTTTTAAATAGGCTTGGAGTGGAGTTATAGGAAATTTTCCGCCTGTATGGTTAAAAATTATTCCAGTGCGTAGGAAGGGTATCCCCGACTTCCGTTTCTCGAACAACAGTTCAACCATACAAGTGGAAAATTTTTAGTGTCTATTGCTCGACTTTCAGGAGATTTATAAAGCGGATATGGAAAAGCGCCTGCGGAAAACGACCATGAAACAGAAAGAATATGTGATGAACGATAAGGTTCTGCCTTACTTTGGCAATACGCCAATCAATGAAATCACTGCTCCTATGATAAGAAAGTGGCAGGGTGAGATGATGGAGAAAGGCTTCAAGCCTACTTATCTGAAAACCATACATAACCAGCTCAGCGCAATTCTGAATTATGCAGTTAATTTTTATGATTTGCGCTCCAATCCATGCCGGAAAGCAGGAAGCATGGGAAAGAGCAGGGCGGATGAAAGACCATACTGGACGTTGGAGGAATTTCAGAAGTTTTCGGATGCAATTATGGATAAACAGGATTCGTGGGTTGCATTTCAGATTTTATTCTGGACGGGAATGCGTCTGGGAGAATTACTTGCCCTTCAGGTAAAGGACGTAAATTTTGAAGAAGGCACGATTACCGTTGATGAATCCCTTGCGAGGATTGACGGAGAGGATTTGATAACCGCACCGAAAACAGAAAGCTCTATAAGGGTAATTACGATACATAAGGAATTGCAGGAGGTAATCAAAGAGTATATTTCAACACTCTATCGGGCAAGGGCAGGAACACGTCTTTTTGCAGGACGGACAAAGAGCTTCTTTGAGCATGAAATGGAGAGGGGGATTAAGCAGTCAGGCGTGAAAAAGATTACTGTTCATTGTACCAGACACAGTCATGCAAGTATGCTCGTGCAGATGGGGTTCAGTCCTGTTGAGATTGCAAAACGGTTAGGGCATGGGAAAGTAACGACTACGATTGAAACCTACTGTCACCAGTCTATGGACGCACAGATAAAAATTGCGGACAGGCTTGGAAAAGTAGAAAGGGGTGAGGAAAATGGCGTGTAAGCGTGAGGACAGGTTTCGGCGTAATACAATCGCTTTTTGGCTGAGTGATGAGGAAAAAGCCCAAGTGGAAGCGAAGATTATATTATCAGGACTTCCCAAAGGAGATTATTACCGCAAGGCTATATTAGGACAGGAAGTAGCGGTAACTGCCGGAAATTATATGTCTAACAGAGTTGCAAAAGCTTTAGAACAGGTATTGAAACAGATAGAAAATGGAAATACAAAAGATGAAAAAATACTGTTGGAATTGGTAAAGCAGTTGTTGGAAGTCGGACAGAATAGAAATGCTTCTGCTGGTAACAGAAGCACTTCGGAAACAGATTAAGTTGTTGGCGCAACTTAATCTGAGTGTAAAAAGGACAAGCCTCTTTACATAAATACGCAGATTTATTATAGCAGAGGCTTTTCCGGATGAAAAGGAGGGAAAGCTGTAAAATTGAATATTTTTTCAGAGGTAAAAGAACATCTGACTGCAAGGCAGACAGCGGAATACTATGGTCTGAAAGTTAGAAGAAATGGAACTGCGTGTTGTCCGTTTCATGATGATAAGCATCCAAGCATGAAGATTGATAAAAATTACCACTGTTTTGCCTGTGGTGTCGGCGGAGATGTGGTTGATTATGTTTCGCGTATGTTTGGGCTGTCACAGTATGATGCGGCACTAAAGCTGATAGAGGATTTTTCTCTGCCTGTTGATGCAAAGGGAAATGCGGAGTTGAGTGTGCAGGAGAAAGAGCGCATCCGCAGGGAAAAGGCAGAGCGTGAGAGGGTAACACGCATTCAGGAACGATTTGAAAAATGGTGCAGTCAGACCGTTGATATATTGAGGGGCTGTATTTCAGAGGTTGACAGTGTAAATCACTTTCTCATTGGTAAACCGCCTGACATTATTTTTTCAGAGGATTATGCGCAGATGCTCCACGCAGAGCCGCTGATCAATTACTGGCTGGATATTCTGTGCATGGGAGATGCTTCAGAGAGGCAGGAGCTGTTTTTGAAGGATAGAAAGAAGGTGGAGGAAATTGCAGGAAAAATCTGTGCAGCCAGAAAGCAAATTATGGAATGCAGTCGGGGAAGTGCTTGATACGGAAATGAGTACCGTAGAGGACGTTTTGGAATCGCTTGCAAGAACACAGAAGGGGAATGTGAAATCCTCCATTGAAAACTGCATGACTATTTTATACAGAGATCCGGTTCTGAAAGACGCCATATGCAAAAATGAGCTGACAAACAAAATTGATATTGTAAAACAGTTATTGTGGAAACGGAACGGGAACTGCGTCACTGATGTGGATATGTACCAGATTCAGCGATATATAGAAACAAATTATGGCATTTCCAATGATAAGGCTATCAATAAAGCTGTCAGTATTATAGCCAGCGAGAGAAGTTATCACCCTATAAGGGAATTTCTTGAAAATCTGCAATGGGATGGAAAAAACAGGATTGCAAATCTGCTTCCACGTTTTCTTGGTGCAGATGATAATGAGTACACAAGAGAAATTATGCGGCTTTTGATGCTGGCGGCAATATGCCGGATTTATGAGCCGGGATGTAAGTTTGAAATCATGGTCTGCCTTGTGGGCGGTCAGGGCGCAGGAAAGTCCACATTTTTCCGTTTTCTTGCTGTCAATGATAAATGGTTTACGGACGATCTGAAGCGCATGGATGATGAAAATGTTTACAGCAAGATGCAGGGGCATTGGATAATTGAAATGTCGGAAATGCTTGCCACTGTCAATGCAAAAAGTATTGAGGATATTAAATCGTTTTTGAGCAGGCAGAAAGAAACATACCGTATTCCGTATCAGACTTATGCGGAGGACAGACCAAGACAGTGTATCTTTGTCGGCACATCAAACAACCTTGATTTTCTTCCGCTGGACAGGACGGGGAACAGAAGATTTGCGCCTGTTCTGGTTCATCAGGAGCGTGTGGAGAAACATATCCTTGAGGACGAAAAGGAGTCGAGGGAATATATTGTGCAGGCGTGGGCGGAGGCTATGGTTATCTATAAGAACTGTACGCATGAGTTAAAGCTGTCAAAAGAGATGGAAGAATATCTGAAGGAGATGCAGAAACAGTTTATGCCGGAAGATACAAAGGTTGGAATTATTCAGGCGTGGCTGGACGATTGTACCGACGAGTATGTGTGCAGTGAGATGATTTACAGAGAAGCGCTGCGGCATGAGTACGAGGAACCAAAACAATGGGAGATTAAGGAAATTAACAGCATTATGAACACCTGTATTGCAGGGTGGGAAAAAATCAGCTCCCACAGGTTTGGCAGGTATGGATTGCAGCGTGGCTGGAAACGCAGAATCGATATGCAGGGATTTTCACCATTGCCGGATAATGCGCAGTTACCTTTTAAGGAGTAAATGGAAGTATGCTTTAAACTCTTTTTTATCCGGTTTACAGGGCGCGTTTACATTTTTGTAAACGGTGAGTTTATAGCGGGATATAGGAAAATCAAGGTTTTCCGCTATTTGTAAACGGTGTAAACCGAAAAAACTGAAAACGCAATAATAAAATTAACAGAGCACTCTCGGAAACTCAATAGAGAATAAGCAGGAAAGGGTTGATTTTCAGAAATGAGAGGGATAAGGGATGGATGATTATGGGGCTTGAGCAGTCCAGAGAGCATAAAGAATAAAAATGTGCATGACTTTAAAACCTGTCGGAAAACAGGCCTGAAAGAATCCAGAAGCAGGAAACTTGGTTTATGCCACTGCCTGCACCTGCTGTTTATAGCGGGCATCCAGATGGATGCAGATTCCAATCATGGTTGTCATGAAAGAATAATGCTCCTTTGTGTGTATGAACATACGGTGCAGTCCGTAATCATTGAGGATGCGGTTGTTGATACGTTCCGTGGCGGTGCGTTGATTATAAATCTTCTTATAAGCATCTGTGCCGCGGGGGACGTCGGTGTAAAGCCGGATATCCCATTCGGGCCGGGTTTTGACGACTCTCCCATATTTGGAATCGGTGCAGGAGTTTTTACATTTGGAACAGTGATCTTTCCCATAGGGGCAGCGCCACATGAGGTAACCGCCGGATCTGTCATAACCGTTAGGCTTCATGCGCAGTTTTTCCTGACATAAGGGCGTTCCATCTTTGTCAATGGTGATGGTATCAGGAATTGTTTTTGGCCGGCCGCATTTGTCGTTCAGGTCGATGAAGGCCCGTATTCCCCTG
>CAJTCH010000097.1 GCA_910574715.1 Lachnospiraceae bacterium | reverse complement strand
CACTTAGCAGAAACTGTTAGGTGGATTTTTTTGTCAAAGTACGGATGAATCTCTATTCATCTTTAAGGAATATTTTACCAAATGCGTAGATTTATGAACAGGTACGGATTATTTCCTACTTACCTTTTTAATATGTAATCGATGTTTGAGCTGGTTTAGTGAAAAAAGGAATTTGAAAAAGTACCTCTGCATACATTGTAAAAACAATGAGTGCAGGGGTTCATATATGAAGGATTATATTGAGGAGCGGGCAGTAGAGATCGCATATTATATCATTGAAAATAAGGCGACATGCCCTGGATCCATCAAAGCTCCAGCTGCTTCAGCTCTTGCTTTGCTGCTTCGTACAAATAGACCTTGTTAGACAGGGTTTCTGACGGATCAAAGGTTTTGTTCATCTGCTTGATCCGCATAAGTATATTCCGTGGTTGTATCGTGCCTTTTTTATGGAGCCTTGCCTCGCTGGTGCCTGTGAAGGCTATATAATAATCGTCTCCGAAAAGCTCGGCTATACGCTTCATTACTCCGGGATAGAACATGGCAATCGCGCCGTTTATCTGCGTTGTCGTTGTCACAGTCGGAACTGCAAGCGGTGAAAGTGAAGTTATATCACTGTTCAACGCCATAAACGCACCTTTGTGATAAGGTGGATTTGCTAAGTCCGCCGGATTTAAGTATATACGCGGCGGCGCCATAATGTATGTATTGCTCATCGCATTCTCCCACACTTCTTCTTCATCTATCTCCCATGCCTGCATGGAGGATCTAGGTACCTTAACAGACAATACGTCATGCCTTTTGCCGTCATTTTCATCACTTGCAAGAATATAGAGAACCAGCACCATATCACCGATGCATTTGTAAATATGGTTTTTCAGTTCATATCGGTGGTCTTTGAAATTCAGAGGGCGGATGAAAAGCTTGTCTTTTAGCAGATCATACTCATTTTTTTCAATCAGATCTATGATACCCAGTTCCATGAATTTTCTGCTGGAGTCGATCGAAGAAAGAATCGGTTCCCACACAGCCGCCCAACTGCCTTTTTCATATTCCTGGTACAACTGCATGCAGTTAAATCTGCACATCTGTTCTCGCTTGTCCTTATACTGGTACAGGATGATATAATCTCCAATTAGTACATCTGACTCCTTTTTTTGATACTTGATGTTTGTTTCACGTATAATAGAAAGCTCTTTCGCGTCAGTCGATGTGGATCCATCTTCGAAGAAGGCAATTTTGCCATAGCTCAGTTCCTGTTTCTTTTCCTCAAGCTTTTTTTGCAGTTCGTTGATAAATTCCTTATATTCCATTTTCATACCTCCGTTTATTATAAGTTGCTCAGTTAAAACAGTTCTACATCATGAAGCAGGAAGACGATCAGATTGCAGTGGAAAAATCCGTTATCGCCATAATAGTTGTGCGGAATATCCATACGGATCACGATTTTCTTAAAGAAGTCTCCTGTGAGTTTGAGAGACCGGAGTTCCGCATCTTTCTTTTCATTATAGATAATGTTCTTCATGATGTGACCGGGATCATATTGTCTGTAATTAAGACGTGCATTACGCAGCCCAAGATCTGTGTAGTAATATTTGTTCGGATAGTTAAAATAGGTTTTGCCCTTTACATCGTACCGTCTGGCACGTTCGATCAGAAAAGCGTCCAAAATATGTGTGAGATATGCCGAAACAAGTGGATTATTAATAGTGAAGTGCTATAATATCGTATGTCAAACAGTAAGACGGGTTTCCCGCAGCGGCAGATTCCGGTGATCACTTTTATTTCTTCATTCCACATATAGTGGATTAGGCGATTCAGGTAATAATCTCGCTTGATCATAATTCTCACCTCCAACTTTTGCCGTATGCGTCATAAGATTTAGATAAGTATAGCACAATGCGTTTGGGACTTCAATGGGATATCTCTAACTTATGCCGTGGGTGGCTTAACTTTATTTGGCGTATATTAGGTCATGTTAAGTATCTGAGGGTGGTTCTTTTGTCTTTATGATTTTGAGAATAATTGATGAGAGAAGAACTGATTGTGGAATAAAAAAAGATAGGGTATAATATGAAAAACAGAGTCAGATGGAGGTGGCATGATGAAAAAAGCATTGCCAGTTGGCGTGGAAAATTTTGAAGATCTGGTAAAATCGGAATATTACTATGTAGATAAAACAATGTTTATAAAAGAAATGCTGGATTTGAAGGGAAAGGTGAACTTATTCACCAGACCCAGGCGTTTCGGAAAAACACTGAATTTAAGTATGCTTCGGTACTTTTTTGAGGATACAGGAGACAAAGTAAAAAATGAGCAGAATAAAGAACTCTTCCAGGGGATGAAGATTATGGATGCCGGAGAAAAATATACAGGACAGATAGGAATGTACCCTGTAATAAATCTGACATTAAAATCAGCCAAACAGGAAGATTTTGAAAATGCTTATTATACGCTGCAGGTTGAAATAGCATCTGAGTTTGACAGACATAGAAGTGTGGTTGAAACAGGCAGAGAAAAACTTACTCAAAAAGAATATGAACAGTATATACGAATTGCAGACGAAGAAGCGGATGAAAAACAGGTCAGAGGTTCGTTAAAATTATTTAGCAGATGTATGTATAAAATTACAGGCAGGAATACTGTCATTCTAATTGACGAGTATGATGTGCCTTTGGAGAATGCTTATTTCCGGGGCTTTTATGATGAGATGGTGGATTTTATCCGGTCGTTATTTGAATCTGCGTTAAAGACGAATGACTATCTGCAGTTTGCCGTTATTACCGGGTGTCTGAGGATTTCAAAGGAGAGCATATTTACCGGGCTGAATCATCTGAAAATTATATCTATACTTGACCAGAGATATAGTGAACATTTTGGTTTCACAGAAGCGGAAGTGCGGCAGATGATGGCTTACTATGGCGTAGAGAGTCGTTTCCCGACGATGAAAGAATGGTATGATGGATACGCATTTGGAGGCACAGAGGTCTATAATCCATGGAGTGTAATCAATTTTATGTATGATTTATATGCGGATGTCAATGCATTTCCCCATCCATATTGGATTAACACCAGTTCCAATGACATTATAAAGGATTTGATAGCTAGGGCAGACAGGGAAACGAAAGGACAGATAGAAACACTTTTAGTTGGCGGCATTTTAGATATTCAGGTTCATGAAGAAGTTACCTATGGGGATATGCACAGTAATGGGGAGAACTTATGGAATTTTCTTTATTTTACAGGGTATCTTACAAAAGAGAGTGAGTATTTTAAGGAATCCGCTATCTTTTTACGGGCGCGTATACCGAATATAGAAGTAAAGACAATTTATCAGAATACGATTTTGAACTGGATGAAAGCCGCTATAAAGAAAGAAGATTTTCAAGATTTGTACCGTGCAATGGAGGAGGGAAATGCCCAGAGGATGACGGATATATTAAATGGTCAGCTTTTCCGAACCATTAGTTTTTATGACAGTGCAGAAAACTTCTATCATGGTTTTCTGACAGGTATATTGAGCCAGAGCGAGAATTATCTGGTGCAATCTAACCGTGAAACCGGGAATGGGCGTTCAGACATAATGGTGAAAAGCCCGTCGCTGCGGGGAAGGTCGTTTATTGTGGAAGTGAAGGTTTCGGATTCTGTGGACGATTTGGAAAATGACGCAAAAAAGGCTCTACAGCAAATATACGATAAAAGATATATGGAAGAACTGCGTACAGAAGGGTATCGTAAGATTGATTGTTATGGAATAGCGTTCTATCGGAAGGATAGTGAGGTTCGGTTTGGGAAGGGCAGAGACAAAATCTTATAAATGCTATGGGTAATCTGGAAAATGAGGTATAGCTCCGGTCAGGTAGTAAGATGAGACTATGAAGCAGTGAAAAAAGGAATATGAAAATAAACTTCTGCATACATTGTAAAAACAATGAGTGCAGGGGTTTATAAATGAAGGATTATATTGAGGAAAGGGCAGTAGAGATTGCGTATTATATTATTGAAAATAAGGCGACGGTGAGGCAGACGGCGAAGGCGTTTGGAGTTAGTAAGAGTACTATACATACGGTTGTAACAAAATAGAACGGTTGATATGGAGAATCAAATAGATATCATAAGCCATCTCTGGGAATACGGAAGGTATTCTTAGAGGTGGCTTTGCTGCTGTTCAATGGAAATTAATTGTGAAACAGAGGGAGATAGGGTATAATATGTGAAACAGTATCGGAAGGAGGCAGAGCAATGAAAAAAGCGTTACCGATTGGGGTAGAAAACTTTAAGGATATCATGGAATCTGGTTATTACTATATAGATAAATCATTGTTTATAAAAGAATTATTGGATATGAAAGGAAAAGTGAACTTATTTATCCGTCCAAGGCGTTTTGGAAAGACGCTAAATCTTAGTATGCTTAGATACTTTTATGAGGATACGGGAGATATGAAGAAAAATGAAGAGCACAAATCACTTTTCCATGGCTTGAAGATTATGGAACAAGGTGAAACATATACGGAACATATGGGAAACTATCCGGTTATTAACCTGACACTGAAATCAGCGAAGCAGCCTAGTTTTGAATCCGCATATAGTAAGCTTAGGAAAGCAATCGCAGACGAATTCCAAAGACATCAATATATACTGGCGAACGGAAAAATAAATGAAGAAGATAAGAAGCTATATCAAAAGATTGCTGACCGGAAGGCGGAATATGATGATTATTCAGGGGCGTTGGAGTTTTTGAGTAAATGTCTTTATCAGGCGACGGAGAAAAAGACGGTTATCTTGATAGACGAGTATGACGTGCCGCTGGAAAGCTCTTATTTTCGAGGATTTTATGAGGAGATGGTAGATTTCATCCGGTCATTATTTGAATCTGCGTTAAAGACGAATGATTATCTGCAGTTTGCAGTTATTACAGGATGTCTGAGGATTTCAAAGGAGAGTATATTTACCGGGCTGAATCATCTGAAAATTGTATCTATACTTGACCAGAGATATAGCGAACATTTTGGTTTCACAGAAGCGGAAGTGCGGCAGATGATGGCTTACTATGGCGTAGAGAGTCGTTTCCCGACGATGAAAGAATGGTATGATGGGTATGCATTTGGCGACACAGAGGTTTATAATCCATGGAGTGTCATTAATTTTATGTATGATTTATATGCGGATGTCAATGCTTTCCCACACCCATATTGGATTAACACCAGTTCCAATGACATTATAAAGGATTTAATAGCCAGAGCAGACAGGGAAACGAAAAGACAGATTGAAACATTGTTAGACGGTGGGACTTTAGACATTCAGGTTCATGAAGAAGTTACCTATGGGGATATGCACAGTAATGGGGAGAATCTGTGGAATTTTCTTTATTTTACGGGATATCTGACGAAAGAGAGTGAATATTTTAAAGGAAAGTATATATTTTTAAAGGTTCGTATTCCCAATATAGAAGTAATGACTATCTATGAGAGCACAATTTTAAATTGGCTGAAAGATATGATAAAGAAAGAGGATTTTCATGATTTGTACCGTGCAATGGAGGATGGAAATGCCCAGAGGATGACGGATATATTAAATGGCCAACTTTTCCGGACGATTAGTTTTTATGACAGTGCAGAAAACTTCTATCATGGTTTTTTGACAGGAATCTTGAGCCAGAGTGAGAATTATCTGGTGAAATCGAATCGTGAATCAGGGAATGGGCGTTCCGACATAATGGTGAAAAGCCCATCGCTGCGGGGCAGGTCATTTATCGTGGAAGTGAAGGTTTCGGATTCGATAGATGATTTGGAAAATGACGCCCAAAAGGCGTTGCAGCAAATATATGATAAAAGATATATGGAAGAACTGCGTACAGAAGGGTATCGGAAGATTGATTGTTATGGGATATCATTTTTCCGTAAGGATTGCGAGGTTCGGTTTGGGGAAGGGCAGAAGTAAAGAGTTCTGAATTAGATGGAGGGATGATAATGAAGAAACCATTGCCAATCGGTGTTGATAATTTTGAAAAAATAATAAAAGAAGGTTACTGCTATATAGATAAGACTATGTTTATCAAGGAACTGCTGGATTTGAAAGGAGAAGTAAATCTGTTTCTTCGTCCAAGAAGATTTGGAAAGACATTGAATTTGAGTATGCTCCGATATTTTTTTGAAGATACTGGGCATGAAAAAAGAAATGAACAGAATAAAAGTCTGTTTCAGGGAATGAAGATTATAGAAGCAGGAGAAAATTATACAAGTCAGATGGGAATGTATCCTGTATTTGAACTGACATTGAAGTCAGCAAAGCAGGAAGACTATGATATGGCATATTATATGATTGAGAATGCGGTTATCATGGAATTTGAACGGCACAGAGACACGATAGAAAGGGGAAAAGAACGTCTGACATCCAGAGAATATGAATGGTATACTGCTATTGCAGATGGAAAGGCAGAGGAAAAAAATATAAGAAATTCGCTGCAGCTTTTCTGTCAATGTATGTATAAGATTACAGGAAAGAATACAGTTATTTTAATTGATGAGTATGATGTGCCTTTAGAAAATGCATATTTTAGAGGTTTTTATGAAAAGATGGTGGGATTTATCCGTTCATTGTTTGAGGCTGCGCTGAAAACGAATGATTATCTGCAGTTTGCAGTAATTACGGGGTGTCTGAGGATTTCAAAGGAGAGTATATTTACCGGATTGAATCATCTCAATATTATATCTGTACTTGACCAGAGATATAGTGAACATTTTGGTTTTACAGAAGCGGAAGTGCGGCAAATGATGGCTTACTATGGTGTAGAGAGCCGTTTCCCGGTTATGAAAGAATGGTATGACGGATACACATTTGGCGGCACGGCGGTCTATAACCCGTGGAGTGTCATTAATTTTCTGTATGATTTATATGCAGATGTCAATGCCTTCCCACACTCATATTGGATTAATACTAGTTCTAATGATATTATAAAGGATTTAATTGCCAGGGCAGACCGGGAAACAAAAGGGCAGATTGAAACACTTTTAGGCGGTGGAACTTTAGACGTTCAGGTTCATGAAGAAGTTACCTATGGGGATATGTACAGTAATGGGGAGAACCTGTGGAATTTTCTCTATTTTACAGGGTATCTGACGAAAGATAGTGAATACTTTAGAGGGAAGTATATATTTTTAAAGGTGCGTATCCCTAACACAGAAGTTATGACCATCTATGAAAATACGATTCTGAACTGGATGAAAGCCGCTATAAAGAAGGAGGATTTTCATGACTTGTACCGTGCAATGGAGGAGGGGGACGCCCAGAGGATGACGGATATATTAAACGGCCAGCTTTTCCGGACCATTAGTTTTTATGACAGCGCGGAAAACTTTTATCATGGTTTTCTGACAGGGATATTGAGCCAGAGTGAGAATTATCTGGTGAAATCGAATCGTGAATCGGGGAATGGGCGTTTAGACATAATGGTGAAAAGCCCGTCGCTGCGGGGCAGGTCGTTTATTGTGGAAGTGAAGGTTTCGGATTCTGTGGACGAGTTGGAAAATGACGCCCAAAAGGCGTTGCAGCAAATATATGATAAAAGATATATGGAAGAATTGCGTACAGAAGGGTATCGGAAGATTGATTGTTACGGAATAGCGTTCTATCGGAAGGATTGTGAGGTTCGGTTTGGGAAGGGCAGAGACAAAACCTACTAAATGCTATTGGTAATTTGGAAAATGAAGTATAGATTTGGTCAGGTAGTAAGATGAGGCTATGAAGCAGTGAAAAAAGGAATATGAAAATAGACCTCTGCATACATTGTAAAAACAATGAGTGCAGGGGTTTATAAATGAAGGATTATATTGAGGAAAGGGCAGTAGAGATTGCGTATTATATTATTGAAAATAAGGCGACGGTGAGGCAGACGGCGAAGGCGTTTGGAGTTAGTAAGAGTACTATACATACGGTTGTAACAAAATAGAACGGTTGATATGGAGAATCAAATAGATATCATGAGCCAGCTCTGGGAATACGGAAGGTATTCTTAGAGCTGGCTTTGCTTATGAGCAATGGAAACGGATTGTGAAACAGCAAGAGATAGGGTATAATATGGAAAACGGCATTATAACGGAGGGATGATGATGAAGAAACCATTACCGATAGGTGTTGATAACTTTGAAAAAATAATAAAAGATGGTTATTGCTATATAGATAAGACTATGTTTATCAAAGAGTTGCTGGATTTAAAGGGAGAAGTAAATTTGTTTACACGTCCAAGAAGATTTGGAAAGACACTGAATCTAAGTATGCTCCGTTATTTTTTTGAGGATACAGGGGATGCGAAGAAAAATGAAGAGAATCAATCGCTCTTTCAAGGCTTAAAGATTATGGAACAAGGTGAAGAATATGTGGAACATATGGGAGAGTATCCGGTCATTAATCTGACGCTTAAATCAGCAAAGCAACCAACTTTTGAATCAGCATATGGTAAGATAAGGAATGCAATCGCAGACGAGTTCCAGAGACATCAGTATATATTGACGAGCGAGAAAATTAGTGGAGAGGATAAGAAATTGTTTGAGAAAATTGCCGACCGGAAGGCAGAATATGATGATTATTCCGGAGCGTTAGTATTTTTATGTAAATGCCTTTATCTGGCGACGGATAAAAAAACAGTTGTCTTGATAGATGAATATGATGTTCCGCTTGAGAGCGCTTATTTTCGAGGATTCTATGAAGAAATGGTAGATTTTATCCGCTCATTGTTTGAGTCTGTATTAAAGACAAACCAGTATCTCCAGTTTGCCGTTATTACAGGGTGTCTGCGGATTTCAAAGGAGAGTATATTTACCGGCTTGAATCATCTTAATATTATTTCTATACTTGATAAAAAATATAGTGAGCATTTTGGGTTTACGGAGGAAGAAGTTCACCGGATGATGTCTTATTATGAAGTGGAAAGCCGTTTTTCGACAATGAAAGAGTGGTATGATGGATATTTATTTGGTGATATGGAAGTTTATAACCCATGGAGCGTGATTAAGTTTTTATATGATCTATATTCAGATGTAGGAGCATTTCCACATCCGTATTGGATTAATACCAGTTCTAACGACATTATAAAAGAGTTGATAATCAGAGCTGACCGTGAAACAAAAGGGCAGATTGAAAGGCTCTTAGAGGGAGGAACTTTAGACATCCAGGTTCATGAAGAAGTTACCTATGAGGATATGTATAGTAACGGAGAGAACTTGTGGAATTTTCTCTATTTTACAGGGTATCTTACAAAAGAGAGTGAATATTTTAAGGAATCTACTATCTTTTTACGAGCGCGTATACCGAATATAGAAGTAAAAACAATTTATCAGAATACGATTCTGAATTGGCTGAAAGCTGTTATAAAGAAAGAAGATTTTCATGATCTGTATCTGGCAATGGAAGAGGGGGATGCCCAGAAGATGATGGATATATTAAATGCTCAGCTCTTTCGTACCATTAGTTTTTATGATAGTGCGGAAAACTTCTATCACGGTTTTTTGACAGGAATATTAAGCCAGAGTGAGAATTATCTGGTGAAATCGAATCGTGAAATGGGAAATGGTCGTTCTGATATTCTGGTGAAAAGCCCGTCTCTTAGAGGAAGATCATTCGTTTTAGAATTGAAAGTATCTGGTTCGATCGCTGATTTGGAAAATGATGCAGAAAAGGCGTTGCAGCAAATATATGATAAAAGATATATGGAAGAACTGCGTGCGGAAGGATATCGTAAGATTGATTGTTATGGGATATCATTTTTCCGAAAGGATTGCGAGGTACGGTTTGGGAAAGGACAAGATTAGAACAAAATAGCAGACATAGTATGGAGGATAAATTACGTTCAAAAAAGGATGCAAATGAATATAAAGACTATCTTTTAGGGATTGTTTTTTATAAGTATTTATCAGATTCTTTTTAATAAAGGTCTATGATTTGATTTGTGATGAAAAACCAGAAACATTGAAGTTTGAGTTGGCTTTGTTGCTGTTCAATGAAACGGATTGTGAAATGTAAAGGGATAGGTTATAATATGAAAAATAGTATCAGATGGGGGTGGCAGTGATGAAGAAGGCATTACCTGTTGGCGTTGAAAATTTTGAAGATATAGTAAAATCAGAATATTACTATGTAGATAAGACAATGTTTATAAAAGAATTACTGGACTTAAAGGGGAAAGTAAATTTGTTTACGCGTCCAAGAAGATTTGGAAAGACATTGAACCTAAGTATGCTTCGATATTTTTTTGAAGATACCGGGCATGAAAAAAGAAATGAGAAGAATAAAAGTCTGTTTCAGGGAATGAAGATTATAGAAGCAGGAGAAAACTATACAAATCATATGGGTTTGTACCCTGTGCTTGAACTGACATTGAAGTCAGCAAAGCAGGAAGATTACGATACGGCTTATTACATGATACAAAATGCAGTCAGCATGGAATTTGAACGGCACAGAGGTATTGTAGAAAGCAAGAAAGAAATGCTTTCGTTCAAAGAATATAAACAGTATACCGCTATTGCGGAAGGAGAGGCAGAGGATAAAATTGTAAGAAATTCGCTGCAGCTTTTCTGCCAATGTATGTATAAGATTACAGGAAAGAATACAGTTATTTTAATTGATGAGTATGATGTGCCTTTAGAAAATGCATATTTTAGAGGTTTTTATGAAAAGATGGTTGGATTTATCCGTTCATTGTTTGAAGCGGCGTTAAAGACGAACCAGTATTTACAATTTGCGGTTATTACGGGGTGTCTGAGGATTTCAAAGGAGAGTATATTTACCGGATTGAATCATCTCAATATTATATCGGTGCTTGATAAAAAATACAGTGAGCATTTTGGCTTTACAGAGCAAGAAGTTCTTCAGATGATGTCTTACTATGAAGTGGAAAGTCGTTTTTCGACAATGAAAGAATGGTATGACGGGTATTTGTTTGGAGATACGGAAGTTTATAACCCTTGGAGTGTGATTAAATTTTTATATGATTTATATTCAGATGTAGAAGCATATCCGCATCCATATTGGATTAACACCAGTTCCAATGACATTATAAAGGATTTGATAGCCAGGGCAGACAGGGAAACGAAAGGACAGATAGAAACACTTTTAGTTGGCGGCATTTTAGATATTCAGGTTCATGAAGAAGTTACCTATGGGGATATGCA
>CAJTCH010000096.1 GCA_910574715.1 Lachnospiraceae bacterium | reverse complement strand
GCTCTCTGGACTGCTCAAGCCCCATAATCATCCATCCCTTATCCCTCTCATTTCTGAAACTCAACCCTTTCCTGCTTATTCTCTATTGAGTTTCCGAGAGTGCTCATAAAAAAGACATCAATGGATGTCTGCCTACATAGTATATCAAAACTTATTTCACCTATCGCTAGGGATTGAAAGAAACGGAAAACCAAAGGTCATCCGGGATCAAAAAACAAGTTTTTTAAAGTATATCAATCATGTGTCAGATTGTCAATTCATATGTATGTCTGAGAAAATATTTCGTTACGGTTCAGCTTTTTGATCCATTTATAGTTCGCTTCGCAAAGGGGTGGATTTTTTTGCTGTCACCCTAACGGTTAGGTTCTGTGTTTTATACGAAATGTGGTATGGCCCTATGGTCAGGGATAACAAAATGTTTTTTTAGAATGACCCTAACGGTTAGGTTTATGATTCCGTAACTGCTTCAGAGTAGCTTTAAAAGCATGCGGAAATACAGACGGCTGGTAAATAAAATTATATAAAGAGATACAATGTATACAAAATACAGTATACAATAATAATATTAAACATAAATAAAGTGAATAGAGTAATTATCAAAACCTAACCGTTAGGGTTTTGGCTTTTACCTGTTTAAACTCTCAGAAAATTAATTCGAGGAAAATGTCGGAATTTCTGATTTTATTTCTTCTGTGGTAAAGCCAGATAATTTAAATTGAAAAATATATTTTTAAAATCTATAAAATATTAATTTGTTCTTAAAGATAAAATTTAAGTTGAAATTATAATTCATATGTGTAATAATAAGAAAAGTAATAAAATATGAAACCTAACGGTTAGGTTGTGCAAAAGGAGGAAGCGGCGTGGCTATTGTAATAGGGGATTATAACAGAAAAGGGGGCGTGGGAAAGACCAGTTCTATCATCAACCTGGCAGCCGAATTTGCATTAGCGGGAAAAAGGGTTCTGCTGATTGACGGGGATTCCCAAATCAATCTGACTCAGTTCTTCTATGAAGACAATGAAGATATTCTGGAGAACGGAAGAGTAAAAGAGGGGATTGATACACTTTATAATTTGTTGGAGGAAGATCTGAATATTCATAATCATATCAGGACCTGTGAATTTTCCGCTCGCAGGAAATGGAGAAACAAATTCAGGAAAATCAATTTAAAACTGGATATTATTCTCGGAAGCGGAGATATGGATTATTACAGTGGAACCGACATGAATATTCTGAAACGCAAACTTGATATGTTGGATGGATATTATGATTATATATTTATAGATTTTCCGCCCGCACATAATATGGTGACAATGACCTACCTGGTAGCCTGCGATTATGTAATTGTTCCTCTGCATCTCGCCAAGAACACCAGTACGCATGGATATGAAGACGTCATTGACAGGTGCCGCGAAGCGCGGGAGGAATATGGGAACAAGAGACTGCAGGTACTGGGGTTGTTTTATATAAGTACACAATTATATAAAGGGGATCAGAAAGCCTTATATGAATACAGCATGGAGGATGAAACAAGGACTTCCATGCGGCTGTTTCGGACAACGATCCGCCATGATTATTCGAGTATGCAGATTAGCGAGTGGGAGAAAAGGCCGCTTTGCATCAGCTGTGGAAGCAGTGAGATTGCAAAGGATTATAAAATGCTGATGAAGGAGATGGAGGAGAGAATTCAGGAAGAAAGGGGAATATAAATGGCAAAGAGGAGTTTGGCAAGCCAGGCGCTTACAAAACGTAATACGATGCAGAAAGCAGCAAGTAAATCAGAAGATTTCCAGAAGGAGATAACGGATGAAACGAATGTAAATGAACTTCCAGACGAAGTAAAAGAGAAGATAAGGTATCTGGAAGATAACATGCTGGAAGATGATCCTTATAATCTTGAAATATACGGTGAATCTGAAGTGGAAATGCTGTCCCGATCCATGAAGGATTATGGTTTCCAGGGGATCATTCTGGCATATCCGCATGAAGGGAAATACAGGATAGAATCCGGGCACCGCAGGAGAGAAGCAGGGCGGCTGGCCGGTATTGATAAATATCCGGTTCTGGTTACAGAAGCACCAAAAGAGGAATGGGAGCGAAGGATGCGGCTGTTTCTTGGCAATCTGCATGGCAGAAAGGAAAAGCCAATGATTCTGGCAAGACTTGCTCAGGGACTTTTTGAGGCCCATGAAATGGAGATTAAGCATAAGAAAAGGGAAGGGTTGCTCAAAGAAGGGGAGATAACGGCAATTAATGAACTGGTCGCTATTGACATGGAACTGGATATCAAATCCGTTGAAAAGTACCGGGCGCTTTTGAAGCTGATACCGGAGTTGCAGACAATGGCAGATTCGGAGGTTTATTCCTGGTCCGGACTTTCCAGTGCAAGTACATTGAATGAAGAGAAGCAAAGAAGCCTTGCAGAGATGATACGGAAACAGACGGAAAAAGAAGGAGCTGAAAGTGTAAAAAAGGTTCGGATTTTAGAAATGATTAGTAATCTGAAATTAGAACAGCTTTCATCCGATGTGAAATCTGCTGTTGGAAGAAATGAAAAGCCAGAGCAAAAAACGGGTGTGCGCGTCAGGCGTAAAAACGGGACTAAAATAATCATGAAGTGTGCGAAGAGCCTCCATGAGGTATTAGATGAGGAGTCCTTAATCAAGGACAACGAAGTCTCGGTGGTCATCGAAACGCTGGAAGGGCTGAAAAAGAGCATTGATGAGAAGATTGATGCATTAAAAATGGAAACCTAACGGTTAGGGTCTGAGAGGATGGGTACACCATCCTCTATTTTAAACTGGAAATACCTGAGGCTTTACCCCAAGTACCAGAATGTCATCTAATCCTTTTCCGAAACCTGGATTCCAGCTGCCGATATACGTATGAAATGAATGATTTTTTAAAAGTGCTACTAATTTTTTTTCATGCCGATGGACATGCTCATTAACATTTTTATCGGCGTCATAGGCAACAACCGCACTCTTGCATCCCAGAGTTTTCAAAAAATCAAGAACGGATCTACCGGATTTGTCCGTTTTGGTTAATTTGGCATGTGAATTTACACCGGGAAGCGAGATTACAATGCAACGCAGAAAATAGTTTGCAACGATTGCTTTTTTCTCACCCTCTGTAATATAGCATACGCCAGGGTCATCTGTGGAAGGGTGAAAATAGAACCCGATATGGCTGCCGGCCCGGCAGCCATTAAGATATTCATTCGAAAGAATGTTATTGCTATCTTTTGAAGGGTAAAATGAAGAAAAGTTTTTATACTTATCCTTTTCCTTCCCTTTCTCATCTTTTCCTGGATGGTCGAGGCGCAGCCGGATACGGTACAACATTCCGTCAGTATCATAGATAGGTATCAGCATTCCGGGGTGTCCTGTGAAAGTCCATTGAAGATCAGCCTCCTGATAAAAACCAGGAACTCCCTTCAGAGTTTTGTGTTTTTTCAGCAAAAGCTGGCAAATCCTGTGCCGTTCCACATGGTCACTGTAGAACCCTTTGACGCTGTCAAACTTTCTTGGAAAAGACAGGGAACGTATAAAACTATCTCTGATTAAATCCTTTGGCCATCTCTCGGATCGCAATCCTGCATAGTGCTTCTTTGATAAGCAAAGCAGGTTCATAAAATCTGTATAAATTAAATCCAGATCGTTGTTAGGCAGAGGAATGGTCCCATAGTCGGCTGGTGGGGCAGGGGCTTCCTGTGCGGGACGATAGGTGTAACCAAAAGACTTTTCAGATACCCGGCCTCTTTTCTCAATATCAGAATAAAGGCATGAACTGTCAGGAAGCTCCTTTATGTAGTAGTAGGTTTTGCCGTTGACTGGACTCTGTGCTTCGGGAGAGTGGATTCTCCGGCAGACGTAAAGAAGCTGTCCGGGATAAGCGGCGTTGTCCGGGATGAGAATGCTGCACCAGTCGGATTTGCCGCAAATTGGACAAGGTTCTGCCTTAGAGACATTACGAAATGTACCCATATATACCTCCCATGGCTTTATAGCCTGTGGCTGCAAATGCAGTCACAATAGATCATATCAACCTGTAATATGACTACATAATGCAGAAATGGTGGAAGATGGACAAAAGCCCCGGTTCCATCCTGGCATAAAGCAAAAAATAAATTTTAAAAATTATACCATAATAACATGGCATATATTAATGTGAAAAGTATAAAGCGTAAAGGAACAAAAATAATAAGACAAATTTTTAGTGAACAATACAAATCCGATAATTTTGCTGTGAAACCCTAACGGTTAGGTTTTCCCTTTTATCCATGGCAAAGTGAAGCAGCCATTCCCAAAGAAATCTTGCTGATTTTACATCTTCCGGAGTCTTCTTCGATTTCACATTGGTATAATGCATCAAACAACGGTTGAACCAGTACGTTTGTATCCAAAGTAAAATAAAGTGGATACAACGAATCTGTAATGCCTGTTTTACCCGACATATATGGCTTGCGAACCTGAAGATAAACTGGGGGAATATCAGAGATACTCTCTAACAGAAGCAAAATCATATGGCAAGGATATTCCTCTTTGCGCCGGTCAAGCCAGCAAAAGAGCAGGCGGCTGCGAAGAACTATATCAGCATAATTGTCCCCGTTATCCCTTCCGCATAAAAGAAACAGATGGACAGCAGGAGAGGAGCTGTCCCCCTGGCTGGCGGAATAACGGATGTATGCATCCAGAAGGAGCAGATGAGAGCCAATCTGTTTATGCAGATTAAAAAGGATCTTTTTTACGGAATTGCGGTAGGATGCCTGAAAACGAATCAAAAGCTGTGCGGCTGCCATCAACTCAATGATCCGGTAAGCAGGCAATGTCTGGTTGGAGATATATGGGACTTCCATAAGGGAAGAAATATAACTGCGCGCTCCGGGGGATAAGGAATAAAACCGTAAAGGGGAAACAATCTGACGGGCGCTGCCCTCGCCGTCAGTCTGCATACAGATGGAATGCTTAAGGAGAATTCCGGCATCTGACAGCTTTTTCAAATTTCTTTTGTAATCTTGTTTTCGGTAATTTTCCGGAAGAGTGTGGTTTAAAGCATAGTTCAGGTTGTGGGTGTTGACATAGCAGTAGGTTCCGAGAAGCTTCAGGATTTCAAAGTCAACAGAGTTTAACAACCCTTTTAATGCAAGGGTGTCGATTTCGGTGTGCGAGCAGTTTTTGTTCCTGTTTTCAATCTGTATTTGGTATCCTTCTTGAAAATGAAATGGACTGTGGGTCATAAAGGCGTCGGTTTTATAATTTTTTAGTTTTTTTATTGCCATAATATCCTCCTACTATATTAGGGTGTAATCAGAATAAACCGTCTAAAGATTCGCTGCCATCGGGTACAGGCGGCCGGGATTCCTGCGTCTGGGAAGGAGACGGCATTTTTGGCGCTGCACTGCGTCTGGTTTCGGAAGAATCAAAATCATAACAACAGTATTCAGAAACAAGTTCTCTTCCAGAAAATGCAGCACAGCTGTTTCCGGCTAAGGATGAGGCGGGGGTGGCAGAAGATGCAGGGCCAGTATATGGCCTGAAAATTTCAGCAGAGAAAGACTCTCTTTTTTGGGGAGACCAGTCTTCGGGCTTTAAAAATTCGACTCTTGCATGCAATGGCGGGAGCGGACGGCCATTCTTGGTGGTAAAAAGAGTGATTTCCTGAAAATCCTTCATACGGATATCTGTCTCCTCCACCAGATTTTTCTGCGTACATGTCTCTCTTGAAGAATAAGAGAGAGAAGGCGAATCATCTGACAGGGCTGTCTCAGAAACGGTTGACTGTTCCTCCACCTCATCATGGATTCCTGCCATTGCAGAAAATACTTCCATATCTGACAGTGAAGAACGTCCGAATACAAAAATATGGGCGCAGCCTAAGATTACGCCTTTCAGATACTTTGTGATTTCGTTTTTCTCAAACTGGTCTAAAGTCTGGATTGCACAGAACATGGCTACCCGGAATTTCCTGAATAAGGAGAAATTTTTCTCTAGAGAACTGTGGATCAGCACAGGAAGCTCGTCAACATAGAAGAAGTGCGGAATCCTTGTTTTTTCTGTTCCTGGACGGGACAATACCGCATTGTTGAATGAGAGCAGAAAAAACAGACCGAATGCAATCGCGTTGCTGTCACCGGAGGCAAGGTCGTAATTGCAGACTGTAATCTCCCCGTTTTCAAGAATCTGGTCAAAGTCAATGGAGGCTTGCGCACAGTAGACATCTTTGCTTTCTGGCATCAGTAAAAACTCATTGATGATATTCCTGGTACCACGGCTCTGATCCTCCATCTTTGGACGGCCTTTCCCAAGGAGGTCCTCCCGGATATATTGGGAGATAAAGGAATAACGCTTCTGCTCCCTGTCAAGCTCGTCCAGTTTGCTCACATAAGGCGGCAGGAGGTCGAAGTTGTTAATGAGCAGCTGCAGGTCAGCAGGGGTGGCCTGGCGTTTGTAAAGGACAGGAACCGTGTTCATGACAAGAATGGCCAGGTTTGCAAGCATCTGCCTGTTGAGTCCGGTGAAATAGGAATCTGCCTTCCCCTTCAGATCGGTAATTACCTGCATGACATCTGAAAAGATGACCGCTTTTTTAACAATAGCCTGATGGAGTGCATTGCCGCTTAGAGAAGGTGATATAAAAAATGGGTTCATGCCAGTCCAGTTTGGCTTGAGTGTTCCTTCAAAGGTGTGTGTTGCGTCAATTCTGTGATAGGGAATGCCGCGTGCCTCACACAGCCTGCATACGTCATCTGTCAGAGAATCCTCCGGTGCCAGAACCGTAATTCCGCAGACCGGATACTGCATGCGGATAGATTCGGGAGAGGCGTAAGTGGCGGCAGTTTCGGTGCAGCTGTCCGGCATTGCTTCTTTGGCAGGACGAAAATTGGACAGGGAAAAATATGAGAAAGAGCCGGTATAGGTATATAGGCCGTCCTGCACAAGCTTGTGCATAGCCTTTATCTGTTCCTGCTCTGCCTGACAACGCATATCCAGATCGTCACGGATTGCGGGCAGAATCGTGGAAGACGTTTTCCCGGTTCCACTGGTTCCGTCTACCAATGTATGCAGAAAACGGTCTGTTTCTGATATGGTAATACGTTTCCCGCTGCGGATGTCCCTGGCGATAGACAAAAGATACTGGATCCTTCTTTTTTGCTTTCCGGTTTGCAGATAATAGGTCAGCTTAAAGGAAAGAATAACACTGCGGCTTTTTGCGTCCCTGGCTGGGCGGAGGAAAGACTTCATCAGTATATAAAAAAGCGGCAGGAGAGGGAGCTCTGTAATCAGGCGGGCAAGAAAAAGAACCATGCCCTTTGTAAAGATTTCGTCTGTCTCAATCGCAAGAACAGAGGGAAGGAATAACTTTGATAAAAGCTGAAATACAACTGTAATGATTATGAGTGTTTCGTAATACAGGGTTGCAATATAGGCGGCAAGCTTAAAACGGTGATAGTTAAACGCTTCTGAGACGGTAGATAAGAGCCAGAGAAGTATCGGAAGCGTCATAGCGCAAAAACGATAAACAAAGCCGCAAGGGAGCAGTGAATAGTCGATTCGGTACAGTGCAAAGATAAACCGAAGGCTGTACGCAAGCAGATGGCAGAGGAACAGACCATAGGCAACTGCAGGAAAAGAACGGTTTGTTTTATTCATTAACAGGTCTCCTTTCTGGTGACGATCCGGAGCTGGCCGTCAAATTCGTCACATTCAAAAATAACGGGAAGCTTGCTGCCGTCAGCCAGAAAAATAGCTGGCGGCGGGTTAAGATGAAGAGGGCGGCTGCAGTCAATCATCAGTACAGTAGTGTTTTTGCCAGGTGTTTTGCAGAGGGATTCTATATCTGTAAGATTCTGGACGGATGAAAATAAAAGCAGGAAAACCGGTGTTTTGGCATCGGTCCCGGACTGGAAAAATTTCTGAATACGGATACGGGAGCTTAAATCTATAGTAAGATGTTCACACGCTATATAGCCGTATTTTTTATGGCAGAATCCTTGGAAGAAACGGAGCTCTGTCTGATCCTGGCGTATGATTCGCAGTGGGTGCTGATATTCCCAGCCATCTGTATTCAGCCCGTTAAATAAGAGACATTTCAGGAGCTGCTCTGGAAAATCATATTCATAGGGCATAATATACGGCTGGTAAAGAGGGAGCCTGTGATTGGGAACGGTGAAAATCGGATTTCCATTTAAAGCGTGGGACACGAGCGAAGGATGTTCGCTGTAAACACGCCGGAAATGTGAATGCACCCGTTTTTGAAACAGTTCATCCATATCCAAATCCTGCATATCAGAATAACTGGTATCATCAAGATACATTTTCTTCAGGGTATATACATCTGCGAGGCTGTCCATTTCCGGATGGCGGCTGTGCAGGCTCTGGAAGACTTGGATTTCATTCGCCGAGATCGTTCTTTTCAGCGCAGAACATTCCAATACTTGGAGGAACTGCCGGTAATCCAGCGGTACTTTGCAGTCTTCCTCAAAGATAGACCATATTTTCGTAAAATGCAGGAGAACACGGTACAGGGAGAAGGAAGGCTTTGCAGTGAGGGAGCGTTTGTGTGGAAAAGCAAGACAGAAGATCAGGATGTTTCCGGTCTCGTTTTCTCTGAGGATGCCCGCCTGCCGGTAATGCTGCAGTTTCTGAAGAATGACATTTTCGGATTGTGTATTGTTATCCTGTTCAATATAGTATTTTGTGTGTGGAGTAATAAGGATTCCGTCACACCTTGGCTCGGCTTCTTTTCCGGGGGATGCCAAGGGCTTTAGTGGGTATTCTAAAATCCATGGTACTGGATGGCTTTTTGGGGAACCGATATAAACAAAATAAAAATCGTTTGCCCGGATTCGGTGGTATATCTGCTGTGTGCCTGCCGGTAAGCGTTTTTCCAGGCTTATCTGCAGGTATTCCAGAAGAATAGGAGGAAAAAGCGATTTCAGTATGGAGCGTCCTTTTGGGGTAAGGAAATAATATTTATTTTGATGTTGGTTTGGCAGTTTTCTTGACTGGATAAGCCCGTCTTTTTCCAACGTCTTGAGAGAAAGCCTTCCGGCGGTCTCTGTTTTTCCATGAAGATTGCAGAGGGCAAGTTGTCTGTAGGTAATCAGGCCGGTCTGTGACAGCAGGAACAGGTCTGCCTGTTTCTTTTGCAAAGAAAAAAGCCCGGCGCTTTCGCACAGGCTTTTTTCAAAATATGTCTTTATCTGCATGTTTTCTCCTTTCGTTTGATAATGGTTTCGTGTAGAATCAAGAGACCTGTCTCCAGGAATTGCTAAACGAATGTTTCCGAAAGGAAATAAACTGAAAAAGTATCTTAAGTATAACAGTAAAAGTTGAGGCAGGCAAGTTTTATAAAGAAATAATTTGTAATACATTGTATTACAATGTAGTGTATTACATTTATTTATAATAGCTTATTATCAAGGTTGTATTAATAGAATTCACGTGTTACAATCAGATGAAAGAGAAAATAACGGAGGAAAGTAACATGGCTGAGACAAAACCCAAATCGTATCGGATCGATGAAGAGACCGCCGAGCGGATACGGCAGATTACAGAGGAGATCGGGGAAGGGCAGCAGGCGGCGTTTGCCCGGATGATAGAGGCATATTCACTCCAGAAGGCAAAGGTGGTACTGGTAGATGACAGGGAGAATCTGGAGCAATTTGAGAATTATGGCAGTATCTTAAACCGGATGTATATGGATGCGGTGGAAGGAAAGCATAATATGAAAGAAACTGTCCGGGCGGAGTATGAGCTTTTGCTCCGGTCAAAAGACGAGACGATTTCAGACCTGCAGATAAAGAACCGGACGATGGCAGAATTAAAGGATGAAAATTATAAGAGGATCTCTGCGCTGCAAAAAGAAAATGAAGAGCTCGTTGAAAAAATCCATGCACAGGATGCAAAGATTATGGAACAGCAGGAAGATTTTCGTAGCAAACTGGTTGATAAAGATGCCTTAAACCGGAATTTGAGCGAGTCATGCAGTGATTTGCGCAATAAAATTGCCAGTATGGAATCGGCCGTTCAGAAGACAGAAAGTATTCTGGCAGAGAAAGAGGAGCTTGCAGACTCCAATACAGAGCTTCAGAAACGCATTGAAAATCTGGAACGGCTGCAGAAGGAAGCAGAGTTGGAGAAGAAGCGTGCGCTCATGGAGCAGGAAGAAGCGCACAAAAAGGCAGTCGCCGAGATGGAAAGCAGACTGGCAGAGTCAGCCCTGTCGGGTGAAAGGGAACAGCTTAAGTTAAAACAGCAGCATTCGCAGGAAATCGAAAAATTAAAAGGAAAAATGCAGGAGAAGGTAGATTCCTACCAGAATAAATATATGGAATTATTGGAGAAGCTTGGAAGTGAAAGTATATAGATAAGGGAACAGCCCTCTGATGTTCAGTAAGGAATTATAGGGGAATTATGTATAATATTATAATTTGTGATGATGATCGAGCGTTTGTTGATTATATAAAAGGAGTTATGGCAAAAAGCGGAATGGATAAGGGAGAGATTCTGTTTAGCGAGTATTATTCAGGTGAAGAGCTTGTGCAGGGAATCCGGAACAGAAAGAGGTGCGATCTGCTGATTCTGGACATGCAGATGGAGGGGCTTGACGGACATGAAACGGCGGCAAGGTTTCGGGAGGTCTTTCCCAGGAGTATCCTTGTATTCTGCTCAGGTGTACACATGCCCACGGATGAGTCGTTTAAAGCGACACCATTTCGTTATCTGCTTAAAAGTTATTCTGAGGAACGGATGATTTCAGAGATGTGTGCAGTGGTCAGACAGATTAAGGAGAATCAGAATGTTCCCTGCATTGTTGGGAATTATTACCATAACAGCGTAGCCCTCGTTCCGGATGATATATTATATATTGAGAATACAAAACATGGGAGCAGGATTCATGTGGGCAGGGAACAGATAGAGTATTCTTTTGAACATAAGCTGACCACAAGGCAGAAGCTGGGGGAACTGTATGAGATTCTGCATCCCTTTGGGTTTGCATACGCACATAACAGTTATATTGTTAATCTGAGGTATGTGGTCAAGATGTGTTCGGACGGGGAGATGAAATTAAAGGATGGCACGATCCTGACGATTTCCCGGTCCAGGCTAAAGGAATTCCGGAGTTATTTTGCAGAATGGGTCAGCCGCAAATATATGGAGTGATGCTATGAATCAATGTCATTTACTTAACTTCTAATAATAATGTGATCTGTTGTTTTCGACCAGATTTTCTATCAACTTAAGAAAAAGAGGGGGGATTTCTATTCCCAAATGCAGATGGAATGCTGTAAAATGGGGAGTACTCCC
>CAJTCH010000095.1 GCA_910574715.1 Lachnospiraceae bacterium | reverse complement strand
CTTATATTATAAAACTTATACACATATTTGTAAAGAGGGAGCGCCTAAAAACCCCGTATTTTCAATGGATTCATACTATCATACAGTCAATCTGTGTATAATTTTTTCGGGAGATTAGGTTTAATATATATCAAATTTTCTTAAAATGTCTCTAAATTTTTTATCTCACATCATAACTTTAACCTTCCCATCCGCTCTCATTTCCGAATGAACTACTTCTGTCGTATCACTTAGTGTTGCATAAGGATATATCATATTACCAACCCCCATTAACCTATCCGATTTCTCTACAAATTAGTTATATTATTACTATAACACAGACTGAATCCTATATCCACATTTTTCTACATTTCCCAAAAAATCGCAAAAATAAGACATACCAGACTTTTACATCCGATATGCCCCATTCTTGAGTTTAAATAACCAACCTTTTTAATACGGTTTTACCTCAACTTTTAATAATGCATCATAAATATAATCTGGCACCAGTTCTTTGTATTTTGCTGCCATTATTAATATATCTGCCTGTTTCATAAGCTTATATTCTTCAAACGCTTCCTCTGCCGTATCCCATTCCGATAGTTTTATCACTTTTTGCGTTCCGCTAAAACTAATCTCACCAAAGTATTTACCAGTACCTCGGCTATACTGCACACCTAAAGGCAACACCTTATCTTGTTGTGCGCATCCCATAAAGTAATGCTTTTTACTATTAGCAAGAAGTACATTCAATCCTTGTGGCAATATACAGCAAAAATCAGGATGATACATACTGGAACCATTGCCGAATAAATCCTTATCTACATGCATAGATTCATCACCGCATTCATAATAATGCTCCAAATACCATTTTACAAAAGATTTCGGGTTATCAATCCATCCTTGCCACATAGTAGTTTTATCATAACAACTTCGGATTCTATCCTCGTCTTTCGTATCTCCGCATCTTGTTTTAATACCGTCATACACTTGATAAGCATGTAAACTGGCTTTATTTTCGTACTCTATATATTCTTGTACCAAATTCAATTCCTGCCACGTCACTTTGCCCTTCTTCAAGCTCTTATAATCTTTTTCTGAGACAAACGATAGATTCTTATACCAATTGTTTGACTCATCCCCATCTTTATGCCAGATTTTATGTCTACCCCAATGTTTTGCAAGAAACGTTTTAACAACTAATTCCTCTGGTGAAGTTTCCCTCTTATATTTTGTTTCTTTTATTGCATATATACGTTTTTCATCTGTCTTTTGTCTTTCCTCCAAAATGCGATTACACTCTTCTGCTGACATATTGGAATGAAAGCATTGCTCAAATTTTTCTTTATTTTTATCTGGTCTTTTTGTTTTACATTTTGGTTTGAGTGGATAGCTTACTAATTGTCTTTCAACTTCAAACATTGTATAATGACATTTTCCCTGTTTGTGCTCATAAAATTTATCTTTATCCTTTCGATTCAAATTATTCACACATCTTCCATAATTACTGATCCAGTAATTCTCTGTTCCCTCTACACGTACGAAAACCTCATAGGCATTTTTCAGTTTATACTTAATCGGAAATTCTACTGCTTTACATTTATCTTTTGATATTTCTTGCAACTCACCATTTTCATCTAATATGAATTGTGTTCTTGAATTTGCATTTTCTGTGTTATTCTCCATATTCATTTTACTCTTTGAAATTTCCTTTCGATATGATACTAGACAGCATTCGTTTACAAACGAACGCTAAAAAGGGAGTCCAGAAAATAGACTCCTTGATATAATTTATATATTTAATTGTAAGTTTTCATCATTAGGACGATTTCACAATCCTGTGTAATCGTAGAATTTTAGACAATCTTATCCAATCATAATAAACCACTGTACCCAAAGGTACACACCAATACCTTGTTTGAGACCATCATCCCACAGGACTATGGTATCCGATATGATACTATCTACCTAAATATTTTAGGCTTCGGTTTAAACCGAAATCGTAAGATATGACCTCCAATCGATTCTTTCAATCAGACTAATCGGTGTATATCCATATTTTTCATAAGATACGCTTCTACTGCGTACCCTGTAAATATTAGATACCTCTGCTCTAAAAATACGATAACTTAAAATTTGACAATCCATTATCCTGAATCCCATTACAATCTCTTATAGCTTCTACATCTATCTTTTCTTTTCCTTTTTAATAATCTGATCTACATCTTTGGCTATATAATACTTGATAACTCTTCTTCCTGGAAAATACATCTTCTTTTTATGGTATTGGTCATATCCAATCCTGGCTTTCCGCACATTGGACACAAATTTACCAAATCCCCTTATATTAATATCTTCCTCATCAATCATACACTGCGACATCTCTTTCAGGAATGTGTTAATGATTGTTTCAACGTCTACTTGTTTTAGTCTGTCCTTATATCCTATACTATCTACATTCACCTTTTGCCATACTCTTCTGATTAATTCTGCCTTGTAAATCATTTTATTTATCCTCCTTCGCTTCCAAGATTTTTATCACCTGTTGCACTGTTAGGTCGAACTTCTTGCCATATACAGCCTTTTTATCTTTCTGCTTCTTGAAGATTGCATAACCACTGACTTTTAGTGGATGCTTCCTCGTACTGCATTTCTTTACGTAATACCCTTTCTTATTTGCCAACTGCCTGATATATAGTGGCATAGGACGACAATCCGTAATATCGTGTCTTTTCTTCTTAATCTCATCTTTTGTCATAGTACGGACAGTATCTTTGATCCATGTAAATATCTCCTGGAACATCTGGTCTGAAATACTGTCAAAATCACCCTTCCACCAAATATTCCATTGTCTCAACAGATATTCTTCTGTAAATTGTGCTTTCCGACTCGTCTTGAACCAATACGCCATAATCCATTTCTTTTCTCTGAAAAAATGAATCTTCTTTCTATTTGTTACCTTATTTTCTGTTTTGTCTGCCATGCTGCCGACCTCCTTCTTTAATTTGTTTATCCTGATTTCTCTGCCAGGTCATTCTTTACATCTTTGAAACTGGTATTTTAACCATGTCTCGGATATCTTGGTACAGCCCTACAACGTTGTATATGGCTCATACAGGCACTTTCTTGTATATACTGATTAAATCCTGGTATATCTTTATATTTCTCTTTATATCTAAATTCAGGCACTAAAATAAGCCCCACAATCAATCACTACAATTAACTGTGCGACTTATTTTAAAGTCTGAATCTCTTCAATTGTCATACGTGCAAGAATCTCCTTTCTCTGCATTGTTTGTTAGGTGATTACGATGGTGATTACGATTTTTTCAAACATAGCGTTTTTACGGGATTTTCAGCCTACAAAAAGGGTTCAAGTCCCTTTCTCCGCATTGAATGAAAATTCCGAAAGTCTTGTAATCAAGTCTTTCGGGATTTTTCTTTTCTCCAAATTTTAAAATAGGGCACACTAGTACACCGAAAAATAAGTTCCTAGTACATCATTGCATTAATCTTGAAGTAATAGTGCTTGATATTCGTGTCAGCTGTGCGTCTACGAACCGACGGTGTAGCGGGCTACATCTAGGTTCGTAGGCGTGCAGATGGCATGGATAGCAAGTGCTTATTACTCAAGAATTAATGCAATGATGTACTAGCCATATAACGCAAAATGATTTTTCATATGCAAGGCGGAGGAATGAGGCGTAGTGGGCGCTACGCCGATTAACAACAACGACGCAGATGGAAAATCAGGCAAGTTATATGGCTGGTTACTTATTATTCGGTGTACTAGATAATCCTCCCCTGACGCATGACCTCAAAAAATATCGGGTAGGAGGCTACCCATTAGTTGAGCAGCCGACCTCCCACACCACTGTACGTACCGTTCGGTATACAGCGATTCAATAGTTTTCACGCAACTTTCAGATAATAGTCAAGCATGGATATATATCCCAACTTGGCTATTATTTTATTGGTGAGGGCAACACTTAATATCTGCGCTGTCCTCCAGTAAATGACAGAGAAGAGCAGATAGAAGAAGTGTCTGTCTCCTCCATCAGTCCTTTCATGTCTGCAAGTTTGTAGTAATTTATCCACCCTCTGACATACTCCGCAAGTTTCTGTCTCCGGTAGTCGTTACTCCACCCTTTGTTTTTCTGGGTGATCTCCCTTATCCTGCCTTTCATCTTTTTGGCGCTCTTTGGGTGTTCCCGGAATCTGCACTTCCCTCTGTTCCTGTAAAATGCGTATCCCAGATATTTTATTTTGCTTACATGTGTTACCGTTGTTTTGGCTCGGTTTACTTTCAGGAATAGCTCTCCCTCTATGAATGGGATGATGTTTGCAAGCGTCCTCTCCGCACTCTTCTTGCTCTTGCAGAATATCAGCGCGTCGTCCGCATACCTCACAAACCGGTGCCCCCTGCGTTCCAGTTCCTTATCCAGTTCATTCAGCATCACGTTCCCACACAGTGGGCTTAACGGCCACCCTGTGGCACGCCTTCCTCCGTTTTCTCGAAGAATCCGTTGTGCAATACTCCTGCATTCAAGTATTTGTGTATCAGCGATATCATACGTCCGTCCTTGATTCTCCTTGATAACACCTCTATTAATTTACTGTGGTTTACCGTATCAAAGAACTTCTCTAAGTCCATGCTCACCACATACACATACCCTTCGTCTACATTCCTCTTGCAGGCTCTTAATGCGTCGTGCTGGCTCCTTCCTGGTCTGAAACCGCAGCTGTTCTCTGAGAACTGTGGTTCAAACAGTGCTGTTAGTTCCTGTGTGACCGCCTGCTGTATCAAGCGGTCTACGACTGTTGGTATTCCTAATTTCCTTACCTTGCCTTTCTCTTCCTTGGGTATCTCTACCCTGCGGACTGGGTTCGGTTTATATTTCCCTTCCCGTATCTTCCGGATGATTTCGCTCTGGTTTTCTTTCAGGTAGTTCCATATGAAGTTGTCTGTCCTTAAACCCATCTTTGGTTACATTCATTTACTCACATCTCCTAAAGTTCAGTCCTTCCCATGACGTTTGCAACCGCCATAGTACTATGACCTCTGCTGACTTCTCGTGGTAAATCTTATTTCAACCGCTTCCGCGAATGTTCTATCGCTTTGGATGCGTCCACGAGACCTCCCCGGGTACTCACACGCTCTTTCCCTCTTATACTCGCTCCATAAATACTAAATACAATTTCGTGCAGTTATTGGACTTTGATTTGTTACGCAATCTCATCCTTGCATTTAGCCTCAAATGTAGTAAGCCAGAGTTTTGCCTAATCCTTTCTTCAGATTCCACCTCACGATGGACACCCTTGGCTTCGGCTGTATCCTTCCCACTGCCGGGCGGATTGGGGACTTTCACCCGTTAGAACGTGTGCCCACCGGGCACACATAAAAATGGAGCTCTTGTTTTTACACAAAAAGCTCCACTACTGTTTATTTATTTATTTATTTGAATTTATGATTCCTTCGATATCACGACCACCGTAGAATATTCGAGCTACTGTAACCGCCCTCTCCTTGTCATCAACAAGATAATACACAATAAAGTTGTCTACCGGAAGCTGATGCATTTTCATCGAATGCCAAGGTTCCCATTCAACTAACACATAACGAGCTGGCATAAAATCCAATGAACGAACTTCCTTTCGTATACGCTCCAGCTGAGCTGCAGCAGTTTCCGGAACAAGGAGTTCATTTGCAATATACAAATAGATTTCACGTAAATCACCAAGTGCATCTGCAGAATAGCCGACATTATAGCTATCCGTCATATGCCAAACTCCTTTGCAAGTGCCGCATCGACTTCATCTGCAGAATATACCTTTCCTGCTTTGATGGAATCGACACCCTTCTGGAGCTCTGCATCAAGCTCTTCTCTAGTCATTGCACCAACAGCTAACGGTTTAGAAGAAGGAAGTTTCAATTCAAATGGCATACCCTTTTTCAGTACAATCTGGCTATAAAGCATTTGAATTGCACTGGATGGAGAAATGCCAAGCTGAGAAAGAATGCTCTCAGCATTATCCTTGAGATTGGTATCTATTCTTGCATAAACAGCGGATGTATTTGCCATAGTAATCTCCATTCCGCCGCCTTTCAATTGGCGGCACAAATAGTAATGAAAGTCTTCCAATTTTCCACATTATTGATAAAATAATTCTTAAAGAAGCTACACTACAAAGCACGTGGAGGTGAGTTGTAAAGACTTTCTTCAGTTTTAGACAGCATAGTAATCAGTGTAAGTTTCATATGTGTGATAGAACATAAAGGCAATAAGGACGATACAAAAGATTCCAAGTGGATTGGCGATTTATTTCGATTAGGTCTGGTTCCGGGAAGTTATATTCCCTGTAAACCAATCCGTATCCTGCGTGAATTTACAAAATACCGTTACAAGTTAATCTCCTGTCGCTCCAGCGAAAAGAACAGATTTCAGAATGCGCTTACTGTCTGTAATGTCGCATTAGATTCGGTTGTTTCCGATATCTTCGGGAAATCAGCCACTTCTGTTATTGATTACCTAATCGAGCAATCGGACAATTCCATCAACCACGAAGAAATAGCTTCCAGACTGCTTCGTTCCCTAAAGAAGAAGTCTGACAGGCCATTTATTGGCTGTCCTCTACTTTCTTTCACAGTATCGCCTCCTTTTTCTTTATTATATTCGCTTTTGCTTGCAATTACAAGCATTTGCATAGATTATTTTATGACAGAACTTTGAATTTTATATGCCTCTTAAGGCAGAAAAGAATATTTATGGGATTTTTATCAAGACTATTTCATTCTAGAGACAAGCCCACCAACAGCACCAATGGTCGCGTCCAGGCAGACCATTTCCTGCTTTTCACAGGGGAATGTCTGTGGGATTCTTTGCGGGATCGTATAGCCCTTCCGGCGGAGACGACGTGTATGGTAGTCAATAGCCTTCGCCGTTATCCCATGCTGTTCACACCAGATTTTGACTTTCAAGCTGCTGGTCTTACAATAAATGCAGAGGACGGCTTGGAATATCTGATATTCTATGCACCGAGCAATAACCATATATCAAACTGACAAATATAAAAAACGCCCTATCAAAACATATCGTCCTAATAGGGTGTCTGTTTGTTTGTACACAATATCCTATATCATCCCAAAGTGCCTGAATGCATCCATAATAGCTGCTTCTTTTTCAGGGGTACATTTCGGCACTTTCGCATCCTCACTCTTTGGCAGATTATAATTGTCCCTCTTATCAAGCCCGCACTTATCTTTTATCTGTGCAATATAAAGGCTGGATACGTTTTAATCATGCTTTCTTTCACATACTCCTTAATCTTCCCATAGGTAGTCTTCTCCGCTGGCGTGTAATTACTCTCTGCATCAGGCTCCATTGTTACCTCAATTCTAGGTGTATCTTTTTTGAGGGATAATTTGACAACCGTCTCAACATATTTACCGTTGTCCAAACCAAATTACATACCTTTTTATTTCTTATCTGTCTTTTGTTCCAATAGTTTTATAAAATTCAAATAATCTTCTTCTACATCACTGATGGTGCTTGCCTTATATTTTTATATTCATCTGTTGCCTTATCAACAGCTTGCTTATGAGAAATATTACCATTTCCCTGTAACAACTGTTCCCCACTCATTGTAAGTATGCAATCCAGATGTTTTGCCCAGTCTTTCATAGTCATTGTCTGTTCACGTTCCGCCTGACGCTCTGCAAAATCCAAATATCCAGACACAAGCTGACCCATTGCCCGAAGTTCCTTTTCACTTAAATAATTTTTAGCAATAACAGCTTCTTTTAAGGTTGGTTGATTTCCCACAAATGTTGTAAGCCCCATAAACTCTTTTTCAGCATCTTCCCTTGTGTAAATAACCTCAGCTGCCGTCTGACCATGAATGGCATAATGAATTTTGTTCTGCACCTTAATTCTAAATTGTGTACCGCGCTTGGATTTCACACGATAACCTACAGAAATAATAACATCCAGATTATAATAGTCAACCTGATAAGTTTTTCCATCTGCCGCAGTTGTTGCAAAATTTGCAACAACTGATTCTCTCACCAGTTCTGTAAGTTTCGTGGTATCTCCACCGATTTCCACGGTAATACCCTGTATTCTGCTTGCCATTTATCCTCTCACCTCCCATTTTCAAGCACAAAAAAAGAAGCATTTCTGCTCCGTCAAATCTATCTATTCTCTAATATTCACAAGACCTTTTGTCTTCTGATCTACATCTGTTGCATATGGTGGTTTATCACAATCCACCCACTTTCCTGTTTCCGCATCTTTAACTCTCCAAGACAAATCATTATCCTTTGGTCTGGGAAGTTCTAAATCAATCAGACATTCATCCATCAATTTCTGTTTTTCTTTCCTGTCACACAGAAACAGTAGGTATCTGTACTGTTTCCCTTTAAAATGGAGAATGCCATACTTCTTCATCTGCTCCATTGTCGGTCTTACCGTAATCCGGCTATCCTTCTGTCCACCCGGCACCAGAAAAGATTTCATCTGACGGACATGTATCTTCACACCGTCTTTCATGTACATTTCCCCATCAGAACTTCCTTGCATAATAAAAGCACCTACCATTTCTGATAGATGCTTCATCTCATTTTTATATAATTTGTAACAGCTTATTCAAGCACTTTCCAATAACCAGTCTTTTTAGAACCAACTCTTTCTACATATCCATTTTCTTTCAAAAATGTCAGATTATTTTCTACTGCCGTTTCGCTAATCTCCAGTATCTGATGCAATTCGCTGGTAGTAATATTAGGATTATCTCTCATTTCTGTTATAATTCTTTGTCTTCTTGAGTTTAATCCTTTTTTATTCCCAACTTTATCCTCAACTTTTTTCCCAACTTTTTTAATCTTCTGAAGTGGGATTGTTACAACGATTGAATTTTCTCTAAAAGTAAATGCTTCCTTTCCGTAAGTTTCAATAATCTTAGGCACTCCTCGACCAGATTTCTCACTGATATGCAACTGCAAAAAGATTTCTGATAGCTTTTCATTTACTGGAATTGATTCTCCCAAGAAAAATCCTTCCATAGTCTGTGCCGGTGCCAATGTTCCTCTCGATAAGATTTCAATTCTGTTTGAGAATACAGAAATCATCGGTTCATTTCCACTAATCCACAGATTGTGCAAAATAGCATTTATGATTGCTTCTCTAAAAGCCTTATTATCAAACAACGGTGTTTCCGGACGTTCCACTACGCGCTCACTTTCCTCTGTCTGAATCAAATTTAATACATCTGCGTATCTTAATACCTCATCCAAAGTATAGAGCAAACAATTGTTACCAAATTCTCTTACCGAAAACAAATTGGAACCTTTCGTTTCTCCTTCAAAAATTGATACTCTTAATGGAAAATGTGAATTATCTGAAAGCAACTGTGCCAACAGATTATATTCTCCATCCTTATTTCTTAACCCAAGATTCTTCTCAAAGGTTCTTTCATTTAATACGATTCCTTTTGAACCATAATATCCAAACAATTTAGAGAATGTCAGTTCCTGATATTTTGCCGGTAATGCCTCAATCGTCTCTACTCTTCCATCCAAAATCTTAAATAACTGAATCTCCCTCTTCGGGTAATCTTTTAAGTTTGCTTTAGAAGAGCCTATACGGATATATCGCTTTTCTTTAAAACAAATTTCTCGCCAAGAAATTTTGATATGGCTCTTTATTATGATCACAATACTGATTAATTGTCGTACCCACAATCTCATGGGTTTCATCATTTACACCCCATACAAAATATGCTTGTTGTTTATAATGAAATGCCGCTGCGTTTGACTTGGGAATAAAGTTGGGAATATTTTATGCATTTCACAAAAAATTATTCTCAGAACCTATCTTCCTGTGTTGCAATCTGTGCATACTTACAATCATCATTTCTACTCTCAGCATACATATCATTGATAAGGCCTATCGATAACAGTTCTAAATCTGCCATCGACAAGCCTAATTGTACGCATCGGAGAAGGAACAGCGGTGTTGTCATTTCACGGTCTGTCGGACGAAGTTTTTTTAGCTTCCACTGTAAATGTTCCGTTCTTTTCATACTGCGTTGTCACTGCCGTGGCTGCAAAATCTTTCTGTTCCGCCTTTTCTATGGAGAATGTTTTCTTTATCTCAAAACTGTAATTTTCTTTGCCTTTGACAGTGACGGTGGCAGTATCCGTACCAGCATTGATGTTATTGGCGTAGGTTACGCCATAGTCTGTCTCCGCCAGCTTTGTGCCGTCCAGCGTAACGGTAACTCCGGGTTCACGAGGATTGCCATCATAGATCAGCCTCTCCGTACCTGCCAGGGCAACAGACAACGTAGAACCGCAGGCACACTCGCCGTTAGTGTAGCTGCAATTTTCTTCGTCCCATTTCTTGCCACAGGCAAGGCAGGTCTGCTGGTGGGTGGTGGTGCCGGTGGCATGGGTGTACTCGCAGACGCCCTCGCCGGTATGGTTGCACTTCTTCACCGTCACTGTGCCGGTCAGGTTTGTCTGCTCATTCGTCAACGCTATCGGCTTATTGTTCTGGTCATAGTAGCAGTATCCCGATTTAAGCTGTTCCTTCATCGTGGTCAGGACACACTCAATACCCTCAAACGTTCCTCCGACAAGTACGATTGGTTGATACTGTATATAAAGTCCAGTATTCCCGCCCGCGCCTCGGAATGTACCACCTTCTATGGTCAATCCTGTAGCGCCCTCCGTAAGGAGTGCGTTGGCGATCTGGCTAATCATTGCGCCGTTTGAACAAGAAATATTTACCTTGCCCGTTAACATTACATCTTGCAGCATCGTAAATGTTGCGTCATTGCCGTTGGCAGGCGCGATTGCGTTTGCAAAGTGCGCTGCGTCCACATAGATGGTAGAGCCGTTCTTCTCCACCTTCGCAACTACGGAAATATTGACATTTACCGTTCCCGCAGCGTCCACCGCCTCGGACACCTGTGTACTCCCCACAAATACCGCCATCTGGCCCGCGCCCGGCCCGGTGAAGCTAGCCGCAAACATAGCGGAGTTGGACGGAGCCTCCCCGGTAGCGGTGGGCGTGGCCTTGACGGTGATGGTGTCATCGGCGGTGAAAGTAGTAGTCTGCGTGTCGCCGTTGTAGGTTTTCACAGTGCCGTCCCCGGTAAACTGGGTGCCGGACTGCTTGATTTCAAACGAAAACTTATGGGACAGGGTATAGCCGTCACAAGTCGCCTCACAGGTATAGGTATAGTTCCCCGCAGGCGTATCGACTGGGACAGGTGCAAGCGATGGTAATGGCCAAATCAATCACCAGTCTGGAAATACCACAATCAATCATGCCGAAACGACAGGGACAACAGCAGAGAATCCCATTGGAGTATGCTACAATGGAGAGGGCACATTAACAAGCAATGGTGGCACATTTAACAATATTACAGTTGCAGAAGATGCCGCAGAAAAGAATGTTGGAACATCGGTGATTTCAAGTCCATTCCACGTATACTTGCGAACGTCTCTGGTTGTACGCTGAGATCCTTTTCCGATAGACGAACCATCCCCTTCGGTCAAAATCTCCATAAGCGTGGATTTACCAGCCATAGTCCTTCCAAAAAGCGTTACAGAAAACTTTGAAAGATTCTCTCTTAGGTTTTGCAGATCCTCCTTAAAAGCGAATGACAGACGATTGAACGCATCTCTGATCTCCACCAACTGTACTTCCAATAGTTCTGTAGCCTCCGGTTCATAACACGGAGAACTATTCAATTTCTTTTATACGCATATATACTCCTTCCTAATCATTAGTATAAAATCATTTATTTTTTCTTAATTGTATAATTTCCTAAAACAAAGCATTTCTTATAATCTTTTCTTGAACCTGTCGGAATTTCCGACAAGTTCATATCCCATCTATTCTCACACATTATAAATTATTTTTCCAATGTTAACAACTTAATCAAAGCAACCACAATATATAGTGTTTGTCATTCTAAAATTTATATCATCTTTTCATCGGCACAGGATTTTTCTGTGTCTTCTTTG
>CAJTCH010000094.1:1222-12802 GCA_910574715.1 Lachnospiraceae bacterium | reverse complement strand
GGTTAGTAATAGTATTGACACAAAAAAGGGAGGTCATTGCTTTTTTTCTTGAAAAAGTGGTGTAATCCTTGGAATTATAAGGTTTGCAACAAAAAATATAGTGGTAGATTTGACACTACCAATCTGATATAGGAGGAAAATAAAATGAGAACATTTGAATATGCAATTATTGATGAACTGGGAATCCATGCACGTCCGGCAGGAATGCTTGTGAAGGAAGTGAAAAAGTTTGATTCTAAGATCACATTATCTGCTAAGGGGAAGGCTGTGATCGGTATTGAAATCGATAAGGGATGGAATGGGAAAACGGCGGCGGTTGACGGATATACTGGAACAGTCTATGTGGAGCCTGATGAAGAATGTCTGGCCAGGATGAATCAGCGCATGGAAGAGGATGAAACAAAAAAGCGCCTAATGCAGGAACTGAAAGGTAAGGAGACCATAACGAGGGACGGCAGGAAAATACACCTTTATGCAAATATCGGTAATGTGGCCGATACCATGAGCGCATTGCAGAATGATGCGGAGGGAATCGGGCTGTTCCGCAGCGAATTTTTATATCTGGAATCCAAAGATTTTCCCACAGAAGAGGAACAATTTCAGGCATACAAGACCGTAGCGGAAAGTATGGCAGGGAAGAAGGTAGTCATCCGTACCCTGGATATTGGGGCAGACAAGCAGGTAGACTATTTCAATCTGGAAAGAGAAGAAAATCCTGCAATGGGATACCGTGCGATTCGGATCTGTCTGGATCGGCCTGAAATATTCAGGACACAACTTCGGGCAATTCTCCGCGCGAGCGCATTTGGGAATATTTCTATCATGTTTCCCATGATTATTTCGCTGGCAGGCATAAGCATGGCGCATGGGTTGGCATCTGCGGAGAGCTTGGAGCAGATCTTACACTTACCAGAACGTTTTTGGAGATGGGGGTGGACGAATTGTCAGTATCGCCTTCCTTTATCCTTCCGGTGAGAAATGAGGTTTGTGGCATATAAGAATCAAAACCGGGAGGATATGTTCTGGAGTTTGTGTAGAAGCATGTATGGGTTTTTCGGAGGAAGAAAGCAGGGACATTACAATCTGATCGCCCGTGAGGAGGAACGGGAGATGATACCGTTCTGTGAAGATCAGGGTATTGCAGGACGGAAAGACATCAAAGATTCAAAAAGGATTTTTGGTGTCTTTTTTGCGTTTTAGGATTTATCCGGAAGCTTGCCTTTTTTGCATTTTAGTCCAGCTGATATATCCATACACATCATTCACTAAGAACATAATGAAGCAAACGATAACCGATAAATAAGAAATATCCGACAAGACAGCCAGTGTCCATAAAACAATCAATACAATATCATTGGCAGCGTAGGCAAGCGCAAAATAGGCGCTCCGCCGAAAAGTCAGATAAACGGCAAGGAAGCTTGTTGTAACAGACAGCGTGCTTGGTATCAGATTTGCTGTATCAAAAAATTTCAAAATAAAATAGAAAATAAAGGTGATGACGGCGGTGAGTGCAAGCATGAAAACGGGTTCTCTTTCTTTCAGGCGGTTGACTTTGACCTCTGCCCTGTTTCCTCCATAGGGATTGCGAAGCCATGATAAGAAAGCAAAGACAGCCATAGGCGCCGTCATACCAAGATAAGTTATCATTTCTCCGTAGTATGCAAACGTGAAGGATATGATGCCGTATAAAATACTGAAAACAACAATCAATAACTGGCCGGCGGGATTCCCTTTGGCATTAAAGATCAAAGCGGTAGCTCCAACCACTGATGCTGTGAGTGTCAGATAGTTCTCCCTGTCAAAAACCAAAAAGGAAATAATGATCAGCATTATGGATAAGCACCATAACATAATTTCCCCCTTTGAAAAATAAAAAAGTAGAGATTTGCATTTTTTCATAAGTATCCTCCTAAAAAAATAAGCATCCGTATACACATCTCCTAAGACCTATCGATGTGTACCGAATGCTTTCGCATTTCATTACCCGGTGGCAACTTTACATTTATTCTAGCATACTGGGTTAGAAAAGTAAAGATTTTAGCGGAATAAATTTTTTCTTGTAAAATATAACAAATAAAGAAAAAATTTCTAAAAGGGACATATGTCCTTTCAATAGATAAAGACATAGTTTAGAATCCACTTATAACATACAGTAAAGGTAATTCAACAAGCAGTCATGCCGCAAAGTGAATCGTATAAAGCATAAGGAAATGCGAGGAAAAGAGTATGGGCGACAATCATTTAGACAGAGTATTACCGTTTCTAAAAAAAATCGACAAAAAGAGGCGAGAGCAGTTCTATACTTATTTTAAAAACGCGCCGCTTTGGCTTCTCGACAGCTTTTCAATTGAAAAGATGGAAAAAGGGAGAATATTTATCAGAGAGGGAACTTTGGTTGAGGCTATTTATTTTATAGGCGATGGACTGATCAAAGCAACGGATTACAGGATTTATGGTATCAAATTTGATTTTATACTGTTTACAGACGTCTACGCTTACGGAGGCATGGAAGTGATTATGGACTTAGATAAATACCAGACGTCCTTGCAGACGGTGACAGACTGTACCGTATTAAAGATTCCCAAGGCACAGTTCGCCAAGTGGATGAAAACAGATATTCTTGCATTAAGGCATGAATCGAAGCTGATGGGCGAATATCTTTTAGAGCAGGCGCGCAGTATCAGGGCTTTTTTGTTTTTGCAGGGCTCGGACAGGCTGGTGATGCTGTTTACCAACAGGTATAAAAAATTTGCAGTGAACGGAGTATTAAGACTGGATAATGACAGGCAGGAATTGTCTGATTATTCGGGACTGAGCGTGAAGACCATTACCAGATCCATACAAAAACTTGAAAAGGACGGATTCATTACAAAACAAGGCAGCCGGATTGTGATTCATAAAGAACAGTACGACCGAATGAAAGAAAATCTATCGCAGATTCTTTCGGAAGACGATTAGAAGTATAGCAATTTGTTATACGTTGCTTTGCATAAAAATTATATTTACAAGGAGGAGCAGTCATGCAAAATTATTCAGGAGAAGTGGGATTACAGTATCATTTACAGATCAGGCCCGGCGATGTGGGGCGGTATGTGATTTTACCAGGAGATCCAAAAAGATGCGCCAAGATCGCAAAGCATTTTGAAAATGCACAGTTAGTAGCCGACAGCAGGGAGTATATCACTTATACGGGATACTTAGACGGAGAGAAGGTAAGCGTCACATCTACCGGTATCGGCGGCCCATCCGCATCTATCGCATTGGAAGAATTAGTACTTTGCGGCGCGGATACATTTATCCGTGTGGGGACATGCGGAGGGATTGACCTTGAAGTGAAAGGCGGAGACGTCGTAGTTTCGACAGGCGCGGTCAGAATGGAAGGTACAAGCCGTGAATATGCGCCGATCGAATATCCGGCGGTCGCGGATTTTGAAGTTGCGAATGCACTGGTAAAGGCGTGCAAAGCCTTAGATGTGCCGTTCCATACAGGCGTTGTTCAGTGTAAGGATGCATTTTACGGACAGCATGAACCGGAAAGAATGCCTGTAAGCTATGAACTTTTAAACAAATGGGAAGCTTGGAAACGGATGGGCTGTAAGGCGTCAGAGATGGAATCGGCAGCGTTATTTATCGCGGCAAGTCATCTAAGAGTACGCTGCGGTTCTAATTTCCTGGTAGTCGGCAATCAGGAAAGAAATGCGTTGGGTATGGATAACCCGATCGTCCATGATACGGAGATTGCGATCAAAGTTGCAGTGGAGGGCATCAGAAACTTAATAAAAGAGGATAAAGAGAAATAATACATAGGAGGAAAGAGCGATATGCGGCTCGTATTAAGTTTACTCGGTATTGCAGTAGTTTTAGGTCTCCTCTGGCTGTTATCGTGGAACCGCAAAGCCATTAACTGGAAGATCGTTTTAAAAGCAGTTATTGTTCAGTTTGTTCTTGCAATTATCATTATTAAAATACCGCTGGGACAGAAGGTGGTTTCTGTTTTATCAGACGGCGTTACGGCAGTTGTCGGCTGCGGCAGAGACGGTCTGTCGTTCGTGTTCGGCGATCTTGCAGACAGCTCTAAGATGAGCGTGTTCTTTGTTCAGTCATTAGGCGGCGTTGTATTTGTTTCTGCGTTAGTTGAATTGTTATACTATGTCGGGGCGCTTGGATTTGTTGTAAAATGGCTTGGTAAAGCGGTTGGAAGATTGATGGGAACAACGGCGGTAGAAAGTTTTGTGGCTGTCGCCAATATGTTTCTTGGACAGACAAGCAGTCCTGTGCTGGTGAGCAAATATATCGGTAAAATGACAGATAGTGAAATCATGGTAATTCTTGTATCAGGCATGGGGAGCATGGAGGTGTCTATCCTGGCAGGCTATGCCGCCTGCGGTATTCCTATGGAATATCTCTTGATCGCAAGCGTACTTGTACCGGTTGGAAGTATCCTGGTAGCGAAAATGATCCTGCCGGAGACGCAGGAGGCGTTATCCATTGATGATGTGAAAATGGATAATAAAGGCTCGAACTCGAATGTCATTGACGCTGTAGTGGGCGGAGCTTCTACGGGTATGTCCATGATTGTCGGAATCGCATCGTCATTGATTGCCGTACTTGGCCTTGTTGCGCTTATCAACCTTATTTTAGGAGTTGTCCGTCTGGATCTCGAAACGATATTCTCTTATGTATTTGCGCCGTTTGGATTCTTGATGGGGCTTGATGCAGAGAATATCCTACAGGAAGGCATGTTATTGGGACAGAAATTAGCATTGAACGAATTCGTTGCATTTGGCAATCTGGGGACGTTTATCGAAAGCCTGGATCCAAGATTTGCGATGATCGCGTCTATCTCTATTGCAGGTTTTGCAAATGTATCAAGTATGGGTATCTGTGTAGGAGGTATCGGGGTTCTCTGTCCTGAGAAAAGAGGAACGCTTTCTAGATTAGTATTAAGAGCGATGCTCGGCGGAATGTTGGTGAGCATCCTGAGCGCAATGATCTGCGGTATTGTCGCGCTGTTCTAAGGAGGGACAGATAGCATGGGTAAACAAAAATATAACAGAATTTTTATTATCGTAGTAGATTCCCTTGGGGTAGGCGCATTAAATGACGCGCCGGATTATGGAGACGCCAATACAGATACGCTGGGGCATATTTCCCAGAATGTCGGCGAATTTAAGATTCCAAATCTTCAGAAGCTTGGAATAGCGAATTTGCACGGATTAAAACAGGTGGCGCCGGTTTCCAGGCCCATGGGATATTATACGAAATTAAATGAGGCAAGTACCGGAAAAGATACCATGACAGGCCACTGGGAGATGATGGGACTCCATATTACAAAGCCGTTCCGAACATTTACAGAAACAGGATTTCCAGAGGAACTATTGGAGGAACTGTCAAAAAGGACGGGCCGCGTAATCATCGGCAATAAAAGCGCCAGCGGAACGGAGATCTTAGATGAGCTTGCAGAGGAAGAGATTGCTGAGGGGCATATGATCGTCTACACATCTGCGGATTCTGTACTTCAGATCTGTGGGAATGAGGAGACGTTTGGGCTTGAAGAACTGTATCGCTGCTGTGAAATTGCAAGAGAGATCACTATGAAAGATGAATGGAAAGTCGGACGTGTTATTGCCAGGCCTTATGTCGGCAGGAGAAGAGGCGAGTTTAAGAGAACGAGCAACCGTCATGACTATGCGTTGAAACCATACGGAAGAACGGCGCTCAATGCGTTAAAAGACGCCGGATTTGACGTGATCTCCGTAGGGAAGATTTTTGATATTTTTGATGGAGAAGGAATTACAGAATCAAATAAATCGAAGAGCTCCGTGCATGGGATGGAGCAGACAATTGAAATTGCAAAAAGAGATTTTGAGGGACTCTGCTTTGTGAACCTGGTGGATTTCGACGCATTGTGGGGACATAGGCGCAATGTGCAGGGGTATGCTGATGAACTGGAAAGATTCGACGAGAAGCTGGGAGAATTGCTGAATCTTCTAAAAGAAGACGATTTATTGATCATAACCGCCGACCATGGTAATGATCCTACTCATACGGGAACAGACCATACAAGGGAAAAAGTTCCTTTCCTTGCATATTCTCCCGCTATGAGAGATAATGGTGAATTAGAAGAGGCTCAGACTTTCGCTGTGATCGGAGCTACGGTTGCAGACAACTTCGGTGTAGAAATGCCGGAGAATACAATAGGAAGTTCTCTTCTTGACCAGTTGGTATAAATAAAAGGAGGAGTTGGACGATGGATAAGAAGGAGATATTAAAGCGTCTGGACCATACATTACTCGGACAGACGGCTACGTGGGAAGATATTCGCAGGATCTTGGACGAGGGAATGGAATATAAGACGGCGTCTGCATGTATTCCGGCGTCGTATGTAAAACAGGCGTCAGAATATGTAGACGGGAAATTGCCGATCTGTACAGTGATCGGATTTCCTAACGGATACAGTACAACGGCGGTAAAAGTCTTTGAAGCAAAAGACGCGATTGAGAACGGCGCCAGGGAGATTGATATGGTCATTAATATCGGTCTCTTAAAAGATAAAAGATATCAGGAATTAGAAGATGAGATTCGTCAGGTTCATGAAGCGTGCGGCGGGAAAATCTTAAAGGTTATTATTGAGACATGTCTTCTTACAGAAGAAGAAAAGATCAAAATGTGTGAGATCGTTACGGCGGCAGGAGCCGAATACATCAAAACTTCTACAGGATTTTCCACAGCGGGAGCGACATTTGACGATGTGGAGCTTATGAAATCCCATATCGGCAAAGACGTGAAAGTAAAAGCGGCAGGCGGAATCGCTGCGCTTGACGATGCAGAGAAATTTATAAGCCTTGGAGCAGAAAGGCTTGGAACAAGCAGATTAATTAAAATGATACAAAATACGGACGACGGTTTGGGTTATTAGATTTGATTGGAGGATTATAAAATGACGAACGCAGAATTAATTAAAGAAGCAAAAAAAGCCAGAGAACGCGCATATGTACCCTATTCACATCATAGCGTGGGAGCAGCCCTTGTAACAAAAAGCGGAAAGATCTATCATGGATGCAACATTGAAAACGCCGCGTATGGACCGACAAACTGTGCGGAGAGAACCGCATTCTTCCGTGCCGTGTATGAAGGAGAAAGAGAATTTACCAAGATTGCCGTCGTAGGCGGAATGGAAGGAACAGACGGGAATGCACTGTGTGCTCCGTGCGGGGTCTGCCGTCAGGTAATGATGGAATTCTGTAATCCAAAGACATTCAAGATCGTTTTGGCAGACGGAGAGGACAGGCAAGTGGAGTATACATTGGAAGAACTGCTCCCGCTTGGTTTTGGGCCGGATAATCTTGACAAATAGTTGGTTCTTATTAGGATGCTGTCATTTGGTAGTACATTTAGGATTCGTGGAACGATGTTCTGCTAGGAACGGAAGACGGAATCTTTATGAAAAGACCAGAAGGCGGTGAGTAAAAAGAATATGCTCAATTATGCCGCAGGTACGCGAGGTCTGTCTGGGTGAAAACGGAATCCTTGAACCGGCGGGAGCCGGCGCGGTGGTAATCGATATGAGTTCCATCGACCCGATAGAATCGAAAGCGATCGACGGAACCCTCTCTGTTATGGCAGGCGGTGAAAAAGAGGATTTTGACAAATATTATGATCTGTTGATGGCAATAGCAGGCTCTGTCGTATAGGTAGGGCCTCTGGGCTCCGGGAATGTGGCGAAGCTTACGAATCAGGTCATTGTGCGGTGAATATCGCGGCAGTTTCCGAGGCACTGACACTGGCGGTAAAAAGCGGCGCCGATCCGGAACTGGTATATCAGGCAATCCGAGGCGGTCTGGCAGGGGCCACGGTTATGGATGCAAAAGCCCTGATGATGGCACACAATTTCAAGCCGGGTTTCCGCATCGAACTGCATATCAAGGATCTGAATAATGCGTTGAATGCCGCGCATGTTGTCAGCGCTCCGGTACCGTTTACCTCACAGGTTATGCAGATCATAGAAGCTACTATGCAGGAATTTATTACAGTAAGAAACAGAATGTCTGTGCCGGAACTTAGGATGGATCTATAAGGATGTGTGAGTGGAGATTGGGATGGATAAAACGAAATTACACTCTTGATGACGAAGTGGGAAACTGTGAAGGTATCCATATTCCGTCTTCTTACGTTTTTGGTTTCGATTGTTGTATCCTGGGTCATCTTCTTGCATATCGAGAAGATTTGGATTGCCTATGGATTGTTCACATTTATCATCGTTTTTTCTCGGAACTGGCAGGTTGGAGGGCGACCATATCCGTAAATTCCGTGGTCGGGGCGCATTTTTTGGTCAGCAGAGATTTTAGTTTTTATTCTGTCTGTAATGAGTTGATTCTGGCGTTGATCGGGATTACGGCAGCGTTACTTTTGAATCTGTTCTATGATTACAACGGCAGTAAGAAATCAATCATTGCCAATATGTGCTATCGGAGAACCAGCTCCAGATGATCGTGGGAGGTCTGGCGGCTTATCTGTCTGACAGAGATGCAGTACAATGTCTGGGATAAGATCTGCGGCCTGGAAAATGTTTGCAGGGATTTATCAAGGATGCGTATGAATATCAATCCAACACGTTCTATTCTCATCCTGGATATTATATTGATTATTTTGAAATGCGGCAGAATCAGTGCCATATCTTACATAATCTGCATTACGAGATGAAAAGGATCCGGTCGATGCCAAAGCAGGCAAAGATTATTGCCGATTATATGATGTATCTGGTAGATTTTGTGATAGGGATTAATGCACCGGATCAGCAGATGGAAAAACTTGAGGAGATATTCCGGCAGATGAAGAAGGAAGACCTGCCTGTGAACAGGGAAGAATTCGAAAGCAGAGCTGTATTGTATCACATCTTGATGGATCTTGAGGAATTCCTTGTATTTAAACAGAGGTTCGTAAAAGGGCTCAATGAACGGCAAAAAAGGGAGTACTGGGACAGATAGATGTTCTGTTGGACACGACAGATTATAAAAACGAGGTTGACGGGAAATGGCCGGTCCAAAACAGAGAAAAGATGGCTGACAACAATCATCTTTTCTCTGTTCCATGTTATAATGGAACTATGCTAATCAATGCATATTATAACGAATTTTTTTGATTTTGGGCAGGTTCTTTTTCCAATCCAATCCCTCCGTGGTGTCGTAGCTTACCTCTGTTTTGGCGGGATGGCAAGCGGGGAAATAAGTTATAAAAAATTCATAAAAGATTTGTTGCGTTAACCGATATAAAATAATAAAATAGAGATAGAAAAGTATGAATTGAAACGGAAGAACCATACTAACAAAGGAGGTGTTTATTATGGCAACTTCAAGTATCACAAAGAATTTTGTCATTTCCGGCAAGGAACAGGTGGAGATGTTCATCAACGCGATTGAAGAATCTGCCAAAAACCGTCCCGTTCATATACCTGTGTCTGCGAGAGAGATAAAGGGGGAACCCGAATTGAGGGAAATGATGCGGCTGCGGAAGATGAAAATAAAGGAGAAAGAAAATGCCGGAAAATGATAAATTCTTTTCGGTCAATATCCGTGAGTATTTGGCATTGGGGAATGATGAAGAAGCCGGAGAGCCTGCACTTGCTGAACTGCTTTCCGGTTTTTACTGTCCGAAGAATCCAGATGTTGAACAGTTTTTGAAAAAGAGTGCCATAGAGTTTACCAAAAAGAACCAGTCTGTTACATATCTTGTAGTTTCAGCAGAGGATGTCAGGCTGCTTGGATATTTTACCCTTGCATTAAAGCCGTTGACGGTAAGGGGTGAAACAGTGAGTAATACTATGAAAAGAAAACTGTTGCGAATCAGTGAGTTGGATGAAAAATCGGATACCTATATCATGTCGGCATATCTGGTTGCACAACTTGGGAAAAACTTCTCGGAGAGTGGCGGGACAGAAATCACGGGAGCAGAACTGCTTAAACTTGCATGGGATAAAATTAAAGAGATACAGTATTTGGGCGGAGGCGTAGTGACCTTCTTAGAGGCAGAAAATGAGGAAAGGCTGTTATCATTTTATCGCGATAACCGTTTTTCGCAGTTTGATACCAGGCAGACCGCATCAGATACGGACGAGCCTCATGAGCTGGTACAGCTTTTAAGGCTGCTCTAATGCGGCTGTGCAACATTGAATATTATGGATTTTATTTACAAAAGTACAATTTGTCGAAGCGAAAATTGGGTGGGGTAAAGGGGTAAAAGTCATCAAAATCTAACAGCGGTACAGGTGGCTATTCTCAATTAATGCCATAGGATTTTGGGGTACTCGCAGGCAAAAGTATTGAAATATGGCTTAAAATCAAGGTTTTAGGCTTGGTGGGGTTCATCACGGTGGGTGGTGGGCCCCGCTTTTTCGTGTTTTTAGATGCCGCTGATAGGATGACGATAGGGGATAAAATCGTACTATCACGGTTCTTTTGTCACGGTATTCCTTTGTCGTATATTCCATGACCGCTACAGACATCAGGATGACCACTTTCTGTTTCCGAATGATTTTTCCTGTCTCATAATAATTCTCTTTATCCAGGTATTTTGCAGGCGCAGGGATTTCATGTGTCTCTGTTACGGCATGGAGCTTCCTGCGGTGTCCGGCATGGCCTGGCTGTCCGCCTGGTTTCCGGTCAGTTTTTACCCGGCTGTTCGGGATTTTTTTCCTGCCGGGTTTCTGCTGGGAAGAGGGGATGGATGAATTCTCAAAATCCATATTGACCTGCGCAGTCAGTTTTTGGTTCAGGCCTTTTTCTTCCTCCAGTTCAGCCCCTACCCTGTAGAATTCCTGTCTTATATCACGGCATTTATCTAATGCTTCATCTCTCTGGCGAACAACTTCCAGATTCTATAATGCTCTTATATTCTTCTTCTAATTTCCGGTATCTCTCGCCGGATTTAAATTCGGCGATCTGCTGTGCCAGTGATTTCACTTTGTACTGTAATGCACTTGTATATTCAAATGGATTCATCTGTACTCTCCTTTGATGAATTAGGGGCGGGAATCTAATACCTGTGCCATCGTTCTGCTTAATTCTATTGTCTCTTCCAGTTGTAATGTCAGCATGGAAATATATTCTTCTTTCTGTTCAAGAAGCTCTTCCGAAGTCCGAATGCATTTTTCCTGGATTCGGATTACATTTTCTGCTTCTTTAAGAGCATTCTCCAATTTAGAGATCTGTAATTCATATTTTTTTATAAGTGATGTTTCTTTACTCATTGCTGCCTCCGCACTTGTAATAAAAAAAGTATAGCAGAAATCTGGAAAAAAAGCGAATGAAGGAAATCTGGTATTCGTCATTTTGCCAGGGATAAATCGTTGATTTTTCAAGACAAATGGATATCAAACCACGCAGAAAAAGATGTGAGAAGGGGATTTTAAGACGAAAAACAGAAAGGAGAAAATGTTATCCACAAGAAATACCTGAGGACAAAATATTATTAACATTTTGTCCTCAAACGTATCATTTACTGTGGATAAAAATTTTTTCAATTTCAGCACATTTACCAACACTTTCTAAAAAGCCTATTACTGGCGTGGGTGTGAAAAGTAAC
>CAJTCH010000094.1:0-1211 GCA_910574715.1 Lachnospiraceae bacterium | reverse complement strand
CTTACGAACTTTCGTGGTTATTCCGAGAACTCGGTCCTTCAGGAATTCTGGATATCCATACTGCTCGCGAACCTCACCCTTGCAATCAAGAGGGAAACGGACGGAATCATCGACCATACCATTAACCAGAAAAACAATAAGCACAGATACATGACAAATATGAATGAACTCGTTGGATGCCTGAGCCGTCACCTGCCGGAATATATGGATTCTGAGACGCTTACCGAAAAATTCACCGTGATTCAGGGCATATTTCGCTTTGCCATATCACATCGGGTACGGGATAAAAAAGGTTGTGGGGAGTCAAATCCACGAGACATTCCCAGAAAGGTAAAGCATCATTACAATAACAAGGCAACACACTAACTATCATTTCTGAAAGGTGGTGATGTCCTACATTTCTATGATACATGACGTCAGAGAAATATTTTTAAAATTTGCTTACAGCACCAAGGGGGAAGTCTGCCCTTTTTTCTTTCATCAAATATACTATTTGTTATATTCCGGTTAATTTAATGCTGTATTTTCGCTACTGATACCATACCACTACTAAGTTGTTAACATTGATAAAAAAAGTATAGCAGAAATCTGGAAAAAAAGCGAATGAAGGAAATCTGGTATTCGTCATTTTGCCAGGGATAAATCGTTGATTTTTCAAGACAAATGGATATCAAACCACGCAGAAAAAGATGTGAGAAGGGGATTTTAAGACGAAAAACAGAAAGGAGAAAATGTTATCCACAAGAAATACCTGAGGACAAAATATTATTAACATTTTGTCCTCAAACGTATCATTTACTGTGGATAAAAATTTTTTCAATTTCAGCACATTTACCAACACTTTCTAAAAAGCCTATTACTGGCGTGGGTGTGAAAAGTAACCCGGGATATGGAGGAAAGCAAAAAAGAAGAACATGAAAAAAGAGCGGAAATTCGGACTCAAAGAGTTTCCGAGACCGCTCGGGAAAAGAAATGGAGAAACAGGACTGTGAAAGGAAGGCCTGCTGGCGTTTAATGGAAAAGCTGAAAAAAGCGTTTCCAAGGTTGCCGATCTGCCTGTGCGGGGACAGTCTGTATGCCTGTGAAGGTTTCTTTGAGAGATGCAAAGGAAAAAACTGGCGGTATATCCTGCGGTATAAGGAGGGGAGCATCCCGAGCATTGGGGAAGAATACAGAGAACTGAAAGAAATGGAGAAGAATTACCAGGAGCG
>CAJTCH010000093.1 GCA_910574715.1 Lachnospiraceae bacterium | reverse complement strand
CAAGTTATTCAAAATGGGTATTCAAAGGAAGAAGCAGAAAGTTGTTTGGAAGTTGTTTCTCAATTTTTTGACAGTGGATGGAAAATGATTATGGATGACGTTGATTTTTATGGAGAATAAATTATGAAAAAGAATAAATTACAAAAGGAATATAAAGATAAGACACTGGCTATGTATTTTAAGATTGCAATCATTGGTTCAATAATATGTTTTGTTGGTGATATGCTTTTAGGCTGTTTTAATCCATCTGGTTCAAAAGGAATGGCAAAGTTTTTCCCTGCGTTTTCTGAGGAATGGTCTGAAGTAAATGCCATAAGATTTGTTTTTGGCGGTATATGCGGGGTAGTTGCGCTATTACTAATATTTTGGGGATTTTTTGCTATTTATTTATTAATGGAAAAATGGAATACATTATATAGAAAAATATTTTTAATATCATCATTTGTATTTGTTGCTGTAGGGACATTGTATCATTGCGTATTTGCAATTACTGCATGGTTATACAATAGATTGACAAATTATAACGTAATATGTGCAAAACAAATTAGTGAAGAGTTCTTTTTTACATTTATATTTGTTTCTGCATTAGCAGCGGTAGGATTTGCAATGCTGTCATTTGTTATGTTTATTGCAGCTATAAAAGGCGTGTGGTCTACTGCAAAGTGGTTTATTTGGGTTAATCCGATATTGGTGATGATGTTGTCTATTGTTTTAGTAAAGTTACTTCCTCAAAATGCAGTTCTTACAGGTATTTTTGACTGGGGGCAGCAAAGTATTAGTTTATTTGTGGTATTTTTCATTTTTAAAAAAATGTATTTAAGCAAAGGAATTGCAAAAAAAGAAAATTATTTTTAGTGGAGTGAATTTATGAAAAAATGTGAATGGATATTATGTCCTATATGTGGTAATAAAACTCGTGACAAAATGCGGAAAGATACGGTTTTGAAAAATTATCCTCTCTACTGCCCGAAGTGCAAGCAGAAAACTTTGATTGAAGTAAAGGATTTACAAGTAACCGTCATCAAAGAGCCAGACGTATAAGACACAGAGCCAATGAACAAGTGAGAAACCACACATTATCGGTTTTTTATCAGAAATTCAATGTAGCGTTTACCATTTCAACGGAGCGTTTGTTGAATATAGTATTTCTTGTGGTAATATAAGAGGCAGAAAGAGGGTGTAAAAATTGAATGCTCAAAAAACAGGCAGCTTGATTGCTGCTATCAGAAAAGAACAAAATCGTACTCAGCAGGATTTATCTAACGAATTAGGAGTATCAAGTGCAGCTATTTCAAAATGGGAACGAGGGATTGGATTTCCAGATGTATCTCTTATTGAGCCATTAGCTACATCTTTGGGGATTACCATAGCGGAATTATTCAAGGGCGAAAGGATAGAAAACGGCGATGCTAACGAGTATGAGAACTTGTTATCAGATGTTGTGAAAGTATCAAAGAATGAAATAAGCAAGAAGAAAAAAATATCGAATTGGATTATCGCTATTACTGTCGCTGTCCTTTATTTATTGATTAGTATAATAACACAAAAGTGGGAAATAACTTGGATGGTATGGATTGTTTATTGCTTTTATCGGATTTTCACAGAATACATCTATAAGAAATATTAGAAATCGTTGAACTTACTATATTCATGCGAATTATCATCAAAGAGCCAGACGCATAAGACGCAGAGCCGATGAATTATGAACTTGTAATGAAGTCAAAATCAAGTAAAAACAGTAATTTAGGAGTGTGATGAAAATGCTTAATTTAAAGAAAACAAGAATGAAGAAAAATTTATTTTTGGCTCTATCCATTATATCAGCGTTTATATTTATAGCAGGTGTAATGTGTACTATAATGGGTGACGATAGCCCAGTTAAGTTTATAGTTAATGAAAGCCCAGTAAAATTAATCGTTCCACCATCATTAGTATTTTTTATAACATTCTCTTTATATAAAAATAGTAAAAAAGTCATAAAAGAAAATACAAAATAATTACCTAATCAACTGATGGTTGAATTGGGTGCAATCAACTGTTAGTTCGTTTCACAATCTGTTTTTAGCTTGTAAAATAACTGCCAGGAGGTGGAACATGGAACAAGAAATGATAGGAAAATTTATATCAGCCTGTCGAAAAGAAAAAGGGCTTACGCAAATGCAGTTGGCTGAAAAATTAAATATTACCAATAGAGCAGTCTCTAAATGGGAAACAGGAAAAAGTATGCCAGATGTTTCTCTAATGCTTGATTTGTGCAGCATACTGGGCATAACTGTAAATGAACTGCTTAGCGGGGAAAGGATTATTATGGAGGATTATCAGAAAAGAGCGGAAGAAAACCTTATGGAATTACAGGCGAAAAAAGAAAAAGCACAAGGAGAATATAATTCTATATTGAAAATTTTGATTGTAACTTTCAGTTCATTTTTTGTGCTTAATATGGTTTTGAATTATTTCTTTCCAGAAATAAACTTTAACAATCTGTTGGGTTTGCCATCAATAGCTATTGCCGCTATTCTTTTGGTCAAGTGGTTTTTTAAAAATTATGAGATAAAACCAAGATAAGAACGAATGATTTTATCCTATTGATATGCAAACCCTATTTGTCGGGTAGAACGATATATCATTACAGAGCCAGACGCTTAAGACGCAGAGCCAATGAACAAGTGAGCACTCACAGTTTATCGGCTCTGTTTTGTTTCATAAGGTTTTAAGGCAAACGCCCACCATATAAAAAACGGTGTTATGGTGGGCGGTATTGCTATGCCCGAAAAGACTTAACAGACACTCTCCAGACCTGTTTTAGAGTTTGGAGGTTTTTTATGTCCTTTTTTCGGGCAGTTGTCCATCTGCTTATACAACGTAGGGTTTATCCATACATAGCATATCGGGGAATGGCAGGAAGCCAGTTAAAAAAATCTCTGCCCATGCAACGCTACTTCTCACCATGAAACCAGAAGTAGAATCTCCATATAACAGAATATATATCTCCTATAACCGTAAATGTCACAGAGCCTTTGCTGTCGCCAGATAAGGATGTTTTTATGTGGGATACAGTGTAACTCTATAAAAGGGATTACACTGTATTCGTTTGTTACGCCACAAATTTGAAGTCCTGCGGGTTGTTCCGTATTTCTTCCATTGTGGCAAGGATTTCTTTTTCGGTGGGAATATCAATCATACCCACCGCTGTAAAATAAATATCCACCTTCACATGGCTGTGACCGCTGGACTTGTCGCTGTTGTGGACTTCGATACGCTTAATCAGCGAATTGACAAGCGTAGGGGTAAGCTCTTTAATGTCGGTTATCTCCCGCAAAGTGCGTAAGATAAGCCTTAAATCCATTACCCGCTGTTCGGCGTTCTGCAAGGTCTGGCGGTTTTCTTCCACTTCTTGCGTCAGTGATTTCTGCTCCTTTTCATAGCTTTGAAGCATTTTAGCAAACCGCTCATCAGAGAGTATGCCGCCTGCGTTCTGCTCAAATACCTTTTCAATCAGCCTGTCGATTTCTGCTATCCGCTTTGTACCATTCTCCATCGCTTTCTGAAGCTGTTGGTATTCCTTCTGCCGCATGGCGTTGTTTTTCTTTGCCAGCAGATACAGGAATACCGGCTCATAACAGCGTACAAAATCGGATAAGTCGCTGACAGCTTCCAGCACAAGCCTTTCAAGGACAATATCACGGATATAGTGCATAGCACAATTTCCTCTGCCGGATTTATATTGGGAACAGCAGAAATGTTCTTGTTTCCGTTTCATGCTCTTGGCGGCGACAAAGTGCATTTTCGATTTGCAGTCGTAGCAGTAGAGCAGTCCTGAGAAAAGGCTTGTCATGCCTGTTTTTGTCGGCCTGCGCTTGTGTTTCCGAAGCTCCTGCACTCTCAGCCATTGCTCCTCGGAGATGATGGCTTCCTGCATGTCGGGTATGATTTGGTAGTCTTCCTCGCTGTGCTGGATTCTCTTATGGACTTTGTAACTGACGGTAGTGCTTTTGAAATTGACGGCGCAGCCGGTGTACTGCCTGTTTTCAAGGATATAGCCAACGGTCGCCTGTTCCCACCCATAAGGGTTTTTGGGGACTTTCTGCGCATGTTTCCTGCCGATGGATTCAAAATAGACGGCGGGGGAGAGTATCTTTTCCCCCTCAAGCTGCCTTGCAATCTGCATCGGGCCTTTCCCTGCAAGGCAAAGGGCAAAAATCTTCCTTACGGTTTGTGCCGCCGGTTCGTCGATTACCCATTGTTTTGGGTTATCTTCCGATTTTCTGTACCCATAGGGCACGATAGAAGCGATACGTTCGCCGTGTTCCGCTTTGGACTGCCACACTGCACGGATTTTCTTAGAGGTCTGCGCCGCATACCATTCGTTGAAAATATTGTGGAAGGGCATCATCTCCACGCCGTCGCCGGTCAGAGTGTCCACACGCTCCTGTATGGCGATAAAGCGGATGCCGAGGGAAGGGTACACCACCTGCGTAAGCCTGCCCATTTCCACCTGCTCACGCCCGAAGCGGGAAAGGTCTTTTACGATAATCGTGCTGATTTCACCGTTTTCCGCCATACGTTCCATACGCATAAAATTTGGTCTTTGGAAGGTCGTCCCCGACACGCCGTCGTCCACAAAGAACATGGTGTTGTTGTATCCCTCTTTGTGGGCGTAATCCTGTAAAATCTGCTTTTGGTTCGTTATGGAATTGGATTCCTCGTCTTTATTATCATCGTCAACCGACAGCCTGCAATACAAAGCTGTGATTTTTTCTTCGGTCTGCCCATTTATTTTCGTTGCTGTTGTCATGATTTTTTGCTCCTTTCCGACAACTGGGCATAGCAAGGGCAAGATTATCTTACTATACCCAGTTATCTTTTTCCAATGTGCAATATTAAACTAGCTTTTCGGACAATATCAGTTCCTTAAACTGCTCCAATACGCTTTGTTTTCCTTTCTTGCTGAAATGGGTATTGAACTCGTAGGTTGTGCCGCCAATTATTAATGAAAACTCGTTTTCCCCGCTGAAACGTACTAATTTCCCACTTTCAATGCGGATATCGGGACAGCGGGGCAGTATTTCCTGCGATAAATTGATTTTCTCATTTTCATCTATCGGCTCAGGCGGCAGCATATAGACTGCATTTGGATTGACTGTAAAGGTTTCTAATCCTCAAATTCTGAATTTTTCGTTCTCCACAAATTTTCAGCAAACTGGAATTTAACTACCTCTTAATTAATCGTTTAATTTTGGAAAGTATGAAACTTCCTAACAAATATAAATTACACAGATATACAAATAGATTTCCAATATACGAATAAAGAGTAAAGCGTCCTTTCATAGCAACCTGTGCTGATAATGTCTTTGTATCAGACTGAAAGTAATCGGTCTGTGCCAACACACAGCCCTTAACATTTGAAACAATCGACATTCCGCTATTTGTATGTCTGATTATATTACTTCCATTTTCAACCCCACGCACAATCGCTGTCTTTGCAGCTAATAATGTCATTTCTTTCCAATCCGAAGCCGGAACAATTAGTATATCTACATTATTTCTACCTGCCTGCTGTATTTTAGACAAAAATGCCATATCAGAACATATAAACGGCGCAATTCTACCATATTCTGTATCAAAACTTTTTAGCATTCCATCTCCTTTTTGGCACAATTCTCCGATTGAACGTCCATGCTTAAAATATTCTGATATTAGTTCTCCTTGTGGATTAAATACTACCGTTTTATTTTCCTTTAAGTCCTCGTAAGGGGTTTTCACCAGCAATGAAACAATCAAATAAATTTCTTCCTGTTTTGCCATATCCGACGCCCATTGCAAAAGCATATCTTCATCTTGTTTTAAAACCGCTCCATTCAGTTCAGACCAAAAAACAATCTTTGCACCTGCTTGTGCTTCCAACTCTGTTTTTAGGAAAAGTTCATCAGCTACTGATGATAGTTTATTCCTTGTATCGGTAATGTTTTCATCAGTAAATGTATTGGTATAAAATGTAGAATATACATCTTTATCATTATTTAACAACTCTGAAATCGGAACGGTTACTCCAGCGATCCTAACACTTTTATCTGAATTTCCTACAAAATGAAACATAACAACTCCATAGACAAGTACCAGGCCAATTACAGAACCATATACGATTATGTATTTTCTGATGTATTCTTTTTTGCTTTTATTGTTCCAAATCCATATAACCATTGCCGCCGTCCAATACATTAAAAAGGTGATTCCGTAAATCCCTGTTACCGTTACTATTTGTAGTAGGTATAGATTTTGGTATTGTGTATAAGCGTCAGACAACCCTCCCAATGCAGGGTATATCAGATAAATGATATACTCTATTGATACCATTATACTTGCAAAAATAACAGTATCTTGAAATCTCATTTTTGATTTCGACCAGTAGATATATGGTAAAACTTTCAGAAAAGACAGCAGGATTGCTACTATTATACATATCTTTATATCCATTCCAATGGCTCTCCAAAACTGGACAATAAAACTAATGGCATATATTGAACTAATTATAAGGTAGACTTTTCGAGTACGATTAAGATAAATCATACATAGAAACAAAATTGGATAAATCCATGCCAAAATCGGGATACACCATTCTCCATTGGACATTACATAAATTAAAAAAGTTAAGATTATGAAAACTGCAAATCGGTTACTTTTCAAAAGATTTTTCATTGCCAAATTCCTTACTTACATTCTCTATAAACTTCAATTTTGATTTGTCTGCGTTGTTAAAAGCCCTGTCATAAGTTCTGGATACACTGTTTATGTCGAAAATACAGTGCCGAGAGCCATAATAGCCGCATTAGTGAAAGCATGTAAAATGATACAGCTCCAGAGGTTTTTATTGGATTTCTAGTAGATAAATCCAAAAGCGCAGCCAGTAAGGACATGTTCCGTCATAACCATTCTGAGTGAATACATTATGTTTCCTGCAGTATCGTCCCACAGATAATATGCAAACGGGAAATGGTACAGTCCAAACAGAATACCGGTGAGCAGTATGGCAAGGTACGGCTTTTTCAGTGAATCCATCATAGTTCTTTGCAGAATGCCCCTGAAGAAAACTTCTTCCGTAAACGCTGCTGTAAGTATCATCAGGCAAAAAAATACTGGAAGTTTTATTAATATTTGGAGAATATTCGTTATACTCAACTACCACCGTCTGAAGACGGTGGGTTGTTGTGGTCTAAAGACCACTTTTTGCGCCTGAAAGTCGCTTGCAGGCTAAAGCCTGTTTCATTTGCGACTAAAGTCGCCTAAAAGCTCTACTCTAAGTAGCTATTGTTCCTCGATTTTGAAATTATCTTCTTCTTTTCCCTGATTTTCGATATAGTTTCTTATCATCTCTTCATCTACTTCTCCTACTGTCCCACAGAAATATCCTCTTCCCCACATATGCTGTCCCCAATATCTCTTTCTCAACTCCGGGAACTCATCCTGTAACAACTTTGACGACCTTCCTTTCAGATATTGCATGATCTGACTTGGCGCCAGATTGGTTGGACACGAAAGCAGCATATGCACATGATCCACTCCTATACTGCCTTTCAGTATCTTTATGTTCCGTGCATCACATCCTTGCTGCAGCAGTTCCCGTAGCCTAAAGGCTACATTTTTTCTTAGTATCTTATATCTATACTTCGTTATCCACACAAAATGATACTTAATATCATATACGGTATGACTACTGCTCCTATATTCTGCCATTTCTACAGCACCTCCTACTGCTGTATTTTATCACAATTGCTACTGAAAGGAAATGCCGCTAAAGCTTGACCGCCTAAAAGGCGGTGGATTTAACCTTGCGCTTGGAAATTAAATCTGCTCAAAGCACTGGTTCTCTATGTCGAGCAGGGATTCCCGCCAGAGTCCAAGAACATCGGGCAGGTATATAAATTGCTGACACTCAGCTCAGAGAAAGAACTGAACAGCCTCTTTGACCTGCTTCCGGTGAGCCACCCGGCAAAGGTTCCCTACTGCATCTACAAACAGGCAAGCGATACGGTGCGGTCTGGGGTAATCATTGGGCTTGGAGCCAGGCTTCAAGTGTTTCAGAATAAGCTGATTCGGCAGATCACTTCCTATGATGAGATCGACCTGACACTGCCGGGGAAACAAAAATGCGCATACTTCTGCATCACTTCCGACCAGGACAGCACCTTTGACTTCCTGTCATCCCTGTTTATGACCTTTGTATTTATCAAGCTGGTGCGGTTTGCGGATAAACATGGCGTAGACGGGCATCTGCCGGTTCCGGTGCATATCCTTGCGGATGAGCTGGCAAACACCGGGGCAATCTTGGAATTAAATAAGAAGATCTCGGTCTGCCGTTCCAGAGGCTTAAGCATTTCGTGCATCTTCCAGAACCTTCCTCAGATGCAGAACCGCTATCCTTTTAACCAGTGGCAGGAAATCATAGGGAATTGCGACACTCAGTTATTCTTAGGATGCACGGACGAAGTAACGGCTGAATTTATCAGTTCGCGCTCCGGAGACGTAACGGTGGGCGTCAGTTCGGAAGCGAAGTCAATACCTGGCGGGTGTCTGACTATTCTCCGGAGTACCGGAAAACCCAGTCCATCGGCAAGCGGAAGCTCCTGACGCCGGATGAAATCCTACGGCTTCCGCTGGATACTGCCCTCATTATTTTAAGAGGACAGAAAGTACTGAAGGTACAGAAGTATGACTATACTCTACACCCAGATGCCAAAAAGCTGGTGACGAGAAAGGCGGCAGAACATATCCCGAAATGGCGGGAGGAGGGAAAAACAGAGGAGTATGACTATCTCCCCAAAGCGCCTCCGAAACCACGCAGGCAGAGGAATGGCTCCCGTAGGCCACCAGCGTCATCTGCGCCTGCAATGCCGGCACAAGCAACTCAGAAACACATTTATCAGGAACCACCATATCCGGATTCTTCTGACCTGTTATCAGATAGCTCAGATAACCTGTTGTCAGACGAGCCGGAAATGGTTCCATTAGATAAAAATTCAATTATGTCATAGAAAAGGAGATCATTTATGCAAAACGAACAAAACACAATCACAAACGTACCTGTACTAACTCTTGATTCTGACGCTGTGCTGGAAACGGCGCAGTCGAAGGCAGACCTCATCTGGCACGAGATCCAGAATGCCTACCGCACAAAGAAGATCCTGACCGGGATGTTAGGCGGAATTGAAAAGACGGAGAATGGCAGCTTAATTGCTATTGTCTACTATAAGGACTTCCGTACCGTCATTCCGATTACGGAAATGATGATCAATCTGGTACAGGACGAATCACACGACTACGGTGACATTTCCCTTCGTCAGAATAAGGTCCTTAACAACATGCTCGGCTGTGAGATCGACTTTATTGTGAAGGGACTGGATGCCCAGTCAAAGAGCGTGGTTGCCAGCCGGAAAGAGGCCATGCTGAAGAAACGCCAGATCTTTTATCTGGACCGGGATGCGTCAGGCAATTCTAAGATTTATGAAGACCGTATCGTGCAGGCAAGGGTTGTCGCTGTGGCGGAGAAGGTTGTCCGGGCGGAGATCTTCGGTGTGGAGACTTCCATCCTGGCGCGCGACCTGTCCTTTGACTGGTTAGGGGACGCACGGGAACGCTTCCATGTAGGCGAGCATATCCTGGTGCGTATCCTGTCTGTGACTGCTGAAAGCATGGATAAGATCACAGTCAAAGCAGATGTAAAGAGCGTGGAAGGCAACACCAGCAAGGAAAACATGAAAAAATGCAAGATTCAGGGGAAGTATGCCGGAACTGTGGAGGATATCCACAAAGGGACAGTATTTGTCCGACTCTCCATCGGAGTCAATGCCATCGCACATTCCTGCTATGACAGCCGGACGGTGGGAAAGAAGGATGAAGTTTCCTTTGTCGTGACGCATATTGATGAAGAACGGAATGTGGCAGTAGGACTGATTTCCCGGATTATCCGACAGAATCTTTGATATAACCTGTAGATTCATGGACACTCCCATCTGAAAGTCAATTATTTTATTGCCTGTAATTAAGGTACATGCTATACTATTTCTTGTATAATTGAACAGGGAAGAAAGCGGATGCGATTTCGGTTTGCCCTCTAGTTTAGGAAAGAGGGTGGTGCCCATGACACTAATGGAAGTTTTAACGCTGTTACTGGTTCTATTTACGGCATTGACCTACATAGATAACCGGCATAATAAGAAATAGCATCCACGACCCTGAGAAAGTTTGATGGATGCTATGTCTTATACATAGATAATTCAACTTACTGAGGGCATCAGATCTTGCATCTGAATGCCTTCCTTGATTCGATTATACACTGGGGGCTTGGAAATTTCAAGTCCCCTTTTTGCGCCGCCTTACCAAAGTAGCCTGACATTCTTACAAAGAGACTTATTCCTGATTTATTTCGGCTTCGTAAATTGCATGGTCATAGGCATGGCGCGTATCCGTATCAAACAGTACGAAACGGACAATATCAATATCATCCAGATGCCGGATGCAGAACTTTTTCACCGTCTTTACAGCTATCGCTGCTGCCTGGTCTACGGGATAGCTGTATATGCCTGTGGAAATGGACGGAAATGCAATCGTCCGGATCCCGTTTTCAACAGCCACTTGCAAAGAATTCCGATAAGCGTTTGCCAGAAGTTCCGGCTCGCCGTTTTTACCGCCACGCCATACCGGTCCCACCGTATGGATCACATATTTACAAGGCAGTTTATAGGCGCCTGTAATCTTTGCTTCCCCGGTATTGCACCCGTTCAGCGTCCGACATTCTTCCAGCAGCTCTTTTCCCGCCGCCCGGTGTATGGCTCCGTCTACACCACCTCCTCCTAGAAGACTCCTGTTCGCTGCATTTACGATAGCTTCTAAATCATCAACCTTTGTAATATCACCCTGTACTGTTTGAATTTTCATATCTCCACTCCATTCAATCTTCAATTCCTTGTTGCTTATCATCTTCCCTGCAACTTTTCCATGTCAGAGTATCTTCAAAATCAGCCGTTCCAGCGACTCTTCAAATCTTGTATCATCCTCTGCCGTCCGCTTTGCAGGCCCTCTCAGGTGATGCTTTGATCTTGACCGACGCACCTTCTTGCTGATATGCCGTTCCATCAGCATGCGGTCAATATTCTCATCTGTATACCATTTTCCGCTCTGATGGATCCCATATGCACCTTTCCCCAGAATCATGGCAGCCACTCCATAATCCTGCGTTACCACCAGATCTCCCTTTTGGCAAAGTCCAACCAGTGCAAAATCCACTGCATCCGCACCGGCTCCAATCACTTTGACTTCACTGTACTCAGACTGCAGCACATGGTTTGTATCACAAAGCAGAACTACAGGTATTCCATATTTCTCCGCTACACGCTCCACAATCGAAACAACCGGGCAGGCATCTGCATCTACCAGTATCTTCATAGAAACGCTCTCCACAACTCTTGATTTAATATCACCATCTTAACACAAGCATTAGGATTTTTCTATATATTGTCTCCCAAAGGATGGCATGAGTTATCTTCTTAACGCCGGACGCTATTTCAAATTGCTTTCATTTACCTGTACTTCTTCCGGAGAAATATCATCCCGGAACCCTTTAAAGACAGGCTGTCTGAGAGACTGCAGCGTATTCGGCATATATTCCACCACGCAAACTTGACTCGGTTCTACCCAGACAGCATTTTCATTCCCTGTCGGCAGCATCCGGAACGGATTTTTTCCCGTTTCTTTCAGCTCTGTAACCGTATCCCTCGTCACCCCGGAGGTGACATGCCCCTTATAAATTAACAAGCCAAGCCGGTATTTTGCCAGCACCAGACTGAAGGTATGTCCGCCTTTTGGAATATAACCTGCAACAATGAAGTCTTCATCTGCCATACGCTTAAATTTTACCCAGTCTTTTGTACGCTTGCCCATAAGATACAGGCTCTCTTTTCGTTTTGCCACAACCCCTTCCAGCTCCCTGGTCTCTGCCGCCTGATAGAGCGCCGTTCCTTCTTTTTCGATATAGCGGGATATAGCAATCCTGTCATTTTCCATAACTATACCGGAAAGCTTCTGTTTTCGCTCCATAAGGGATTGGAAAACCAGTTCCTGATTTTTTTGGTAAATGCAGTCAAATGCTACAAACGAAGCCGGAAACCGTTTCGCCTCCATTTCGATTTTAAATCTGTCTGTCAGCATGGTGCGTTTCTGCAGGCGGTAAAAATCCGGTACACCGCCTGCAAGCACCACGATTTCCCCATCTAAAATACATTTGCCGTTTACATTTTTATAAATCTCTGCAAGTTCTGGAAATTTCGAAAGCATCTGCATATTCCGTTTATTCCGAAAGTCTACAGTATCCTTATCAATATAAGCAAGGCAGCGGAATCCATCCATCTTCAGTTCGTAGATCCAGTCCGGATCATCGAAGGCTTCCATCTGCTGTGCAATCAGCATAGGGCTCGCACTGCGGTTTTCATACAGTTCCATCACGCTGTACCTGTAAGCTGTTTCTGGCTGTCCTCATCCGGATTTTTTGATAATTCCAGGCTTTTTTGCAGGGCTTCCATCAGGTCGATCACATTTGACGGACTGCTGCTTTCCACTGCAACAAATTCCTGGCCCTGAATCTTCTTCATGATCGCTTCCCGGAGCCTGGCCTGGTATTTATCCTGAAAATCTTCTGCCTTGAAGGGCTTTGTCATATTTTCAATCCAATGTTAACAACTTAGTAGTGGCATGATATCACAATAGGATTAAGCTATTAAACCAATAATAGCAGATGATAGAAATGATTAAAATACACTGAAAAAAGGGCAGACTTTCCCCTTGGTTGCTATCAGCTGTTTTTT
>CAJTCH010000092.1 GCA_910574715.1 Lachnospiraceae bacterium | reverse complement strand
TATCGTCCGAACTGCGTAACAAACGATGGAACACAGAGATTACCGCGCGGGATGCTCTATATCTTGAGAAATTGGGGATGTCTATGCACTAAGTTTTTTAGTGCATATTATACGACTTTTGGGATAGACAAGATACTTGTTTCGGAGCGTGAAAAATCGGCAGACGGAACAGTGAAGCAGGAAATCAAGATTTACTATAAATTCATCGGCTTTGTCGGTGAATTACATATCACACCCACAAAGCGGTGGACAGCATTAAAGCCTAAGAATTGTACAGTGTGCGGCGTTGAATACGTCCCCCGCTCCGCAATATCGAAGTATTGTCCAGAGTGCAGGGGAAAGATAAGAAAGGCTCAAGGGACAGAAACGAAACGTAGGAGCAGAGAACGAAACAGACAGGTATGTATTGAACTGTCCGCAAAAAATGACCGACTGATTTGGAGCAAAGACTTGGTCGTCTGGAACGTCAGGGAAATATGTTTCCCGAAGTGGAAGTTTACCGCTATGTGACGGAACAGACCTTTGATGCGTACCTCTATCAGCTTGTCGAGGGAAAGCAGAAATTTATCTCCCAGATAATGACGAGCAAAAGCCCCGTCCGTTCTGCCGAGGACGTGGACGAAGTGGCTCTTTCCTTTGCGGAGGTGAAAATGCTTGCCACAGGCGATGAAAGGTTTAAGGAAAAAATGGATTTGGATATGCAGGTGGCGAAGCTGAAAGTCTTGAAGCAGAGCTACCTTTCCGAGCATTACAACCTTGAAGACAGGATATTGAAGCATTACCCGCAGCAGATTAAAGACTATGAGGAACGCATCACAGCTTATGGGAATGATGCGGAGATTGCCAGTCAGCATAAACCGCAGGGCGAGGATAAGTTCTGCCCCATGACATTAAACGGCGTGACCTATAGAGAAAAAGCGGACGCAGGCGAAATGCTCCTTGCCATCTGCAAGGAAAACCCGCTGTCACAGCCGATAAAAATCGGCAGTTACCGTGGCTTTCAGATGGAGGTTTTCTATGATACCGTCAATACACACTATTGTCTGAACCTCTGCGGAATGAGGAAATACAAAGTAGATTTAGGAGCGGATGCCCTCGGCAATCTGACCAGAATTGAGAATGAGATTGCCAAACTCCCCGCCAGACTGGAAGCCGCCAAGACCAGAAAGGAGGAAACCATCGCACAGCTTGAAACCGCAAAAGAGGAAGTGAAGAAGCCGTTTGCTTTTGAAAATGAGCTGAAAGAAAAGACGGAACGGCTTAACGCCCTCAATATCGAACTGAATCTGAACGAAAAGGACAACGCCGTGATTGACGATGAGCCAGAGCAGAACGATGAGCAGCCAGAGAAAAAAAGTGCGGACAGGGAGCGGTAAATCCCGTTTGCACATTTGTATTGAGTATTTCTGGGCAGTATAATAAAGGACAATGAGAAAAGTTGGAGGTGAGGAAGAATGTCTGATGCGTTCAGATTTGAAACTTTTGTAGATGTCCATGACAATATTTTTAATGAATATCTCGGCTCTGTCATCGCAAAGCTGTCCAGAAAAAACGAGGAATACCGTGCCGTGAGAGCCGAGATTGAGAGCCTTTATGGGAAATATCCGAAAGTCTTGGGAGTGTTTGACACGGAAACATCGGCGGAACTGACCGAGGAAGAATGTGCAGCGTTGATTGAAGTAATGGAGCTTAGAAACAAACTTACGGATATGGAGATGCAGGCGGTTTATTTCCGTGGATGCTATGACAGCGTGGGATATTTGAAAAAGGCAGGAATTTTGTAACGGACTGACCGAGGAAAAGGCGGTGTTGGCGTGGGTGCTGATGCCGTTTTTTACATAGTTTAAATAGACAAAAAACACTATATATCTTGTTTTTTCCCTTAAACTGCAAAATTCTATTGACAAATTTTGGAGAATGATTTATTCTGAACGAAATACAAAAGAACACACATTCTAAAAATACGAAAGATGAAGCACAGAAAATAGATGCGATATTTATCATTTTAGAATGTGTTTTTTATTGGTCAATTGTTTGGAGTGTAAAGAATGGGCTTGATTAAATATTATAAAGAATAAGGAGTTAATTATAATGAATATTGAAATAAGCGAAAAACAGTATGATGGAATTTACAGAAACTATAAAGGGAGTGAAATAAAAAAGGATATTGCGTTATATAACTCTGCTTTGATTTCATCTGCAACAACAGAAGATGAAATTAGATTTGTAGTATATTCTGATGATAATGGATTGAAAGAAGCTGATAAATATTGGATAGTTGGAGTTGGAAGTAAGAAAATGTTTTGGGGATTAGGAGGGGCAGCTAATTTTGTATATTTGGTTGATTTAATAGATGATGAATCATACTATCAAAATAGCAGAAGTGGAATTATTGAAGGAAAAGTAATTGAAAAAAGAAAATTTAAAATGAATTTTGATATAGGTGATGTTGAAGAGAAAAAGAATACATTTCTAAATTTTGTTCAAGAAATAGGATATGATATAGATAAAATATATTTGGAACAGTATGCTCTCAAATGTTTAAATATTAAGCTATTAGAGAATATTTTTAGATATAAGAACACATATTATGATGATTACACAGAGAAACAGTATCAAGAATTTAAACAAATAGTAATTAAGAAAGTTACTATCAGAAATCCAAATAAAGAGCAGATTTTAGAGGATATAAAAAATATTGAGACATTTCAAAATCTTGCTTATTATATAAAAGATAATAAAGAAAAATTACTTGATAATAGCGATTTACTTTATAATAGAAATGATAATATGCAGAATAAATATCCTATTAATATGGTAGGAACTAATGTAAGCATGAATTTATATGATGGTTTAAAATTTAATTCAGCTTTACCATTTTATTTTCAATATAGAAATTATAGGCAAAGTACGGAGATTTTGTTAAAAATTTTTATAGAAGAAATTGATGTTATGGAAAATAAAAGAATTGAAAATTCTTTGAAGATAGGGCATTGGATATATGGAAAAGAAGCCCCAACAAAGGACAATAAGCCAGAGTTAGCAGAAACCAATACGATAAGATATGGATTGTATTTTCCATTATTTATGAATTTTAGGCATAGTGTAGAGCTTGCATTTAAGCTGATTTTTGTAAATGAAGATTTAAAAAAACAAACTTTTAGCTCAAAAGAGGAGTTGCGGGCGTATGCAAAATCAATAAATATGCATAAGCTACCAAGTTTACTATTTTTAATAGAAGAGTATTTAGAAACGGATGTATATGAATTTTTGTTAAGTTTGGCATCTTTTATTTATTACAACGAAGGAACAGATGACTCTTTTTCACGCTATCTTGTTGATAGGAAATTGGACTTTAATAAATTAAAACCCGTAAGATTATACTATGTTGATTTAAAAAATTATATAAATGAATTTTATCAAATTATGGATGAAATATTTAGAAATATGAATTTTGGATTTGATATAGATAAAGTATTTGTGTGAATTAAAAATGAATATGGCATTTGTTTTACATAGCCGAGAGGTTTTCACAGCGAAAATTCCTCGGCTTATTTTATTTTCAAGGAGGTGTGTGATTGGATTACCAAGAGTACAGACAGGTTCTTAATCAAAAACTGGCTGAAAGAGTACAGCGTGAGCTTGCCGATTTCCGTGAAGACATCCTAAGCAAAAGCCCGCAGGAGATTTACGATGCTGCATATCAAATCATCATAAAGAGTGATATTGCAGAGTGCTTTTCGGATGCGAACTATTCCCCACAGGCATCAAAAGCCCTTATGAAGTCGCCGAATCTTTTGCAGGATATTTATGGGGAATGGATTGGGAGGGAGGATTCCCACATGGACGAATTACGCCAGACTGTTGCTGATTTTAAGTCGTATATGGTTAAGACGGAAAAGATTTTGTCTGGGAAAGAGAGGTGAGCTTGTTTGGATGAGAAGTAACAGACCCTATGTGCAGATTGACCCAGATGTGCTTGAGCGGGCAAGGCAGATAGATTTGCTTTCCTATCTTCGGGCTTACGAGCCGAGCAATCTTGTCAAAGTCAAAGGTACAACGAACGTCTACTGTACCGCCGAGCATGACAGCTTGAAGATTTCCAACGGCAAATGGTACTGGTGGTCGAGGGGGTTCGGCGGTTATTCCGCCCTTGATTATCTGATGAAAGTTAAGGAATACGGCTTCGTGGAAGCCGTGGAAATCCTCACGGGGCAGACGATGGCGGACTGGAAGCCGCCGCCCCCTGCTATGAAAAAAGCCGAGCCAAAGGTGCTGCTCCTGCCGCCGAAAAATAAAAACTGCGACAGGGTGGCGGAGTATCTTTTCGGGCGTGGCATTGATTATCAGCTTATCCAAGAGTGCATCGCCGAGGGAATTATTTTCGAGAGTGCCGACTACCACAATGTTGTTTTTATTGGAAAAGATGAAAGCGGAACGCCAAAGTACGCCGCCTGCCGTGGCACAATCAGCAGCTTCAAGCGTGACGCATCGGGCAGCGACAAGCGGTATTCGTTTCGGCTTCTGGCGAGAGAACCGTGTGCTTCGGTGCATTTATTTGAAGCCGCCATTGACTTACTCTCCTACGCCACCTATTTAAAATGCGAGGGCAGGGATTATAAGACAGAGAATCTTCTCTCACTGTCGGGCGTATATCAGCCGAAAAAAGAGCTGAAAGAAAGCAAAATCCCCGTTGCCCTCACGACTTTTTTGAAAGCAAACCCGCAAATTAAAACTATATTTCTGCATCTGGATAAGGACAGGGCAGGTCGGCTATGTACCGCCGCCTTGAAAGAATTATTGCAGAAAGACTACCGAATCGTTGATGAACCGCCGCCAGTCGGCAAGGACTTCAACGATTTTTTAATGTCCTATCTGGGGATTGCAAGGCAGAAACCGAGCCGTGAAAGGGGGGATGCCCGTTGATTGTCGGATGATTTTTTCTAAAAACAGCCAGACAGAGAAGAAAAATATGCAAAGAAAGAGAGGAATTTGCCATTGAAACAGTATGAAGTTACGCTCACAGGTCACTTTGAAAAGACCGTTTCCATCTATGCAGACAGCCCCGAACAGGCGGCGGAAAAGTTAAAGATTGTCCTGTTTGACACAGACCTTATCCAGTTTTCCGATGGGGATTTTGTCTGCGGCAAAGCGGACATTAAGGACGAAAATGAGGACGGTTGTGAAGAAATGGAGAGCGAGGGCGGTGGCTTTGAGAATGAAGATTGTTCAGACTGTCCGTACTTCTGTCCCGTGTGCGGAGAATGTATGTATGAGGGCGAAGATTAAAGACACGTCTTACCAAGCACTGAATTTGGTTATCCATCTGCCGATGGAAACAAAATTCGCTTGTTAGGGGAAAGTTCCCCTAATACCCCATAAAAAGAACAATGCCAAAGTATGCCGTCATGCCGTGTGCGGCACGGCGGTCACAGAAAGGAATCCAAGAATGAGTAATTTCTTATATTTTATCCTCGGCACAACGCTCGGAGGGATGTGCGGCGTGGCGTGCATGTGCGTGTTGCAGATTAACAGGCTGTCCGAGGGAAAGGGGGATGCAGATGCGGAAACGGAATGTGCAGATACTGTTCCGACTGACCGAGGAGGAAGCTGAATACCTCTGCTCACTTGCAGAGAAGTCGGGACATTCCAGACAAGCCCTGCTCCAGTCAATGGTCATGGGATACCGCTTATGCGAGAAGCCAGACCCAGAGTTTTATAAAATTATGCGGGAACTGTCTGCCATAGGCAACCGCATCAACCAGCTTGCGGCAAAGGCGAACGCCCTGAACTTTGTGGACACGCCGATGCTCTATGACGAAGCCAAGCGTTGGCGGGACTTCCGTCTGGATGTGAGCAGGAGTTACCTTGTTCCGAGGAAGATGTCTGGCTGATGGCGGTCTGCGAAATCTGGGACGTAAGGGGCAGGCTCGACCATCCTATCGACTACGCCGAGAATCCAGAAAAGACCGCCAACCCCAAATACAGCAGAGCCGACCTGCAGGCGATGGGCGATGTGATGAAGTACGCCACCAATGGCGACAAGACCGAGCAGCAGTTTTTTGTCACAGGCGTAAACTGCGACCCGACTACGGCAAGGGACGAGATGATGATAGCCAAAGCACAATGGAACGACCAGAGCGAGATTGTCTGCTACCACGGATTCCAGAGCTTTAAGGCAGGCGAGGTCACGCCAGAGCAGGCACATGAGGTCGGCGTGAAGTTAGCCGAGAAGATGTGGGGCGACAGATTCCAAGTGATTGTGGCGACACATCTGAATACGGAGTGCCTGCATAACCACTTTGTTGTCAATTCCGTTTCCTATGTGGACGGAAAGCATTATCACGATAACAAGAAGAATCTGCGATTATTGCGTAAGCGTTCGGATGAATTGTGCCGTGAGTATTCCTTATCGGTCATTGAACACCCAAGCGGCAGGAAGAAACCCTATGCTTTATACCAAGCCGAGAAGAACGGTCTGCCTACGAGGGATACCGTGGCACGGCAGGCGGTGGACGAAGCCATTTCAAAATCGTTCACGCTGAAAGACTTTGACCGCCAGTTAGCGGAGATGGGATACCGCATCAACTTTGACCCCAACCGCAAATACTGGACGATTATCGGCAAAGGTTGGGAAAGACCAAAGCGGCTCTATAAGCTCGGTGAGGATTACACCAATGAGAGGATAACGGAACGCATACGGGAAAACTCCTATGCGGTAAAGTTCCAGAGCTTTACCAAAGAGCAGCCGCAGGTCAGGGTCTACCGTGTCCGTGGCTCTCTGAAAGATGCAAAGAAAATCGGCGGCTTGCGTGGGCTGTATCTCCATTACTGTTATAAGCTCGGCATCCTGCCAAAGAAGAAACAGCAGAATTACGCACGGCTTCATTATCTTCTGAAAGACGACTTGATGAAGATGGACGCCATCACAGACGAAACAAGGCTGCTCTGCCGCAACCACATAGATACGGCGGAGCAGCTTTTATCCTATAAAGGCTCTCTGGAATCCGAGATGCAGGAGCTGACCGAACAGCGTAAGGGGCTTTACTCCCAATCCCGAAAATCAGTCGGGGAAGAAAAAGAAGCGGTCAAGGCTCGGCTGTCGGAAATCACAGAGCGGATGAAAACATTGCGGAAGGAGGTCAGATTGTGTGAGGGAATCGAAGCCCGCAGCGATGCCCTCAAGGAAAAATTAACTGTCATACGGGCAGACGAAAAGGAACAGCAAAGAAAGGAGATGATGAAGCATGAACACAGGCGGCGAAGCGGCAGAGCAAATCGTAAGGATGAGCTTGGAGGGATTTGAGGTCGCAGCCAAAATCACGGGGGCGGGTGCGAAGAATATTGCCATCCTGCTTTACTCCATTCTGAAAGAGGAACAGAAAACCAAAGGAAAGGCAAAGCTCACAAATATGCTCCGCTCTGGAAAGGAGCTGAAAGTCTTTACCGTTAAAAGCGGCGACTTAAAGAAGTTTACGCAGGAAGCGAAGAAATACGGCGTACTCTACTGTGTCTTGGCGGACAGGGGAAATAAAGACCCCAATGCGGAGGTGGATGTGATAGCCCGTGCGGAGGACGCATCAAAAATCAGCCGCATCGTGGAGCGTTTCAATCTTGCTTCCGTAGATACCGCTTCTATCGTGAACGAAGCGGAGAAATCGAAAGGAGCAAAGGGCAAGACGAAAAATGCCAAGACAGCAGGAGAAAAAGATGCAGGGGCAGAGAACGGACAGCCAGACATTGGCGTGCAGGAAAAGGCGGAGAAAGACAGGCTCATGGACGCTTTGATGGGCAAGCCAATAAAGAAAGAAGAAAATGCCCCAAACCCCTCATTGGCAAAGACAGAAAAATCCCCTCTGTCCGAGCCTACCTTAAAGCAGCAAAGGAAGTCCGCAGAGGGGGCTACTATGACTAAGGCGGAAAAGCCGTCAGTCAGGGAAGAACTGCGGAAGATAAAAGAGGGAAGGAAGGAGCAGGAAGCGGATGCTGCCCCTGCAAAAGAGAAATCTTCTGACAGGGCAAAGAAACCGCCCGCAGGAAAGACGGAGCATAAACAGCCCCAGAAGCGGAAACGGAAACCAAAATCGAAAGGAGCAAGATAACCTATGAGTATCTATGATGTATTCAGCGGCGGCAGCAGAGCCTTTAACAAAGAGGAATGGGCTGCCCAAAAGCAGGAGCAGCGGAAAGAAACTTATGAGCTGATTGACAATACCTGCTCTGAAATGATGGCAAACGGCAACAGCTTCCGCCAGTACCTTGACGTGCAGGGGCATTTTGACCGCTATTCCGTCAACAATGCAATTCTGGTATCGGCACAGATGCCCGAAGCGACGCAGTTAAAAGATTACGGCAGTTGGAAACAGAGCCGTGTCTATGTGGATAAGGACGCACAGAAAGTGACTATCCTTGAGCCTGGGAAAGAGTACCAGCGTGACGACGGCTCAAAGGCGGTCGGCTACAACGCTAAGATAGTTTATGACGTTTCCCAGACTTCGGCAAAGGACAGGCAGCAGCCGCAGGAGCAGAAAAATATGCGTGAGCTTGTGTCGGCGATGATTGACGCAAGCCCCGTTTCCTTTGTGCCAGTCGATGACCTTGAGCTGCCTGCGTTCTATGACAGCTCACAGCAGACCATCTTCATCAAGACGGGGCTTTCCGAGGAACAGCTTTTTGTCAGCATGGCAAAGGAAGTGTCGGCGGCGGTCTTTGACTGCAAGCATAAGGAGAGCCGTGACGATTCTGATTTCAAATCGTTCTGCGTTGCCTATATGGTAAGCTCCCGTTACGGCGTGGACACAAAGGGATTCCGCTTTGACAAGCTCCCGAAAGAATTTGAGGGCATGGAAACGCAGGAGTTTAAGGGGGAGCTTGGCTCGATGCGTGACGTCCTCGGCGAAATCCAGTCGGATATGTATAAGAGCCTTGAGAAGAACAAGCCGCCCAAATCCAAAGAGCAGGAACGCTAATCGGAGGTGCAGCCTATGAAAGAAGAACGATACCATCTGGCATTGGATAAATATGATAAGAATATTGTCCTCAATGCCCTCAATACCCTGCGGACACAGCAGATACAGGAGGAACGCCCCACCGAGCCTGTTGACGAGCTGATAAGCAGGGTGGCATACGCCCCGACCAAGAAAGTAAAGGTCGCCCCGTGCAAGTGCCATGAAGAACGGTGATGATTATAAGGCGGGTTTAATCCTCTCTTTATGCGGCATTGTTCCTGTCGTGTGGATTGCCCTGCTGACAGCCCCTTATGTCAGCGGCGGCATCGTGGAGATAATCGGCAACTTATCCGTGGCAGTCGAGAATCCGTTTTCCATAACGGTGTGTGGGGACAGCGTAAGGACTGTCCTTATTTTTCTGCTTGCCTACGGCATGGGAATCGGCGTTTATTTCTCCACACGCAGGAACTACCGCAAAGGGGAGGAACACGGCTCTGCAAAATGGGGCAACGCAGGTACGCTCAATAAAAAGTACCGAGATAAAAACGCATCGGAAAACAAGCTGCTGACCCAGAGCGTCCGCATCGGGCTTGACGGGAAAAAACACAGGAGGAACTTAAATGTCCTTGTGGTGGGCGGCTCTGGTGCAGGAAAGACCAGATTTTTTTGTAAGCCAAATGTGATGCAATGCAACACTTCAATGGTAATCTTAGACCCGAAAGGCGAGATTGTCCGTGACACGGGAGGGCTGCTTGAGAAGAAAGGCTATGAGGTGCGTGTCCTTGACCTTATCAATATGCACAAGAGCCACTGTTACAATCCGTTTGTATATTTAAGAAATGATAATGATGTGCAGCGGCTTGTGACGAATTTATTTAAGGCGACCACGCCGAAAGGAAGCCAGTCGCAAGACCCATTCTGGGACACGGCGGCGAGTATGCTGCTCTTATCCCTCGTGTTCTATCTGAAATACGAAGCTCCGCCAGAGGAACAGAATTTCCCGATGGTAATGGAGCTTTTAAGGGCGGGCGAGGTAAGGGAGGACGACGACAGCTATGTAAGTCCGCTTGATGAACTGTTTGACCGTCTGGAAATGGTAAACCCAGAGCATATCGCATTAAAGTATTACAGAGATTACCATTCTGGTTCAGCCAAGACGTTAAAGAGCATCCAGATAACCCTTGCCGCACGGCTTGAGAAGTTCAATCTGGAAAGCCTTGCATCTCTGACCGCTACGGACGAGCTTGATTTGCCGTCTTTGGGGGAGAAGAAAGTCGCATTGTTCGCACTGATACCAGACAACGACACCAGTTTTAATTTTCTGGTGTCACTATTATACACGCAGTTATTCCAACAATTATTTTATCTTGCCGACCATAAGTACGGCGGGAGCCTGCCTGTCCACTGCCAGTTTATTATGGATGAATTTGCAGTGCGCTCGTAAGCGGAACCCATTCGTTCCGCGCGGGCTTGTTTGTAATCTATCTTTAGCAAGATAGTAGGTTCAATGTGAGGGCTTCATTTGAAGCCTAATTCCTATCATCAACCGACTTATCCGAAAGGGAAACCCGACGGGGAGTATAGCATGTCGGCAACGGTGCTATTCAGCCAGTTATCAGGCTGTGAACGGGCATCAAGATGAAATGTCATGTATGAGGTTAAACAGCTACACTGCTTAAATGACAGCCAGAGGGGCTTTATCGTCAGCACTGACGGAAGATAGCTATTATACGTCAGGCAGTGCAGGGTGTACGCAGAGTTTGCGAACTGCGTCTACACATCACATTCCGCACTGACCAGCCGCAATAAGCGGAAAACGGCGAACGTCATAGCCGACAGCATGACACGCTTGTACAGACAAGCCTAAACGAGGATAGCCTAAACAGGAACGCTTACCATTTTAAGCTATGGCATACAGTGTCTGAATATCCTGCATGGCTACGGAGTCTCCATAGTAGTCCGAGGCGGTAATACCGTTCACATGGCGAAGGGAGACAGCTATACGACTGAAATAATTTAGGAAAGGTGTGTGAGACATCATGAGAAGTCCAAAGATTATTTTGGAGAATCTACAGAAACACTCGAAAGAGGAAAACTACAGGTATGAGAGACTGTACAGGAATCTTTATAATGAGGATTTCTACTTGCAGGCTCTCCAAAACATCTACGCCAACAAGGGCGCAATGACACCCGGCATAGATGGGCTGACACTCGACGGTTACGGTAAAGAAAGAGTGGAGCGAATCATCCATGCGGTGAAAGACCACAGTTATCAACCGAACCCTGTCCGCAGACAGTATATCAAAAAGAAAAACGGGAAAATGAGACCGCTTGGGATATCGTCGTCAGACGACAAACTGGTGGAGGAAGTCATTAAGATGATTCTTGAAAGTATTTATGACCCGACATTCTCCAACTATTCCCACGGTTTCAGACCCGGCAGGAGCTGCCATACGGCACTCTTACAGTTACAGCAGAACTTCACGGGTGTGAAATGGTTTGTGGAGGGGGATATAAAATCGTACTTTGATACGATAGACCACCACAGCCTTGTAAATATCCTGCGCAGGCGGATTAAAGATGAAGCCTTTATTGAGCTGATTTGGAAATTCCTGGGTGCAGGTTATATGGAGAACTGGGAGTACAATGCCACTTTCAGCGGCATAGCCCAGGGTTCTGGCATCAGCCCAATCCTTGCAAACATCTACCTTAATGAGTTTGACCGATTTATGCAGGACTACAAAAAGGGATTTGATAAAGGCACGGGCAGAAAAAGGAACAATGAGTACTCCAGAAAACAGTCATACCGCCAAAGGTGCAAAGCCAAAATCCGAAAAGAATGGGACGGCTACTCTGATACAGAAAAGCAGGAAGCAGTACGCCGACTGGCAGACTTAAAGAGGGAGTTCCAGAAAATCCCTATGGGCGACCCAATGGACACAGGCTATAAGCGGATACAGTATGTGCGTTACGCCGATGATTTTCTTATCGGCGTAATCGGAAGCAAAGAAGATGCTGAAAAGATTAAGTCCGATATTGGGAGGTTCTTTGAGGAAACGCTGAAACTGGAATTGTCTGCGGAAAAGACGCTCATCACGAACAGTGACGACAAAGCGAGGTTCCTCGGCTATGACGTTACGGTATGCAACGACAGTGCGCTGAAAAAAGCCAAAGGAAAAGGGACTGTTAAAGCCTACACCGGCAAAATCAAGCTGTACCTGCCAAAAGAGAAATGGGTGGGGAAGCTGTTAAATTACGGTGTGCTGAAAATCGTTTCAAGGGCAGGGGAAAAGGAAGTCTGGAAGCCGTTACAGCGGAACGACTATATTTTCCTGCCAGTGCATGAAATGGTGCGGAAGTACAATGCGCAGATTCGGGGGATTTACAATTACTACCGTCTTGCGAGCAATGTTTCCGTATTAAATAAGTTCCATTATGTCATGGAATACAGCCTGTACAAGACCGTTGCGGCAAAATACCGTATCACAATGACAAAAGCAAAGCTAAAATATACCAAAAACAAAGAGTTTAAAGTGCCGTACAAAACACAGAAAGGTACAAAGTATGCAGTCCTCTATAATGAGGGATTCCGCAGGGTGAAATATGCCCTTGGGAGTTATGCAGACATCATACCCGAATATGAGCAGATGAACAAGCCAAAAGAATTGTTTTTCAGATACAAGGCGAACGTCTGCGAAATGTGCGGTGCATACGTGTCAGCGGTCAAAGTGTATCAAGTAAAAAGTATGAGCGACCTTGATGTTAATACAGAATGGGGAGCGATCATGAACAAGAAGAAAAGAAAAACGCTTGTAGTGTGTGGAGACTGCTATGACAGAATCCATAAATAATTGTAGAGGATGTATAGTGGGGAGCCGTATACATCGAGAGGTGTACGTGCGGTTCCGGGGCGAGGGTTCGGAAACCTGCTGTCGTGAGGCAGTAAGGCGCCGGATTCTTAGCCTACA
>CAJTCH010000091.1 GCA_910574715.1 Lachnospiraceae bacterium | reverse complement strand
TCTTCATCCGAAGAATCGAATTAAAGTGCTTCGCTCGACTTGCATGTGTTAGGCACGCCGCCAGCGTTCATCCTGAGCCAGGATCAAACTCTCGTCTAAAAAGCTTAGGTTTGGTTTTATACAAACCTTAACGTTTAGGCGCTTCGCAATACTTAGCGAGGTTTTTCACAAGCTTAGTATTGCCGAAGCATCCTTTAAGTCCAATCCGAGTCAAGAAAAATGCTCGCTTTTCTTTTCCCGTTTACTTTACTGTTTTAAGGTTGACATCTTTCGATGTCTCGTTCTGAATTTCTGAATTTTTCTCTTATAAGAAATTTTCAGGGATGTTGTCTATTGTTTAATTATCAAGGTTCGCTGCTGTTGTCTTGCTTGCGACAGCTATGATAGATTACCATATCTTTCTCAGTTTGTCAACAACTTTTTTTAATTTTTTAAAATTTCTTTTTCGCTGTCATTTTTCAAATTGCTTTCATCTGACAGCTAAACTAGATTACCATATTTGGCGAATCCTGTCAACAACTTTTTTACATGTTTTTCCAAAAAAATAAAGAAGCTGTCATGCAATCTTTTATCCATACAATATATAGATATGAACCCCAAAGATTCATCATATATATTGAAGAAATGCATACTGCAGTCCAGCCTCTTTTTATCCAAATTATTGTCTTACTTAAATATCGTAGCCAGCTTCATCACCGGATTATAATCATACAATACCTTCAGGAATTCACTCTCCTGTATCATCTCGAAGAACATCTTGCCAACCGGAGTCGTGAAGAATAACGTGACGAGCAGATAGAGCAGCCAGACGATCACCAGCGCTCCCACGGCTCCCATGAGCCCGCCCACAAGATGATTCACCGCGCCGACTCCCGGAAGATCCGCCACGATATCCAGCGCAAACACGACAGCCCTGAATATGATCGTTACCAGCAGAAATGTACACAGGAAAGATACAATATTAATAAGCAGCTTGGCAAGATAACTCCCCACATACTGAGCGAAGGTCTCCACCCCCAACTGCTTGTAGATCTCACTGTTGTTGTTCTCCGTCAGCAGCTTCTTATACACCTCCGGGATATCTGCGTTTTGGATCACCTCGGTCTGTACGTCCCGCGGGATATCTGTCTCGTCCAACACCTCCTGCGCCGTACGCTGACCGGAATTCACACCGTCCAACACACTACCGGAGATACCATATTGGGCAAGCTCACTCTTGCTGACTTTTCCCTCCACGATATCTTTTATCGTAATCCCATAATCCGCGAGAGTATTCTCATCGACCCCCGCCGCCTTCAAAGCCTTCCTCACTCCCTCTTCCGACAATCCTTCTTCGTTCACGCCCAAGATCTGAGCCGCCGCGGCGTCGGTGATCGTATTGCTGATCTGCGTCTCTATCGCATCATCGAGCGGCGTAAACTCTGCGATCGCTTTCGCCACAAACGGCGTTGCAAATGATACGATCACGAAAGTAAGCAGTGTCGTCACTAGGGAAACCGTAATCTTGATGGCGCCTCTGACAGCTCCCACTATTATACATATTAGAAAGATTATCATAACTGCTATTAACAACCAATTCATATGTTCTCCTTATTTTACAAGCCGGATCTTCTCCATCCCGTCTGTACTCATCACAATGTATTTGTTAACACCCATTATCGGGAAGATCTCCAGGATATTATGCTCCATCTCGCCGACGAATTTCTGTATCCCATTCCTCATGAAGATACAGCATTCCTTCCCGTCGTACATGATCACCTGCCTCTTACAGATCTTCACATTATTGTAATCTCCTGTAAAATCCTTCGATATGACCAGCTTGCCGTCAACACTGTACAGCCGCAGTTCATATCCTTCCTTCCCCTCATTCTTAAGGATCAGGCCTATATATCTGTCACTGTGAAACACATTCTTAATCTTCTTATCGATATTGACTCTGACACTCTCCTGGGGTATCTCCCTGCCTTTATAGATCACAAGACAATCATCCCCGACCGCGGCCGACGTATCCTGATTCATAAAGAATCCAGTAGCCATAACCGTATTCTCATATTCCTGGCCGCTCACCTGGTTATCCGTCTCTTTCTCTCCCGCTTCACCGAAATTATAATACATAACCCGTGAAGTGATCTTGCCGTCCTGCGTGTGGAAATAGAGCACCTGCATCACTTCTCCGTCCTGCGACAAAGATACATCCAACGGGTAACCCGTTCCTGCCGGAGAAGTCTTATGTTCCACCAGAACATTCCCCTTTATATCATAGCAGATCACTTCCGCAGAGGAGTCATTCTTCAGTACCGCACTCACGATTCCCTGTTTTGACACAGATATTTTCTCAATAGGCATAGCAGTATGTATCTCCCCCTTGATCCCGTCCTTCTGGATCACGAAGATATCGTTGCCGCCCTTATCTGCGATCACTCCCGTCTCCTGTTCCAGTTCGATAAACGGACTCTTGATCTGATAAGAGTGATTCCACTGTTCTTTTCCGTTCTGATTAAGATAGGAGATTCCATCTCTGCTGTACTTTAAGATGCCTCCCTCAAATTCTCTGTAATTATTATTCGCCGCGCCTTCATTCTCATATACTTCCGTTATCCGCACCTGGCTGTAGGTCTGGAGATTCACCAGAAGATAGACTCCGACTGCAGCGGCAGCCAGCAGCACAAGCCCGAACTTAAGCTTCCATCTCGTCCGCTTCTTCCTGCCCCGTCCTTCTTCATCCTGGTACTGGCCGTCCTCACTGTTCAGTTCTTCCAGTATCTCCCTTACAATCCTATCTGTTGGATCCTCTTGTTCTCTGACAACATGAAGGTTTCTATCTTTTCGCCGTTTCATCCATCTCCCCTTCATTGCTATTCATTTGTTTTCTTGATTATATCATATTTTACCGCTATGGTAGTAACAATTTTTGTCCGATATAAATGAGATTGCCGTCCGACAGCCCATTCATCTTGCAGATTGCTTTCACATGGGAGGTATCTCCGTACAGTTTCACACTGATACTGTCCAAAGTATCCCCCTTCTGGACTACATAGTAATCCTCGTCTCCTAGCTGCTCCTGTATGGTAGATGTCTCCGGCACCGTCCCTGCCGGCTCCTGCTCGCTTCCTACATCCACCGGCTCCGCCATATTGCCCGCCTCCACGGCAGCATTATCCTCACTGACCGTCTCCGTCTGCTCTTCCGTCTTATTGACCGACTGGGACAAGGACTCCAGAGAGTCCTGAACCGCCTCCATCCTGTCAAAATTATTAACGGTTGAAATACCGATTGCCAGAACTACCACTATCAGCAGTGTACTCGTAAGATATACGAACCTGGAATTCTGTCTTTCCTTCTCATCCAGCTTCACCCTTACTGCACTACGAAAATCCTTTGCAGCTCGATCTTCAACCATTTCACAGGGTGTCACGCCATTCTTTTTGCGTGTGGCGATCATATAATTCTGCATGGACGGATTCTTCTCATAATAGATATAATGGCCGCCCATCTGCATCAACTCTCCGTATTTGAAGGAATAGAAGACTTCCTCTTTATCCAGCGCATCCTTCCAGATAAATACCGTATTATCTTTGGCGAAAGACTTATTATGTATCCGCGAGATCTCTTTCATCTGTCCTGCCGGCTGACCGTTCTCGATCAGACACCACCCGATCTCTTCGCCGGACGGGAAGAACTGCTTGCGCTCCTCCTTGAGCGTCTTAAGCACATCCTCCTCTATGACAATCTCCGTACCCTCCATCCGGACTTCCTTCATCCTCATTGCCCCTGACACACAGACCACATCCTGTCCTTCCAGGCTCAGGATCTCGCCAATGAGTATGATGCCGACCGGAACTTCTGCTGCCTGCGTTCCAAGCTGGTTCAGATAGATATCCACATAATCTTCTACGTATATTTTAGGCTCATCGCTTACGTTTCCTATCTGTCTTACATTCTTCGGAAATTGTCTTTCCATATACTCTCACCTCATTTTGCATATTTTTGTTAATGATAGCATATGGAATTCGCGTATTTTATCAATCGATGGGGTTTGTCCCGTGAAATTTCCGGCACGTTACAGTCACTTTCGACGGGTTGTCTCAAAGGCTCCGCAATACTTGTCTGTAAACGTCGTAATCCACCCTTCCTTCGTCTTCGGCATCCGGTAAAATGTAACCGGCCACATATGATTAATGATAATATCCTTTTCCGTCTTATTCAGCCAGAAATTCTTCCTTGCGTTGCGGTAAGCGGCGCCGGGATGGGTCAGCCCGTGGAAATGATCTCCCGTCCTCGCGGCATGCGTATGCCAGTCATACAGGAACAGATCGTGGAGCATCCCCGCCCGCGCTGCCGAACGTGCATCCAGATGCAGCAGACGGCAAAGCCAGTAATTATAATAGGCAACATTCAGACAATGTCTGTAACAGGTCGTCTTCCCGTGATGAGTATATTTCTTCATGTGCTTCACCACAGGATGTCTGGCAATATCCCTGATCTCTTCGAAGAATTCTCTTCTCCACCTGCGCCGGAGCTTCCTCATCCGCCGTATCGCCGTAATCCCCGGCAGCCGGTCTGTCAAACTTTTTAAATTACGCATCTCTCCGACCTCCTTACCCTGCAGATCATACCGTACAGTCGGAAATATTTTACCATGAGAACATCTCCTTGTAAATCCTTCATACGCAAAAAGGATGCGCCGCAACCGGCACATCCCCCTTTTCGCTTACTCTTTATTTCACAAATTCTTTTACCTTCTCGTAAATGCTCTCTGAATCCAGCCCATACTTCTTGATCAACTGAACCGCCGGTCCGGATTCGCCGAAGACATCATTGACTCCTATTTTCAGAACCTTCGCCGGCGCCTTCTGTGCAACCACATCGCACACAGCGCTTCCAAGGCCGCCGATCACGGAATGCTCCTCGACCGTCACGATCTTGCCGGTCTTCCTGGCCGCACGGATCACAGCCTCTTCATCCAGCGGTTTGATCGTATGCATATTGATGACTTCTGCACTGATTCCCTCCGCCGCCAGCTTCTCAGCTGCTGCCAGGGATTCGGATACCGGAAGGCCAGACGCGATGATGGTAACATCCGTCCCTTCTCTCAGCGTGATCGCCTTCCCAAGCTCGAACTTATAGTCCTCATTCTCATTGATGACCGGAACCGCCAGTCTGCCGAACCTCAGATACACCGGCCCCACATGCTCGTAAGCCGCCTTCACCGCCGCCTTCGCTTCCACATCATCCGACGGATTGATCACAACCATCCCCGGTATCGTCCTCATCAGCGCGATATCCTCATTACACTGATGGGTCGCGCCGTCTTCTCCTACAGAGATCCCCGCATGGGTCGCGCCGATCTTCACATTCAAATGCGGATATCCGATAGAATTACGCACCTGTTCAAATGCACGTCCCGCCGCGAACATAGCGAAAGAACTCGCGAACGGAACCTTGCCCGTCGTGGCGATCCCCGCCGCAACTCCCATCATATTGCTCTCTGCGATACCGCAGTCGATATGGCGTTCCGGGAATGCCTTCTTGAATACTCCCGTCTTGGTCGCCGCCGCCAGATCGGCGTCTAATACAACGACATCCTCATGCTCTTTTCCCAATTCGGCCAAAGCATTGCCGTAGCTCTCTCTTGTTGCGATCTTCTTTACATCTGACATAATGCTTCACCTACTTTCTCTAAATCTGCCATTGCCGCAGCATACTGCTCGTCATTCGGAGCGTTGCCGTGCCAGGATGCCTGATTCTCCATAAAGGAAACGTCCTTGCCCTTGATGGTCTTGGCAATGATCGCTGTTGGCTGTCCCTTTGTCTCCCTCGCCTCTTTGAACGCTGCCGCAATCTCATCAAAATCATTTCCATTAATATTAATAACATGGAAATTAAAAGCCTTGAACTTCTCGTCAATCGGGTACGGTGAATTGACCTCTGTGATCGGTCCGTCGATCTGAAGGTTGTTGTTATCTACGATCACCACAAGGTTGTCCAGCTTCCTGTGAGCCGCAAGCATAGAAGCCTCCCATACCTGTCCTTCCTGGATCTCGCCGTCGCCAAGCAGGGTGTATACTCTGTAGCTGTCGCCGGATAATTTGGCAGAGACCGCCATGCCAACTGCAGCAGAGATGCCCTGTCCCAGAGAACCGCTTGACATATCCACACCCGGGATGTGCTTCATATCCGGATGCCCCTGCAGATAAGAGCCTACCTTACGCAGAGTGGTAAGATCCTCTGTCGGGAAGAAGCCTCTGTGCGCCAGTGTCGAATAATATCCCGGCGCCGTATGTCCCTTGGACAATACGAAACGGTCGCGATCCGCCTTCTTAGGGTCTGCCGGGTCAACGTTCATTTCCTCAAAAAACAGATACGTATAGATATCTGCCGCGGACAGGGAACCGCCCGGATGACCGGATTTGGCGCTGTGCACCGCCGTCACGATACCTTTGCGGATCTCGTTCGCTGTCTTCATCAATTCCAATTTGTTCATGCCTTCCTCCTACTCTCCAAATACAGCCTTGTAATCTGCCTGGAACTTCGCAATACCTGCATCTGTCAGCGGGTGCTTCGTCATCTGCTCGATCACACCGTAAGGAACTGTCGCAATATGTGCGCCTGCCAGTGCGCAGTCTGTTACATGCATTGGATGCCGCACGCTTGCCGCGATAATCTCAGTCTTAAGACCTGCAGTCTCGAAGATCTGAGCGATCTCAGCGATCAGATCTGTACCCCTTACGGAAATGTCGTCAAGGCGTCCAAGGAACGGAGATACATATGTCGCGCCTGCCCTTGCTGCCAGGAGCGCCTGATTCGCAGTAAAGATCAGCGTCACGTTGGTCTTGATCCCTTCTGCCGTCAACTGCTTACAAGCCTTAAGCCCCTCTACTGTCATAGGAATCTTAACTACCATGTTCGGATGGATCTTGGCGATCTCTCTACCCTCTGCGATCATTCCTTCCGCATCTACGGTAGTCGCCTTCACCTCACCGCTGATCGGTCCGTCTACGATAGATGCAATCTCGGCGATCACTTCCTCGAATACTCTGCCTTCCTTAGCGATCAGGGATGGATTCGTCGTAACTCCGCAGATGACCCCCATGTCATTCGCTTTCCTGATATCCTCTACCTTCGCTGTGTCAATGAAAAATTTCATTTTTCTTCCTCCTTTTGAATCACACTGTGTTATTACTGTATGAATTGATTATAACTTATACGATTAACTCCGGTCAATAGGCGCTATTTTTATTAATAATTTTTCCAATTAATAATATGTAAATATTAATTCCTCCGCCGCGTTCATTCAAATAATTAAGAGCGCTCCTGGTGAAAATACCACATAAAATCCAGGGACACTCTTAGTTATTAGTAATAATATTTGAAAATATATTAATTTTTATTTCTTTTCACACGTTTCCCCGGCGCTCTGGCATACCCGGTCGTTCCTCTCACGATCAGCTTAGGCTCATACTCCACGTGATAGGTGCTGACCGGCTCTATCTCCGAATAGGAGTTGCTGCGGGACGCGATCTTCTTCATGATGATATCACAGGCATCCCGCCCCTTGAAGATCACGAAATGCTCGATGGTTGTAAGATCCAGCTTATGCATCCGGGTAAACAAGGTATTGTCGCACCCCATCACCGACATATCCGCCGGGACACGAAGCTTCGCCTCATGCAGTGCATCCAGTATTCCAAACGCAATCATATCATTCAGCCCTACGATGGCGGTGATATCCCGTTCCTCTCTGAGAAGCTCCCAGGTCAGGTCGTACCCGATCTTATACTCGGAATCGATGTGGGCGACATCCAGATCGATCTCTTCTCTGGCCGCCTTGATGATCACATTGCCCTTAAGGCCTGCCTTCTCATACACCTTCAGGAATCCCTCTACCCGCTTCGAGCGCTGCTTCTGCCTGGCAGTAAGCGGCGGCGCGATATACGCCACTCTCCGATGCCCAAGCTCTAAGAGATGCTCCGCCATGATACTCCCAAGCTTGGAATTATCAAGCTCCACCGCGTCAACGTCTAATTTCTCATTCTGGTTATTGACGACAGCTACCGGAATCTTCTCTGCCAGCTCCTTCACCAACCCCATAAAGCAATGACTGGGATTACAGGTATAGATAATACCTAAAGGCCGAAGCTGCCACATCATCTTAAGATAACGCTCTTCCATCTTGAGGTCACGCTGTGTATTGCACACGAACAATCCAAATCCCTGTTCCTTCGCGCGCAGTTCGATTCCCTGGAGCAGCATGACATAATAAGGATTCGTCAGATTCGAGCAGAAGACGACCAGAAGCTTCTCTTTCCTCGCACCCTTTCTCGTCTTTCTCTTGGGAGCCGAATACCCCAGCTCCTTCGCGGCTGCCTCCACCCTGTCTATGGTTTCTCTGGAAAAAGAAACATTATGCTTTTTATTAAGAACCATGGAAACCGTAGACTGCGATACTCCCGCCGCTTTCGCGATATCCGTAGATGTAACCTTTTTTCCCATCTTTTCTCTCCAATTATCTCTCAGAGCTGCGTCCGCCCTTCTAACGCCCTCAGAAGCGTCACCTCGTCGATATATTCCAGATCTCCGCCTACCGGGACGCCGCTTGCGATCCTGCTGACCTTGATCCCCGCCGGCTTGATCAGCTTACTGATGTACATCGCCGTCGTCTCCCCCTCAAGGCTTGAATTCGTCGCGATGATAACCTCTTCCACATCCCCCTGCAGACGTTCGATCAGTTCCTTCAGCTTGATGTCCTCCGGCCCGATCCCGAGCATAGGAGAGATTGCGCCGTGGAGTACATGATACACTCCGTCATACTTGCCCGTTTTCTCATATGCGGCCAGATCTCTCGTATTCTCCACCACCATAATCGTCTTATGGTCCCGTCTGCCGTTACTGCAGATCGGGCACAATTCCTGGTCTGTAAGCGTACAGCACTCCTTGCAGTACCTGACATTCCTCCTTGCCTCTACCATCGTAGAAGCAAGCCTGTCCACATCTTCCGCCGGCATATGTATCAAATGAAAAGCCAGCCTTGCCGCTGACTTTGAACCTATGCCCGGAAGGCATGACAACTCTTCAATTAACCTGCTGATCTGGTTACTGTAGTAATCCATTCCCCCTGCACCTCATCAGAATAATCCCGGTATCTGTCCGCCCATGCCGCCGGTGAACTTAGACATCGCCGATGCAGAAGCCTCGTCTACCTTGCCAAGCGCTTCATTGACTGCCGCCACGATCAAGTCCTCTAACATCTCCACATCCTCAGGATCCACTACTTCTTCATTCAGGCTCAGCTTCAATAACTGCCTTGTACCGGATACCGTCGCCTCCACCGCACCGCCGCCTGCTGTCGCGGTGAATTCCTTCGTCTCCATCTCCTTCGCCTGCTCTTCCATCTGTCTCTGCATCTTCTGCGCCTGCTTCATCAGGTTCGCCATGTTGCCCGGCATGCCTCCGCCGGGGAATCCGCCTCTTTTTGCCATGATCTATATCCTCCTAATCTTCTACAGTTATCTCCATGTTAATGAGATTCTCAATATCTACAAAATGATCTTCGAACCGCCGTCCTTCTTCCATCTGACGGACCTCAATCTCTACACTCTTCGCAACCTTCTGTTCGATCAACTCCTCGATCTCTTTCTTATGCTCCTCGGATCCTACCACTCCCGCGCTCATCTCGTCCGGGACCACGATCAGCAGACGATTATCCTCGCCCGCACTGAGCCTTGCCTTCTTGAGATAGATCTTGAGCATAGGCGAAGCCTCGCTGGCGATCGCCCGGAAGTCCTTCACCACTTCCCTGATATCTTCGCTTAAGGCCTTGGGAAGCTTTTGGGGCTTAATCTCTTCCTGACGGCTCACCCGCTCGCCCACACCGGAAGCGTGCCGGGCCGGACGCTCCGGCAGGCCTTCTTCTAACTGCTTCTCGATGGCTCTGATCCGGTCCAGAAGCGCGTCCTTCCCGGAATCCATCGACGGCCTGCACAGCTTGATCAGCGTCACCTCAAGGAGAACTCTCTTCTGCGTCGCATATTTCAACTGATTCGTAAGCTCTGAGAATGTCCGGATATAGCGGATCAGCGTATCGTTCTCGATCATCTGCGCCTCTTCCTTAAGCTGCGCAAGATTCTCCGTCGACACGTCCAGTATATCCTCCATATTGCCAGACCCTTTCACCAGAAGGAGATTCCTTAAGTACCAGGTGAAATCCGAAGCCATCTGGGACAATTCTCTGCCCTGCATCACCAGCTCCTCCACCGTCCCGATCACCCGATGCACATCCATGGCAATCAGTTCCCTGAGAAGCCTGCTGAATACTTCGGTGTCCACAGCTCCCAGAACCTCAAGCACATGGTCATAGGTCAGCCTCTCCCCGATATAGAATGCCGCACACTGATCCAGAAGACTTAGAGAATCACGCATGGAGCCGTCCGCCATCTTCGCGATATACCGGACTGCCTTCTCCTCCACATCCCACTGCTCCTTCTTGATCAGCTCCGTAAGCCTTGCAGCGATCGTCTCGATCGAAATCCGTTTGAAATCATACCGCTGGCACCGGCTTAAGATTGTAACCGGTATCTTATGAGCTTCTGTCGTCGCCAAGATGAATATCACGTACTCCGGCGGCTCCTCAAGAGTCTTAAGGAGCGCATTGAACGCCCCTATCGACAGCATATGAACCTCATCTATGATATAGACCTTATACCGTCCTTCCGTAGGCCTGTACGCCACTTCCTCACGGATCTCACGGATATTGTCCACGCCGTTGTTGGACGCCGCGTCGATCTCAATCACATTCATAGACGCCCCCGACGCGACCGCCCTGCACATGGCACATTCCCCGCACGGGCTCCCGTCCGACGGATTCTCGCAATTCACCGCCTTTGCAAATATCTTCGCCACGCTAGTCTTCCCCGTTCCGCGCGTCCCGCAGAACAAGTACGCATGTCCGATACGCCCCGCCTTGATCTGATTCTTCAATGTCCTTACTATGGCGTCTTGCCCCTTCACATCTTCGAATTCATCCGGACGGAACTTCCGGTATAATGCCGTATATGACATCCCTGCACTCCCCTGTCTATTTGATACCGAAGCTGATCCCCGTCATCTCTGCTTCCTTGATGATAGGGGACTTCGGATCTACATACTTAAGCTTGCCCGCCACTTCTGACAGCGGAACACGCACGATATCATTCTTCTTCACGCCCAGCATATACCCGAAATCACCGTCAAGAATCGCTTCCGCCGCTGCCGCGCCAAGTCTCGTGGCAAGCACCCTGTCATACGGACACGGCGAACCGCCCCTCTGTGTATGCCCAGGAACCGTGATCCGCACTTCCTGATCCGTCCTCTTCTGGATCTTCTCAGCCACTTCATATGCTACGGACGGGTATTTCTGCTTCGCCTTCTTCTCCTTCATCTCCTTCTTGGAGAGCTTGGCGTCCGCCTTAGAGATGGCGCCTTCCGCAACTGCAATGATGGTGAACTTCTTACCCGCAGCCTTTCTCTTATTGATAGCGTCAACCACCACGTCAATATCATACGGGATCTCCGGAAGCATGATAATATCGGCGCCTCCGGCAATCCCTGCGTGCAGGGTCACCCATCCGACCTTATGTCCCATTACTTCTATGATGAATACACGGCTGTGGGAGGTTGCCGTTGTATGGATCTTGTCGATCGTGTCCGTTGCAATATCCACCGCACTCTGGAAACCGAAGGTCATATCCGTTCCCCACAGGTCATTGTCGATCGTCTTAGGAAGCGTAATGACATGAAGCCCCTCTTCCCTTAACATATTCGCCGTCTTATGTGTGCCGTTGCCGCCAAGAACCACCAGGCAGTCCAGATTCAGCTTGTGATACGTATGTTTCATCGCCTCTACCTTATCGAGTCCGTTCTCATCCGGCACACGCATCAGCTTGAACGGCTGTCTTGAGGTTCCGAGGATCGTTCCTCCTACGGTCAGAATTCCCGAAAAATCTCTGGAAGTCAGCATCTTGAAATTAGAATAGATCAGTCCCTTATAGCCCTCCTGGAAGCCGTAGATCTCCACATCATCTCTCTTCGAGCAGATCCCTTTTACCACTCCCCGCATGGCTGCATTCAATGCCTGACAGTCTCCTCCGCTTGTAAGCATTCCTATTCTTAACATATGGTACTCCTTTCTCACCTGATTCCTTTCGTTTGTCCTTTAAAAGTATACCCTATTTTTTTCCTCTTGACAACGGTGTTATAATGGAAACCAGAAGCACATTAACATTTTCAGACATTTCTCATACAATAAGATAGACAGTCCCTATGGGACTCGGAAAAGAGGTTATCACTGTGGACAAATTAGACATAAGACTCTGGACTCTGGCCGCAAGAGGACATATCGTCCCTTCCCGCTCCCTGTTAAAGACTCCCCGGCAGATCGCTGCCATCAAGAAAAGCGCCGCCCTCAATACTGCCGTGCTGGATCATGTTGCCGCCCATATCCATGAAGGCATGAGTACCGCTGAGATCGACCGCCTGGTCTATGATTTCACGACGGAACACGGCGGCATTCCCGCCCCGCTTAATTACGAGGGATTCCCCAAGAGCGTCTGCACTTCACTGAACAACGTCGTCTGCCACGGCATTCCAAGCGAGCATGAATTCCTGATGGAAGGCGATATCCTGAATGTAGACGTGTCCACCATCCTGGACGGCTATTATTCCGATGCATCCCGCATGTTTACCATCGGGGACATCTCGCCGGAAGCCGCAAGGCTTGTCCGTGTGACCCAGGAATGCGTAGACCTGGGGTTAAAAGCGGCAAAACCCTGGGGACATCTGGGCGATATCGCCCACGCCATCAATTCTCATGCAAGGAAGCACGGTTACTCCGTCGTTGAGGATATCGGCGGACACGGAATCGGGCTGGAATTCCACGAGGAGCCTTTTGTCAGTTACGTAACGCCCAAGGGCAGCGAGATGGTTCTGGTCCCCGGCATGATGTTCACCATCGAGCCGATGGTGAATGAAGGCAGCCCGGATTTCTTCGTCGATGAAGCTGACGACTGGACTGTCTATACTATTGACGACGGACTGTCAGCACAGATCGAATATATGGTACTGGTAACCGAGAGCGGAATTGAAGTCCTGTCTAAATAGACAAATGTTAAAATGTCATGCGTTTGAAGGATATAGACCGTTTATATTCTTCAAGCGCATGACATTTTTATCTTTTATCCTAACCCGGATAAACCGGAAAAGTTTTTTGCATTTCCTCCAAATTTCAAGTACAATAAAGAAAACTATTGGAGGATGTGTTCATGTTACTTACGGATAAA
>CAJTCH010000090.1 GCA_910574715.1 Lachnospiraceae bacterium | reverse complement strand
GCGGTCTTATGCGGTATTAGCAGTCATTTCTAACTGTTATCCCCCTGTGTAAGGCAGGTTGCCCACGCGTTACTCACCCGTCCGCCGCTCAGTCACAAGAATCCTCATCCGAAGAATCAGATTCAAGCGCTTCGCTCGACTTGCATGTGTTAGGCACGCCGCCAGCGTTCATCCTGAGCCAGGATCAAACTCTCGTCTAAAAAGTTAAGGTTTGGTTTTACACAAACCTTAGCATTTAGACGCTTCGCAATACTTAGCGAGGTTTTTCACAAGCTTAGTATTGCCGAAGCATCCTTTAAGTCCAATCCGGGTCAAGAAAAATGCTCGCTTTTCTTTTCCCGTTTACTTTACTGTTTTAAGGTTGACATCTTTCGATGTCTCGTTCTGAATTTTTCTCTTATAAGAAATTTTCAGGGATGTTGTCTATTGTTTAATTATCAAGGTTCTTCGCTACTTTCGCATCTCTCGCGAGTCAGCTTTGATATAATATCATGCATCTTTATGTTTGTCAAGCCTTTTTTTAACTTTTTTCAACATCTTTTTTCATGCACCATATTAAACGGAGAAGGAGGGATTTGAACCCTCGCGCCGCTATTAACGACCTACTCCCTTTCCAGGGGAGCCCCTTCGGCCAGCTTGGGTACTTCTCCAGAGCTCGCTGATTTCTCACAGAAAAAACTACCGTCCGATTGACTGATAGTTTTTTCAACGGAGAGGGTGGGATTCGAACCCACGCGCCCTCTCGGACAAACGGTTTTCAAGACCGCCTCGTTATGACCACTTCGATACCTCTCCATATATTCAATTAACCCGCCGCGTTTCAGCGACATAGATGATTCTACCACACAACAATTCTGACGTCAATATCTAATTTCCATTTTTTCCACATTTTTTTATTCTATTCTAATAAATGCTATAAAATCCGATATTTAACGACTTTTTAGAAAGGCTATCGCTATTTTCAAGTCTTCCGGAGTCGTAATCTTGATATTCTCATAGGACCCTTCATATAGCTTGACTGCAGTCCCCATCATCTCTTCCACGACCATAGCGTCATCTGTCACATGAATGCATTCCTGTTCTGCCAATCTGGAATATGCCTCCACGATCAATGCTTCTTCAAATATCTGGGGTGTCTGTACGATCCATACATATTTCCGTTCCGGAGTCTTAACTGCAAAATCATTTTCATCTATCAGCTTAACAGTATCCTTACTCGGCATTCCTGCCACACAGGCTTTGTGCTTCTTTACGCTTTCATAGCCTCTTTTTATGATTGCTTCATCTACAAATGGGCGCGCTCCGTCATGGATAAATACATATCCCTGCTCTTCCTCCAGACCGGCTCCCTCCCGCCGCATTGCCTTAAGCCCTCTCCACACAGAATCATAACGCTCTTTTCCGCCCTCTGTGACTACGCTTACTTTACTGAAGTGATATTTTCTTACAATCTCATCCTGGACATAGGACACTTGGCCGCTTCCCGCGACAAGTATAATCTCATCGATCAGATCCGAATCCTGAAATACCTTTAACGGATAATAGATCAGAGGCTTCCCGTCCAACTCAATATACTGCTTCTGAACCGCGGTCCCCATGCGCTTCCCCTGGCCTGCTGCCAGAATAATTGCCGTACATCTCTTTCGTTCACGCATCTTCATGTGTTATCTCTCTCCCAGTTTCAGATTCGGAACCGCATTAAGATCCCATCCATGCCTTGTTCCATTGATATACTCGTAATAAGCCGCCGCTCCGATCATAGCTGCATTATCCGTGCAATATACCGGGGACGGATAATAGAGCCTGATCCCCCGTTCTTCGCACGCTGTCTTCATCGCCGCACGAAGCGCGCTGTTAGACGCAACGCCTCCCGCGATCGCGAACCTGTCCGCCTTAAATTCCTCCACTGCATGCATCGCGTTCTCTACCAGCACATCCGTCACCGCCTTCTGAAAAGACGCTGCCACGTCAGCCTGATCATATTCGATCCCTTTCATCCGGCACCCGTTGATATAATTCAGCACGGCGGACTTTAATCCGCTGAAGCTGAAATCATATGGAGCGTCCTCCATATGGGCGCGCGGAAATATCACCGCATCCGGATCCCCCTCTTTTGACACCTTATCTATCTTGGGTCCTCCCGGATACCCAAGTCCGATCGCCCGCGCCACTTTGTCAAATGCTTCGCCCGCAGCGTCGTCTCTTGTCCTTCCGATAATATCAAAACTGCCGTAATCCTTCACCCGCACTAGGTGCGTATGTCCCCCAGACACCACAAGCGACAAGAACGGCGGTTCCAGCTCAGGATGTTCAATATAGTTCGCAGCAATATGTCCTTCTATATGATGTACCCCGATCAGAGGCTTCTTCGCCGCGTATGCGATTGCTTTCGCCTCCGCAACTCCGACCAGAAGAGCGCCCACAAGCCCCGGACCATATGTAACGCCGACCGCATGGATCTCTTCCAGTGTAACTTCCGCTTCCGCCAATGCAGCCTCTATTACCTGATTGATCTTCTCAATATGTTTCCTGGAAGCGATCTCCGGAACGACCCCGCCGTACAGGGTGTGCAGCGCTATCTGTGAAGATATGATATTAGATCTCACTTCACGCCCATTCTTAACAACCGCGGCCGCCGTCTCATCACAGGAACTCTCGATCGCAAGAATCAGCGTATCTTTTTTATCGGTATCTTTCTTATCTCCCATACTTACACTCCTATTCCGAAAATACAAGTTCCACTGTTCTTCTGTCCTTCGCCGCTATCGCCTGGGGGAATATTGCCCGTACTTCCTCCATATACTCTTCGGGCTTCGTAAGAGACGGACTGTAATGAGTCAGCCACATTTCCCTGACATTGGCATCTTTTGCCAGATGCGCCGCTTCATAGAATGTCATATGCTTATATTCTTTGGCCTTCTTAAGCTTGTCCTTCTCTCCGTACATCCCCTCACATACAAAGAGATCGGCTCCCGCAGCATTATTTCTGATAGAATCCGTCGGTCTCGTATCCGTACAATAAGCGATCTTAAGCCCTTTCCGCGCCGGTCCAAGAACCATATCTGGCGTATAGGTACTGCCATCCACGTCCACCGTCTCACCCTTCTGCAGCATTCCCCAATATCTCTGCGGAATCCCTGCAGCATTTGCCCGGTCCACATCAAACCTTCCGACTCGGTCGATCTCCAGCGTATATCCGTAGCACAGGACATTATGATTGACCCGAAATGCTTTCAGCCGGTAGCCATTCATCTCGAATGACTGCTCCGGCTCGGTAATCTCTCTATATCTAATCGGAAACGGCAGCTCCGGCGCTATCACGCGCAAAGCGCCCACCACGCGCTCCAGCCCTTTCGGCCCCACGATCGTCAGCGGTTCTGTCCGGTCCGCATTACCCATAGTGAGCAGTAGCCCCGGGAGGCCGCTTACGTGGTCGCCGTGATAATGTGTAAAGCAGATCACATCGATCGCTTTAAAGCCCCATCCTTTCTCCTTTATTGCTATCTGGGTCCCTTCTCCGCAGTCAATCAGAAGACTGCTGCCGTTGTACCTGACCATAAGCGACGTCAGCCACCGGTACGGCAGGGGCATCATACCTCCTGTTCCCAACAAACATACATCCAGCATATTCTACCTCGATCTTCCACAATCCTGATTATATTTTTATCCGAAAACTTCTAACGAATTCATCGTAGCAATCCTCGCAGAGATCGAACTGGTCTACCTGGTTATCTTTCCTTGAGAAATATCCCCATCGCTTCTCCACTTCAAGCACATCCTCCTGTGGAACCCCCTGGCGTACCAGAATCTCTTTCCCGCATTTATTGCAAATGATTTTCTCGATCTTCTCTGTTTTCTCTAATTCTGTTCTGTACTGGCGCATACAATTCCTCCTGTGAGTATCCTGTCACTTTCTCTTATTTGTTACGCCTACATTATATCTGCTTCGTTTCCCGCATTCCAGTGGGAACTGCTGTCAACGCTGCCACCTGATTTCCAAAACTTTTGACTGCGCGCCGACAATCTCTGCTCATGAGAACCGCATCCTCCTTAGGCTTCTCATAATATCCTCTCCGAAGTCCGTCTCTTGTGAAACCGCATTTCCTATAGAATGCGATCGCTGCCTCATTGCTCTCCCTGACTTCCAGCATCAGCCGTTCGATCCCTCTGTCGCCGCACACTTCCAGCGCCCGTTCAAACAACAGACCGGCAGCCCCTTGGCGGCGGTTCTGTGCGTCTACTGCGATTCTTGCGATTTCGCCCTCATTCAACACATAGTATAAGATGACATAGCCTGCCAGCTTCCCGTCTTTCCATGCGCCGATCACCGCCGTATTATTCTGGCATAAGGTCTCCCTGATCCCATTTTCCGTCCATGGGTCCGGGAATATCTCGCTCTCCAGAGCCGCAATCCTGGCCGCATCCTGCCCACCGGCCTCACGCAGAACCCACATCTTATAACTCCTCAATATCCCGGATCAATTCATCCACACTCTCTTCCCGGGTCGCCCAGCTCGTGCAGAACCGCACCGCACTGTGAGTATCATCTACAGCCTCCCAGAATGCAAAGGAATACTTCTTCCTAAGGCGCTCTATATGGCTGTTGGGGAGAATCGGAAACTGCTGGTTCGTATAAGAATCAAACCGCAATCCATACCCCTTCTTCACAAATGCTTCGCGAAGCCGGATGGCAAGCCTGTCCGCATGCTTCGAAATCTCAAAATACAGCCCGCCGGCAAACAGAGTATCAAACTGGATTCCAAGCAGTCTCCCTTTCGCCAGCATCCCTCCATGCTGCTTGATGAGATAACGGAAATCCTTCTTAAGCACCGGATTCGATATTACAGCCGCTTCCCCGAATAAAGCGCCCACTTTCGTTCCTCCGATGTAAAATACATCCGTCAGCTCCGCTATATCTGCAAGCGTCAGTGTATTCGGCTCTGCCATCAATCCGTAACCCAGCCGCGCTCCGTCAAGGAATAACGGAATCCCCAGTCTCTCGCAAGTATCATGAAGCGCCAGTAATTCTTCCCTGCTATAGAGCGTCCCATTCTCTGTCGGCTGAGAGATATAGACCATGCCTGGCTGCACGATGTGCTCATGGTCTGCGTCGTTCCAGTGCACGTCGTATGCATGCTGCACCTGCTCTGCCGTAATCTTGCCGTCTTCACTTGGAAGCGGCAGGACTTTATGTCCGGTTGCTTCTACCGCACCGGTCTCATGTACATTGATATGCCCGGTCACTGCCGCTAAAACTCCCTGATAGGAGCGGAGTATCGCACTGATCACGGTAAAATTCGCCTGTGTTCCTCCAACCAGAAAATGTACGTCAACGTCCGCGCCCCCGCATAAGCCTCTGATCTTCTCCCTTGCGCTGTCGCAGAACGGATCATTGCCGTACCCTGCCGTCTGATCAAAATTCGTCTCCTCCAGCCTATTTAAAATCTGGGGATGCGCCCCCTCCAGATAATCACTTTCGAATCTAATCATGTCCCAGCCTCTCCCTTCTCTCTCGTTCAGCCTGCGATATCCTGAGATAGTCTGGCTGATGCTCTGCCGCAGTCTCTATCCTGCCTGCTCTATAGTACCGGATACCCAGCGACGCCACCGAAGCCGCCCGCTGCCGATTCATATGCGCCGGTGCAAACGAAAGCTTCCTGCCCGCCATGATACTATCAACAAGTATATTTGCAAAAACCGGAACCCCGTCCCCTAAGAATATGACCTCTCTGTCATATGCACAGAGCCTCTCGCCCAATTCCTCAATACTGACCGCCATCTGATCCTCCAGTATGATCAGTTCTTCCCCCTGGAATTCATAGATTCCCGTATATACCTGTCCTCTTCTGGCATCCATGATGGGACACACGATCTTATCGGTGCCGCACAGATTGTACGCAAGCCCCGCAAGCGTAGGCACATGGATCAGAGGCTTCCTAAGCGCAAGTCCAAGTCCTTTCGCGGTGGCCGAGCCTATTCGAAGGCCGGTAAATGATCCCGGCCCCGCCGCCACTGCAATAGCATCTATCGTATCCAGGTCAAGCTCTATGATCCTGACCACCTCATCCAACATGGGGAGCAGCGTCTGTGAATGCGTCTTCTTTAGATTCATCGTATACTCTGCTATGGTTACCTCTTCTGTCTCTCTGGCCTCTACGACCGCTACACTTGCAACAAGGCCCGAGCTGTCCAGCCCTAATATCCGCATATGCTAATCCTCCGATAATCAAATCCTCTCTCCGGTTCCTTCTCAATCCGAACCTCCGTATAATGTTCCGGAAGAATCTCTTCGATCAAGTCTGCCCACTCGATCAGGCTGACTCCTTCTCCATAGATATAGTCCTCATACCCGATCTCGTCCATCTCTTCTACATCCCCGATCCGATAGACATCAAAATGATAGAAGGGCAGACGCCCTCCCTCATATATCTGCACAATGGTAAATGTAGGGCTGCTGACCGGTTCCCCAATCTCAAGTCCTTCTGCCAGGCCCTTGGTAAATACCGTCTTCCCGACACCAAGATCTCCGATCAGTGTATAGACCTGTCCCGCCTTCGCCTCCCGCCCCATCCTTACACCTAATTCATATGTCTCACGTTCGCTGTTCGTCTCTATAATCATGAAGCCGTCTCCATCCTATATTCTTGTTCTCAAGGCGCTTCCTATTATATCACATCTTTCTTTCTTGTGCTACTCATGATATACTTATTTTACAGCCATGAAAATTTACTAAGGAGGCAAAATCATGAAATTTACATTCTACCACAATAATATCAATGTCCTGGATCTTAAGAAATCCATTGATTTCTATCAGAAGGCGCTGGGACTGACTGTCACACGGGAGACAGCTGCCGAAGACGGAAGCTTCAAGCTGGCATTCCTTGGGGATGAGACGACCCCGCATCTCCTGGAACTTACCTGGCTCCGTGATATGGACAGGCCTTACGAACTGGGCGATAACGAATCACATCTGGCAATGCGTACAGATGATATGGACGCCGCACTGGCGCTTCACAAAGAGATGAACTGCGTATGCTTTGAGAATCCGGAGATGGGCATCTATTTCATCAATGACCCGGACGGATACTGGATCGAGATCTGCCCCGCATCCTAAAACACCGCATTTCACCTGCGGGAAACTCAGATCAGGGCGGACTTCCGCTGCCGGACTCCGCCCTGTGTGCACTACATTTTCAAGATCGGACTGATCTTCTTATAGATCAACAGCACGATCAACGATACCAGGAATCCCTTTAACAGATTAAACGGCCCCACTGCGAATATGGCAAATGTAGCCAGATCCTTGATATAACCGTTGACGGCCGATCCCATGCCGATCAATGCATCCATCGGCATCCCGAATGCTTTGGCATAGGCCGGCAGTAATACGAACGCGTTGAGGAAGCATCCTACAACCGTCATGAACACCGTTCCCACAGCCATACCGATCACCGCGCCTGATTTGGTCCGTTTTCTCTTATAGATCACCGCCGCCGGCACCACAAGCGAACAGCCGATCAGGAAATTAGCGAATTCTCCGACTCCCGCCGTGTCCGTTCCGTTAACAGCGAAATTCAGCAGGATCTTAAGGAATTCTATACCTGCGCCCGCAAGCGGCCCCATCGTAAAACAGCCCACCATCACCGGCACTTCACTAAAATCAATCTCATAGAATGCCGGAGCAAACGGCAATGGTATCTCAAACAGCATCAATACAACCGAAATCGCCGCAAGCATTCCCATCTGCGCCATATATCTTACCTTCATCCCGGGTCCCTCCTTTTCCAAATTGTTATTATAAGCCGTTATCTCCATTAATACAAGATATACCCATTCGTTAATTTCTAAAAAAATTATTATATATTCATGAACATTTTGTTATATCTCTTGAGTCTTCTACTAAATCATACTATAATATAAAACATTTTAGTAACAGGGCCGCTTGTCTGAACTGTTGCACATTTCAAGGAGGATTTGGCACGTGAGTATAAATAATAGGAAATCCAGGGAAAATACGGCAGATTTCTTCAATGACGACTTCGAAGTTGTCTATCAGGAAGAGGAATACTCTAATTTCCTGCGCAATGAATTAAATGACGAATCTACCGATGATCCATATGATTCTGAATACGAGAATGAACGTTACGGCACCGAATATAACAACCGACGGCGCGATACGGATTACGGCGGCAGATCCAGGCGCCGCAGTTATGACCGCCGTAGCTATGACCGCTATGAAGACATCGATTATGACGATGAAGATTATAACTATGACTATGACTATGACTATGATGACAACCGCCGCAGCCGTTATAAGAAGAGACTCCTGTCTCCTGACCTGATTTCTCCCGCCTCTAAGACGGCCGCAACCAGTATCAGATTCATTTACCGGCTTATCAGTCTGCTGCTGCGCAGTGCAACCCTGATCCTGATCGGCGTTATCACTTATACGCTGGCAGTTAATTTCTGGGAAAACCACAGGGAATACGGCGATATCATCCATGCCGTGCTCGAGAAGAATTATATTCTCGCAGCCTACGCTGCAGTTGCCGCTTTCCTGCTTCTGTTCCAACTCTTCTCTTTCTTGTTCGTCCTTGCCACGAGCAGAAGAACCGACTATAGAGGCCGCAAAGTGGATACCGGAAGCGGACTGTTCTCCTTCGTATTTATTTATGCCGGTTCATACCTTGCTTTCTTCTTCCACAGTCTGGTTCCTGTCTCCCCATCGCCGCTTCTGGGCATACAGGGCGCCCTGAAGGTATACGGCTCCATGCGTTCCGTGCTGCTGCCTCTGTGCATTGCCGGTATCATCAGCTGTCTGGTTCGTAAATTCGCAGTACGATAAGTCAAATGGGACATGGTAAAATTATATTTTACCATGTCCCATTTATATCTAATTCAGGAAATTATCTATTATGATCCCTTCAGCCTCTTCCTCCGTCATTCCCAGAGTGCGCAGCTTCACCAACTGTTCATCGTTGATCCTGCCGATCGCCGCCTCGTGGATGATCGCCGCGTCTATATGCCTTGCGTTGATCTCCGGAATCGAGCTTACCTCGGCATGATCCATAATAATCGAGTCGCACTGCACATGGGCGTGGCAGCTGGCATTGCCCACTGCCTTTGGATGGAACACCTGCCTGGAGCTTCCCTTCGCCACAGACCTGGAAATGATCTGGGCAGAGCTTCCGTCTCCATTCATCCGCACTTCCATGTTGGATTCCGCCAGTTGATCGTCATGGGTCATTAACTTCTCTATCACATATAACTTAGAGCCCGCGCCCATCTCCACCTCAGTCTCGCGCACAGTGGAATCGACCCCCTTGATCTGCGCCGTGTCCAGGGTAAATACAGCCTCTTCCTCCAGATAAATCGCCGTAACCGGATTCAGCACCTTCGAGCCGGTTCCTTCGCCCTCGCCGTAATGCTTCTCCTCATAGCGCACATTGGCTCCCTTTCCCACGTGGAAAGAGTGGATTCCTTCGTGACGGCTCTCATTGCAGCCGCTGTTATGAATCCCGCAGCCCGCAACAATGGTCACCTCCGCACCCTCTGCGATATAGAAGTCATTATAGACCTTATCCTGCATTCCTGAAGCATCCACCACCACCGGGATATGCACCTGTTCCCCTTTCGTCTCTCCGTCTATGAAAATATCGATCCCCTGCCGGTCTTCCTTCTTCTTGATCTTAATGTGTTCGCTGTCTCCGTGACAGAGTGCGATCCCATTGTGGCGCAGATTAAAGGCTCCCTTCTGTTTAAATCCGGATTCGTCGATCTGACGCAGTATCTTCTCTGTAATCTCATCTAATTTTGTCATCCTTCACGCCCTCCTGCTATATATCTGCCCGATTCATGCAACTGCAGCTATCGCCCTTGTCCATAAGCTTCGGCAGTATCTCTTCCCTAACTCCGATCGCCCCGATCGTTCCGTCCTCGATCACCATGATACGGTCTGCCATCCTGATAATACGCTCCTGATGAGAGATCAATATAAGACTCTCCTTCTTCTTATCATGTATCTTCTCGAATTCCCGGATCAACATCGAGAAACTCCACAGATCGATCCCCGCCTCAGGCTCATCAAAGATACAGAGCTTATGCGGCTTCGCCAGCACGGTCGCGATCTCCAGGCGCTTCATCTCGCCGCCGGAGAGCGTCGCGTCTACTTCACGCCTGATATACTCCTGGGCACATAAGCCCACTCTGCTCAACAATTCACAGCATTCGCATTCCTTAAGCTCGTGTCCTGCGGCTAATGACAGCAGCCTGTCAACCGTCATTCCCTTGAACCTTGGAGGCTGCTGAAATGCGAACCCAATCCCGGCATTCGCCCGGTGGTTGATATCATAGGAGGTGATATCTTCCCCATTAAGCATAATCTGCCCGCCGTCCGCAGCTTCGATCCCCATGAGCACCTTGGCAAGCGTCGACTTCCCGCCGCCGTTGGGTCCGGTGATCACAAGCATCTCACCGTCATCCACATGGAAACTGATATTCTTCACAATGCTTCTTTCTATTCCATTCTCATTTACCTTGAATGTGAGGTCCTTTACTTCAAGCATATATCCTACGCTCCTTTTCTCGACTTGTTATCCTGATATATTATAAAGTCAGTGAGCGTGTTTTTCAAGCCAATTTATAATGATTTTTTCGGGCTAAATTTCCGTAGGAACTGACGCGCCCGCTGTGTTTGGGGATTGTCAAAAAAACTCTTTGGCTCTGATCTTTCAATGATCTCTCCGCCTTCTATAAAAATAACTTCGTCCGCGACATGCCTGGCAAATCCCATCTCATGTGTGGCAATAATCATCGTCATATGTTCTCTGGCTAACTTGTAAAGCAGATTCAATACTTCTCCGACAAGCTCCGGATCTAACGATGACGTTGGTTCATCAATCAGCATCACCTTGGGCTTCACCGCCATTGCTCTGCCTATACCTATCCTCTGCTGCTGCCCTCCGGAAAGCTGTGAAGGATAATTATTTCTCTTATCCTCCAATCCAATCGCCCTTAATATCTCCGCCGCATTTTCCATTGCCTGCTGCCTTGCGACTCCCCGTACCGCTATCATAGGCTCCATAATATTTTCCAATGCCGTTTTATTCTTAAACAAATTATAATTCTGGAATACCATAGCTGTTTTTTTCCGCAATCTATAAATGTCTTCCTTTTTTGCAGTCTTAGCATTTAACGTAGTATCTCCTATGGTAATCGTTCCATCTGTCGGCTTTTCCAAGTAATTGATACAACGCAGCAGCGTTGATTTACCTGTCCCGGACGGACCTATGATTGCCAATACCTTTCCCTCTTCTAACTCAAAGGAGACACCGTTCAATACCTGTAACGCTCCAAAATTCTTCTTTAATCCTTCTACTTTTATCATAAATCTTACCGCCTTTTAATATTTCCGGTTCAATCTCTTTTCCATTTTGTTCTGTAGAAATGATAAGCCAGATATAATTATCCAATAAACAAGCATAGCTGCGGCATAGCCCTCTAAAAACCGATAACTTCTCGAAGTCTCCATGCTTACAATTGCCATCATATCCTTATAGCCTATCATAAATCCTATCGCTGTTGATTTAAACAAATTAATAAAATTATTCGATAATCCGGGAATCGCAATCCTTGCAGCCTGAGGCAGAACAATCCTGCGAATAGCCGCTAACGGCCTAAGCCCTATAGAAAGTCCTGCCTCATACTGCCCTTTATCCACAGAATTAAGAGCCGCCCGTATATCCTCCGACATGAATGCGCTATAATTCGCACTCAAGGCAATAATGACCGCCGTAAACGGAGACATCCTCCTTATAGTTTCACTGATCTGGGCAAATCCATAGTAGAAGAGAAACAATTGACCAATAAACGGAGTTCCTCTAAAAAAAGACACATACAGCGAACTGAAAAAATATAATCCTTTTATCCGATACTGTCTGATAACCGCTAAGATTAATCCTATCACCAGAGACAATAATAAAGAAAAAAAGGCTACCTTTACGGTCTCTGGAAATAACTTGCAAATCTTCGGAATCATTTTCAAAAAATAATCCACTCTAAATTCATCCATAATATCCCTCATATATTTTTGAAAAAGGAGACAAACTTTCATCTGTCTCCTGTCAAAGCACATCTATTCCATTGGATCAAAGCCAAACCATTTGATTGCCGTTTCCTTCATGAACCCTTCTTCCTGCAGTTCTCTAAGCACTCCATTCACTTCGTCCCTGAGCTTCTTTCCTTCCTCTGTCTTCTGGAACGGATAACCATTATCCTCTGAATATACAGGCTCTCCAACACCTTTGATTTCTAATCCAGATTCCTTTTTCACTGAATCAATATGCAGGGAAGACATTAGTGTTGCATCAAGCCGTCCCATTGCAACATCTGCCGGAACCCCAGCACTGTCATCATAATTCACATATTCAATCTTCCCCTCCGGATCCAACTCGTCAAAATAAGAATATGCAATATCATCACTGAGTAACCCCAGCTTCTTTCCATACAGATCCTCCACTGATTGGATCGAGTTATTACTTTCTGCTACAACAATCCTGTACGGCACATAGAAATACACATCTGAAAAATAATACTTTTCTTCTCTTTCTTGCGTAATTCCAATCTGATCGGCTACAGAGTCGACTCTTCCTGATTCCAGCAACTCAATAATTCCCGGGAAACCTGCTGTCTCCCACTTAATCTCTCTGTTAAGACGTTTTCCAATTTCTGTCCACACATCAATCTCGAACCCTTCTAGTTCTCCGGTCTCCTCATTTGTCTCAGAGAAAAATGCATGCTCTCCTGTCGTAGAGATTACAATGGGCTCCGTACTGGATTCCTCTTGGTCTTCCTGTTCTTTCTGCACCGGCTTGTCTGCAGCACATCCAACAGCTAATGCGACCGTAAATACAACTGCCGATGCTGCCGCAATCAATCTTTTTACTCTCATTTTATCCTCCTTACATTGAATAAATTCTACCGCAAGTAAATTATATCTTATTGCTTGTCTCAGTTCAATAAAGCTACCTATTGATATTTTTCATGAAAGAACAGTATATATTGAGTATTTATATCCCCTGCCGGTCTATAAGATAGTGAAATGGGATACAGATCTACATGCTTTTGATTGGAAATACACAGCCTTCTTTCAACGGAATCATTCCTATTAAATTTGATTGGCGAAAACCGGCAACCGTATTGACTATTTCAGAAAATCCGGGAGGGAACGTCTATCACATGTAATAAGCCGCGTTGAGTCTCGCTCCACACGGCTTATTATATCTCTTTCTTAAATCAAATTTTTATCTCATTCCTATCATCATCCCAAGAATATAAGGGACAAGCCAGATTGCCCATACCGCAATGCTAAATCTGTGAAAATTCTTTGCTGAATCTTCGTTATTCTTTACCAAAACAATCGTAGCCCATACTGCATGCACAATCATTAAAACAATAGCAAATGTGCCCGTTACACCATGTAGTGAGAGTTTCCCTGTAAACATAGACTGTTCTGCAATCTTCCCCATCAAGATTGTACCTGTTGTATCCATGCAAAGTCCAAACCAGAAAAATATCAGATGAATTTTTTTCAGTTGTTTGCTTCGATGCTCTGACCACACACCGATTGTGTAAAAAACTAAAGCCAATGTTATTGTAACAATTGCGGTTATTAATTTTCCTGTCATTTTAAACACTCCATTATTTCTTATATGCTGGTTACTTTTCACACCCACGCCATCTGCAAAATAAAGAAAAGGTTGCTGCTTTGGCGTTAAGCTTTAGCAACAACCTTTTCCTGTTTTATTTTGGGCGGGCGTTTCCGTTCATATATTTCTGATATCTTCTGATATACATCTACATTTTGTGAGCGTAACAAATAGACTATGCTTAAGCCATCACAAATATCGTTTAAACTTTCTTGGCTCCGCAGAGTAATTGCCTGCTTCTGTTTTCGTTTGTAGACTCTTGCCAATCTTTCACATAGGGAATTATTGGCTGGAACCCGTTTGTCATGC